>NZ_CP162412.1:1200000-1800000 GCF_040931995.1 Pelagovum sp. HNIBRBA483
GAATGATGTCAGCTATGAATGTGATGGAAAATTTGCATCTGCGTTTGAGCTGGTATTTCAACGTAACTTCGACGTTATTGATCACTATTGGTTTGTTCATGACGCTGCTTCATCTTTTGAGGCGGATCGAAATGGACCAAGAAATCAATGCGAACTTGGTTGAAGCGAATATTCAGGCGGAAGCTGCAAGTCGCGCCAAATCGGCATTCCTTGCCAATATGAGCCATGAAATACGGACGCAGATGAATGGTGTCGTCGGGATGGCTGAACTGTTGGCGCGATCTGATCTTCAAAAGGGTCAGCGCGATATGTTGGCAACCATATTGTCGTCCGGCCATGCGCTCCTTCGTATCATTGACGATATCCTTGATTTTTCGAAAATCGAGGCGGGGCGTCTCGATGTGGAAGTGACCGACACAAATCTGCGCGAAATCGCGGAAGATGCGGTGATGAATATCGCGCTCTCTGCCGATAACATGAACGTACGGACCAGCCTGATCATCGGCGCAAATGTCCCAGAGATCATTTCCAGTGACCCAGTACGACTTGGGCAAATCTTCACGAACCTGCTGAGCAGTGCGGTCAAGTTTTCGCAGCCTGATGATCCGAAAGGGGTGGGCAAAGTTCTCCTAAAGTTGAGCGCTGGCAGCAGCGGAGAACTGGAGATACGCGTCTCAGATAATGGCATAGGCATGTCACCTGAATATGCAGAAAACCTGTTTTCAGCATTTTCCCAAGAGGAAATCTCGACCACCCGTCGTTATGGTGGCAGCGGGTTGGGCCTGAGTATCACCAAAAATCTTGTTGAGCTCTTGGGAGGCGAAATTTCAGTCCAAACGGAGGTCGGACGTGGATCAACCTTTGTAATTAGGTTGAAGGTGCCAGTTATTACGCCTGCGACAAGCCCCACCGTTCATAATCCATTTACGGTTGCACTCCTATTTGATGATGAGCTCAGTCCTGATGGATCCGTCCAAAACGAAACGCTCATTGAAGGCGTGCCGTTTTTGAGTTTCTACAGCGAGAGCGACCTACTCGCTGCGTTGGACACGATTTCCGGTGATGTGATCGTTGGCGTTGCGACGGGCCATTTACGGGAAATTGACCGGACTGTGCGGGGGCTTATCAGCCGGGGCAATGTCATTGGATGCATCAGGATTGTTGATGACCGTAGCGTTGAACAGGGACTGCATGGCGAAAAGATATACACTATTCACCGGAGCCCGATCCTTCCGTCACGGTTGATAGAAGCGATTTCGACGTTAGCGAAAGCGCATTTGTCATGGCCGAAGCGGGACGAGGGCTTTCAAAGCGAGCAGCGAGATGTATTGCCTGATCAACCAGCCAATAAGCGTATTCTTTTGGTGGAGGATAATCTCATCAATCAGCGTGTGATCATGCTGCAGTTGGAGGCTCTTGGCTATTCCGTTGAGGTGGCCAATGACGGTGCGGACGGGCTTCGAAGGTTTAAGGAGCACAATTTCGATATTGTTTTGAGTGATTGCCATATGCCAATTCTCGACGGCTATGAAATGACCAAGACCATTCGCAAATTGGAGAGCGAGCAACAGCTCGGCCGCAAACCGATCATCGCAATCACTGCAAATGCGATAGCGGGTGAGGCTGCCAAATGCATTGATGCGGGTTTTGACGGGTATCTTGCAAAACCGTTTCAGGTCAAAGAGCTCGGCGCTGTTCTTTCCAAGCATCTCAGGAATGGGGCGTTATAGGCGTAATGCCCCCTGGAAACCCTCGTGGGGCCTTGGTGACACGCTCGCGATCAGGGACTTGATGACATTTCGAAAGCAGCGCCGTGTTCGGTTCACCAATCACGGTCGGAGGTAAATTTAGGATGTCTGCTGCATTTCAATCTTGTCACGAGTTGTCTAGACCAGATCGCGCGGAATGGCTTCTTCATAGTCACGTCTGAAGATTTCGGTACCGTTCTCTCTGGCTATGAGCGTGGCATGGATGTCCCAGAATTCAGGCTGCGCTCTCACTGAGCATTCTGTTTCGACCTCGGCTTTCCATCCTTCACGCGCATAACTCTTGCGCCATTTGCAATTGCCAAATGCGCTGTTGGGATCATCAGGGTGAATGTTGAACGTCTCGTCCTGAATATAACGTATTGTCAGGCCGGTGTGGGCGTGACGCACTTCTCCGGTGTCATTGAAGCGATGTAATGTTTCGGTTCCTGTGCCGATGTCCGAAATAAGGCGCCGGTACCAATTTCCTTCGGTCAGCGCCTCAGCTCTGAGTGGCGCTGCCCCTTCTGCCTCGTGAAACGGGGCAAGGGTGCTATCCCGCTGAGAAGCGCGCCTTGTTGGCAGGAATAATCGCGCTGATGACAGGTCAATATCGAGCGTTGCGCTTTCGGGCGAAGGCCAGATGATCGGCCAGTATGCAGAGGAGAGGGCCAGCCTCAGACGATGCCCTGCGGGCACGACTTGACCGCAGGCATTGAGTTGCACCTCAACAGTAACATCTGTTCCCACAGGCATCGGCGATGGATCCGAGTGGCTTATGCGATGGGTCAGGTTGAGTACGCCGTAGCTGATCATGGTTGCCTGACCGTTTGGTGCAACAGACGACAAGACCGCGCCGATTTGCCCAATAGGGCGGTCACATGCCAGAGTGCAAGTGAAACGCGGAAAGCCAAACAGATCCAACTGTTCTGACAAGGGCGAGCTGTCCACTGACCAAACCAGACCGGCTTCGCCGTTTTGATCGGTTGGGCCGTCAGCACCAAGTCCGAATTGGAACCAGTTTGGTGCCGTGCGCCCCGCGGTATGCGGCGACTTGATTGTCAGCCGACCTGCGGATTGCGTCGGTACGCTGTCGAGCAGGGCTTCTTTCGTCAAGTGCCACGCTGTACCCGCATTGGACATGCTCCAGTCATCCTCGGCGATCCAGCGCCCTTGGCGCTCCGGATGCCTTGGTGTGGGCGCATGGGCATCCTGCAGCCAGGCACGGATCATTGGTTCATCCATGATTCCGGTATCAATCCCTTTCAGGTGCTGGTCCCACCAGCGGAGCGCCTCTTGCAAGAAGCCGATCTGCGGTCCTGGATTAGCGAAGTGGGGATACTTATGCGCCCAAGGGCCGATCAATGCTTTCTTTGGGCAGTTTAGATTATCCATCATTCGGAAGACGGGGTTGGTATAACCGTCGGCCCATCCGCCGATGGCATAAACTGCTGCGGTAATGGCGCTATAGTCTTCGCAAACCGATCCATGCTGCCAAAAAGCATCGCGTCTTTGGTGACGGAACCAGTCCATTAGCCAGCAACCGTTATTTTCCAGTCTTTCTAGCCACATTTTCCGCCAACTCTCGTCCACGATTGCGGGGTCGGGAGGGGTCATGGCTATTGTAAAAGCAGTTGCGCCCCAGCTGAGCTTGTCCGTCAGGATGGCGCCACCCATGAAATGGATATCGTCCGCGTAGCGGTCATCGGTCGAGCAAAGCGTTATCACGGCTTTCAGCCCCTCTGGCCGCCTTGCCGCGACTTGGAGGCCGTTGAAGCCGCCCCAACTGATCCCCATCATACCAACAGTGCCGGCGCACCAAGGCTGCGCGGTGATCCATTCGATCACCGCTAGGGCGTCGTCCTGTTCTTGGCGCAAGTACTCGCCAAGGCAGACGCCTTCACTGTCGCCGGTCCCACGCATATCAACCCGAACGGAGGCATAGCCGTATCCCGCAAAATAGGGGTGGGTCAGGTGGTCGCGCTCGACGGTGCCGTCGCGTTTGCGATAGGGCAGGTATTCGAGAATGGCGGGTACGGGATTCGTTTCGGCATCGACGGGAAGCCATATCCGCGCAGCAAGCCTTGTCCCGTCTGGCATCGGGATCCAGATGTTCTCGATTTCCTTTATTTCGTGCGGAAATTCGGTGCGGATTCTTGGTTGCGCCATACGATGAGCCTTCCCCGATATTATTTCCGAGGAGAGTGGCCGATCATATGGATTCTGTCATGTCTTTTTGGCGTTAGTCAGCGATAGTCTTTTCCGAAGGTGATCGCCGCTCTTGCAGGTATTTTTTCCCAAGGTCGAGAATGTAGGCGGCGAGATCGTCCATCGCGGCCTCTGCCTGTATTTGTTGGCCCGCTTTAACCGCATCTAACAGAGCGCGGTGCAGCGCGATGATGCGCGCGCGCGAGCGACCTGAATATGTGATCATGTTCATCAGCGGTTGCATGGCTTCGACTGATGCGGCGAGCTGCCACGATAGAATGGGGTTCTGCGCTGCATCCACCAGCGCACGGTGGTAGCCCACGTCGGAAGCACAAAAGGACTCGTCACTGAGAAGCGGGTCGGCTTGTTTTTCGATCTCTTTCTCCATGAGTTCGAGATCAGCTTCCGAGCGCCGTGCGCAGGCCAAGGCAAGGCAAGCGCGCTCGAGAGTGAAGCGAGATTCACAGGCGGTTTCAAAGTCAATTGCGTTCATTGAGAGCAAAAGTGTTGCGGTTGTCGCCATTTGCTCTTGTGCTTGCGCGAAGCTGATTTTGTTCACGAAAGCGCCGCCGGTTGCGCCCCGTTGGGTTCGGATAAGGTTTTGCGCGGCGAGGCGCTTGAGTGCTTCACGCACCGTTGAACGAGAGACGTCAAATTTTGTCGCAAGGTCGGCTTCTGACGGAAGCCGTCCGTCCGCGGGCAGGTGACCTGAAACGATCGTTTCTTTGATTGCTTGCGCAATTTGAACGGAGAAATCTTTGCTCGTAACCAGTTGGGTCTTCATTCTAGTCGATCCTCATGCGTCATTTCGCAATATCCGAAAATTTCAATTGTCAGACATTTTTCAATTGTCAGACAATTATCGGTCGTTTACCACGGATAATACATTCGAGTCGCGGAACCAAGCCGGAAAAGCCGAAATGCAGGTGTTAGCAACATTTAGACGGATGGGCGCGCCGCATTGGCTCGGGCTATACGCGGTTGTCCTCGCGGCCTGGGCTGCGCTTTTTGCCATGCAGACCCCGGTTGAATTAAGAAATTTGGCTGATCTATACGGCGCGGATTTCTGGCGTGAGCTATGTACTGTGGAGGCCGGGTGGGCCGGTCTGCCCATCACTATTTTGATGTGGCTGCTGATGTCCGCAGCGATGATGGCCCCGACGGCAATTCCCGCGCTCGTCACTTGGGATGATCTGGTGATTTCTGGTGCTGCGCGCGGTTTTGGGGCGCTATTGTTCGGGTATTTGGCCGTTTGGGGTGGCTTCTCCGTTGTTGCTAGCATTTTGCAGGTCGTGCTGGCAGAATTCCAGCTGCTCGACGGCTTTGGAAAAAGCACGAATGATCTGGTCACCGCGAGCCTGCTTTTGATCGCTGGAGCTTACCAGTTTTCGGCGCTGAAAGAAGCCTGCCTGAGCAAGTGCCGCAAACCGCTTACCTTCTTTATGCAGTATTGGAATGAAGGTCCGTTGCGTATGGGGCTACGCCTCGGCGCTGTGTGCCTCGGATGCTGCTGGGCGCTGATGGTGCTTGCCTTCGTCGGAGGCACGATGAACCTCCTGTGGATGGGCGGTGCCATGATTTTGATGTTCTTGGAAAAAATGCCCGATATCGGGCGGTATCTGACACGACCCGTTGGACTTGCACTGATTGGTGCCGCTGGTCTGGTCTTGGTTTTTTGATCCGGAAGGAGAGACGGACATGAATGATGTAATGACTGCTGAGTTGGGCACGGTGCCTTGGTCGATCAAGGGTGAATTGATCCTGAACTGCAACTGTACCGTGTTTTGCCCCTGCGTGGTGAGCCTCGGTCAACACCCACCGACTGAAGGCTATTGCCAGGCGTGGTCCGGTGTTCGGATCGACGAGGGGCAATACGGAGATGTTGATCTCAGTGGCCTGAATGTTGGTTTGGTTCTGGAAATCCCAGGCCTGATGGCGCGAGGCAACTGGAAGGCCGCCGCCTATATCGATGACCGCGCAAGTGATGCCGCGTTCGATGCGCTTGTGGCGATTTTCTCCGGAAAAGCAAAGGGCACTACCGGCCTCTTCTCGATGCTGGTTTCCGAGTTCCTTGGCGCGGAACGGGCACCTGTCGTGTTTGAAAACGAAGGCAAGGCCCGTCGCTTGATGGTTGGTAAGTTCATCAAAGGCGAGGTTGTGCCGGTCGAAGGCGCACGCGAAGGCGAGGATATCGTCGTTCATAATACTCAGTATTGGATGGGACCGGATATCACCGTGGCAAAAGCAACGCAGGGTCGCGTGCGTGCGCACGGGCGCGTGTGGGATTTCGACGGGCGTTCCGCTGAAATCTGCCAGATCGATTGGAAGGGGCCCGGTCGCTAAAGCGCGGCCTTAAGGATAGGGACGATTTGAAATGGCAATGATTTCGCCATCTCGGCGCTTGCGCCGGACGCCATTCTCCGCAGGTGTGGAGCGCGAGGGTGTCAAAGCATACACCGTTTACAATCGCATGCTCTTGCCGACGGTTTTTGAATCTGTGGAGGCGGACTACCACCACCTGAAAAAGCATGTTCAGGTTTGGGACGTTTCCTGCGAACGGCAGATTGAACTTCGTGGTCCGGATGCGTCGCGCCTGATGCAGATGCTCACGCCGCGCGATCTGCGGGCCATGTTGCCGGGGCAGTGTTTTTACGTTCCGATTGTGGACGAAACCGGAGGCATGCTGAACGATCCTGTTGCGGTAAAGCTCTCTGAGGACCGCTGGTGGATTTCTATCGCCGATAGTGACCTGCTTTTCTGGGTAAAAGGTATTGCGCATGGCTACCGCCTAGATGTGCTGGTCGATGAGCCGGATGTGTCTCCCCTCGCTGTACAGGGGCCGAAAGCAGATGATCTTATGGCGCGGGTCTTTGGCGATTCCGTTCGGGACATTCGCTTCTTCCGCTTCGGCCATTTTGATTTCGAAGGTCATGATATGGTCGTCGCGCGATCAGGATATTCCAAACAAGGTGGCTTCGAAATCTATGTCCAAGACAGCGCAGCTGGTATGCCGCTTTGGGATGCTTTGTTTGCCGCTGGCCAGGATCTGGAAGTGCGCGCTGGGTGCCCGAACCTCATCGAGCGGATTGAGAGCGGCTTGCTGTCCTATGGCAACGATATGACCGACGATAATACCCCGCATGAGTGTGGATTGGGCAAGTTTTGTAATACCCACACCGCTATCGGTTGTATCGGCCGAGACGCGCTTCTGCGGGTTGCGAAAGAGGGACCGATCCAGCAAATTCGCCCGATTGAAATTTCTGGTGACCGTGTGCCGCCCTGTGACAGGGTTTGGCCGGCTTACGCGAATGGGAAGAAGGTCGGGCAGGTGACGTCGGCAACGTGGTCGCCTGATTTCAAGACGAACGTCGCAATCGGCATGATCCGCATGACCCATTGGGATGCCGATACGGTCATCGAAGTAGAGACACCTGATGGAATGCGCGCGGCGACTGTTCGCGAGACATTCTGGAATTAAGGAGAAATTCAATGTTCAAAGCATTGGTCGTCGAAAAGGACGATGAAGGAAAAACCCACGCTGCCGTGCGAGAGTTGGACGAAGCGCAGCTTCCCGATGGGGAAGTAACGGTATCGGTCGAATACTCAACGGTTAACTACAAAGACGGTCTGTGCGTGGGGCCGGGAGGTGGCTTGGTCCGGAATTATCCGCATGTGCCGGGGATCGACTTCGCGGGCACAGTCGCGGAATCCGATGACCCGCGTTATAAGGCAGGCGATGCTGTTGTCCTGACCGGTTGGCGTGTTGGAGAAGCGCACTGGGGCGGATATTCGCAAAAAGCTCGGGTGAAAGCAGATTGGCTTGTTCCGCTTCCGGAGGGCTTGGAGGCCCGTCAGGCGATGGCCGTCGGGACAGCAGGCTTTACAGCGATGCTCGCAGTCATGGCGCTCGAAGATCACGGAATGAAGCCTGAAAACGGCCCCGTTCTGGTGACTGGTGCAGCAGGTGGGGTCGGCTCGGTCGCAACAGCGATCCTTGCCAATCTGGGTTATGAGGTAGCAGCCGCCACGGGGCGGCCGGAAACTGAAGAGTATCTCAAACGCCTTGGCGCGAGCCGTATCGTCGCGCGTGACGAGATCAACGAGACAGTAAAGCGTCCGCTCGAGTCTGAAACTTGGGCTGGGTGTGTAGATGCCGTGGGCGGGGCAATGCTCGCGCGGGTGCTTGGCCAAATGAAATATGGCGCTTCTGTCGCGGCCGTGGGCCTTGCCGGCGGCGCGGGGTTGCCAGCAACTGTGATCCCTTTCCTTCTGCGTGGGGTCAACCTTCTTGGGATCGACAGCGTGCTGCAACCGTTCGAGAACCGTCAGCGCGCGTGGCAGCGGATTGTGACAGACCTGCCGATGGACAAGCTAGAGGCAATGGTGCAGCCAGCGACGCTTTCCGATCTTCCTGCATTGGGAGCTGATATCCTTAAAGGGAAGGTAAAGGGTCGCGTTGTTGTGGATGTAAACAGCTAACCGCGCGGCAAAAACTGGAGGAGGAGCCATGGGGTGGATGAGAGACGAGACGGGACTCGGGCGGCGCGAAGCCAACCATGTACCGCTTACACCGCTTTCACATCTGCGGAGAGCCGTTGAACTGTTTTCGGACAGGGAAGCGCTTGTCCACGGATCACTCCGGCTCTCCTACCTTGACTATTATCGACGGATCAGTCAGCTTGCTTCCGCTTTGCAGAAAAGCGGTGTGGCTTCGGGCGAGGTTGTGGCAGCGCTGTTGCCGAACATCCCCGCGCATGCCGAAGCCCATTTCGGTGTTCCTGCTTGTGGCGCTGTTCTGAACTCAATCAACACGCGCCTTGATCCTGAAACGATCGCTTACATTCTTGGCCATGGCGAGGCGAAAGTTGTTCTCGCTGATACAGAGTTGCTTCCAGTGGTGGAGTCTGCCCTCGCACAAATGGAAGGGTCTGTGCCGCGCATCATCGAAGTTTGCGACCAACAATCCGGCTTTCAACCTTCAGGGCGATACGTTGAGTATGAGACTTTCATTGCCGAAGGTGATCCGAAATTTCACTGGATCATGCCCAAAGACGAATGGGAAAGCCTATCGCTGAACTATACATCCGGCACGACAGGGCGCCCCAAGGGGGTCGTCTATCATCACCGTGGCGCTTATCTCATGACGATGGGAACGTTAGTCAGCTGGCAGATGACGCGACACCCACGATACCTGACCATTGTTCCGATGTTCCATTGCAATGGCTGGAACCACATTTGGATGATGCCCTTGGTGGCTGGGACCGTGATATGCTGTCGCCAACCGTCTGCGGCCGAGATCAATCGTTTGATCGACGCGGAGAATGTCACACATTTTGGCGGCGCCCCGATCCTTCTCAATATGCTGGCCAATGCACCTGAACACCAGCGCCGCAAATCCCAGCATATCGTTGAAGTTTTCACGGCAGGGGCTCCGCCGCCTGCCGCGACTCTGGCGGCTGTTGAACCACTTGGATTGAACGTGATGCAGGTCTACGGCCTGACCGAAACCTATGGCCACGTTACAGAGAGCCTTTGGCGCGGAGACTTGTGGAATAACGAGAATGACGAAGATAGGTTCCGCAGAAAGGCGCGGGCTGGAGTTCGTTTCCCCATGATGGAGGATGTCGCAGTGTTGGCTGAGGGCGGGCGACCTGTCTACCATGATGATGCAGACACTGGTGAGATCATGCATCGCGGCAACACCGTCATGAAAGGCTACCTCAAAGACCCCGAGGCGAGCGCAAAAGCCTTTGAAGGCGGGTATTTCCATTCGGGTGACTTGGCTGTGCGGGACAAGGACGGGTTCATTCGCATCGTTGACCGCGCAAAAGACATTATCATTTCCGGCGGCGAAAACGTGAGCTCGGTCAGCGTTGAGGATGTGATCACACGCCATCCGGCAGTCTCCCTCTGCGCGGTGGTGGCTAAGCCTGACGAGAAATGGGGCGAGGTGCCTTGTGCTTTCATCGAGCTCAAAAGCGGCGCTGAAGCAACGGATCAGGACATAATTAAGTTTTGTAGAGAGCGGCTCGCGGGTTTCATGACACCCAAAAAGGTCGTGTTTGGCGAACTACCAAAGACGGCCACCGGAAAAATTCAGAAATTCGAACTCCGGCAGGCCGCAAAGGCACTTTGAACAAAGCGACATTGTCGTTATTCGAAGAAGTCGGCTGAGAATAGAAAGCCGTAGAATTCGGCCGCCGCCAACGCACCTCGGTCATAGAGCTTGGCGTAATTGTTGCCCATGTCTTGGAATGCCATAAGCACCGCGCGCTCGGTCATCCTGCCCCATGTGGCGTCTATACGTCCTTGGTAATAGCCAAGGCGGTACAAGGTGTCTTGCAAAGCGTAGCGCTCGGACGCCGAAAGCAACTGAAATGCTCGGGCAAAATCGTTCCCAGAAATCAGGTTGCCTTTGCCGATGGAGGGCCGGGGAAGCGTATCTGAAATATACCGAAACTCCAGACGCTCCCAGCGGGAGGTTCCGTCAGGAACGCAGTTTGAGAAATTGGGGCGCCACCCTTCCAGGACAACATATGTCTCCGACACTACATCTCCATTCATTGGATAGGTCATCGGTAACGCGCATCGGGACGAGAACACACGCGCTGTACCAATGTATCTGTTTCCGATGCGCTGGCCATCAAACAACATGGTACCAGTCTGGACCCCGACGTCGCGCATGCCTTGTCTTGGGTCTTCGTAATAGAAAAAACGTTGCTGACCGTTCGCGACCAATCTCATGGTGCTCCCATTATGGTCCCAAAAGCTGTCTGCGGACACAGTCGTCGCTAAAAACGTTATCATGAGCAGGGCAATTATTTTCATCTGAACCTTCCGATCGCGATTTTGTCTCAATGTGACGCAAGGTTCTCGTGAGGCCATGGGGCATTGGAAGCAAGGTGGCTCACATTTGGATGACCTACGGCGCATCAGGATAAGTTTCGCTGAGATAAGAGACTGGAACGCCGGATCGTGACGCTGGGATTGTTGGAGGCGAGTACCGGACTCTTCTACATTTTCTTAAGTATCTGTTTTTATGAAATTTTATTTTTGACGTTGTTCCCACATGCGACCTTTTTTTGTTCCCTTTTGTTTTTTGGATTTAGACTGCGCCGTCACAGTTCTTGGTTCCTCAAGTTATCAGGTTATCGACGGCTCAGATCGCCAACGTGCTGTTGTGTTATACTCGAGCGGCGACCCCCCCAAGAAATAGTCTGATTAGCACCTACTTTGATGCGTTGTGACTTGCTTCCGCTTGTCTGGCGGTGCTGCGGCGCGGAATTGGGCCAACTTCAGAAAGGCGGAGTGTGGGGCCTCCCAACTGGAAATTGAACTCTCAAAGACGCCGATAAACGCGAACTGTCAACTTTGCTTGGTGGCATACCGCTTTTGGCTAGTTGCGCATGTCCTTAGGATCAAATTGATACATCCCTCTCAAGAGCTATGTTTGAAGAAAGAGTGTGTTGGGTGTACATGATGAAGATACTTCAGCTAGTTTCTTTGGTCGCCTCTCTAGGCGCACCACTCGCAGCAAAGGCGGAGGTTTTCACAACTGACCGCTCGTTGCGCGATTTTTCTTCGGTTCAAGTCTTATCTTTGGATGGCGCGAAGGGGGGCTGCTGGACCAATATGGGGGTGGCTGAAACTTACGCCGCAGACCGCCTTCGGTCGCGAGGGGCAAATGTCGTGATGGGTAAGCAGTATTACTCCACTCACCAGAACGGTCACGTGATCTTCCATATTGTCGTCGATGCTTCAAGGAATGGCCAATGGTGCTACGGTACATATGGCGTCACGATTCAAACGTTCCTCGAAGAGGGCGACCGGCAGCAACCAAACGTTGTCTACTCGGACCGCGGAGGTTACGCGATGGATCAGGGAAACTTTAACAACTATGTGTTGGACGTAATTTCTGACGCAATCAATGAGTGGTATTGATTGGAGCGTGAGCGATTTATGCGGCGGGCTTTACTCATTACTGTGACCCTCAGTGTCTGGTCCGGAAATGCACTTCTTGCTGACGGGGCAAAAAAAACATCAGACATTCTAATGTGCGCACCGAATGGCTCGGGTGAGCGAACCTTTTTCATGGATCCTTACATTTCCTCCGACTTCTGGAATACGGGCATCGGTTTGTCGTGGACTCTTCTAGTTTCCGCCAAGGAAGTGATAGCGGGTCAAGAATATCTTGTCGGTCAGTTGGTTAGTCCGCGAGGAAGTAGGCAGCCTAATGTTGGTTACGTGCTTGCTGAGGAATGGGACTGCGCAGAATCGGCCATTTCGTCAAACGGGTAGCGGTACCGGTCAGACGCAGGTTCGTTGAAATTTCCCAAATCCCACATGGGAAATGGTTGCAATTATTATTACCTCGATAAGATATATTTAAGCAGTTGGGGTTGGCAGAACCGTCGTGCGTTACATGTTGCGTGGTGTCAAAACCCAGCTGCAGTCAACATGTTGATTAAGACGGCCCCGAAAATGCGTAATGTATCTGGTTTATTTGTTCCGTTTTTTCACTTACGGCTTGCTTCGCAATAAATGAAAATCCACCAGGAAGTCCCTAGACCCCGAGACTGTTGTAGCTTTTTCGGACGTATCCGGTGTGCTTCGCACGACAACGACAACGCAATACGCAAGTCTCGCTACTTCCTCAGTTGAGCCAATTTCCTGAGCTACAGAAGGCAGTATTTATATCAGCATCGCAAGATTCCTAAACTTCGAAGCGAGCATGGCTAACTACGATGATGATTCAGACCTGTTCTTCCTCGATCCAACATCGCTCCCAGTTTGTGGAGATTTTCAGTTTCGAACCGTGTACAAAGGCACATTAACAATTGGTGTTGGGGACGAGGTAACTGTCAGCGCGTTCACATTCAATGGTGCGGACATCGGCTTAATTTCGGCCCTAACCTCCGACGGTAAATACACGATCGTATCCGGACTTGAGCCTTCGAACATTCCGCCCACAGGATTTGATTATGCGGGTCAGTACTTGGTGGCGGCTATCGATAATTCCCTCCAGGAAGGTGGGACTTTTGACCTTGCTCTAGATTTCGAAAATGGTTCAGGCACGCTCTCTGCAACTTCTGCTTGAACCTCTCTATCAGGGAACATTGACGTAGATGTAGCAACAGGTGAGATGTCAATCTGAACTCTAGTAATGATTGCACCGCCGTTTAGTGGTGACGCAAGCGCAACCTTCGAAGGAAATCTACATGAGGCGGCAGCGAGTAGCGTTTCCGGACTACCCTATGATGCGGAAGGGACTTCTCCAAGCGTAACCGGCGCAATTATTGGCGCGCGGCAGGGGTTAACTGTCAGTCGAATGGTAAATCTGGGCGCCGGTAGGCTGAACCAAGTGCTTGACGTTGGTTGCCCCTATGCTCGTTCACTGAACTCTAAAAAACCGTACCGTATATGGCGAAGCCGGAAGGCGAGCCTCTGAGGTTAAACATTAGTTAAGGTCCACCTATTATTTAATAGTCTTAAGTATAAAGCTTAAGAGAGATACTCTCCTCTTAAATCATCACCTTTAAACAAATCATCAGTAGGTATCTCTTCAGCAACTTCACATTTAAGAGGGACGAGGACGTTTAAACCGCTCATGTTGTAGCAGTATTCCCTGATGGTTTCGCGATAGACCTTTGCGGCTTCTTTCGCGTCGGCGAGCTTTACCATCAGGCAGTCATGAACCGGGTAAGCAGGGATGCCTTGCTCATGGAGCCTTTCAATCGCTTGCATTGTCATCTCGGATTCATGAAAGCTCAAGAAACCCGCACCATTGATGTAGCCATCCAATTGACCGTTATTGTCGTATCTTGGCTCCAGTTTATTCAAGGCCGGTATCACGTCTTTGAGGTGAGCTTTGAATAGGTCCCACTCTTTTTTACTGACCTCCGTCGATGCGACCAAATCATCCGTCGGATTAGACTTATTTGGATCGCCAGAACCGATCATTTCCATCACGGCAGCCTTCGCAATAAGGCGAGTACGTTTGGTAGGTTCGATTTTTGCTTCGCCTGAGTCGTAAAATTCTTCGAGGTACTGGTCCCATGCGGCTTCATCGTAGAAGGTCAGGCCGGTCAACTGTAGGTAGGGATCGTGCCAAGTTCCGTGGTCTGAAACATTCTTCATACGAATCCCAAGCAAACAACTCAGTAGCGTTGGCTGAGAGGCGCGTATGTCCAACTCGCAGATCGGTTCGCCATCGATTGTGCACTGAAGCCGCTCACCTTCTTTGTTGTTGAGCATGGTCCATGCCCCATAGAGGCGTCCGCCTGACGTGAAACTCCCATCATGGAATATGCGTGTCGCAGAGGCCGCCACAGAGCCATTAGGAAGTTCTATGGGATGATCTCGCCAATAGCTGTTAAGCCGCTCCATGCGACTCTCGGAGGCTCTCAGGGCCTCTCCATCAACTCCTCCTACTTGAGTTCGATTGAAGAAGGGTTTCGGCTTTCGATCCTTTTCCCTTGTCGCTTTTTGCTGTCGTGTTTCAGGCTTGTTGACCTTCACAAGAGGACGTCCAACGTCAATAAATTGTGCCTGATCAATTCCCGATGGGAGGTTATCCCGGACGAGTTGGTACATTGTCATCTTCGGATCACTATGCCATCGCTCGCTCTCATCTTGGAACAACCCACTATCGCCAGACCCCTCAACCAATTGACCATTGAAGTGAGCTACAAAATCTTTGGCGACGTTTCTCCAAATGACACGGCCAATCTTTGGATACAGCGACCAAGCACCCGATCGCAGCCTAATGCCGAGGTACTGAGGGGCGCAGCTACGTCGAAATCTGGTCGCTCTTTCACTTGCCATTAGCAGTGACGACAATGCCACGCGATACTTCTCAGATTTTGGGCCAGTGAGGGGGTAACCTAAGACCCTCAAAAGGTCGTCGACCATTACCACAGCTGTTTCGTTGTAAGGTAGCCATATGGGAACTGCAGGATGTAGCCCGTACTTTTGTTCAGTTTCGTCTGACATTTGCCCTCTGACGTTCAATCTGAATGTTTCAGATCAGACTGAAACGGAACGCCTCATTAATCCAGCCTCCACTTTATGGTCTGGCACTAAATGGTTAGCGAGGAATACGACACGACATAATCAAGATGTAGTCTCCCAGAGGCAATTGTAACAATATGTGGATGTCGCAGAGCTACTTGCTACCTTGCCGCTCCATTTCTACTGGGGGGATGAGCACACAGCGAAGCTGAGAAGGGTGTGGGTGAGTAACGCAACTTCACCATGTGCTCTATGCTGAGGCTATCAACCAATTCCCATCGTGGGGGTTCTCGGTCGCGTTGTGTTTGAGTGCATTTGGGAGCCGCTTCATACGAGAGTATGTTTCGCCTTTCAAATTGGTAACCGGTCTCGAACTTTTCAGTGTGACTTTGCAGTGTCTCAGGAGCCAACCATACAAGGTATCTTTGGGTGAATTTACTACGTAGGGGTTTCCACGCGAACTATGTCCCGACGGACTAACTAAGGTGAGTAATCTGCCGTCATTGGTAGGTATGGTTTTGTTGTTTGGACTGCTTAGGTATTATCAATAGAGTAAGGTCTAATGGGACCTCTCATATCGACCACTATTTGGCAAAATTCCTATCATACGGGTTGATTTTATTATGAGAAAATGTGACCCTCACAGGGTCTTAAATATGTAGGAGAATTGCTGTGCTCATTGGATATGCTAGAACGTCTACTGTGGATCAGGACTATGGCCTGGAAGCCCAAAAGGATGAACTGCAAGCCTACGGAATTGGGGAATTATATCATGAAAAGGTGAGCGCGGTGGACAGCAACAGGGCGGAACTGAAGTCTGCTATCAAATCCCTCCGCAAAGGTGACAAGCTGGTCGTAACCAAGTTGGATCGACTTGCTCGTAGCGTGAGGCACTTGGGGGAGCTTTTAGAGTCTCTAGAAGCAAAGGGTGCTGGTCTTGTCGTTCTGTCGATGGGTGGTCAGCAGGTCGACACCACTACAGCAACAGGCAAACTCATTCTCACCATGCTCGGGTCTGTAGCTGAGTTCGAACGCAACCTAATGAAGGAACGCCAGAAGGCAGGCATAGAGAAGGCCAAGGCACAAGGTAAGTACAAGGGTCGCATCCCTACAGCCAAGCGACAGGCCGACAAGGTTCTAGCACTCAAGGAAGCTGGAGTCTCTCGTCAACAGATCATGGAGCAGCTTGGTATCTCACAGGCTTCCTATTATCGGATTGTAGCTTCAACTTGATCAACGGTTGTAATGACGTCGTGACACTTCAGTGGGTATCACAAGTAGCTTCTAAGAGGGTTCTACTAAGGCGGGGCAGGTTCGGCAGTAGGTACTTGGGTCCCTCCAGATTTCAAGCAATGAACCAGAGGCACCGCTGTTTGGGCGGCTATATTCGGAACTCAGATTTTGGTTTCAGCACTTGCCCGAAGGCGTCTAAGCGCGGCATCCCTTGGCCGCAAAGCACCTTAACCTGCCGTAATTTCGTGACAATCTCTTCAGGCTTATGTCGTTTGATACCCATATCTGATCCTCCGTTTCCTAAATATACGGGCGGACCACTTCATGGGGGGAGGATCAAGTGCCTTTCAAAAACGTCGTATTGAAAAAAGAAAAACTTGCCGAACGATGAAATTGGCCAGTTCTTTGTGGCGCGACTAACTGAAGGAAAACATCTGCTCAAAGGCTATGAACGGCACTTGCGCGGTCTCCCAGCTACCGCTCCGTCTGTTTTCAGGTACATGAGGTCTCATGTCTTCAACACCGATAACGGCAAGCTTCGGTTGGTGTGAAGCAGTGTTCCAAAGGTGAAATGAATAGCGTTCTGATTTGTCGGCTGTTTCCCACTCATTTCGTGTGAGGTACAAGGTCGCTTCTCTCAGTGGTCTTTCGGAGCACTTGCACTCGACTTTCATCGGTGCGGTGTCGCTAGCAGACGCCATTGAAAGGAGATCGTAACCAAATTCATCGCTATCCAATGCGACCCATCTAGGCTTCTTTCCAGTTCGCTTCGTCTCATATACTATGCTTAGTCTCTCGCCTGTTCTGCCAACTTCAGTCCGGTTCCTGTCTTTGTCGCCGCGAACGCGATCCGCTATTTCATCCCAGAAGCGGACTACCTCGTCGTGCTCGCCCTCAGCCAATTCTGCTTCATGTAGCAACTGCGCTATTTCAGGTGGAGCCTGAAGTAGAACGTGAATTCGACCGCGGCGTGCCAATTGTAGCCAGGGATCTTGTCTCAAGAGGAAATAGTCTGTAAGCAGGAAGCGCAGCTGTTCAGTTGCATGGTTTAGCTCAAGACATTCTTGTCCACGGTGGGCGATCGAGACCCTCCCGTCGGAACCTTCTGTGATCCAGCCGAGTGCACTTACGTTCTCCATGACACTATGAGCGCTTGTAGAAGAAAAACGTAGGCTCTTGAGTTCGGATACAAACATGTTTTGTTCGCAAACTTCCGCGAGAAAATCGATGCATGCATAAGCTGTGCTAGGGGTAAGTAGTGCAGGCCTCATTTGGGGCTAAGGGCCTCCACAAGTGCCTCCACATCTCCTTTGTCCAGGCCCGCACTGTCCACTTCCTGCTCCATCTCTTCTGTTTCCCAAACAGGTGAGATGTTCAGTGAGTGATCGCGCAGGACTTGAGCCATTGCAGATACCTTGCTCTCGAGGCGAAGCCTAACTGTCTCATCAATTGTTCCTTGGCACTCAACAACTTCGAGAGTGGTCGCAATATCAGGCGGCAGACCAAGTCTGTGAATTCGGTCTTCAGATTGTAGATATTGGGCCGCATTGAAATTTCGATCGAGATAGATTGCGTGATGGCAAACGCGATGAAGGCTTATCCCTTCGCTTGCGGCGGCTGGATTTGCGATCATGACTTGCGCGTGAGCGTCATCATGAAACTTCTTGATCTTGCCCTCTCTCGTATCCTCATCTTCGTCGCTCCCGGCGTCAACACCGCCGTGAATGTACACAGCCCCAAGATCTCGAAGGCATTCTGAGAGGTATTCCACGTTCTTAACAAAAGAAGACCAAATCAGAACTTTGTGGCCTTGCTTGGTGAGCTCTCTCGTCCGACCGATTACATACCTGATCTTTGGGCCTTCACCCTCGCTCAAAGCATTAGTCAGCTCTGAGGCGTAACGAAACTCTGGTTTGTCCGCGAGCAGCGCAGGATTGGACACAAACTGCAGTACTGTTGCGACGGAACGCCCAAACCTGCGCAGTGCGCCCTTAGTGCTATCGGTTAATGCTCGTTCAGCCTCACGAGCCAACTCACTTTTTAAGAGCGAGTATAGCTTCTCCTGGTGTGGATCCATCGGAAGGGGTTTCACCTTCCTCAAAGGGGGGCGTAATCCTAGTTCATCTTTTGAGGTTCTAACGTAAACCCGCTGAATGCGATCTACTACATTCTCGGCTGAAGCGCTTACTTCGGGGAAAAGAAATCTGAATTGTGGAACTAGGTCTTCAGTTGACTGTGGCATTGGCGTGCCGCTTAGTATCAGTTTTCCTTTCGGCAAATGCGACATGGTCAATATCGCTTGGGATTGCTGACTGTCGATATTTTTGATCCGATGGCTTTCGTCCAGAAAAACAAACGGTTGGGTCCTACTAATGTGCTCGGCGACCCGGTCTCGCACTCTCACTAGCTGCTGATACCCTATTAACATGAGCTTCGGGTTGTCCGAGAGTTGCCGGGGGATTTGATCGGTTTTCCGGAGCCTTTCAAACTTTCCTGAGCTATCGGGAAAACACTGGGCGTATTGCTCGTCCCAAGCAGCAAATGCGTTTTTTGGTGCAACAACAAGGAGGCCAGTACCCTCCTCTGCGGTAAGTGCGTAAAAGGCCAGTGCTTCCGTTGTCTTACCAGCGCCAGGCACTGAAAAAGTCGCTCCACTAGACCTCGCTATGAGCTTGGTAACATTCCTAGCCTGTTCTGTGGTTAATTCTCGCTGGAAGCCTACCGCTTCCAATCGTTCCTTAAGCTCTCTCTCGCTTAAGTTCTGTGCGGTTTCAGACAGGAAACTCTCTTGCATCCTGCGAGACTCGTTGAGGCGAGCAACAGCTTGTTCGGAGATCCCAAAGTCATCTCCAGCCTTCAAACCGAAAGCTGAAATTACGCTTAGCACTTCTCCTCGAACGGCAAGAAATGTCCACCACGGCAAGGTAAGCGCGTTCGAACTGTTTAGCTCGGCTGAATCGGAGGCCTCCAAACAGATCGAAATAATCAGCTTTTGCCATTTCTGCTGGGCATCTTCTTCGGACCAGCGAAGCAGCGCGAGCCCTTGTTTCTCAACATAGTCGAACGAGAGCAATTCAGTTCTTCCGCTGCGCTATGAATTCGCGAATGCGTAAAATCGAAGCCTCCATGGCCTCCAACTGTTTCTCAGCGCCCTCAATCTCGGCTTCGGGGGTAAGGCCTAGATTCAAGGCGTCGTTCAGTGCAGTGCGAGACTTATGCAGCTGTTTGATGAAGTACTTTGCCTTTGCTTCTTCGCCGACTTTCTCTTTTTCGGACTTCAGTGTCTCCACGATCACATCTTGCGCCTTACTTATTGTCGCAGGAGAGGCGAAGATGCTAGCCACTAGCTCCATATCGGTAACCTCAGTCGAGTTCGTTTCGCCACCACCAAAGGCGAGCAGCGCTTGATCGTCCGGGTATTTGGTATCTTCGTCTGAGAACACCAATCGTAGCTCATCCTTTACCGAGCCAAGGTGTTTCCCTAGCTTTGGAATGAAGGTGTACAGGCGTTCTTCAGCAGCGTCGGGATCATCTATGTAGTGAAAGGCCAACTCCTTCAGAACTTCACGATCCGCCAAGCTCTTCTGTTCCTTCATCGTCTTATTGAGGCGTTTGAACGTGTGCTCGGTCTCGTTCAAAAGCGACCACATGTTCTTTTTCCCGCGAGCCGAAAGATACTCTGCCCCCAACTCTCTTATTTCAAAGAGCTCATCGATATCCTTCTTCTTCTTCCTGTATTGTCGCGAGAGCTCGGTGGTTGAGTAGCCAAACCTTCTCTGCTTCTCCTTGAACATCTTAGCTTCAGCGTGCCATGTATAGTCGCTTCGAATGTCTTTCTCGATCTGAAGGCGCGACTCAATGGCATCAAGTTCTTTATCCTCGCATTTCGGTAGGACAACGACGTCAACATGGCTGAAGTGCGAGTATTTTTCTTCATTCGAATAATACAACTCGCGCCAGCTACATAGACGGCGGTTGCCATTAATCACAAATCCACTCTCATCAAGCAGGATTGGTTCAACTTGCTTATTCGTAGGGTCGCGGAATTTCTCGGACAGCCCTTCTTCACCAATCATTTCGCTAAGGATTTGGTGCTGAGCCTCCTGAAGAATATACAATTCCGGGTCACCATCAGTGAAGAAATTCTCGTCTTTTCCGTTGACTACAACCCATTCCTCTTGAATCGACGATGTCCTCCCATTCGCAATTCTGTATTTGGGTAAGCCAATTTCCACCCGGAGAATGGGCAGACTTATTGTTTGTCCTTTAAAGTTCTCAATTCTGTGAGAGTCTCGGCCCTTTTCTTTGGCTTCTTTGGTGAGATCAGAGAACGACTGCCGCCTAGCTGGAAGTGGCCAACCAAATTTCTTCTCTGCCAGAGGTGATCTCTCTATTTCATTCATTATTCGGCCTCACTGAAAGGAAACAATGACTAGTGGCATGTGGATGACCTTGCGAAAAATTACCAACTCTCCCTCGAGCCGGTCTGAATTGGCGAGATTGTCGCCCAAAATTCGGGCTGCAACCGCCGTTGGCAAGATGAGCACGCCCACATCAATTAGGCCGTCCAAGTACATCTGCTGGAGCTTTATGAGATCAGCGTACATTCTTGACATGTTGCCTGCAGTCTGGATGCCGAGTCCCACACGGTTTTTTTGCGAAGCAATCGTGATCTTGGACCCGTGCGCCACCTGAACCTTATCGGTCCATCCCTGATCTTTTAGCCTATCTAAGACCTCATTTCGGAGTTCGGTGCCAGAACCTCTCTCTATTGGGGTCTTACAGTGCTTTATGGCATTAAGAATTTCTTCCCGCTCCACAGAGGGTAGGGCCTCACTGCCCACGAGATGAGAGTATTGATGCGTTTCCATCGACGTAAGTTGCTCTCTTCACTGATGTCTGTCCGAGAATACACGCCGCTGAGTGAAACGCCATCCCCGGATTGTCAGCCAACCAGGCCCACTACCCAACTTAGATTGGAGGTGGCGGCACATTGGTGTTGAGCAACTAGGACTAACCTTCGGTCAAGCAGTGAGTTCTCTTGTCTTGCGTTCGAAGTTGCCAAAAGCGGCCATCCTGATAGCGTGCATGCCAATAATCCATTTAGGAAGTCCAGTTGTGAAGCGCGCTGAGAACAGTGGTGTACGGCTTAGTTCGGCAGATGCCGCGATTGTGAAAGGGATGCTGATCAGAGGTGATCGACAGCATGACATCGCCTCTTGGTTCGGAGTGAATGGTGGGCGAATTGGAGAAATCAGTAAGGGCCACAAGTTCTTCGACGTTCCTCCTCAAACACATGGACTGCCGCGGCCGGGACCTTACATGTCTGGAAAGGCATCGGATTCCTTAGTTGGCGAGTGTCGGCGTCTTAGAAGCAAGGTACGTAAGCTACTTTCCGATTGCTCTTTGGGGCCTGAGGCAAAGTCCATCGCAACCAGCATGATGGAGCAACTGGACGGGATCATTGATGATTGAACGGCGCTTGGCAATTGTCGCACACCGCCTCATCAAACGCACATTCAACCGCGCCTCGGAGAGTAGAAGTGGTGTACATCTTGTGCGCTCAGTTGTAACTACTGGATCTTCTTGTGGTAGCGTGCTAAAAATTGGAAAACGTAGGAGTGAGGGGCCGAGTGCGGGTTATTGATTTATACGCAGGTGTGGGCGGTTGGTCGGTAGGCCTAAAGCTCGCAGGCTTCGATGTCGTCAGATCGTATGAATGGTGGCAAGCAGCTGCGAATACCCATCGGTCCAACTGTGGTTCAACGGTTGAGGTAATTGATATAAGAACCCTGGACACGAGCACCTTACCCAGCGACATTGATCTCGTAGTCGGCAGCCCACCCTGCACACAGTTCTCGTATTCCAACCGCGGCGGGTCCGGTGATGTTGAGGACGGATTGCTAGACATCGCAAAGTTTTTGAGCGTGGTTAGGGCCTGCAAACCTAAAGCCTGGGCCTTTGAAAATGTACCCCGTGTTAAGTCGGTGCTTGAGAAAGAGATACAGCCTGGCGGTTCGTTGAGTAGTTTTGCTGATCTGTTTGATGACGCCAAAGTTGAGATATTTGATTTCGCAGATTTTGGTCTTCCTCAACGCCGAAGGCGCTGCATTGCAGGAAACTTCGATTTCAATCTCCTTAAGTCATATTCTCGGAATTCGAGCCATCCAACCCTAGGGGACGTGGTTTATAAGCTAAGCATTGGCCGTGAGCCCATCTTCAAGGATTCACTCAAAGATGAGGTGACCGATAATGACCCAGAAGAGCCGCTAAATTGGGAGGAGCATCGCTTCAACAGAGACATGAAGGTCGCACATCCAGTCTACAACGGCATGCCCTTCCCAGACCCGCTGGATCGATCGAGCAGAACGGTGACCGCGACATGCACCAGAGTTTCTCGCGAGAGCCTAATCATCAAAGATGATAACGTCGGAGGGTACCGCAGGCTGTCAGTGCGAGAAAGAGCTTCACTACAAAGTTTCCCAATCAGCTTTCAGTTTCTTGGCTCAAGTCACTCTCAAAAATTGAAAATGATTGGAAACGCTATTCCGCCCCTATTTACCTACATGGTAGGGGAAGCGGTAAAAGGTACGTCCAAAGATAAGCTGGTTCCAGTAGATGAGCTTGACGCTAATTCTTTGGTATCTGCCACTGACAGCATTACCACCAAACCCGACAATTCTGGGAGAACGTATCCGGAGAATAGGCGGTTTAGGTTCAGTATACCCAATCTACGCTTCAAGAGTGGAACACGCTTTGAGCTTGCCAACATTGACGGACCAACGAGTTGGGCTGTGTGTTTTTACTTTGGAGACTCAAAGAGAATACAAAAGCGTCAATTCACGCTGAACGATGTTGAATCCTCCGTCCGTGGCTGCTCTTCGGATTTGCGCGAGCTACTCAAGTCGACCATGGATGATTTCAGAAAATGTGACTTCTGGGGTGAACTAGCGGGTCTTCAGGAGACATGGAGCCACCGTTCTAATGGTCTCCATCCTTTCAATTTGATCGATGCATTTGGCGAATTTGCCGAACGACATGCACAGAATGACGCGTGGATTTCGCTAGATGAATATGACGTAAAGAGATACGTAACATCAATTGTTTACTCGAATGATACCATCCGAGGATTGGCAATCCAGAAAATTGAGAACTATGCAAAAATGATAGCCATTGGTTCAGTGGTAGCCGCTCACGCCAACCAAGAGTTCTCGAAAGTTTTTCAATCTGTTGCCGCCTAGGTATTGATCTCTATTTGCTACATTGGCGTCTTCTTCTAAGTCATCGGCGAACTGTTGAGCGCTCGCTTCAATAAGTCGGTACCCGGCTTTTCATGGTTTTGGTTCGTCATCGTTGGTTGCGTTTGAGCTGACAGGCACACAGACCTACGACCGATCAGTGGCATATTGCACTATCCATGGGAGAGACTTGGGCGAGCTGCTTTTTGCCAACACACAGCGTCAGGTTTGGGAACGGTACGATGTATGGGAGCGGTATTGAGGGGGGTAAGGTCGTCGTGTCGATCGCTGCTCGGAGCTGTACCTTCTCAGAGCCTAGACAGAATCAAACAGATAGCTGCCTGGAGCGGAAGGAGGCTACCATCAGGCGCGCCCTTGGAGCCAAGGATGCTGCACACGATTAACGATACTATACTTGATGGTCACGTCTATATCTTGGAGGTATGTCCTCGTCCTCTCAGACTGCCGGACATTGCCCTCCATATCGTGTCCAGTGATCCAGTCCATGTGCGCGCCTGACGGGACTGGGTCTGTTAGGTTAGCCATTAGGCCGGTCAGATTATGTCGTAACGAATGAGCGACTTTCCGGTCATCATTCTCGTTGTCCCTAACTGCATGAAAATAAGGACTGACTGCCCTGCTTGCTGATTTCGATGATTTCCCGTCGTTCTCAATTTTAAAGCTGAAGATGCGGCCGGTGCTGGGTTCGGGTAACTCAAGGCAATCGGGTATCGCTACTGTTCTTGCAGAGAATTTATCATTTTTTACCACTGCTCCAGTCGACAGGTCAAAATATCTCAACCCATTTCTATCAATCTTGTACTGCGACCAAGTTAGTAGGGCCGCCTCATCAAGTCTCATGCCTGTGGTGATTAAGATGGACAACAGCAACCAGTGCTCATCTGGCATATCTAGAGAGAATAATCTGTGCAATTGTTCGGTGCTCAACGCCTCATAGCTGCGTTTGGCAATACCGTAGCCTTTGGCGCTAATACCCACAAATGGGTTAGCGGTTAAAAATGGTTTGGGCATCTGCGCATTAGAATCGACTAAGTCGGTTATTGCCCAATTCAGCATTGTGGACAGGTGTCGTTTGTAGGTCTTGATCGTGCTATTCGCCAACCCCTCATCCGATAATGTTTCCATGATGATTTTGGCATCGCGCGCCAAGATTTGGTCTAGCGGTTTGTCACCGATGATTTCTGCACATGTAGTGATGTAGCTTGATGCATATTGGTGTTCTTTTCTCGATAAACCTGCCCAGCGCCTATCTTTCAAGTAAGCAGGAAGGACCTCAAGGATTGTTGGGCATCCGGTAAGATTGACTCGCTGCTCAGCTTCAGATCCAACTTTGCTGCGCGGCTCAGGCAGGGAGTTATTTTCGGAGCCATCTATTGTTTCAAGAAATTCTTTCAACTCGGCAGCGGCTTGGTTCTGCATGGTAGTCGGGTAGGGGTTGGGTGGGGCTGTTATCCTCGATCGAAAGTCTAATGCCTCATGATAATTAAGAAAGCGGAACAGCTTGTTCGCCAAGCTCAAGTTCCAACCATCTGGTGCCATGCAAACGATCTGACACGCTAATACTCGACCGTCGTCCCACTTTTGGATGAAGGCCTGCGGTTCAAGCCCTCCGGCCTTTTCTGGCTTCCAGTTCGTCTGGAGGAGTTCCAAGAATGGGTCTCGTTCTAATAATTTATCCCATTCATCATAAATTTCGCGTTCGATACTGCGCCAAACGCGCTCTGCCTGTTTTCGGTCCCTTGATCTTGTCGATTTGCGTACAGTTCGGTTGCCGCCAGTAACTTTAAACACGTCAGCAGGCTTGGTTACTTGAACGTAGTAGTATCCACCCTTCGAGGTGATTTTTACTAGCCGAGTTACAGGATACCTGCTTATGGAAGTCATGACTTTGTTCCCAATTTTCTTCCCAGCATTGTTCCCAATGGGGTCGTTTGGGTCAATGATATATAGAAAAAAGGAGTGTTTGGTTTGCTGGAGGCGAGTACCGGAATCGAACCGGTGTACACGGATTTGCAATCCGCTGCGTCACCACTCCGCCAACTCGCCTCGCTTGCGTCATTAGAGGTGACAGCGATCGGCTACACCAACAAAATGGGCGGTGCAAGGCGGATTTTATGGATGCGTTGCGAGAGATCTCTGGTTTGATCATTGCCCTGATCCGCCTGTTGTGGCAAAGGCTTGTCAACATTCAGTTCAGCGAAGAGGCGGACAGTTGGCAAATTACGATGCTCGCAGAACCATGATGGTCGATACGCAGATCAGACCGTCGGACGTGACCAAGTTTCCGATCATTGATGCGATGCTTTCCGTCCCACGGGAAAAGTTTGTTCCAGACGAACTGAAAGAGGCAGCCTACATTGGCGAACATGTTTCGTTAGGCAATGGCCGTGTTCTGTTGGAACCACGCACTTTTGCAAAAATGCTGGATTTTGTTGATGTGCAACCGGATGAGAACATTCTCGATATCGGTTGCGGGCTGGGATACTCGACGGCTGTGCTTGCGTCTCTCGCGAAATTCGTGGTCGCCGTCGAAGATGACGAGCAACGTGCGGACGAGGCTCAGAGCCTACTGTCGGAATTGAATTTGGACCAAGCCGTTGTCGTTTCGGGCGCTCTTGTCGAGGGTGCGGCAAAGTCCGGCCCTTATGATGTTGTCTTCATTGAAGGGGCTGTTGAAGTCCTGCCAGAGGGTATCACCGCTCAAATCAAGGATAATGGCCGTGTGATTGCAATTTTCGCAGAGGGTGAGCTGGGCGTCGTACGGGTCGGTTACAAGCGCGATGGTCGGCTTCACTGGCGGTTCGCGTTCAATGCAACCGCACCCATATTGCCCGGCTTTGAGAAGAAACCAGAATTTTCCCTTTGAATTTGAACCGAACAGTCTAGTTTGGCGATGACGAGGGGCCTGAAGGGACTGGAACTGCATATGAGAATAGCACGAAGCCTTTTCGCGTCGTTGTTGATTGCATCGTCTGTCTTTGGATCCTCGGCGAGTGCTGACACCCTTTCAGGCGCGCTATCGCGTGCTTACGAGAATAGCGGGTTACTAGAACAGAACCGTGCTACGTTGCGGGCTGCTGACGAAAATGTCGCGCAAGCGGTGTCGCGTCTCAGGCCAGTCCTGTCTTGGTCCGCATCGGCGCTGAATAATAATCTCACCGGTGCTAATCCGCTGGCCGATTTCGACAGTAATTTCTCGACGTCCTTGTCGCTCAACCTGAACTGGCTTCTATATGATTTTGGCGCGAGTGACTTGGCGGTTGAAGCGCAGAAGCAAACTGTCCTTGCGACGCGCGAGGCATTGGTTTCAGTCGAACAGCAAGTTCTCCAACGTGCTGTTGCCGCTTATCTCTCGGTGTTGCGCGACCAACAATTCGTTTCGCTGAGAGAGAGTAATGTTCGGCTGATTGCTGAGGAACTGCGTGCTGCTGAAGAGCGGTTTAACCTCGGTGAGACAACGAGGACTTCTGTAGCACTTGCTGAGGCACGGCTTGCCTCTGCGCGCAGTCTCCTCGCCGTCGCGCGGGGTAACCTGGTGCGTGCCGAGCAGGAATATCAGGTCGCCGTCGGGGCGATGCCGCGTAATTTGGCGCAAGCGCCTGCGTCACCGGTTTCTCTGAGTGTAGATGCTGCAAAAGCGTATGCTGTGCGCCATCACCCCCAGATCAAGCAACTCCAGTATAGCGTATCTGCGAGTGAATTGGCGCTGGAACGCGCATCGCTTGCCATGAGGCCGCAAGTTCAGCTGAACTCCGGTATCACATTGCGGGACGACGGAACCGAGAGCTCCAATATTTCGGTGACAGTCGGCGGTCCCCTTTACAATGGCGGCGCGATGCAGAGCCAAATGAGGCAAGCTCGCCATCAGTTGGACAGCGCCCGCGCTGGCCTACATATTGCGGTGCAAAATATCGAACAGAATGTTGTCGTCGCCTATGCGAATTACGATGTAGCAGGTGCGGCGCGAGACGCGTATGAACAGCAGGTTGCTGCGGCGGAAGTGGTTTTTGAGGGAACCCGCGAGGAAGCTAGCCTTGGAGCACGGACGATGCTCGATGTACTCACTGCGGAGCAAGACCTGCTTGATGCCCGCGCCAACCTTGTCTCGGCACAGATCGATGAAATCCTTGCGAGCTACTCCATTCTGGCGGCTCTAGGGAGCTTAACCGTTGATCATCTGGATTTATCGGTGCAACGCTTCGATCCTGAAGCCTATTACGAACTTGTCAAATCTGCGCCAATTGCCTCCTCTGCTCGCGGGCAAGCGCTAGATAGGGTGCTTTCTGCAATCGGAGATTGAGTATATTTTGCTTCGGCGCCCACTACCTGTTGTTTTGCGGGCGCATTCGGGGTTACTATCTCGGATAGAAAAAGAGCAGGGAAGTTCATGTCCGATCCGCTGACGAATGTTGATGCTGAGGACGTCCTCGTTTCAATTCGGCGTTTGATTGCACAAGATGCTGATAATGAATGGACTGTCGAAACAGTCCCTGTCGCGCGCGAAGGTGCTGGACAACACAGCCAACCATCGGCTGACGATCAGGAATCGAGGTTTTTACTGACACCGGCATTGCGCGTTGTGGGCGCAGATACTCAGCGCAAAGAGACGCCCGCGACCGATGCCGCGTTGGGGCGCACTGCATTGTCTCTTGATCCCTACCTCGTTTCCAAATCCGAGGATGGCGCCGGCGAAAACGCACCGTCACCGAACGAGAGCTTGGCGGAACTCGTGGAAAACCAGATCAGGCACGCGACTATGGAAGCGACGATTGCCGAGCTGGAAGCAGCCATTAGCCAGAATGACGATGAGTTCGAACCTGATGAAGGTGAGCCAGAACCTTCGACACCGTTGTGGTTCCAAAGCTATGCAAAGGCGGAGCGCGCGCTTTATGCGAACCTTGGCAACGCGCCGTCCACTAGCGGACTGCACGGACAGGCTCATGATGATGCTCCTCTAACGGCAGACCGGATAGCCTCCGGCAACACCGAGGTGGAGCCGCAACCGAAATCTGTTGAGTTCAATGCGGCACATACATCCGTCGCTACGTCTGAACCCAATCAATTGGTGCTGGACGAGGATGCATTGAGGGATCTTGTCCTGGACATGGTCCGTAGTGAACTCAAAGGCGCGCTCGGGGAGCGGATTACACGCAATGTTCGTAAGCTCGTTCGGCGCGAAATATATCGGGTAATGTCCGAACAGGGTCTTATCGAGTAACTGTTTCGGCAAGCGCAAGAAGTCGGTCGAGATCCAGATGCTGTTCCATGTGATTTGCAAGCGCGTCCAACGTTTGTTCTACTTCGGCTTCGTAAAATACGTCGCTCCGCGGCATTCCCAACTCCGCGAGAAAGTGGCGCCGGAATGCGTCAGACGAAAAAAGGCCGTGCAGGTAACAGCCAAGAATTTGCCCACCTTTTGCTGATGCACCCTCAGGGCGCCCATCTAGGTGGAGCCACGCATTTCTGCAATCCGGTCCGACAGTTTCACCGATATGAATCTCATATCCCGAGACGTTCGTGCCGCTAGCTAAATGAACCGCCGTACTCAGAGCGAGCCTTTTTTCTGGTTTCATATATGTCGTGATGTCTAGAAGGCCGAGCCCTTCGACTCTGGCAGGTTTTCCCTCGATTCCGAGGTCGTCTATGATTTCGCGGCCGAGCATTTGGTAGCCACCGCAAATTCCCAAGACACGACCGCCTCTATTTAGGTGGGCCGCGAGATCGACATCCCACCCTTGCTCCCGAAAGTGCCTCAGGTCGGCGATGGTTGATTTTGAACCGGGGATAAGCACCAGATCGGCATCGCCGGGAAGCGCGCGTCCCGCCTCGATAATCTCGACTGAGACATCTGGTTCCGCTGCCAAGGGATCTAGATCGTCAAAATTCGCGATGCGACCAAGTCGCGGCACAGCGATTTTGATCTTACCAATGCCCCTGCTTGCTATGTCCATTACATCTTCTGCGGGCAACTTCCACGCAGCATCGAACCAAGGGACAACGCCAATCGGGGCCCATGATGTATATTCTGTTATTGCCTGCATCCCGTCATCGAACAAAGAAACGTCACCGCGAAACTTATTGACGACAAAGGCTTTTATGCGATCTCGATCACTCTCTGGTAGGATCACATGTGTGCCGACAAGCTGCGCGATTACACCTCCTCGGTCGATGTCACCAACGAGCACGACCGGCACGTTGGCGGCCTCGGCGAAGCCCATGTTCGCGATATCGCCTGCGCGCAGGTTGATCTCGGCGGGACTGCCAGCTCCCTCCACGATGACGAGATCATGCTGACTCGCGAGCCGGTGAAAACTATCAAGGACCGGCGGCATTAAAGTCGCTTTCATCTTGCCATAATCGCGTGCTTTGAGTGTGGCGATACGCTTGCCTTGGAGCACAATCTGCGAACCAACATCTGTTTCTGGTTTCAGCAGAACGGGGTTCATATCCGTGTGAGGTTGCAGGCCACAGGCACGGGCCTGAAGTGCTTGAGCGCGCCCGATTTCCCCGCCATCCTTTGTTACGGCAGCGTTGTTGGACATGTTTTGTGGTTTGAATGGAGCAACCGACATCCCCCTCCGTCGCGCAGCGCGGGCGATACCGGCAACCAGAAGTGATTTGCCCACATTTGAGCCAGCGCCCTGAATCATTATTGTCTTGGCCATGCGGCACCTCCAAAATTCGTCATACGGTGTGGAGCGGGCCGTGAAAAGCCGATCGGCGGCAGGTTTGTGACAGTGACCGTCACATTTGTTCGCGTAGGACTTCTGAAACAAAAACAGGCGCTCAATCGAGCGCCTGTTTTTGAACTATTGAAATGGTTCTTAGGCTGCTTTCGCGCCTTCCAATTCTGCGGCGTGGCGGCGTTCACTCTCTTCGCGTGACAGTGCGACTGAAGTCCGTACACCCTTGCCGACAAATTCCATCAGGCCCTTAACGACTCGCTCGTTCGGGTCGATCCCCGCGCAGGACAAAACCTCGCGCCCATCGCGCGAGCGTGCCCAACGAGCAATTTGCTCAGGGCCGTTTCCGTATTTCTTATCGTCCGCAATCGCATCGTCTAACGCAGCAAGAACCACCGCCGCAAAAAGCTTGCGAGCGCGATTTCCTTGTTCGTTGTTGAAAGCAGTGCCATCAACGAAATCAGTCATGACGCATCCTTTGTTGTTTTTGCTCTTGTGGTTTGGTCGGTTCGCGCAATATGCCTGTTTCCAACCGATTCGGGGTGGTTCATTTGGAATGGCAGCTATGCATATTATGCATATCTGTGGCCAGAACTTTTTGGTTTTGAGCGGTTTTCCAGATCATCACAACGATATGTAGTTGGAAAACGCGCTTCATCAACCATGACGTCACAATTTGGATAAAATTCGAAATGCCCAAAATCAACGGAAACGAAATTCGCCCTGGAAACATCATTGAGCATGATGGAGGTTTGTGGGCCGCTGTGAAGGTGGGTCACGTCAAGCCAGGAAAGGGCGGGGCGTTTGCACAAGTCGAGTTAAAGAACATCCGTGATGGCAGGAAATTGAACGAGCGTTTCCGTTCTGATGACCGTGTCGAGCGTGTCCGTCTTGAACAGAAAGATCAACAGTTCCTTTACGAGACGGATGGACGTTTGGTCTTTATGGACAACGAAACCTTCGAGCAGACAGAGGTCGATGCAGAACTTTTGGGCGAGCGCCGTCCCTTCTTGCAAGACGGCATGGTCGCGACGGTCGAATATTTCGACGAAGAGGCGTTGAGTGTACAGCTGCCGCAAAAAGTCACCTGCACCGTTGTGGAGACTGAGCCGGTAGTGAAGGGCCAGACAGCGGCAAACTCATATAAGCCTGCGATCCTGGACAACGGTGTTCGGATCACGGTTCCGCCATTTATCGCAACCGACGAGCGGATCATCGTCAACACCGAGACAATGGAATATTCCGAACGCGCATGACGAATTATTGGCATCTTTGGGCTGACTGCTGGACAGGGTGCCCGAGAGACCCAATATAGGGGGCATGAGTCTTCCGCCCGGGTTCCTAGATGAGTTGCGAGGTCGCTTGTCCCTTGGGCAAGTGGTCGGTCGTAAGGTTATGTGGGACTCGCGGAAGTCCAACCAAGGGAAGGGCGACCTATGGGCGCCTTGCCCGTTTCATCAAGAAAAAACGGCGAGCTTTCATGTCGATGACAGGAAGGGCTATTACTATTGTTTTGGCTGTCACGCCAAAGGCGACGCCATTTCTTTCGTCCGCGAAACTGAAAATGTGAGTTTTATCGAGGCGGTAGAGATTCTGGCGCGCGAGGCAGGGCTGCCGATGCCGGAGCGTGACCCTCGTGCGCAGGAGAAGGCGGACAAGCGAACTGAGTTAGCCGATGTCATGGAAGACGCGGTTCGTTTTTATCAACTTCAACTCCGAACTGGCGCCGCGAAAGACGCTCGCGACTATCTCGCGGGCAGGGGGATTACGGAAAAAGTTATCGAACGTTGGGAAATTGGGTTCGCGCCTGACAACCGTCAGGCCGTGTACTCTCATCTGACCTCGAAAGGGGTCAGTCCCGCCGATATTATTGAGTGTGGATTGGCGGCCAAACCTGATGACGGTGGCGCGCCTTTTGATCGGTTTCGGGGGCGGATCATGTTTCCGATCCGCGATGCGCGGAACCGGGCGATTGCATTTGGCGGGCGTGCGATGGACCCGAATGCCCGCGCCAAGTATTTGAACTCACCAGAAACCATGCTCTTCGACAAGGGCCGCACCTTGTTCAACCAAGGGCCTGCAAGGGCGGCGAGCGGCAAAGGCAAGACTTTGATCGTTGCTGAGGGCTACATGGATGTTATCGCTTTGGTTGAGGCGGGGTTTGAGGCGTCGGTCGCGCCGCTGGGAACGGCCATTACCGAAAACCAGTTGCAGCTTCTATGGCGTATGCACCCCGAGCCAACGATTGCGCTTGATGGAGATACGGCGGGTTTGCGGGCCGCTATGCGGTTGATTGAACTGACGCTCCCAATGCTTGAGGCAGGCAAATCACTTCGTTTCGCTCTGATGCCCGATGGCAAAGACCCAGATGATATTTTGCGCGGCAAAGGAGCGTCTGCTCTTCAGGCAATTCTGGAAGCTTCTATTCCAATGGTTGACCTACTTTGGCGTCGGGAAACGGAGGGTAAGGTCTTTGACAGCCCTGAAAGGCGGGCAGGCCTGGAAAAAGCATTCAATCAGCGCTTGTCGCTGATACAGGATCCGTCAATCCGGCATCATTACCAAGCCGCGCTCAAAGACAGGATGTGGCATCATTTCCGCCCCGCGCGGAGCGGCCGTGCGTGGAAGGGCGGCGCGCAGAAAAGTATCGCAGCGCCGATGGCAGAGACAAAACTCTCCCCCTTGGTATCCGAGGGCGGTACGAGCGACCATGTGCGCGAAGCTGTTGTGTTTGCCGTATTGTTGGCAACGCCAACTGTCATCCCCGAATTCGAAATCGCATTGGAAGCCTTAGTGTGCACCGATCATCAGCACGCGCAGATACGAAATGCGCTATTGAGGCATCTGGAAGCGCCAGACGTAAAAAATGCCGTCCTTTCCGACCTAGGAGAGGAGGCGCTGGCTAAGCTTTTCTCTCAGAGCTATGTGCGCATCAACCCTTCCTTCCGGCGGCCCGGTGATGAAGAAATGGCGCGCATGTGCGTGGCTGAGGAGTTGGAAAAGTTACAAGCCCAGCGCGGTTACGAGCGTGAGATGGCTGATGCGATGCAGGACCTCTCCACCTCCGCTGATGAGGGGCTGACTTGGCGGTTGCGCGAGGCTGCAAAATCTCTCCAGCAAGCCGGCAAGGGCGACGGAGAAGACCGCGCCGCCTACGAGCGCGGTGAAAATGGTGTTCAGATGAAGAAAGAGGAGAAAGAGGCCTTCGACGACCTCGTTCGCAGGCTGAATTCCGAAGATTGACAATTATTGGCCTTTGATTTGGTCCATAAGCGAAAAAAACCACTCAGGTAGGTTGCGTATTCCGCCCCGCGCGGATTGATTCGAGTTTGGACGAATCACTGATTCTCGTTTTGTGCGAGAGATGATTCGGTAAGGAGTTTTGAATGGCTGCACGTGAAAACGAAGAAACCCGCGTCGAGGACCAAGATGGTGAAATCTCGCTCGATGTGAGCCAGTCGGCGATCAAGAAGATGATCGCGGAGGCACGGGAACGGGGCTACATCACTTATGATCAGCTCAATGCTGTTTTGCCCCCTGACCAAGTTTCTTCTGATCAGATTGAAGACGTCATGTCGATGCTCTCCGAGATGGGCATTCAGGTCACTGAGGATGAGGAGTCTGAGGAGACAGAGGAAAACAAGGCGTCGACCGCCATTGCCACGACCGGTGGAGGGCGTGACGTTGCTGTTTCGGCCGGAGAAACCGAGAAGCTCGACCGTACTGACGATCCGGTCCGGATGTATCTGCGTGAAATGGGGTCGGTTGAACTGCTGAGCCGCGAAGGCGAGATCGCGATTGCCAAGCGGATCGAAGCCGGTCGCAACACGATGATTGCAGGGCTTTGCGAAAGCCCGCTGACCTTCCAGGCAATCACCATCTGGCGGGACGAACTTCTTTCTGAAGATATCCTCCTGCGCGACGTGATCGACCTCGAAGCCACTTTCGGAAACCAACTCGACGACGAAGAAGAGGCGGTGGTCACACCCGGCGCGCCTGTCACCAGCGGCGAGTCTTCAAAACCGGCGACTGAAGAGCTGGATGCTGATGGAAACCCGATCGCGACTGACGATGACGATGACGAGGACGATCAGGCCAATATGAGCCTTGCCGCGATGGAGGCGGCGTTGAAGCCGCGTGTCCTCGAAACTCTTGAGAATATCGCGCGCGACTTCGCCCATCTTTCCGATATGCAAGACGCGCGCATGTCTGCGACACTCAACGAGGATGGGACTTTCTCTGAACAGGAAGAAGCAACATACCAGCATCTAAGATCAGAGATCGTTGTACTCGTGAACTCGCTGCACCTTCATAATAACCGCATTGAGGCTCTGATCGACCAGCTTTACGGCATTAACCGGCGCATCATGTCGATCGATAGCTCAATGGTGAAGCTGGCAGACCAAGCGCGGATCAACCGCCGTGAGTTTATCGAAGCCTATCGCGGTGCGGAACTAGACCCGACCTGGGTCGATAGAATGCAGGAGAACAGCGGTCGCGGCTGGCAAATGCTGTTCGAGCGGTCGACCGACAAAATTGAAGAGCTGAGGTCAGATATGGCTCAGGTTGGTCAATATGTCGGTGTGGATATCTCTGAATTCCGCCGCATCGTGCAGCAAGTCCAGAAGGGCGAGAAAGAAGCACGCCAGGCAAAGAAAGAAATGGTCGAGGCCAACCTGCGCTTGGTTATTTCTATTGCCAAGAAATATACAAACCGTGGCTTGCAATTCCTTGATTTGATTCAGGAAGGTAACATTGGTTTGATGAAGGCGGTAGACAAGTTCGAATATCGCCGCGGCTATAAGTTCTCCACCTATGCAACTTGGTGGATTCGTCAGGCCATCACCCGCTCAATCGCGGATCAGGCGCGGACCATCCGTATTCCGGTGCATATGATCGAGACAATCAACAAGCTTGTTCGGACCGGTCGCCAGATGCTCCACGAGATCGGCCGCGAACCGACACCGGAAGAGTTGGCCGAGAAGCTGCAAATGCCGCTTGAGAAGGTGCGGAAGGTGATGAAAATCGCCAAAGAGCCGATTTCGCTCGAAACACCCATTGGTGACGAGGAAGATAGCCAGCTCGGCGACTTTATCGAAGACAAGAATGCGATCCTGCCTTTGGATTCGGCCATTCAGGAAAACTTGAAAGAGACGACGACACGCGTTCTTGCCTCACTGACGCCCCGCGAGGAGCGCGTTCTCCGGATGCGTTTCGGCATCGGTATGAACACGGACCATACGCTTGAGGAGGTCGGTCAGCAATTCAGCGTGACCCGTGAACGCATTCGACAGATCGAAGCTAAGGCGCTGCGCAAGTTGAAACATCCGAGCCGGTCGCGGAAGTTGCGGTCGTTCCTTGATCAGTAAAGCAACGAGGCAGCATGTCCCTTTTCGGAAAACTTTTCGGTAGTAGCGAGAAAAAAGCGGAACCTGTTGAGCACAACGGGTTTCGGATTTTTGCGGAACCGATGAAGGAAGCCGGTGGGTTTAGAATTGGCGCGCGCATCGAGGCTGAGATCGATGGTGTGAAAAAGACCCACTCGATGATCCGCGCTGATACCTATCAGAATGCCGAAACGGCGATGGAAGCCTCCGTCACAAAGGCGAAGATGTTGATCGACCAAATGGGTTCCCGCATCTTCGATTGAGCGGGGTGGTCTTGCACAACACTTTTGAGATCAAAACCAACGGCCCCGGGCTTTATGAGTTTACCGAGGCAGTTCGATCGTGGGTAATTGGAACAGGTGTCGTGACGCTTTTTGTCCAGCATACCTCATGCTCACTTCTGGTGCAGGAGAACGCCGATCCCGAGGTGCAAACCGACCTTAGGAACTTATTTGAAAGGTTGGTTCCGCCGAGTACCGACCCGTCGATGCGGTACCTAACACACACATACGAAGGCCCAGATGATATGCCAGCTCATATTAAAGCGGCGCTGTTGCCTGTGAGCCTCTCGATACCTGTGATTGAGGGGCGCTTAGCGTTAGGAACTTGGCAGGGCATCTATCTGTTCGAGCACAGGAACCGGCCGCATCTGCGCAGTATTGCCGGATGCATGCAGAACACGGCCTGAGTTACTGTATCTAGCGGTCGTGAATTCTCTCTACCCAAATTATTCACAACCACCTATACTCGTTGTGGATAACTGGGATTGAATACCTAGACGGCAGTAGATGAGGACAGGAACATGCGTTGCCCGTTTTGCGGTCATCAAGACACACAAGTAAAAGACAGCCGCCCGGCTGAGGACCATGTAGCCATTAGGCGCCGCCGTTTTTGTCCGGCATGTGGTGGGCGTTTCACAACTTATGAGCGCGTACAACTGCGTGATCTCGTGGTGATTAAGACCAATGGTCGCCGCGAAGATTTTGATCGAGACAAACTTGAGCGGTCGATCCGCATCGCGCTGCAAAAACGCCCCGTTGAGCCCGAGCGGATGGATCAGATGATTTCGGGTATCGTGCGTCGGTTGGAAAGCATGGGCGAAACTGACATTCCGAGCCAAACGATTGGTGAAATCGTTATGGAAAGTTTAGCCCGTATCGACACTGTCGCTTATGTCCGCTTTGCAAGCGTATATAAGAATTTCCAGGCTGCGGACGATTTCGATAAATTCGTCAGTGAATTGCGGCCACTGGCTAAGCCGGACGAGTGAGCACCGAACTGGATCGTCGATATATGCGGCTCGCGCTAGCTCTTGGTCGGCGCGGACAGGGGCGTGTTTGGCCCAACCCCTCTGTTGGATGTATAATCGTTAATGACGGGCGCATCGTTGGCCGAGGGCGGACCGCTGACGGCGGGCGCCCGCATGGGGAAACTGTTGCTTTGGAACAGGCTGGGAAAGCTGCGCAGGGCGCGACCGCATATGTCACTTTGGAGCCTTGTGCGCATTTCGGGAAAACACCACCATGTGCTTCCGCTTTGGTGTCTGCCGGAATCGCGCGTGTCGTGGTCGCGGCCATTGATCCCAATCCATTGGTGTCAGGTAAAGGGATAGAACTTTTGCGTGCGGCGGGTATCACCGTCGAAACGGGCCTGTTGGCCGACGCGGCGGAGAGGGACTTATCAGGATTTCTGTCGGGTCAAACCCGTCATGTTCCCTTTGTCACATTAAAACTGGCGATGACGCTGGATGGTCGGATCGCAACCAAGGATGGCGAGAGTAAATGGATTACAGGCCCGGAAGCCCGCCGGAAAGTGCACGCGATGCGGGCAACGCATGACGCGGTGATGGTCGGCGGTGGTACTGTACGGGCTGACGATCCCAGTTTGGATATCCGTGACCTTGGTATTGATCGACAGCCAGTAAGGGTCGTTTTGTCCGCAGGTCTGAACCTACCGTTGGAGAGTAAGTTGGCAAAATCTGCCAGGATTCAGCCGCTTTGGATATGTATTGGGCAGGAAGCGGCGCCGGACAAGATATCGGCATGGCAGTCGGTGGGGGCCAAAACTATTTGCTGCGCAACGGAAGGACCAGCGCTCGACATGGCCTCTGTTCTACGAACTTTGGCGGCCGAAGGGCTTACGCGGGTTTTTTGCGAAGGTGGTGGAGAGGTCGCGGCATCACTGCTCACCGCTGATTTTGTTGACGAGCTTGTTGTGTTTGGAGCGGGAGCCGCGATCGGTGGCGATGGCAGACCTGGCATTGCGAAAATGGGTGTCTCTTCATTGTCGCAAGCGCCACATTTACGCTTGATCTCAGTGGAGCGGGTTGGCGCGGATATTATGAGCCGCTGGGGCCGTTAGCGCCAAATCCAATAAAAGCTCGCGAAAAGCCCTTGTAGTTTTGCCAACATCCGCAGTCCCAAGGAACCCCTCAGGGCAGTGCTGCTGCGCAGTCTCTCTACAGCGACCTCAACTGGGCAGGGCAGGCCTGTGACCGGATCATGATAGCGTGGGTAATCGATCAGCGCCGCATGGATGAGCGCCTCAAGGGTGGGGCGGGTGGTTCTGCGCGGCATTTCGAGGCCAAGGTCGCGGGTCAAACCCCAGCCAGCATAGAATGGACTGCCAAGGCAGGTGACAGGTTTGCCGTGTATCAAGGCTTCGAAACCGAGCAGAGATGTCATGGTCCAAATCTCGTCTGCGGCCAGCAAGGCGGCAATGGGATCGGTTTCGGTGAGAACTTGATCCGCGCTCAGGCTTGCATCGGGGACTTTTCCTTGCCTCAAGCCCGCCTCGACATCTGGATGCGGTTTGTACCAGATCTCGGCGTCAGGATTGGCTTCTCTGGCGCTCGTAAGGAGTGCTCGGTTTGTTCGAATTTTGCCGGTCCCTTTGCGGATTGAAGCATCATCTTCGACTTGTCCTACGACGAGGATGACATTGCGGTCTGTGCGCTGCGGCAGTGCTGTCGAACTGTTGAGGTTGTATTTCGAAATACTCGCATCCCGTATGGATCTTTTCAGGGCGTTGACGCGCTCTTGCTGGTCTTCGGTCAGCATCGGCGTTGCGTTGATGAGTGTTTCAAGCCGGCTAGGTCGCGACGGATCGTAATATATGCCTTGATCGTCAAGCGATAGGGATACAGGCGGTGTCAGTGCCGCGCCAAGACCGACCGAGCGGAGGAAGCCGTCCTCTACCCGCGTGGCGTCTGCAACGGTTTCGAAGTTATCTGAATTTGATGCCCAAACCATATGACGCCGCGAAGGGTCTGATCCCCGAAATCGGACAGCCTTCTCTCTGCCGAAAAACGCTTGAAAATGAGGTCGTTTCCAGAGGCGGATGCCATGGGCGATCCAGCCAAGGCGGTCTTCGCGATAGGCACGGCTTTGAGACTCAAGGATGTCGATCACGCGCGAAATATCGCAAGTCTTGCCCATGTAAGGGTCAAACCAGACTGGATATTTGACGTAAGCGCCAAGGAACAGTTGCGCGGCTGTGAGGCGGCGTTGACGGCGAGGAATTGGCATTTCATCTACGGTGAGGCCCCATCCGGCATAGAAAGGCTGACCGAAGACAATCGGTTTGTGACCCGCGAGAATTGCTTCAAAACCAAGTTGCGATGACACGGTGTAAACCGCTATCGCGCCGTCTAGGAGATCCCACGGCGAGCAAGTGTCGGAATAGAACTGAGTAGCAGGATCAACTAAGTCCTCCTCAAGGAAATGCCCGGTCCGATGCCCTTGATTGGTTTCAGGGTGCGTTTTGATTAGGATCTTGGTGCCGGGATGATCAAGCCGAGCACGGGTCAGCATCTCGAGAAAGCGTGCACGGTCCGCGCTGCAGCACAGGAGGCTTGCGTCACCATCTGTCTGATCAACAATCAGTACATAACCCGGCTCGGGTGGCGGTGTCGTGGGATCGTGGAGATTGTATTTGGACAGATGCAGCCGTCGTATGCGGGCCATCAGCGCGCGGGCTTTTGCCAGTTCCGATGAATGATCCAGCGGGTCTTCGAGCAAGAGCCTTTCCAGATCGGAGGTTTGGCTACCGTCAAAATGAACGCCGGTGTGATCGAGACAAAGGCCAAGCGGCGCGGCTCCATCGCGACCAGTTTTAACCGAGCGCAGGAAGGCGTCTTCGACCCTTAAGACAGCCGCGCCGGTCCGCTTGGTGATCTTGAGCCCGCGACGGCTGGTTGGGCTATTGCCCCAAATGGCGACTGTGTCATTGGGTTTTGGCAGGCCGATAGTCACTTTGAAACCGGCTGCCGCGAGTATTTTGCGGATAGGGGAGCGCAGAAAGCCCCCATTGAAAACAAAAATCCGCCGCGGAGGTGAGGCCGCGGCGGATTGAGATTGCGGTTTGATCATCCGATTAGTTTAGGCCTGAGCCAATGGACGCGGCGGCGTCGATCTGCTGGAGTGAGCCGAAGGCGGCTGCAATGGCCTTGTTGAACTGAACGAATGGCGCTTCGGTGACGTAGACCGTATCACCGTCGCGAATGGCGAAGTCACGGGCCATGAACACGCCGTTCGGTTTCGTTAGATCAAGCACATAGATGACGCGCTGGGTGCCGATGAGATCGTTGCGCCCGACGAGTTGTTTGGCGATTTCTTCCGGCTCGTTTCGGAAGACAAAAACGCCGGTTGGGTCTGCTGCGTTGGCGCTGAGGCCACCCACTTGGGCAATGGCTTCAATGGCGGAGATAGACTTGCTTTGGAACTGCACACGGTTTTGTGCGCCGGTTGCACCGAGAGCGGTGAAGCTGCGGGTGTCTTCTTCCACAATGATGCGGTCGTTGTTACGCAATGCAATATCAAGCCCAGGCATTTCATGCAGGTCTTCGAACCATACTGAACCGCGAGCCTCGCCGCGCACGACTGTGACCTGGGCGATTTCCGGCTCGATACGGACGCCGCCTGCGCGGGCGAGCATGGCGCTCAGTGTGCGTGTCGGGCGCTCAATCGGGTAGACACCTTGCGCACCAACACCGCCGAGGACGGAGACGCTAGCGCCATCACCCGCGAGGCGTCGCACTTGAACTTGCGGTTCGGGTGTTTGTTCTTCGAGCCGTTCGGTAATCAGGCGGCGCAGGGCTTCAGGTGTATTCCCCGAAGCGCGCAGGCGACCCGCATAAGGGATGAAGACAAAGCCTTGCCCATCGACCTGTACCTCGTCGAGTACGGTGGCGTTCTGGCCGCTCGGAACCAGTAGGCCGTCATCGACGTTTTCCCAGATTGTGATGCCGATCACGTCGCCGGGGCTGATTGTGTCAGAGCCGAGGATGCCAGCATTCTGGAAGCCGTCGGAGAAACCGAGCGCCGGCGCGACTGCCGCGATGCGGTTCACGCGGTCATCGACGGTCAGAACGAATGCGTCGCCTTCCTCCAGAACGGAGCCGGAGAAGATTTCGGCTTTGTTGGGGCCGGAACGCGGAAGGCCGCATGATGAAACAACCAATGCGGCGGCAAAGAGAAGCGCGCGACTGGCCAGTCGCTTGTTTAAGGGTTTCACTGCTCGGTCTCCTCGACCTGTTATTTTTGCCTCGATTTTTGGAAAGCGTAGTCGATCAGGCTCCGCAATGCTAGAAAAAGCGTGCAAGGTTAGCGTGTGTTTAGGGGGAACTGTTGCGCGTGAGACTCGCCGCCCGCTACTTGACCAGCCGCAAATTCTGGCGTGGGGGCAGCTTGCCGGCGCGGAGGGCGTCGTAGGGATCCTCCTCGCTGAGCATCATGTCGACCACTTGTCGCAACAGTTGGCGCCGGCCTCTGGTGGAATAGAAGCTGCCGGGTATCTGGCTGGTTTCAAGCAGGAACCGCCGATAATCGCGATAGGCACGGCTGTCGGGGCGCTGCGGATTCGCGAAGAAATCCTCGATGCTGTCAGCGGCTACGAATTCCGGTTTGTCATATACCGCCTTGCCAAAGACCTTCAGGGGAATGGCCCGCCAAAGCACCTGCTGGGCGGCGGTTGAATTGACGGTCACGGCTGTGCGGGCATCATCAAGGAGGCGCGCAAGTTTGCCGCCCCTGACATAGTGCACACGGTTGGAAATCCCGTATTTCCCTGCCAATTCACTGATCTTGCGGTTCAGGGGCAATTGGCCGTTCTCGAGTGGATGTGCCTTGAAAACGAGGTGGTGGTGTTTTGGTGCGCCTGTCGCGAAACCTGCAATGACCACTTCGAGAAACTCCGCCATCGAGTTGAATGGTGAGTGGGCGATAAAGCTGGAGTCATGTTCGAGCTGTAGCAGCGCAAGGTGGTACGGATAACCGCCGCGACCGATGCGCCATGTTTGCAGCATCCGGCCAAGGGCGATGACCGGCATAAGGAGCAAGCGCCGCGTGTAGAGGGTGGTTTCAGTCCACAGAGGCAGCGCGCGATGGGGTTGGAAATTGCGATAGTCGCCGTTCCTGAATAAAACGAACCAGTGGTAGAGTGCGCCATAGAAGATATGCTGGCGCATGTCGCCCCAGCGGGCTGGTGGTTCTGGAATATCCAGATCCGAGTGGGCCAATGCGCTGCGCATGTCGTCAATCGACAGATCCATCAGACGGGAATTGCCGTTGGAGCCATCGCGCTCGTAGGTGCACCAATAGGGGCGCATGTAGCCTTCTTCGAAAACATGAATGTTGATGCCCATTTCGCGCGCGATGTCGATAGCCTGGGCATGTATTGGGCGGGTGTCGCCGTAGAGGACAATGTCGGTGACGGAGTGCTTACCCAACAAACCTTCGAAGAATGCCGGCCAGTCGCCAGACGGGGCGGTGAACGGAATGTAGCCGCCGGCGCCGAACCAGAATGCGCGGTCCCCGGCGTTGAATCCGACACGAAAAACCTTGGCACCCGCGGCGCGGATCATACGGCCCAGACCGTAGAAGAACGGTCCGTGCGGGCCTTGGAGGAATAAAAAGGTTCTCTGCTCTTTTGACACCGAAGCCACCGAATGCACCAAGTAACACCGTCACTCTAGCATATTTTGCGGCGGTAATAAGACCTTAGGCTGAAATCGTCGCGGCGAAGTCTTGCCGGGATGCGCGCGAACTTATAGGTCATCGCAAGTGCCAAACAGGAGCAGATCATGTTCACCGGGATCATTACAGATATTGGCGAAATCCTCGAAATCGAGAAACGGGGCGATTTGCGTGCGCGTATTCTCACGCGGTACGACGTTGAGACGATCGATATTGGCGCTTCGATTGCCTGCGATGGGGTGTGCCTGACGGTCGTTGCCACGGGAGAAGCGCCGCGTAACTGGTTCGATGTCGATATCAGTGCGGAGACTGTGAACCTGACGAATATCGGGCAGAATGACTGGTCCGCAGGTCGCAGGATCAACCTAGAGCGGGCGCTGAAGATTGGCGACGAACTGGGGGGTCATATCGTCTCCGGCCATGTGGACGGCGTGGCGCATTTGGTCGAGATGTTCGACGAGGGTGACAGTACGCGCATGGTGTTTGAAGCCCCCGAACCGTTGGCCAAGTTTATAGCGCCTAAAGGGTCGGTTGCGCTGAACGGGACTTCACTGACGGTGAACGAGGTTGCGGGGTGCCGGTTTGGTGTGAATGTGATCCCACATACCAAAGAAGTCACCACTTGGGGCGATCGTAAAGTCGGCGATGCGATCAACCTCGAAGTGGACACGATGGCGCGCTATGTGGCGCGATTGCGTGAGTGGGACTAGGTTGCTTTCGACCTGCGTGACGGTCTTTGGGCGCGGGTGGTCGAGTTTGACAGGGCGCGGCAATGCCGGATCTTGCATTGCGACGCTGCAAGCCCTTTCCAATGCGGGCTTGCTGGATTAGATGCCCTGTAACGCCGAAAGGGAAGCCATGCCAACGCCATTTGAAACACCTGGTCCTGTCGAATCCGATTGGAGCGAAGCCATCAGCCCGATCGAAGAGATCATCGAAGATGCCAGAAATGGCCGGATGTTTATCCTTGTTGATCATGAGGATCGGGAGAATGAGGGTGATCTTGTGATCCCCGCGCAGATGGCGACACCCGAGGCGATCAATTTCATGGCGACGCATGGGCGGGGATTGATTTGCCTGTCGCTGACAAATGAACGGATCGAGACGCTTGGTTTGCAGCTGATGTCGACCAACAACTCCTCGCGCCATGAGACTGCCTTCACGATTTCGATCGAGGCCCGCGAGGGTGTGACGACGGGGATCTCAGCGCACGACCGCGCCCGCACGGTGGCGGTGGCGATTGATGGAAGCAAGGGTGCCGCCGATATCGCGACGCCTGGTCATGTGTTCCCTTTGCGGGCGCGTGCAGGCGGCGTGTTGGTCCGCGCAGGGCATACCGAGGCGGCTGTTGATGTAAGCCGTCTGGCGGGCCTGAATCCGTCCGGTGTGATCTGTGAAATCATGAATGAGGACGGCACCATGTCGCGGCTGCCGGAGCTTGTCTCCTTTGCGCAGAAGCATGGTTTGAAGATCGGGACGATCAGTGATTTGATCGCCTATCGTCGTCGCCACGATAACCTTGTGAAAGTCGAAACCGATCAAGTCATCGAAAGCGAGTTCGGTGGTGAGTGGCGGATGCGGATTTATTCGGACCTGACCCACGGCGACGAGCATATTGTGCTGTCCAAAGGCGATCTGGGTGGTGACGCGCCGGTGCTTGTGCGGATGCATGCCATGGACCCGATGCTGGATATCGTCGGCACTGGCCCCAAAGGGCGCGCATCGGAATTTAGCGCGGCGATGCATGCCGTGGCAGAAGAGGGACGGGGCGTGGTTGTCCTCCTGCGGGATACGGCGATGAAGCTTGATGTTGCTGACGAGGTATCGCCAAAGACCCTGCGCCAGTACGGGCTTGGTGCGCAGATCCTGAGCTCTCTGGGCTTGTCGGATATCGAGTTGCTGACCAACTCGCCCATGCCGAAGGTTGTTGGGCTTGAAGCCTATGGCTTACGGATTGTCGGAACACGAAAGATCGGGGTTTAAGATCAATGGCCGGTTCATCTCACCATATTCTGCCGCGTCCGAAGTTTGATACGCCGGTCAAGATCCTGATCGTCGTGGCCCCGTATTACAAAGATATTGCTGATAATCTCGTTGCGGGGGCGCAAGCCGAAATCGCTGCAGCGGGGGGATCACATGAGGTGATCGAGGTGCCGGGCGCACTGGAAGTGCCGACCGCGATTGCGATGGCGGAGCGCTTGAGCAGCTATGACGGATATGTGGCGCTGGGCTGTGTGATCCGTGGTGAGACGACCCATTACGACACCGTTTGCAACGATTCGAGCCGCGCGCTTCAGTTAATGGGGTTGCAGGGGCTTTGCATTGGCAATGGTATCCTGACTGTTGAAAATAAGGACCAAGCGGATGTGCGGGCCGACCCTGAGGGCCAGAACAAAGGTGGTGGCGCGGCTGCTGCGGCCTTGCACCTGATTGCGCTGGAGCGTAAGTGGGGCGGCGCCCGAAAGGGTGTCGGTTTTACCGGTGATATCCTCCTCGCCCGCAACAAGGACGGCAGCGAAAACGCATGACCCGCTCATCTCCTCAATCCCGCAGCATGAAATCAGCGTCGCGGCTTTATGCCGTGCAAGCGCTCTTCCAGATGGAGGCGTCCGAACAGACCGTTGAGGCTGTGTGCCGCGAGTTCGAGGACCATCGCTTTGGCGCGGTCTATGAGGGCGAGGAAATGCAGGAGGGGGATGTCGACTTCTTCCGCAAGCTTGTGGATGTCGCCGTTGATCAACAGGCCAAGATTGACCAAGCAACGGATCGCGCGCTGGTGGCCAAGTGGCCGATCAAGCGGATTGATCCAACGCTGCGCGCCTTGTTCCGCAGCGCTGGTGCTGAATTCGTAAACGCGGAAACGCCGCCGAAGGTAGTGATTGTCGAGTTTGTGCAGGTGGCTGAAGCATTCTTCCCCGAAGGGAAGGAGCCGCGTTTTGTGAATGCGGTGCTTGATCACATGGCGCGTGAGTTCCGGCCTGACGCTTTCTGATAACGGGCCTGTGGCCGGTGGCTTGACGCCGCGCATCCGAGGCAATTTGTCAGGCTGATTTTTGTCTCGTTGGGCGTGTAGTATACTCAGGAACCACGACTCTGGAGGCTGCTATGCCGAAGTTGATTGCGCTTTATATTCGCAGTGTGGCGATTGGCTTTGCCTTGGCGGGACTGTTCGTGGGCTTATTGCTCTGGCTCGACATTGCCGGATTGGGCGGGCTTGTCTGGCGCTCTGATCAAATGGTGTTGGCGGTTGCGATGCTGGTGATGTTCCACGGGGTGGTCTTTGCCGGTGTGCAATTTGCCTATGCGATTATGAGAATGGCAGAGCCGAGCGGCGGGCAGGGGGGACGTGGAAAACCCATTCAAAACAAGGCTTTGATTCCTGCCCTCGTGCGGGCAGTGCCGCCCGCGAGGCGGCGGTAAAAGGCGGCGAGAACCACAGCGACCGTATGGGTTACGAATTCCCGAGGACCTGTGTGAACAGGTGGGCGCCAGATAAATAGGCCAGGACCTAAACAGAGCCAGCTCCCTCGGATTTGCTTAAGGCCACCGGAATTGACCCGTGCTACGCGAAGAGCAGAAACTCGCCTGCGTGACAGGTAGGGCCTACGCGCTTTCGGCGCAAGGGGTCAGAGATCGTCTTCGGTGCTTTCGAGATCAAGGAGCCAGCCGCCGGGGCCGACGATATGATCCGGAAGCCGGTGCAAGATCCGCTCGACGACGGCGAGGGTGATCATTGCAAGGCCGATTTCGGTAAGGGTGATGTTGCCATAGAGAAACGCGAGCAGACTCATAATCAAATTCTTTCGTTTCGCCCCGGAACCCTGATCGGGGGGAAATGCGGCAATCCCGTGGCGGCGAGGGGGCGGTCAGGTGATTTACCGAATATTTACGAAACAAACCGTTTCAAACCGTGAAATATGCATATCTCTTGCAGGGTGGAAAATGGGATTGACCAATGTTCTCCTTATGTTCATGTTAAGATCATGCCGATAAATGAACTTGCATCCAGTTTAGAGCAAAACCCCCTAACAGCCGGTCAACTGATCGCGCGGGGGGTGTGTAGGCATTTGCTTTCGCTGGATTTTGTCTCGGTCGAGGAGCTGGTGCCGACGCGCGGATTGCGGGTCGATGTGATGGCGCTTGGTCCGAAGGGCGAGATTTGGGTCATAGAGTGCAAATCGGGCGTGGCGGACTTTCGCACCGATCAGAAGTGGCAGGGCTATCTGGAGTGGGCGGATCGTTTCTTTTGGGCGGTGGATACCGACTTTCCGACTGAGATTCTGCCTGATGAAACGGGGCTGATCATTGCTGATGCCTATGGCGCCGAGGTCATTCGGATGGGGCCGGAAACGCCGCTACCAGCGGCGCGGCGCAAGGTAATGACGCGCAAATTCGCCCGCCATGCGGCGCGGCGCCATCATTGGGAACGGGATCCGGGGCTTAGCGCTTCCCGCCGCTGGTAACGCTGCGCGCGGCGATGGCCGCTGCGCGAATTTCTTCAGCGATTTCATCGGCTTCGTCGGGTTCGAAATCCATTGGGATCTCGACGCCATCGGCCTCGATGAACAGCCGGACCATGCCGCTGTCGGTGGGACCGATTTGCAGGTTGGCTTCGACGTCGCGTTCTGTGTTGATACCCATGGGTGGATGCTCCTGAAAAACGTTCATTGAGTACAGTCTGGCTTTCAGCGATGCAAGGCGGCAAACATGCATTTGCGGCGGATTAGCCCCTTGCAATCTGTGAGCGGCGGCGGTAATTCCCCCGCCAGTGCCGCCTTAGCTCAGTTGGTTAGAGCGCTGGATTGTGGATCCAGAGGTCCCCTGTTCAAGCCAGGGAGGCGGTACCATCTCCCCCTACATGACAAGGTGAATGCCGCAGGGCAGAAAAACTGCGTTTTTGCGTGGAAAAGTGGATGCACAATCCATGCACAACTGATGCACATCCTATGCATATCGCACCTGCAGAAAGATGAACGGAAGGTTAAGAAGCTGCCGCTCAAAAAGCAGGTTTCGAGGACCGAATAGCACCGCAGGTGCCGGTCCTATCGCCAGACCGCCCGCGAGGGCTGGCGATTTGGATGGGGTGTGCCTCTGGGTAGAGGGCGAGCGGATGTGGTGGGATAAATTGCGCTGCTCGGGCGTTGGGATACCATCCTGTGGTCTGGCGACATCGCGTGCCTTCTTGGGGGCGAGCAGCATCGAAGGTGCAGGCCCATCGCCGCACCGCCCGCTAGGGGATGGTGATTTGGGTTGGGTGTGCATCAGTTTGGAAGGAGGACGGTTTCGATCTGTGAGTGCGCATGAGCGGACCCTCTTTCGTCGGTTCGTGTGTGTTTGTAATGCGGAGGGAACTGCCATTGGCGCCTAGCCGTGCCGTCGGTGGACCGGGGGCTGGCGATCAGGCGGTTGTGCTGAGTGGTTTATGCCCGCAAAGACACAGCATCTGTCTAAACTAGGCGCCCTACATCGACAAATCGCCAGACCGCTGGGCCGGTCCGGCGATGGTACGGCGGGGCTATAGCCCCTTGATTCCGTGCATGGCCTTCGCATTGAATGTCCGCCAAGGGCTCTCTTACTCCGCGCCGATCATAACCCGCTGCTGCAACTGGCTGGTGGCGCGGTCGAAGATGAGAATTTCGTTCTGGCTCGTCACCACAGCAAACCAGTCGTCGCCTTGGGTGAAGGCTTGCGCGGCGGCGCCGTCGGGCAGGGTGATGCGTTCAGGCAGGGGGAGGGGGTCTGCATTCAGGCGGATGACAAGGGCCGCAATCAGGACTAGGAAGCCTGCAATCATCACGACGCTGAGCACTGTCACCAATCGTTTGAGAAACACGATCTGGGGTGGCAGGGGGGCGTCGTTTTCTGGCATGGGGTCCATATGACCGAGTCCCTTATTGAATTCCGGATCGAAGCTGATCCTCCGTCCCGCCTTGATAAGGCGCTTTCGCGTGATGTGCCAGAGAGTGCATCGCTCAGCCGGTCGCGGCTGGGCAAGCTGATCGAGGAAGGGGTGGTGAGCATTGACGGGGTGACCGTTACCAATCCTCGCCAGAAGGTGGCTGAAGGGGCCGCGGTTTCGATCCGTGTGGCGGTTGCCAGCGAGAGCCATATCGGCGCGGAAGACATCCCGCTTGATGTGGTGTGGGAAGATGATGACCTGATCGTGGTGAACAAGCCTGCGGGGATGGTGGTGCATCCGGCACCGGGCACGCCCAGCGGCACGCTGGTGAATGCGCTGATCCACCATTGCGGGGAGAGCCTTTCGGGTGTGGGCGGCGCGAAGCGGCCCGGGATCGTGCACCGGATCGACAAGGATACCAGCGGGCTGTTGGTGGCAGCCAAGAGCGACCGCGCCCATCACGGGCTGGCGGCGCAGTTCGAGGCGCATGACGTGCAGCGCCGCTACATGGCGATCTGCTATGGTGTGCCTGAACAGAGCGACCCTCGCCTGCATGGGGTGAAGGGGACGAGCTTTGAGGGAAGCAATATCCTCAAGATCCAGACCTTCCTTGGCCGCCACCGGACCGACCGCCAACGGCAGGCGGTGAGTTTCAACGGCGGGCGGCATGCGGTGACGCGGGCGCGGGTGATCGCGCCCTTGGGCATGCCTGCGGTGGCGGCGGTGCTGGAATGCTGGCTGGAGACAGGGCGCACGCATCAGATCCGTGTGCATCTGGCGCATTGCGGGCACGGGTTGATTGGTGATCCGGTTTACGGCGGGCGGCGCAAGCTGTCGGAAAAGGCGGTGGGCGAGGCAGGCCGTGCGGCAGCGCTCGATTTCCCGCGCCAGGCGCTGCACGCGGCGACGCTAGGCTTCATCCACCCTGTCACCGAGGAAGAGTTGCAGTTCGAGGCGCCTTTGCCCGACGATATGCGCGGGCTGATCGCCGCTTTGGACCGCAACGCGGCACAAGATCTGGCGGATCACTGACGATCCCATGTGCGTGAGCGCACTGAAATGTGGGGTGCATATGGCGGCTCACAGGTTCATATTAGTCTCAGAAATTGCATTTCGGGGCTTGAATCGGCCCCGGGTGCGCCCATATTGATGTTAAGCCCGTAAACATAGGGCAACAGAAACCGATTAACGGGGGTCTAAGGTGAGTAATTATGCCAATCTTCCGGCACCATCGCCGGAACAGGGCTTAAACAGGTATCTTCAGGAAATTCGGAAGTTCCCGATGTTGGAACCCGAAGAGGAATACATGCTGGCCAAGCGCTGGGTGGATCATGAGGATTCCGGCGCGGCGCATAAGCTTGTCACCAGCCATTTGCGGCTCGCGGCGAAGATCGCCATGGGCTATCGCGGCTATGGATTGCCGCAGGCTGAGGTGATCTCGGAGGCGAATGTGGGCCTGATGCAGGCGGTGAAGCGGTTTGACCCAGAAAAGGGCTTCCGCCTTGCGACCTATGCGATGTGGTGGATCCGTGCCTCTATTCAGGAATATATCCTGCGTTCGTGGAGCCTCGTGAAAATGGGTACCACCAGCGGCCAGAAGAAGCTGTTCTTCAATCTGCGCAAGGCAAAGGCGCGAATCGGGGCGCTGGAAGAGGGTGATTTGCGCCCTGAGAACGTCAAACAGATCGCGCATGATCTGGGCGTGACCGAGGAAGAAGTGATCTCGATGAACCGGCGGATGTCGGGCGGGGATGCATCGCTCAACGCCACGATCGGCAGCGAAGATGACGGTACAGCGCAATGGCAGGACTGGTTGCAGGACGAGGATGCCGACCAAGCGAACGACTATGCGGAGCGCGACGAGATGGATGCGCGCCGCGAGTTGCTGGCCGAGGCGATGGACGTGCTCAACGAGCGCGAGCGGGATATCCTCGTGCAGCGGCGGCTGTCAGAAGAAAGCATCACCCTTGAAGACCTGAGCGCGCAATACAGCGTGAGCCGCGAGCGTATCCGGCAGATCGAGGTACGGGCTTTTGAGAAGCTGCAAAAGCGGATGCAGGAGCTCGCGCTTGAAAAGGGTATGCTCGAAAACGCCTGATAGGTGAAAAAGTTCAGTTTGCAGCCCCGGCCGGAGAGTCTCCGCGCCGGGGTTTCTTTTGTGAAAAGTATGTTTTCGCGCCAAGGGGAGGCGGAAAGCACTGCTTTGGTGATAATTATTAACTATTCTTTTGGGGTAACGGGTGTTTCTTTGGGCTCTGCAATATTCCTCAGAGATACGCGGTTAGCCGGAGGGGAGTAAGACATCCTCAAAGCTTCGGGCCTATAGAATGCTCATCTTACAAAGGTGAGCCATGAACCGTTTCTTCAAAATTGCCGCGATCGCGTGTGCTGCATCGGCCCTGCTGCCGATGGGTGCGTATGCCGCAGGCGAGCAGGAAGAAAGCTTGGTCATGCAGCTTGCCGCTGGTTCCGTCGTTGTAAGCGGTGCCGAGATGCCTTCGCTTTACGTTGATGCTGACGACGCGGTTCTGGTGATGGACGGCGCGATGGCGGTTGCGGGCTTTGATCCGGTGTTTGACGCGATGCCCGAGAACGCAATCCTTCTGGACGGCGTGGGCAATGATCTCAGCGTATCCTTTGCGGGGCCGCTTGGGCAGTTGAGCATGGGTGTTTCCGGCGCGGACAACATCCTTGATATTGCCGTGGGTGTTGAGGGGCAGGTTGCCATCAACGTTCTGGGCGACGAAAACGCGATCCGGCTTATCCAGCACTAAGAGCTGCGCCGACTCGGACGGGCAGGGCGCTCACTCCAAAGTTGCATTCAAAATGATCCTTACCTTAAGGGTGGTCCTATTTTGGGGATACTAAACCTTAGGTTTACCAATCATTGGTCTGTTTATACCTTCGGTTTTTGCTAAGTCGCGTATTGCGATAAAGTTATTGTTCTGTATCAGTAACTTACGTTAAATTCAGCAAATAATATACTTTCGGGTATTTGTATTATATTTTTAGTCTTTATATGCGCTTAAGTGTAATAACGATATTCAGTCGTAGAGCAGAATTTATTAGAAGGAAGAGTAGCCATGACGATGAGGCTACAGGTTTTGAGCGGAGCGGCAACGGTTGCGTTGGCCGTGGTTGGGAATGCGGCTTTTGCGGATTCCTTTTCTGTCAGCAGCAACTCGATTGCGGTTACGCAGGGCGCAAGCGCTGGCGATACTGATTTTCTGACGCAGTTTTACTGGGTAATGCAGGGCAATTCGAGCGCACTGCCGGGCTATCAGGAGTTTTTCTCCGAAATTTATACCGGAGAGAGCGTCGTCGGTACCGGCTTTGGCGGTGTGGGCAACAAGGTGTCGTTTGATGTGCTGGGCACGAAAAACGCGGCCTCTGTGAGCCAGTCGGGTAATTATAATGAGATTGCCACCGACCAGAGCGGCGAGAGCAACACGATCTGGGCTTTGCAGTCGGGCAATGACGCGACCGGAACCATCATGCAATCCGGCGGTGCAGGCAACCTTGCCGCGCTGGCGCAGATCGGCACGGTGAGCGAGGAAAACGGCACCTACACATTCGGCGCTGACGGTGTCTCCTTCGCGGATATGTACCAGACGGGTAATTTCAACATCGCGACGCTGACGCAGCTGGGCAATGCTGGCCTTTCTAGCGCTGTGCTGACGCAGTCGGGCGATGCGAACAATATCTCGGTTATTCTGGGCGCGGGCGGCACCTCCTCCGTCGGTGCCTTCGATGCCAATAACCCGCTCTTCGACACCAATCTGCTGATCGAGCAGTCGGGCGACGAAAACAACGTTGTGATGACAGCCGCCGACGGCATGGCCAGCGCGACGATCCGGCAGAATGGCGATTTTAACTTTGTTGATGCGTCTGTGAGCGGTGCCGATAACGTGATTGACCTGACCCAGACCGGACAGTCGAGCGTGACGATCCGCCAGTTGGGTGATTTCAACGTATTTGACGCCACGATCGACGGCACTGGCAACGAGATCGACCTTGAGCAAAATGGCGGCGCGAGCTTCACGGCCACTGTGACCGGCAATGGCAACGTGATCGGTGCGCTGGCCGATATGACTGGCAGCTACGCCGGTACCCATCAGGCCTTTGTTCAGGCCGCAGGCGCGACCGCGGTGATCGACGTTCAGGGCGATGACAACGCTCTGATGCTGGATCAATCAGATGCCGCGACGCTGTACCTCTCGGTAGGTGCTGCCACTGGCGGCGCGAACGAGGTATATGTTTCGCAGGCTGGTCTTGGTGCTGTTGCTGATTTGAGCCTTTACGGCCAGAACAACACCCTGCGGGTATCGCAGACCGCTGGCGCGGTTTACGGGCTGCACACGGATGGCGTGACCTATGGTCAGGCGATTGTCGATCTGACGGGCAATGGCAACGATATCTCTATCGCGCAGTCGGCACGGGGTTATGCGTCGATTACCGGTTCCGGCAACCGCAACGACATCAGCATTGAGCAAACGGTCGATTATGTAAGCGCGCTGGTCACTGTCGATGGCAACAACCTGAAGTTTGACCTTGTTCAGGATGGCAGCAGCACAATGTCGGTTGTTGTTGAGGAACTCACCAACGGCAAGGTCGCCAAGGTTTGCCAAGGCCGCTCCTGCCGCTAACAGCGGATGGTCTTGTAGAAAAACGGTCCGTGCTTCTGGCGCGGGCCGTTTTTTGTTGTCGGGGGGTTAGAGCGAGAGGCGCTCGATATCCGCAAGCAGTCCGTGAATGGCGCGCTGGAAGGCGGAGTCGAGCGCGAAGGTTTTCGGCTCGTTGATCGCGGTGCCTGCTTCGACATCGAGAATGCGATCCGCCGTGACATAGCCCATACCATTGCTGCCGATGGCGCGGGAGCGGACGGTCTGGTTGATCGTGTGGGTGCCGAGGATGACCCCGTCGGAGATGCGGACAAGCCGCAGGTTGACGGTGATCGCGTCGGTGCGGCTTTCTTGCTGGGCGCCGATGTTGAAGAAGCGCACGCCAAGGCCGTTGGTTTGGATATCCGACTCGTAGGCGACAATGGCGCCGGTGATCAGGTAATCAGCCACCCCGAGCGCTGGCACCGGCGGGCCGCCTTCGAAGGCGGAGAAAGGTTTCTCCTGCTCGATCTCGCTGCGGCGCTGGGTGTAAAGATTCTGAATGTTTTGCTGGGTTTGCGCATAGCTGGGCAAGCCGTCGGGGCGCTGGCCTGACTCCTCGATGGCAGCGTATTCGGCATCCACCTGAGCGCGGATTTGGGTGATCTCGGCATCCAGCGCGGCGATGGCCTCGGCCACGCGGGCGCGTTCGGCGGTGACATGGGCGCGTTGGCGGGCCTCTAGGGTTTGGGCGCTGTCGATGCGGCGCTCTTCGGTAAGCGCTTGCAGGGCGGCACGTTCGACGAGGGTGAACCATGTGCCGCCGCCGACACGGGAGAGGCTATCGATCACCAGAGCCTCGGCGCCTTGTGTCAGTGCGCGGGAGGCCTCGGCAAAATTGGGGTTTGCGCGATTGGCGCCCGTCAGATCGGGGATATCGAACACCGCGACGCGCAGAGGCGTGCGGCGGGGCGCGACATCTTCCAGCGGGGTAAAACCCATATCGGCGGGCAGGGTGTTCTGCTCGGAGAGGGGTGCGGAACTGGGGGGCGACATGAAGAGATCGTCGCCTACATTGCAAGCGCTGAGCCCGAGAGAGAGCAGGGCGGGCAGGGCGACGGTGCGAAACATCATGACATTACCCCAGTGACGGCACGCAGACTTCGGTGGTCGAGACGCCATCCGAGATTGCGAAGCAGACGAGGTTTTCGTTGCTGGTGTCTTCCTTCACCAAAATGCTCAGGCCGCCGGCTTCGAACTCGGTTTCTGTTGTGAGATCAAGGGCATAGATGTCGGAGACGATGCTGGACGCGATTGCCGACAGAATGCGGCGGCGCAGCTGGTCCTCGAACAGTTCGAGATCGGTCAGCTCTGCCTCGCTGTCAGTCGTGAAGCTGGGCTTTTGGGCTTCGAGCTGATTGAGGAAATAGGTGGTGCTGGCGGGAGAGCCGTTGAAGGCAGGCGAGGAGAAGGAAAAACGCATGTCCGAGGCCAATGCGCTCCCTGCTGGCGCAATGCCCAGCATGATCGCATAGGCGACAAGGCGACTTGCTGTGGGAACACGCATCACTGGTCCTGCTCTATTCGTGAAACCCGCTGGAGGCGGGCAGGGCGATCTGGTGCCGCTGTTACTCTCAAAATGATCGAAACGGGCGAATTGCGCAAGAAAAATTGACCTTTTTCAACGTCGCTGGTGCTTATCCGCATCGCCCTTGTCATCTTTTCTCTTTCCGCTTCGGCGGGGTTTGCTAGGCTGTTAGCAACAAAGTGGAGGGATAGATGGCAGTAACAAGATGGGGCATTCTGGGCGCGGCGAATTTTGCCCGCGAGCACATGGCGCGGGCGATCCATGCCGCCGAGGGTGCGGATTTGGTGGCGCTTGCTACCTCCAGCGCTGAAAAGGCGGCTGGATTTAAGGCGTTTCAGCCGAATTTGCGGGTGCATGAGAGCTACGAGGCGCTGCTGGCTGATCAGGAGATTGACGCGGTTTATATCCCTTTGCCGAACCACCTGCATGTGGAATGGACGCTGAAGGCGCTGGAGGCGGGCAAGCATGTGCTGTGCGAGAAGCCCTTGGCGATGAAAGCGGAGGCGTTTGATCCGGTCATTGCCAAGCGGGATGAAACGGGGCTGCTCGCCGCTGAAGCCTATATGATCGTGCATCATCCGCAATTCGCGCGGGCGCGGGAGCTGGTGCAGGGCGGGGCTATAGGAAAGCTGCGCCATGTGGATACGGTGTTCAGCTACAACAACGCTGCCGACACCGGCAATATCCGCAACCGGCCCGAAACGGGCGGCGGCGCGTTGGCTGATATCGGGGTTTATACCTTTGGATCGGCGCGGTTTGTTACCGGATCGGAGCCGCAACGGGTGCCCTATGCGCGGATTGATCGGGAGAACGGGGTGGATGTGTTCAACCTCGTTACCGCCGAGTTTGACGGGTTTACCTATAGCGCGGTCGTGTCGATGCGGCTTCAGAACCGGCAGGAGATCACCTTCCACGGGGATACGGGCCTTGTACGGCTGACCTGCCCATTCAATGCGGGTGTTCATGATCAGGCCGAGTTGGTGCTGGATCAGGGGGGCGGCAAGGTAACAGTTGAGCGCTGGCCCGGAGTGAACCACTATGTGCTACAGGTGGAAGCGTTCTGCCGCGCGGTACAAGAGGGCAGTGCCTATCCGTGCCCGCTGGAATTTTCGCGCGGGACGCAGGCGATGATTGATATGGTGGTCGCGGCGGCCGCCGCTTGAAAACAAAAGGGGGAATGGGGATGACACCGTCAGATGATGAGAAATTCGAGGGGCGTTTGCATGGCGAGCAGCCTGATCCGGGACCAAAGGACCAGCTGATCATGCGGCTGATCTATATGATCCTGATTGCGATCATGATCAGCCTTGCGCAGACCATTCTGGGGGTTCTGACGATCATTCAGTTCGTGATCATGGTGATCAACAAGGGCAAGCCGAACGAACAGTTGGCTGAGTTCGGCACCGCGTTGGGGATTTGGGTGGCAAAGGCTGCGCGGTTCCAGACGGCGGCGAGCGAGGTGAAGCCTTGGCCGTGGACAGAACTGGACTGAGCGCGGCGCCTGCGTAATGGCTGGTGGCTGGAGCCGTGACGGGGCGGTGAACGAACAGATCGAAGCTTCTATCAACGATGAGCTGGCGCGGTTGCGGGCGCAGCGCGGGCCGGTGGGCGAGAGCCTGCCGGAATGTGCTGAGTGCGGCGAGGAGATCCCGCAGAAACGGCGTGACGCGCTGCCCGGTGTGAAGCTCTGCGTGGACTGCGCCGCCGAGCGGCAGGGCCGGCAGCAGCAGCGTGGCGGGATCAACCGGCGGGGATCCAAAGACAGCCAGTTGAAGTGAGGCTGGTGATCTTCGGATCAGAATGGAACAAATGACTGATCTGCACGAATTCGGGCCGGAGATCTGGCTGTCTGACGGGCCGGTGATCAAGGCGGCGCTGGGGTTTCATTATCCGACGCGGATGGCCGTGATCCGGTTGACGGGTGGTGATCTGTTCATTTGGTCGCCGGTGGCGCTGACCGAAGGTCTGCGGGTGCAACTGGCGGAGATGGGTGTTGTTCGGTTCGTTGTCGCGCCAAACGGCTTGCATGATACTTATCTGGCGGAGTGGATGGCGGCATTCCCTGAGGCGGAGCTGCATGTGGCGCCGGGGCTGGCGGCAAAGCGGACCGATTTGGCCATTGAGGCAGAGTTGGGGAATACGGGTCCGTGGGCGGGTGAAATCGCGCAGGTGGTTATGGAAGGAAATAAGATCACTTGCGAGGTGGTCTTTTTCCACAAGCCGAGCGGCACCGCTTTGTTTACCGACCTGCTGCAACAGTTCCCGAGAGGGTGGCACAAGGGCTGGCGTGGCCTTATCGCGCGGCTGGATCTGATGACAGAGCCGATGCCCGCCGTGCCGCGGAAGTTTCGCGTGGCATTTCGGGACCGGAAAAAGGCGCGTTCTGCGGTGCGGGCCATCCTGTCATGGCCTGTCGAAAAGGTGGTGATGGCGCATGGAACGCCGGTGACGGAGGATGGCGCGGCCTACCTGCGGCGGGCCTTTGCGTGGCTGAGGGCTGATTAGCGGCAGGACAAGGCTGAGGGCCGCTCCCTCGGCAGGTCGTTGCTCGCTCAGCCCGGCGATTTGGGTGCGGTGTGCGGGGTTCGAATGTCTTTCGGATTTGGGGAGATAAAGTGCGTTGTGCCGCCGCTGGTAACGCCGCGCCGCGGCCCGCTTTGACGTTGCGCGTTAGTGTCTTCCTGGGCAGGCCCCGCGCCGCGGCCCGTTGATGTGTGGGCGCGGCGCGGGGGGCAGGACTTAGGCTTCTAGCGCTTCCAGCTCGTCGATCAGGCTTTCGATCATGCTCAGGCCTTTGTCCCAGAAGGCTGGGTCGGTGGCGTCGAGGCCGAAGGGGGCGAGCAGTTCCTTGTGGTGTTTGGAGCCGCCAGCGGAGAGCATATCGAAATACTTGTCTTGGAAGCCCTCGGGCGCGTCGCGGTAGGCGGCGTATAGGGCGTTTACCAACCCATCCCCAAAGGCATAGGCGTAGACGTAGAAGGGCGAGTGGATGAAGTGCGGGATATAGGCCCAGAAGGTTTCGTAGCCATCCGCGAAATCGAAGACGGGGCCGAGGCTTTCGGCCTGCACGCTCATCCACAGGGCGTTGATGTCATCGGGGGTGAGTTCACCGCCGCGACGGGCATCGTGGAGTTTGCACTCGAAATCATAGAAGGCGATCTGGCGGACAACGGTGTTAATCATGTCCTCGACCTTGCCAGCAAGGAGGGTTTTGCGTTGTTCCTTGGTTTCGGCGGCATCCAGAAGCTTGCGGAAGGTGAGCATCTCGCCAAATACGGACGCGGTTTCCGCGAGCGTTAGGGGGGTGGAGGAGAGAAGTTCACCCTGTGAGGCGGCGAGCACCTGATGGACACCGTGGCCCAGCTCGTGCGCAAGGGTCATCACATCACGCGGTTTGCCCAAGTAATTCAGCATCACATAGGGGTGGACGGTGGTGACGGTCGGGTGGGCAAAGGCACCGGGGGCCTTGCCGTTTTTGACGCCTGCGTCGATCCAGCCTTGCTCGAAGAAGGGCTGCGCGAGATCGGCCATGCGGGGATCGAAGCCTGCATAGGCGGTCATCACGGTGTCGCGGGCCTCTTCCCAGCCAACGAGGCGGGTGTCTTCCATCGGCAGGGGCGCGTTGCGGTCCCAGACTTGCATCCGCTCCAGCCCGAGCCATTTGGCCTTGAGCGCGTAATAGCGGTGCGAAAGGCGCGGGTAGGCGGCGACAACGGCGTTGCGCAGCGCTTCGACCACTTCCGGCTCGACATGGTTGGCAAGGTGGCGGGAGGTTTGCGGGGTCTCGAAGCCGCGCCAGCGGTCCTCGATCTCTTTCTCCTTGGCGAGCGTGTTGTGGACGCGGGCGAAGGTGCGGATGTTTTCCTCAAACACCTGCGCCAGCGCATGGGTCGCGGCCTCGCGCTGGGCGCGGTCTTGCTCGGTCAGCAGGTTGAGGGTGGCCTCGATGCCCAGTTCCTCGCCATCCACATCAAAGGTCAGGCCGGCGATGGTTTCGTCAAAGAGCTTGTTCCATGCGGATGCGCCAACGGTGGACTGATCGTGGAGGAATTTCTCCAATTCGTCGGACAGCTGGTAGGGCTTCATCGCGCGCATCCGCTCGAAAACGGGGCGATAGCGGGCGAGATCGGCATTGGCCTCCAGAAGGGCGTTGAACTGCACTTCTTCAAGGCGGTTGAACTCAAGGCTCCAGAACACCAGCGGCGTGGTGAAGGTGGTGATCTTGTCCTGACAATCGGAGAGGAACTTGGCGCGGGCGCTGTCTGTCGTCTGCTGGTAGTAGCGCAGGCCGGCATAGGACATGATGCGACCGGCGATGATGTCGATCTCTTCATAGCGCTGGACGGCCTTGAGCATGGCGGCGGCGTCGAGGCTGGCGAGTTTGTCTTCGTAATCGGTGGCGAAGGCGGCGCATTCACTTTCGAGCCAGCCGAGATCGCGGGTCAGTTCCGCGCAATCGGGGGCGGGGTAGAGATCGGTCAGATCCCATTCGGGGAGGGGGCCGAGATCCTTGCCGCCGGTCAGAGTGGCGTCGAAGACGGGAGTGCGCATGGGATACCTCTTCAGAATGTCATTTCCCCTCTAGATAGGGGAGGAACAGACGAGTTGAAAGGCGGCTTAGATGCGATAAAGCCGCGACGGGTTATCGACGAAGATCGCCTGCTGGTCCGCGGGATCGGGCACGGCGGTGAGAAAATCATTGAGAAGCGCGCCTGCGTCGGGCATCCGCACGCCGCCGAGCATCAGATGCGGCCAGTCGCTGCCCCACAGGCACCGCGCCGGATTGGCGGTGACGAGGCTTTTGATCAGTTCGTGCGTTCCATCGTAGCGGTAGGGGGCGGAGAGTTTGACCCATGCTTGCTCCTCCGCCAGTAGGGTGCAGAGCGCTGCGTGGCCCGCGCCGAGGCCGGAGGAAAGATCGGGCCATGCGCAATGGTCAAAGACGATTTGAACGGGCATTTGGCGGACATCCTCCGCCAGCGCTGCGAGGTGCAGATGCGAATGCGCAAGCATTTCGATGTGCAAACCGCGCTCGGCAAGGGCGGGGGCAAGGCGCTTGGCGCCGTCCCAACTGAGCACGCCACCATGAACGTAGTTGAGCCGCACGCCGCGCAAGCCCGCATCGACGAGGCGGTCGAGGTCGGCCTCGGTCGCGGTGTCAGGCACGAGGCCGATGCCGGTGAAGCCTGCTCCCATCTGCCGGACAGCCTCCATCGTGACGGAATTATCCTGCCCGTAGAGGATCGAATGGACGATCACGCCGCGCGTACAGCCGAGATGGGCGAGATGGGCGCGGTAGCGGGTGAGCCAGTGGTCGAGCGTGCCTGAGGGCGGATCTTCGACGCGTTTTTCTGAGAGGGGATAATCATCGCCGATCAGGTGGACGTGGGCATCACAGGCACCAGTGGGAAGCGCGGAAAGCGGCGCTTGGGGGGATTCAGTTGGGGATGCGGCGCGTGGGAGAGACAAGGGAGCAAACCTGTTTAAGTTTTGAATTAAGTATATCGTGTAAGAATCTGTTTAATAATGACTTTTGCCAAAGAAGGCGCATGTTTCCGTGAGGATCTTGGCGCGGATCGGGGGCGTTTCCATCAGCACTTCGTGGCGCGCGCCGGTCAGCATGTGCAACGTGCCGCCTTTCCAGCGGGACATGATGCTGTGAATGCGGGCGGGATCGACGATGCTTTCCTCGGTGCCGAGATAGGTCAGACAGGGAAGCTTTGGCGGGGTCATCGCGGCGAGGCGCCTTGTCTCGCGCAGGGCGGAGTAGACCCATTGCACGGTCGGCCCGCCGAGGGCCAGTGCCGGATGGGCCTGAAGCTGCCGGATCATGGCGGCGTAGGCTTCGCGATCAGAGGTCAGGCTGTTGGCGTCGAAATTATCGAAATCGAAGTGCATGTCGCCGGATTGACCGGGGGCGAAGTTCTGGCTCCGGCCCGTGAGCTGCGAGATGACGCCGATGGCGAGGGCCGCGGGGCGCAGCGCTGGGTGCATGTTGATGCCCCACATCGGGGCGGAAAACACCGCTGCCTGCACCGGAAGCCCGTCATGCAGGGCGCGTAGGCCAATGGCCCCGCCCATAGAATGCGCGATCAGGAAGAAGGGCGCGGTTGCGCCGAGATCCCTTGCCGCCGCGACCATCGCGTGCACATCATGTTGATAGTCGCGGAACTTGTGGACATGGCCCTTGGCCACATCGGGGACAAGGCGGGCAGCAAGCCCTTGGCCGCGCCAGTCGATCGTCAGGACGGAATAGCCGTTGCTGACGTAATCACGCGCTGTTTGCCCGTATTTCTCTGCGTATTCGGTACGACCGGGGAACAGCAGGATGGTGCCTTTGGCGGGTTCCGCCGGCCAATAGACCACGCGCAGGCGCGGGCCATCGGCGGCGGTGATCCAATGCGCCACCACATCCTTGGGGCCCTGTGCTACCTCTGCATAGAAAGGCGCGGGGGGAAGAGCGGTCGCCACGGTCATGGGCTCAGGCGAGGACGCCTGCGAGCTTCATCGCTTCGCCCATATCGCCATCGAGCGACAGCTTGCCCGTCATGAAGGCGGAGGTGGGGTTGATGTCGCCTTCGAGGATGCCTTGGAAGGTTTCGGCGCTGGCGGTGAGGGTGACGTTGGCGTCATCGTCGGCGGCGCGGACGCCGGACCCGTCGATCATGATGCTGCCTTCGCCCTCGATGACGAATTTGGCGGAACCGTCGTAGCCTGCGTCGCCAAGTTTCGCGCTGAGAGCCTCGACGGCTTTGGTGATGATCTCGCTCATGGAATGTCCTTTCTCTCGCGTGGCGCGATATTCTGTTCTGCGGTCTGGTATGACGCGCAGGTTGCGTTACATTTGGAATATGTCTGGTTTGTTCGTCTACCTCAAACGTGCCGTGGCGGCAGTCTGCGTGTGTTTTGCGCTTTCCGTCGCGGGAAATGCCCAAGAAGGACGCGAGGCGTTCCTTTTGGAGGCGCTTTCGAGTGCGGAGGCGAGCGAAATAGCTGGCATTCTTGATTCGTTGAGGGAAATCTGGGGGCAGAGCGGTTCACCGGCGATTGACCTGCTGCTGCGGCGCGGGGAAGAGGCGCTGGACGCGGGCGTACCGGAGGTGGCGGTGGAGCATCTGACGGCAGCGGTGGATCATGCGCCGGAATTCGCAGCGGCGCGGGAGGCGCGGGCGCGGGCTTATTATCAGCTTGACCATATTGGCCCCGCGCTAGATGACATCCGTGTGGTGCTGGCGCTCAACCCCCGCCACATTGGGGCGATGAACGGGCTGGCGACCATCTTGGAGGATGTGGGCCGCATCGAGGAGGCGCTGGCCGTACAGGAAAAGCTGCTGGAAATGATGCCTGCAGCGGAAAATGTCATGGCGGCCATCGGGCAGCTGGAAACGCAACTGAGTGGCCGCGACGCCTAACCCACGCGCGCAGGCCCGCGAGGACGGGATCACGACTATGGCCCATTCCCCGCATGCCGGGCGGATCACCGCGGTTCTTGGCCCGACCAACACCGGGAAAACCCATTATGCCATCGAACGGATGTTGGCGCATCGCACCGGCATCATTGGCCTGCCGCTGCGCCTGTTGGCGCGGGAGGTTTATGACCGGATCGTAAAGCTGCGCGGGCCATCGGTGGTGGCGCTGGTGACGGGGGAGGAGCGGATCGTCCCCGAGCGTGCGCAATACTGGGTTTGCACTGTTGAGGCGATGCCGGAGGGGATGGGCGCGGATTTTCTGGCGATTGACGAAATCCAGCTCTGTGCCGACCCTGAGCGGGGGCATATTTTCACCGATCGGCTGCTGCATGCGCAGGGCCTGCATGAGACGCTGTTCATGGGGTCGGACACGATGCGCAACGCGATTGCGGCGCTGGTGCCGACGGCGCAGTTTCTGCGCCGCGAGCGGTTTTCGACCCTGACCTATACCGGCTCGAAGAAGATCAGCCGGATGCCGGGGCGGGCGGCGATTGTCGGATTCTCGGTTGATAACCTCTATGCCATCGCGGAGCTGTTGCGCCGCACCAAGGGCGGTGCTGCGGTGGTGATGGGCGCGCTCAGCCCGCGCACCCGCAATGCGCAGGTGGAGATGTATCAGAACGGGGATGTGGATTTCCTCGTTGCGACGGATGCGATTGGCATGGGGTTGAACCTCGATGTGACGCATGTGGCGTTTTCGGCGCTGCAAAAATTTGACGGGCAGCGGATGCGGCCCTTGCAGGCGGATGAGCTGGCGCAGATTGCAGGGCGTGCGGGGCGGCATATGACGCATGGCACCTTTGGCGTGACGGGTGAAGCACCCGAGATTGATCCGGCGGTGGCGGAGGCCATTCAGGAGCACCAGTTCCAGCCGGTGCGCAAGCTGCAATGGCGCAACAGCCGGATGGAGTTCGGCTCGGTCGCGCGGCTGATTGGGGCGCTGGAGAAAAAAACCGATAACCCGTGGTTCACCCGTGTGCGGGAAAGCGACGATCTGGCGGCGCTGAAGGCGCTGGCGGAGGATGCCGAGACACGGGCGCGGGCCAGTGATGGGCAGAGCGTCCGCCTGCTGTGGGATGTGTGCCGCGTGCCGGATTTCCGTGGGATCAGCCGTGGCGAGCATGCGGCGCTGCTGCGCGATCTTTATAGCTTTTTGCACGAGCGGGGGAGCATCCCGCAGGATTGGTTTGCGCGGCAGGTGAAACGGATCGACAGGCCAGAGGGTGACATCGACACGCTGTCCAAAAGGCTCGCTTATATCCGCACTTGGACCTATGTTGCGCAGCGGCGCGGCTGGGTGAATGACGAATCCCATTGGCGCGGGGAGACTCGCGCTGTAGAAGACCGCCTGTCGGATGCGCTGCACAGTGCACTGACGCAAAGATTTGTGGACCGGCGGACGAGTGTACTCCTTCGCCGGCTCAAGCAGAAGGAGGGCCTTGTGGCCGACGTGAACGATAAGGGCGAAGTGACGGTAGGCGGCGAGTTCGTCGGCCGTTTGGAGGGGTTCCGGTTCCGGATGGACAAGACGGGGAGCCCCGATGAGGCCAAGACGCTTCGCGCGGCCTCCGTACAGGCACTTGCGCCGCAGTTTCATCTGCGGGCGGACCGGTTCTACAACGCGCCCGATACGGAGTTTGATTTCACCGAGCAAGGCGGCCTGATGTGGGGCACTGATGCGGTGGGCAAGCTGGTCGCTGGCGATGACCCTATGAAGCCGCAGGTGGTGGCGTTTGTCGATGATGAAGCCGGAACGGAAGTGGCGCAGAAGGTGCAGCGCCGTTTGCAGCATTTCATCGACCGCAAAGTGGCTTCCCTCTATGAGCCGATGCTCAATATGCTGAAGGACGAGGCGCTGACGGGGCTGGCGAAGGGGTTTGCCTTCCGTCTGTCCGAGGGCTTTGGCGTGGTGCCGCGCGGGGAAGTGGCGCAAGAGGTCAAGGAGCTGGATCAGGATGCGCGCGGTGCGCTGCGCAAGCACGGGGTCCGCTTCGGCCAGTTCACGATTTTCATGCCGCTTTTGCTGAAGCCCGCGCCGACGCGGTTGCGTTTGGTGCTGTGGTCGCTGGCGCAGAAGTTGGACGAATTCCCCGAAGCGCCGCCGCCGGGGTTGGTGACGGTGCCTGCCGAGAAGGGCGCGGCGCCGGGCTATTTCGCGATGGCGGGCTATCGGGCTGCTGGCGCGCGGGCGATCCGCATTGATATGCTGGAGCGCCTTGCCGACATGCTGCGCGACAAGGACACGCGCGGTGGGTTCGAGGCGACTGCGGATATGCTCTCGATCACCGGCATGACGCTGGAGCAGTTTGCCGACCTGATGCAAGGGTTGGGCTATAAGGCCGAGCGCGGTGAGCGCGTGAAGGTCAAGCCGCAAGCTGCTGATGTTGCTTTGGAAAGCACCTCTGGTGAGCCGGAGGAAGTGCCAGCGGAGACACCGAGCGAGCACCCTGCGGAAGCGCCGCAAGAGGTGCCTGCTGAAGCCCCGAGCGAAGCGCCTGCGGAGGCGCCTGTTGAAGCGCCCGTGCCAAGCGATGACAGTGCGAGCGCCGAGGCGGAAGCGCCTGAGATGGAGGTGTTTTATACCTTTGCTTGGGGTGGCCGACAGCAGCAGCAGCGCGGTGGCAAGCCCGCCCGACCGGCGGGCGACAAGCCGCGTGGTAAGGGCAAGCCGAAGGGCAAGGGCGGAAAGCCGCAGCAGGGTGGAAAAGGCGGACAGCGCTTCGAGGCGCGGCCCCCGAAGGAAAAGAAGATCGACCCTGACAACCCGTTCGCGGCAGCACTTTCGGGCTTCAAGACCAAGTGAGCGACACGATCCGGCTGGACAAGTGGCTCTGGCATGCGCGTTTTTTCAAGACGCGCACGCTGGCGGCCAGTGTCGTCAGCGCCGGAAAGGTGCGGGTGGATGGTACGCCCGTCTCGAAGCCTGCGCGCAGCGTGGGGCCGGGGGTGGTGCTGACCTTCATGAAGGAAGAGGACGTGAAGGTGGTGCGAATCCTTGGCTGTGGCACGCGGCGCGGACCTGCCCCCGAAGCGCAGGCGCTCTATGAAGATCTTTCGCCGCCGAAAGAGGACAAACAGCCCAGAAACCCCGGTTTTGAGGGAAAGGGCCGCCCAGGAAAGCGGGAAAGGCGGAACATGGCGTCCATTCATGGGGGGAAAGGGTCTTTCCCGCTTGAATGACAGGAGATGTTGTCCTAGCTAACCCGCGACAGACATCAGGACGCATCCATGACCTATATCGTCAACGACAATTGTATCGCCTGCAAATACACCGACTGTGTGGAGGTGTGCCCCGTGGATTGTTTCTACGAGGGGGAGAACATGCTGGTGATCCACCCCGATGAGTGCATCGACTGTGGTGTTTGCGAGCCGGAATGCCCCGCTGACGCGATCCGCCCCGATACCGAGCCGGACATGGAAAAGTGGGTTGAGTTCAACCGCAAGTATTCAGAGATGTGGCCGGTGATCATCACCAAGAAAGACCCGTTGCCAAATGCCGACGAGATGGACGGCAAGTCTGGCAAGATGGAGCTTTTCTCCGAGGCTCCCGGCGAGGGTGGCTGACGCTCTGATTCGGCTTGCAGCCTGAAATACAGGGCTGCGATGCCTGTTTCGCTTTAGAAATCCCGCTTTTTTGCGGGGTGTTTCTTTGATGCGAAAACTGTGATATGATTGCTGCAAATGCAGAAAATATGACCCTGCACATATGACAGAGATCGACGGGAACAGCGCCGCTTTCCCGCCGGTATTTTTGTCGCGGTAAGGGGTCGATCGTCAGGAAAGGATGATCATGAGTAAGACCAAGAAAGCCGAATTCAGCCCCAATGATTTTGTCGTTTACCCCGCGCATGGCGTTGGGAAAATCATTTCGATCGAGAGCCAGGAAGTGGCAGGGTTTGAACTCGAGCTGTTCGTTATCTCATTTGAAAAAGACAAGATGACGCTCCGCGTGCCGACCAACAAGGCAACCGAAGTGGGTATGCGCTCGCTGTCCTCGCCGGATGTGGTGGCGCATGCGATGAAAACGCTGAAGGGCAAGGCCAAGGTCAAAAAGGCCATGTGGTCGCGCCGTGCGCAGGAATATGAGCAGAAGATCAACTCTGGCGATCTGATCGCGATTGCGGAGGTGGTGCGCGACCTGCACCGTAATGACGACCAGCGCGAGCAGTCCTATTCGGAGCGTCAGCTCTATGAAGCCGCGCTTGAGCGCCTGACCCGCGAGATCGCGGCTGTTGCCGGTAATGACGAAACCGCTGCCGCCAAAGAGATCGACAGCGTATTGGTCAGCCGCGCCGCCTGATCCACGCGTTATTTTGTGAAAATCCCCTGCCCATCGGGCGGGGGATTTTTTTATGGCTTGGGGGCAAGCTGGCCGAGCAGCATGGATTTCAGCTCGCGCAGGAGCTTGCGTTCCATCGCTTCGGCGTAGGCGTCGAAGCCAAGGGCGGATTCGGTGAAGGCACCGTCGCCGCGGATCACGTTGGACTCGAAATAGGCGCGGAGTTGCTTGATCTCGGCCTGACGGAGATCGCCGATCTCTGCGCCGTAGACGCCGATCACCAGCGCATTGACCGTCACACCTGCGGGCGGGTCGGGCACGGTTTGCGGGCGGGGGCCGGTATTGGCCTCGCCATCGCCGGAGATATCGAGCGTGCGAATCCAGCAATCGGGCCGCTGTTCAAGAAGCGCGTAGCCGGTGAGCATCGCGGTGCCGAGTGCCGTGGTGGGGGGCGCGGCGCTGCGGGGGTGGTTGCGCAGGAGCGCCGTGATCTGGGCGAGGGTGGCGGCGGTGGTGATCTCGGTCCACGGGAGGATCAGCGATTGAAAATCGGGGCCGGACCATTCGTAGATCGCCAGCGCGACAGGGGCGTCGGGCAGTTCAAGGAGGCGTGCCGCCACGCGGGGGCTTTCGAGCGCGGTGGCGAGGCCGTCGAGCTGGAGGCGATATTCGCGGCTGTCCACCGAGCCGGAGACATCCAGCCCCAGCGCCAGCGCCTGACGGCAGGCCGCTAGCGCGGCGTCGGGCAGGAGCGAGAGCAAGAGGAGGGCGATAAAGGCGCGCATCGCTAACCTTGCGGCGGGGTGTCGGGCAGGCCGCCGATCATGATGGCGCGCAGCTCGCGCTCCAGTTTGATCCGCATCGCGCGTTGATAATCGCTATAGCCGCGCGCGCTCACCACGAAAGAACCCGGGCCACGGCGCACACGGTTTTGGAAAAACTCCAACAGCTCAGAGCGGCCCGCGAAGCCCTGATCCTCGATCACCAGCGCGTTGACGGTAACTTCATCAAAGGGGAAATGGGCATAGGCCTCGGCAGGGCCGAAGCCCTCGTTATTGAAGCCGTCGCCGGCGAGGTCGATGGTGCGAAAGAGGCAAGTCGGGGCCTCCTGCAGCGCGACGGCGGCGTGGCCCAAGGCGTGCCCCATTGCGGTGGGCATGTCATCGCGGCTGCGGGTGCTGGCGACGAGGGTTTCAGCCACGGCGACCAGATCGGCGGGGCTGCGGATGATCCGCCACGGCTGGAGGGTGGTTTGATCGTAGCGGCCTGACCATTCAAACGCATAGAGCGCGACGGGATCAGGCACGGAAAAGAATGCCTCCTGTACCTCGGGCGCGAGGAGGGCAGCGGCGAGGCCGTTGCGCTGGAGGCGGTCCTCGATAGCATCGACCGACGAGGACACATCCAGCGCCAGCACAAGGGCGAGGCGGCAGGCATTGGCCTGCGCGCCCCAGAACATCAGGGCCGTTGTCGCCGCGACGATGGCCCGCTTCATGGTTTACCAGCGGCCGGTGTTGCCCATCGAGGCCCACGGCTCCTGCGGGGGTAGGTTGTCACCACGCTGGAGCAACTCGATCGAGACGTTATCGGGGGAGCGGACAAATGCCATGTGGCCGTCGCGCGGCGGGCGGTTGATGGTGATGCCTGCATCCATCAGCTTTTGGCAAAGGGCGTAGATATCATCGACCTCGTAAGCGAGGTGGCCGAAATGGCGGCTGTCAGAGGGTAGGCCTTCGTCTCCGTCCCAGTTATAGGTCAGCTCGACGGGGCATTCCTCTTGGCCATCGGGGGCGAGGAAAACGAGGGTGAAGCGGCCGCCTTCGCTTTCGTGACGGCGTGTCTCCTTGAGGCCGAGGAGCTCATAGAAGGCGATGGATTTGTCGAGGTCTTTGACGCGGACCATTGTGTGCAGATAGCGGATCGACACTGTGTGGCTCCTGTTGCTGTGATCTGACAGGAGACTAGCATGGCAGGCGCGAAGGGCCAGCCCATGTGATAGGCGCCGCGCTAGAAACTGGAGCGGAAGGTGAGGCCGGTGGAGAGCGCGCGGGTGGTATAGCGGTTGACGGTGGAATCCGTGCGGGAGGCTTGGATGGAGAGGACCGGCTTGAAGCCGTAAAACTCCAAGCTCGGCAGTTCGGCATTCAGCCCGAGGGTGGTGGTGTTGTCGCGGCGCGGATCAGGGGTGATACTCGCGCGATAGGCGCGGCGCTCGTGCGATAGGCTGACGCCCAGATCGGATTCACCAAGGAGATCCGGCAGTGACAGGGAAACACCCAGACGCCTGCCGGTATAGGCACGGGTAAGCGTCTCCGAGGTGGTGATGAGCCTTGCCGCTGTTACCGACAGGCCGACGCCATTATCGAGCGAACGGGATAGCTGCGCCTGAACTGCTGAGGCGCGGGCGCTGTCTCCCGCGTCGATGTAGGCGGTGCGCTCCGTGTCAGCGGTTAGCGTGAGGGTAGATGTTTCATCCAGCTTGAACGGCTGGCTGAAGGTGATGCCGTTGCTGGTGGTGTAGAGATCGCCACCGAACCAGCGACGCCCGTGGGTGGCGTGAAGGGTCAGCGGGGCTTCGCCTGGGCTATGTATCCACTCCTGCCGCAGGCCAAGCTGAACGCTGCCGCGATTGAAGTCGCTGGCGGAAATATCCGGCACCCGCGCGGCGGCGGAAGGCGTGAAGGCATAGGCTTGATAGCCGCCGCCGAAAGTGAGGCTCAGGCGGCTGGTGGGGGTTTCATGCAGGCGGTAATTCAGGTCCAGCTGACCTGACAGCTCCCATCCGGCGAGGGCTTTGGCATCCTCGCTGAGAAGAAATTCGAGCGGTACGCCGAAGAGGTAGAAGGTTTGCGTGTCCTCTGAACTGCCGCCGTTGATGTTGCTGGACGGGCGCAGGCCGCCGGAGAGTTGGAAGCGCAGCGGATTGCGGGCGCGGAGGAAGCTGTAATCCTCGGCGGCGGAGCGGCGGGCCTCCTCGTTGGGCGCATCCTGAAATGCGCGGCGGAGCCAGAGCTGGGCCGTTGTATCGCGGCCTTCGAGCGAGAGGGCGAGGGCGGCGAGGCGGGCGGCGCGGAAGCGGGTATCAGGCGTGGTAGCGAGCGGCCATGCGCGGGTCGCGTAAGCGTGCGCGGTTGCAGGGTCGTCGCTGGCGATGGCGGCCTCGGCACCGATCAGCAGCGCGGCGAGGTCGTCCGGATCGCGGGAGAGCAAGGCTTGGGTGAAGGCCAGCGCCTGCGGCGCATCCCCTTGTGCGAGGAGCGACAGCGCAGCGGCGCGCATTTCCTGCGGTGACAGCGCGACGCCTCCCGCTTGCTGCGCATGGCTGGGCAAGCTGAGGGTAAGCGACAGGAGCGCCGCGAGCAGGAATCGGATGAGCATCATGGCGCTGAGTAAACCGGATTAGCGGTAGACAATAAACCCGCCGGTTTCTTGCACGGGCTTTTCAATCCCGTCGCGGGGGTCGAGCGAGTCGATAACGATGATGCCAACGATTTCGCCACCGTCTGCTGCATCGGTTAGATCGCCTGCCATGATCCCGTAATATTTGCCTGTTTCGTATTCGACCTGATTGCCGGACTGAAGATCGAGGCGCGTATTGGACAGGGTGCCGAACATCTCGCCGTCTTCGTTGAAGTTATCGACGCCTTCGGCAATATCGAACGGCAGTGGGTCATAGGGAAGTTCACCGGCGAGGTAATTAGGCCCAAGCACAACGGCGGTGCCATCAGGGTTATAGGCCACGCGGTTGAACAGGCGGCCTTTGACGGTGTTGTTGGCATCGAAGTCGTCGAAGTCGATGGCGATTTCTATGTCTGCTTCGGTGAGTTCGAGCTTGGCAATCCCGTTAAACACCCGCATCCCGGCATATTTTCCAGTAAATCCGGCTTGGCCGGTTGTGTTTTCAGGGGGCAGCGTTACGCCGCCATCGCGCATGTAGATGAAGCCGCCGAACCCGAAACCAGTGTAACCGCCAGTACGGACAATCGCGAAGCGGGAGCGGGGGACGGTGTTGCCATCGTCATCAACAGTGGTGTTGGTGCTTTCCGCATATATCGCGCGGTAGGGAACGATCTGGCCGATTGCATTGCCGGTGAGATAGTCGGCGACCTGAATATCGGCATCGTAAACGTTGAACGCGCCAGCCGCGAGCGACGGGATGTCCGTGCCGCGCTGGTAGGTGTTTTCGCCGTCGAATGCGAGGTTGTTAACGAAGAACGTGTCGTTATCGGCGTTGTAGCGGATATCACGGGCATAGCCGCCGCCGGAGTCGTTCTGCTCCTCGTAGCGCTGGATGCGGCGGGTCGCGCTGGGGGCTTCCTCTGCGGGGGGGAGTTCCTCTGCGAAGCTGCCTTCGTCGGGGGCGTTGATCCACGGGGCGTTCGTGCCGTCGAAGAACGGTTGCGTTCCGTTACATGCGCCAAGAAGCGTCAGAACCGCGACGGCTGAGAGAGAACGTTTCATGTTAGGCCTGCAAGAATTTCTCAAAAGTTATTATTCACAATCCTTTAGGGTAGGTCTGCTGTCAATGGTGGTAGGGCATAACGGGTGCGAACTGTTGCAATTCTCCCAGAAATATAGCGGCATATAGAGGTTCCGGCAGGCGCATCCGCAATATATAGTGAAACGCGACTCGCAGATGAAGGAGAGCGCAATGCCCATCACCCCAGAACAGGACGCAGAAATCGCCGAACTGCGCGCCGCGCCGAAAATGACCTATCGCGCGGTTTCGGAGGGGATGGAGGCGCATCTCTACAAGGTGAACCCCGTGCTGGATCACGGGTTCGTGCGGGTGATCGACTATATGGGCGATGATGCGGCGATCTGTCAGGCGGCGCGGGTGAGCTACGGCAAGGGCACGAAATCGGTGCAGAATGACGCGGGGCTGATCCGCTATCTGATGCGGCACTGGCATTCGACCCCGTTCGAGATGTGCGAGATCAAGTTGCATGTGAAACTGCCTGTCTTTGTGGCGCGGCAGTGGATCCGGCACCGGACAGCGAATGTGAACGAATATTCGGCGCGGTATTCGATCCTTGATCGCGAGTTCTACATCCCTGAGCCGGATGCGCTGGCGGCGCAATCGGTGGTGAACAACCAAGGCCGTGGCGAAGCGCTGAGCGGGGAGGAAGCGGTACGGGTGCTGGAATACCTGAAGGGTGACGCGGCGCGGTGTTATGACCACTACGAAGAGATGATTGGGCAGGAGGGACAGCAGGGGCTGGCGCGGGAACTGGCGCGGATGAACCTGCCTGCGAATATCTACACGCAGTGGTATTGGAAGGTGGACCTACACAACTTGTTCCACTTCCTGCGGCTGCGGGCGGATAGCCATGCGCAATACGAAATCCGGGTCTATGCAGAGGAAATCTGCAAGCTGGTGGCAGACTGGGTGCCGGCTGCCTATGGCGCGTTCGAGGATTACCGGATGGGCGGGGCGACGATATCGGAGCGGGGGCTGCTATGCATGCGGCGGATGCTGAAGGGCGAAACTGTCACGCAGGAAAGCTCTGGCATGAGCGCGGGCGAATGGCGCGAGTTCATGGCGGTGGTTGAGGGGTAGGGGGAGTTCCGAGCTCTACCGCCGCCGGTTGTGCGTATTAAACGCCTGAAAAATGATCGGTGAGGCGCTGGGCGGAGGCGAATTTTGCCTCGTGGCTGCCGCCGCCAAAGAGCGCATCGAAATCGGCGCGGAGGGGGTTGTCCTCTGGCAGGGTGGCGATGTCCAACTCGCCCATTTCGAAATCGGGGAACTGGCGGGCCGTGGCTTCTCCGCTTTCGACAATGGTGATGTTGGTGTGCCGGTAATCCCGCTCGATGGAGCTGAAGACCTGCTCCACCGTCCATTTTGGCCCTTCCAGATATTGCCAGAAACGCCCGTGATCGTGGATCAGCAGGCCGCTGATTTCGCAAGTGAGGTTGCGGATGCGGGCGACGATCAACAGCGCGCGGACTTCTTCGGAGCGCATGAAGCGGGTGGCGTCACTTCAGTAGAAGTGACGGAAAAGTTCCTCGTCGTCGCGGCCGGTGCGGGGTGGAGCGCTCGTGTTCATACGCAAAGGTAGTTTCTGCTCTTGGGGCCTGAGTTGGTCTTTATGACCTTGAGTATAGCGCGCGAGGCGTTTTCGGCTAAACTTTTTGACATTTGGTCAAAAAATACGACGCTAGCTTGAATAGCTAACGGAAAATTTCCGCCTTTGGTTGTGTTCTGGCGGGGATTGTTGGCATGGCGCTCCCGCGCGACGCTATTTTATGTGCGAAGCGGATGGTTGCCGGGAGCGGAACAGCGTGTGCGCTGAACCCATCGCCCGTCATAGTGCGAGACGGTCGCGGCGGGGCGCTTCATCGTCTTATTTCAGGTGAGGGGTGAGCTGCGCCAAAGCGGCGTCTCTCTCAGCAGCGTTTGAGGCGTTCAAAATCGTCTCGAAATTTGCGCGGCAGGATTCTTTGGTTTCTTCCGTTGTAAGATCGACTTCTCCCATTTCGAAGCTCGGGAACTGCCGCTCCGGTTTTACGCCGCGATCGAGGATCACGATTTCGCTGTGGCGGTAATCGTTAGCAATGCTGTTGAAGACCCGTTCCACCTCTGATTGCGGGCCTTCGAGAACCTGCCAGAAACGGGACCGATCGTGGATCAGCGCGCCGGATATATTGGCGGCGACATTTCGCATTCTGGCACTGAGCACGAGGGTCTGCATCGCGGCATCGGAGAGCGGGTGGGAGGAGATGCTTTTGTAGCAGATCGCGTAGCATTCTTGCTCAGCTGGAGGCTCGTCCAGCGGGGCGTGTTTACGGGAAAAGGCGTCGCGAATTTTCTGAAGCAGCATATTCGCCTCGTGCCGGTCTCACGGCGTCAATCGTTGGGCTCCCTGCACCCGATGGTGCAGGTTTAGTATCCCCCAGACCGATTTTCAACCCGAATAGAGCTAGGCTGATTTGGTGATGTTGGAAGCCATCGAGCGGCCATCGCGGCCTTCGACGACCTCGAAGCTGATCTTCTCGTTGTCGGTGAGGCCGGTCAGACCAGAGGCTTGGACAGCGGAAATATGAACAAAGATGTCATTGCCACCATCTTCGGGTTCGATAAAGCCGTAGCCTTTGGTGGTGTTGAACCATTTTACGGTGCCGTTCGGCATGCCGGATCTCCTGTCTTCTTTCGGGTGCGGCGCACCCAATTCAAAGTGCAGGCTGTTGCATCCTGCGTTCCCCTGCACCGCCCGCAACATAGTGCATTTCCGCAAAAGAGAACGCTGTGCCGCTATTTTTGAGCGGAAAATTGCAGATTATGCCGCCCGATTACCCCAAATGCCGTTTAAAAAGGCATTTATGAGAAGTTTTGCATGACCCTTTTGCAGGTTTGCAAAGCCGCCACCATCGCGGAAATGATCGCTCAGGCCGTCGATCTCGCGCAGTTCATCGGGGCTGGCTTCGGAATAGGCCATCGACCAGTCGGCAAAATTGCGTTCGGGAATGCTTTGGGCGAGGATGCGCACGACATTCGCGTGGCGGCGGTCCTTGGCGATGGCATCGTAGAGGCTTTCGACCGCGTCTTTCGGGCCTTCGAGAACCTGAAAGAAGTGCAAGCCATCATGCAGCAGCAGGCCGGTGACGCCCTTGGAGGGGTTGTACGCGCGGGCTGTCTCTAGGATGGCGCGGATCTCTTCCGGCGCGATGCGCTTGCTGGCGGTGCTCGAGTAGACGATTTGGAAAAGATCAGGTTGGGTCATTGCGTCCTCTTCTCGACGTTTCCACAGATTTCTTTGTGCACGTAACGGCCTGCGCAGGGGCCGGTTTAGGTGACGGACCGTTGCGAAACGCGGCGCAAAGGGATAGCCGTGCTGTAAATTTGGAGGGCATCAGATGCGTGTTTTTGCGTTGAAAAGCTGTGATACCTGCCGCAAGGCGCTGAAGGCCATGCGGGAAGCAGGGATGGAACCGGAGGTCATCGACGTCCGCGCGGACGGGGTCGGGGAGGCGGATCGCGCGGCGATCCTTGCGGCCTTTGGCGATGCAGCGCTGAATAAGGCTTCGACCACATGGCGGGGCTTGGATGACGCAGAGAAGGCGCAACCGGCGGCCGCGCTGTTGACGGCGCATCCAACGCTGATGAAACGCCCCGTGATCGAGAAAGACGGGCAGTGGTATCTAGGCTGGAAGGCAGATGTACAGGCAGCGGTTATTGGATAGCGCCACCTGCGTGCCTATGTCGGGGGCAAAGGAGATTTAGCATGCGAAATGCAGCACTGGTATTGGGGATCATCGGCGGTATCGTCGGGATGATGGTTGGGTTTTTCAGCTACGGTTACGCCACGCTCGTGGAGCGGTTCAGCGAGGTGGGCGAGGTGATCGGTTTCTTTGAAAATCCCGCCTTTGTGAAAACTGCAAGTTTCCTCGCGCCGCTGTTGGCGATTGCCGGTGGCGCGATGGCGCGGGCGCGGGCGTTGTGGGGCGGTGTGCTGATGATTGCCTCGGCGCTGGGGATGTATGCCGCGTTTGGCTTCAATTTCGCGACGATGTTCCCGATCGGGATGGTCGGTGTGGCCGGCGTTCTGGCCTTGGCAGCGGGCAAGCCGGACGAAGAAAAGGCGCATTTTTGAGCTAGTCGGTTCCGGTTTTGAAGAATAACCGGTCGAGCGAGAGGGGGCCGGCCCCTTTGAAAATGATTACCAAGAAGAGCAGCATCCAGAAGGCGCGTTGATCAAGGATCAGCGCGTCCGAGTGGCGATCGAACCACGCACCAAAGGCGGCGGGGTCGTCAAGCGCGCCGTGGCCGAAAAGGTCGGTCAGGGATTGGACGAAAACGAACCCGATCATGCCAAGAGATGCCAGCCGCGCAAATAACCCCAGAATGATCAATGCCGGAAGGATGAATTCTGCCCATGTGCCGGCAGTCACCACGGCCCAATGGAGTAGCGAGAGTTGGGAAACATCGTAGACCACCGCCTCCATCGTGCGGGGGAATATCTGAGCGTAGGCGCCGACAGACGGATGAAGGAAGCCAAAGAAGCCATCCCCCAATTTGGTCAGCCCCGAGGCCCAGAAATATCCGGCGAGGGTTGCCGCAAAGACGAAGCGCGCCAATGTGGGAAGCAGCCAATCGCCGCTGTGATCGAGCGCAGGCGACAGACGAGCTTGAAGGGTGGTCGGCAGCCTCATTCGGTATCTCCTTTCGTGATGTGCGTTACGGCACCTGCGCCGAGGAGAAGGCTCAGAAGCGCTGACAGGTCAAAGCCGGGATCGCTTTGCGTGGCGCAGGCAAGCGCGGCTTGCAGCGTGTCGCCCGCGCGCGCCGATGTGATAAAAGCCGCGTCACCGCCGCCGATTGGATGGATTTCGGGATCGAAGTTGCGACGGAGGATCAAAACGGTCTGCGCATGTCCGTCCGGTTTGGGGGCGTTTTCTTGGGTGGCATAGGACCAGATTTCATGGACCGGCCATTTGGATGCGAGGAGGCCAAGCGAAGGCGCAAAGCGCAGATGCGCGGTGTCGAATGCATCGGCGGACATCGCCGCCAGCGTGGACGGGTCTATCGCGGGGGTGTCTTCGGCGTGATAAGCGCGGCGCAGCAGCCATTCGAGCCGTGCCACATCACCGAGATACGGCAGGTGCGAGAGCTGTGGGAGCGTATCGAGAAAAGCGCCAAAATCTGCGCCATAGGTTGAAAGAATTGGTGAGTTGGGAGGAGAACGTCGCAGGTAAATACCTGCAACGCCATCCATGTTCTGTTTGCCCAAGAGGCGCGAAATGGCGGGAAAGCCCTCGTGCAGGGCAATGGTCAGGGAGGCCACGACATTGTTGCGATAGACATTGTAGCGCCGATCTGCTGGGCGACCTTGGCGGCTCAGAAGTCCGTCCGGTGCGGCGCGGGTGGGATCGAGCAGAGCCTCGCGGAAGTCTGTTTGGCGAACTGAAGTCATACGGCGACCGTGGCGAGTGCCGTTGTTGCGCGTGTGGCTTCTGCTTGGAGTGTTGACCAATCGGGGACGTCGGCATCCCATTCTATGAGGATCGGTTTGGCCCCTGAGCGCGCCAGCGTGTAATCAAGAAGCGACCAGACGGGATCGGCAACAGGTTGGCCGTGACTATCGATCAGGAGCGGCGCGCCGTCGTCGTCGGTTTCGACGCTGTGCCCTCCAAGGTGGATTTCGCCAACCTGATCCAGCGCGTAGGCGTCGATATAAGCGCGGGGGTTGGTGTCGAGGTTCGTGGCGGAAACAAATACATTATTCACGTCCAAGAGCAGCCCGCAGCCTGTGCGTCGGGTAAGCTCGGTGAGGAACGCCGGTTCGTCCCAAGTGCTTTCGGAAAAGGCGAGGTAGGAGGAAGGGTTCTCTAACAGCATACGACGCCCGATCGCGTTTTGGAGCTGGTCGATATGGTCTGCGACGCGCGTGAGGGTCGCGTTGGTATAGGGCAGGGGCAGAAGATCGTTCAGAAATGCGCCGTCATGGGTGGACCACGCAAGATGTTCGGAAAAGCTTGCCGGTTGGAGCCAGTCAACCAGATGCGCCAGTCGGTCGAGGTGATCTTGGTCTAGAGGTGCCTCGCCACCGATGGAGAGGCCGACACCATGAACGGAGATCGGAAAACGTTCAGCGAGGGCGCGTAATTGGGCGAGCGGTCGCCCGCCAGCGCCCATGTAGTTTTCGGCGTGGATTTCCAGCCAGCCCACGGTGCCGGGATTTTGGAGTGCGTCTGTGTAGTGTAGCGGCTTGAATCCGACACCGGCGCAGGCGGGCAAATGCGGGAAGTCGATCTGGTTGTCTCGCATGGAAACCTCTTGGTGATTGGTCTTGGATGCGGACGCCCGAACAGGACGTCCGCAAGGGCGTGGTCTATGCGGGCAGGTCGCGCTCCAGCGGCTCTAGGGAGCCTTCGCGCATGGTGCCATCCGCCATCGCGGGCAGCTCTATGTCCATGCAGCTGCCTGCCTCAACAAGGGTCCATGCGTTGCCTTGAAAATCCACGGTGGAGGTTCCTGCACAGGTGGTTCCGGGGCCGGCTGCACAGTCGTTCTGGCCTGCGAGGCTTACGCCGTAGCACTTCTCCTGTTCCTGCGCCTGCGCGGTTGTTGCGTGGCTGGACAAGGCGGCGGCAAAGGCTGTGGCGACGGCAACAGATTTGATCGCTTTGGACATTTTTGAAGTTCCCTTAATTGCTGTTTTCAGGTGTCGTTTCTGACACCCCATCTCTAGCAACGCACAACCATAGCGGGATATTCACGTTGGCGTGCCTCACGGGGCTGTCAGCACGCGTGACTGCAACGGGGGTGTTAATGGATTGAATTATAATGAAAAAATATCTTCATGAAACAAAACGGCCCCTCGAAAGGGGCCGAAAAGCAAACTTAAAACGGGTTTTGTTACAGAAGGTCTGGCGGCGTTGCCTCTTTTGATAACGCTTGTGTTACCGCGTCGAGCGGGGCGACTTTGGTGTCTTTCTCGCCCAAGCGGCGGACGGTGACGGTGCGTTCTTCGACCTCGCGCGCGCCGACGGCGAGGATGACCGGCACCTTGCCAACAGAGTGTTCGCGGATCTTATAGTTGATCTTTTCGTTGCGGGTGTCGGCCTCGGCGCGGACGCCTGCGGCTTGCAGGGCGGCGACGGTTTCGTGCACATAGTCATCCGCATCGGAGACGATGGACGCCACAACGACCTGACGCGGGGCGAGCCAGAAGGGGAGCTTGCCTGCGTGTTCTTCGATCAGGATGCCGATGAAACGCTCGAAGCTGCCCAGAACCGCGCGGTGCAGCATGAAGGGGCGGTGCTTTTCACCATCGGCGCCGATGTAGTGGGCATTCAGCCGTTCGGGCAGGTTCGGGTCCACCTGAAGGGTGCCGCACTGCCAGTCACGGCCGATGGCATCGGTGAGGGTGAACTCGAGCTTTGGCCCGTAGAACGCGCCTTCGCCTTCCAGCACTTCGTAGTCGTAACCGGCGGCCTGACAGGCATCGCCAAGGGCCTTTTCGACGATGTCCCAGCTTTCGTCCGATCCGATGCGCTTTTCAGGGCGGGTGGAGAGCTTGATCGTCCAGTTATGGAAGCCCAGATCGGCGTAGATCTTTGACAAGAAGGCGATGAATTTCGCGGTCTCTGAGGTGATCTGATCTTCGGTGCAGAAGATATGCGCGTCGTCCTGCGTGAAGCCGCGTACACGCATGATGCCGTGCAGCGCACCTGACGGCTCGTAGCGGTTACAGGCGCCAAACTCGGCCATGCGCAGCGGCAGGTCGCGGTAGGATTTGAGGCCCTGATTATAGACCTGAACGTGGCAGGGGCAGTTCATCGGCTTGAGCGCGTTCACGGCCTTTTCGCGGGCGTGCTCTTCGTCCACTTCGACGATGAACATGTTTTCCTGATATTTGTCCCAGTGGCCGGAGGCCTCCCACAGCTTGCGGTCGACGACTTGCGGGGTGTTGACCTCGATATAACCATCACGGCGCTGCTGGCGGCGCATGTAATCCTGAAGCGTGGTGTAGATCGACCAGCCGTTGGCATGCCAGAACACCTGACCGGGGGCTTCTTCCTGCATGTGGAAGAGGTCCATCTCGCGGCCCAGTTTGCGGTGGTCGCGCTTGGCGGCCTCTTCGAGCATGTGCAGGTGGGCTTTCAGCTCTTCCTTGTTGAGGAAGGCGACGCCGTAGATGCGCTGGAGCATGGCGTTCTTGGAATCGCCGCGCCAGTAGGCACCGGCCACGTTCATCAACTTGAACGCATCGGCGGGAACCTGTCCGGTATGCTGAAGGTGCGGGCCGCGGCAGAGATCCTGCCAGTCGCCGTGCCAATACATGCGGATCGCCTGATCGGCGGGGATCGCTTGGACCAGCTCGACCTTATAGTTCTCGCCCGTTTCGCGGTAATGGGCGAGGGCGCGGTCGCGCTCCCAGACCTCGGTGCGGACAGTATCGCGGGCGTTGATGATCTCTTTCATCTTCTTTTCGATGGCGCCGAGATCTTCGGGGGTGAAGGGCTCTTTGCGGTCGAAATCGTAATACCATCCGTGCTCGATGACGGGGCCGATGGTGACTTTCACATCGGGCCAGATCTCTTGCACGGCGCGGGCCATGATGTGGGCCAGATCGTGGCGCACCAATTCCAGCGCGGGGGCGCGGTCTTTCATCGTGTTGATGGCGATGGAGGCGTTTTCGGTGATCGGCCATTGCAGATCCCAATGCGCACCGTTGACTGTGGCGGAGATCGCTTTTTTCGCCAGTGAAGTGGCGATGGAGGCGGCAACTTCGGCAGGGGTGATGCCTGCGTCGTAATCGCGCGAATTGCCGTCAGGGAATGTCAGGGAAATCTGGCTCATAGGCCTAGCTCCTCGTCGGTTTGGCGCCCACGGAACGCCCGGTTGCGGGTTATGTATCGAGCTTTGCTCGTGCCGTATCGGGGGCGGGCTGTCAAGCAGCTCGGGGGATCGGGCCTTGCAAAGCTGGTGAGGGGTGTGGTGTTTGTGTGTTTCGAACAATGCGCAGTCTGCAAGAAGGGGGCCAAGCCGTGACCGAGTATCTGACAACGCCGCAGGGGCGGAAGATTGCCTATCACCTGAGCGATGGGACGGGGCCGGCGGTGGTGTTCTTGGGTGGGTTCAAATCCGATATGGAAGGCACCAAGGCGGTGCATCTGGAGCGCTGGGCACAGGCGCGGGGGCAGGCGTTCCTCCGGTTCGATTATTCGGGCCATGGGGTGAGCGGCGGTGCCTTCACCGATGGCGCGATTGGCGACTGGTACGAGGATGCGCGCGCGGCGATTGGGCTGCTGGCGGGCAAGGTCGTGCTGGTGGGATCGTCGATGGGCGGCTGGATATCGCTGCTGATCGCGCGGGAATGGCCAGAGAAGGTCGCGGGTATGGTGACGATTGCTGCCGCGCCGGATTTTACCGAGGACAGCATGTGGGCGGGGTTTGACAGCACCCAGCGCCGCCAGTTGGAGGCGGAGGGGCAGGTTTTGCTACCCTCAGAATATGGCGAGCCTTACACGATCACGCGGCGGCTGATCGAAGAGGGCCGCGGGCGGCTGGTGCTGCGCGACCCGCTGGCGCTGGGTTTTCCGGTGCGCTTCCTGCAAGGGACGGCGGATGCGGATGTGGAAATGTCTGTCGCGCTGCGGCTTTTGGAGCATGCAACGGGGCCGGATATGCGGCTGACGTTGGTGGATGGCGCTGATCACAGGTTCTCGGATGAGGACTGCCTGAGCCTCATTGAAAGCAGCGTTGAAGAGGTGCTGCGCCGCGCGGCTAGAGGTTAACGACGTTATCCGCCTTGGCAGCTTTGGCCTTTGGTGGCTTGGCATTGCTGTCGATAAATTCGAGCACCAGCGGGCGGATGTTCTGACGCCAGCTTTTGCCGGCGAAAATGCCGTAATGGCCTGCGCCCGGTTCCAGATGGCTGGCTTTCTTCGAATCCGGTAGGCCGGTCAGCAGATCGAGCGCGGCAAGGCATTGGCCGGGGGCGGAGATGTCGTCTTTCTCGCCTTCGACGATTTTCACAGCGACGGTGGTGATCTTGCCGAAATCGACCTTGTGCCCCGCGACGGTGAAATCATTGCGGGCGATCTCGCGGCGTTTGAACACGCGCTCGACGGTGGAGAGGTAAAACTCGCCGGTCATATCCATCACGGCGAGGTATTCGTCGTAAAAGGTGTTGTGCTTGTCGTGGTCTTGCGCCTCGCCCTTGGCGGCGCGGATGATCTGGTTGCTGAACGCCTCACTATGGGTGGAGGCATTCATCGAAATGAAGGAGGCGAGCTGTAACAGCCCCGGATAGACGAGGCGGCCAACGCCTGCGTATTTGTAGCCGACGCGCTGGATCATGGTGTTTTCCAGCTGGCCCATCGTCACCGAGCGGCCGAAATCGGTAACTTCGGTGTGGTTTGCCTCGGGGTCGATCGGGCCGCCGATCAGGGTCAGCGAACGGGGCTGTGCATCGGCGTCCTGCTCCGCCAGGTAGGCGGTAGCCGCCAGCGCGAGCGGGGCAGGCTGGCAGACGGCGATAACGTGGATATCACTGCCGAGCGCCTTCATAAAATCGACAAGGTAGAGGGTATAATCCTCAATATCGAACTTGCCCTCTGACACGGGGATATCACGGGCGTTATGCCAATCGGTGATATAGACCTCGCAATCGGGCAGGAGGGAGATCACGGTTTTACGCAGGAGGGTGGCGTAATGGCCCGACATCGGGGCAACCAACAACACGCGGCGCTTGCGCTCCTTGCGACCGGCAATCTTGAAGTGGATGAGGTCGCCAAAGGGGCGCTCGACGATTTTCTCGACGGTGATGGGGTGGTCGCGGCCATCTTCGGTGGGCAGGGCGGAGATGCCCCAATCGGGCTTGGCGACCATGCGCTCGAAGGTGCGTTCGGTGACTTCGCCCCATGCGCCGACAAGCTGCATAAACGGATTCGGCATCAGCGACATCATCGGGTAGGATGCCATTGCGCGGGCTGTTGCGCCCAGCCATTGGTTGGTCGTGCGCATGCTTTCCATGAGGTCGTATGTCATCATGTACTTCATTTTGTCGCTCCTGTCGGGCCCCGCAAAACCGCTGATTGCATTGACCCGATGGGGTGAATGCGGTTAATGCTGCAACTGCAAAATAGGCGCCGGTGGTCCATATGACAACTAAAGAATTCGAAAATGACGATGCGTCGCAGAATAGCCTCGGTCAATTGGAGGCAAATCTGGAGAAGCTCGAAGAGCTGACGCAGCGGCTTGTCAAAGTCATGGGGCATAAGCGCGAGGTGCCAAGCGCGCTGCAAGGTCCGGGGCAGGAGCTGTATATGAAGGCCGCCACGGCCTACATGGCGGAGATGATGCACAACCCGACGAAGATTTTTGAGCATCAGATCGGCTATTGGGGCAAGACGCTGCAGCATTACATGGAAGCGCAGCAAAACATGTTGCAAGCGGGCATGGGTGAAGAGGTCGCGCCGCCTGCGAAATCAAAAGACCGCAGGTTTTCGGACCCGATGTGGGACACGCATCCCTATTTCCACTTTCTCAAGCAGCAATACATGCTGAATGCCGAGGCCGTTGATACAGCCGTGGCCGATATTGAAGGGCTGGACGAGAAAGAAAAGAAGCGGCTGGAATATTTCAGCCGCCAGATCGTTGATCTGATGAGCCCGACGAACTTTCTCGGGACCAATCCAGAAGCCCTTCAGCGGGCCGTGGAGACGGAAGGGCAGAGCCTTGTAGACGGGCTGGAAAACCTCGTGCGTGATCTTGAGGCCAATGACGGCGATTTGGTCGTCACCTTGGCGGACAAGGATGCCTTTCAGGTGGGAGAGAACATCGGTACCACCAAGGGCAAGGTCGTGTTTCGCAATCGGTTGTTTGAGTTGATCCAGTACAGCCCGACGACCGATCAGGTGCATGAGACGCCGCTGCTGATCTTCCCGCCGTGGATCAATAAATTTTACATCATGGATTTAAAACCCGAGAACAGCCTTGTGAAATGGGTTGTCGATCAAGGCTATACGCTGTTCGTGGTGAGTTGGGTCAACCCCGATGAAACCTACGCGGATGTGGCGCTCGATACCTATATCGAGGAGGGCTATCTGGAAGCGATTGACGTGGTAAAGCAGATTTGCGGCGTCAAAAAGATCAATGCGGTGGGCTATTGCATCGCGGGGACGACACTTTCGCTGACGCTGGCGCTGATGAAGAAGCGCAAGGACAATAGCGTCAAGTCAGCCACCCTGTTTACCACGATGACGGATTTCGCCGATCAGGGGGAGTTCGTGGCCTTTTTGCAGGATGATTTCGTTGATGGAATCGAGGAAGAGGCGCTGAAAACGGGCTATCTGGACAAGTTCTACATGGCGCGGACGTTCTCCTTCCTGCGGTCTAACGACCTGATCTACAAGCCCGCGATCCGCAGTTACATGATGGGGCAGACGCCGCCTGCGTTTGATCTGCTGTATTGGAACGGAGATGGTACCAACCTGCCGGCGAAGATGGCGGTGCAATACCTGCGCGACCTGTGCCAGAAGAACCGCTTTGCCGATGGCGGCATCTCGGTTTGTGGTGAGACCTTGCGGCTGAAGGATGTCAGCTTGCCGGTCTTTGCCATTGCCTGCGAGACGGACCATATCGCCCAGTGGCACGCCAGCTATCAAGGTGTGCAGCAGATGGGATCGAAGGACAAAACCTTCGTTCTGTCGGAAAGCGGGCATATCGCGGGAATCATCAATCCGCCCAGCAAGAACAAATACGGCCATTACACCAATCCTGAACTGGGTCTGACATATGGCGACTGGCGCGAGAGCGCTGAGAAAAACGACGGCTCTTGGTGGCCGCGCTGGGAGGCATGGCTTTCGAAGCAGTCTGGCAAGAAGATTCCTGCCCGCGAACCGGGTACAGATGCCTATCCCGCGCTGTGTGATGCGCCGGGAACCTATGTCATTGGGCAGCCAGATGCACGCGATGGGGCAGGTAAGTAGCTGTAATCGCTAATTTTCTGCGATTGCGAAAACTTTTTTGCTGCAGTGCAGAAAAAACTCTTGAAATGCTGCACTGCAGCGCGCATATTTGTCCTATCGAAATTGATCGGTGCGGTTCTCCTCCCGCCGCACCCAGATCCGAAAGGACAGACAGATGGCTACGAAGACTCAAGACTACAGCGCAATGCTGAAAGACATGATGGGCGCATTCCCCGTCGACACCAAGATTATGCAGGACGTTTACAAGTCGCAGAGCACGCTGGCTGAGAAAATGTCCGCTGTTCAGTTTGACGCGGCGCAGAAATCCACCGAGCTTTCGGCCAAGTGGATGCAGGACACGCTGAACAAGATGTCCTCCATCACCAAAGCCAAAGCAGAGCCTGCTGACTACGCCAAGTCGATGACCGACTTCGCTTCTGCAACGGCCGAATCCGCTGCTGAGCACATGGCTGCTTACGCAGAGATTGCCAAGAAAGTTCAGACCGAGACGCTCGAGCTGATGATGAACGCTGGAAAGACCATGTCGGACGAGATGTCGGCAGCAGCCAAGAAAGCCACTGAGGAAATGACCTCTGCGGCGAAGAAGGCCACTGCTTCTGCAAAGTAAGCAGTAGAAATTCCAGCTGGTTTTCTCCTCCCTCCCTTGAACCGGCTGCGAACTGATGAGCGGGTTGCTGATGCAACCCGCTCTTTTCTTTTTCGCAGGAGCGGCGTAGGCTTTCTGCAACGCCGCAATGCGTGGGAGGAAAACCGTGACTGATACTGCCAAGCCGCTTCTGATCAAGCGTTATGCAAGCCGCCGTCTCTACAACACAGAGACAAGCGATTATGTGACCCTCGACGATATTGCCGCCTTCATTCGCGACGGGCGCGAGGTGCAGATTGTCGATCTCAAATCGGGCGATGACCTGACGCGGCAATACCTGCTGCAAATCATTGCGGAACATGAGAGCAGCGGCGAGAGCGTGCTGCCTGTAAATGTGCTGACCGATCTGGTGCGCAGCTACACCACGCAGGCGAATTCTGTCGTTCCACAGGTGCTGGCGGCGAGCTTCGAGCTGATGCGGCAGGGGCAGGAGCAGATCATGGAGAACATGGGCAAAGCGGGTGGCATCAATTCGATCCCAGGCTTCGAGGCCATGCAGCAGCAACAACAGGCGTTTTTCAACGCGCTGACGGGCGGGATGCTTGGCACAACAGGTCCGGCTCCGGCGAAGCCGTCCGAGGGCGAGGATGACCTCGACGAGATTAAGCAGCAGCTCGCGGAATTGCAGTCCAAACTGTCGAAGCTGGGCAAGTAGGGCGGCAAAGCGCTGGGGCTGGTGCAGTTATACGCCCAGCCTGTCGCGCATTGCGTACCATGCCATAGCGAGCGAGAGCATCGGCCCTTGTGCATAGGGGCCGAGCGGTAGGGTTCCAGACGGGATTTTAGCGAAGAGATCGAAATTGGCGCTCTGGCCGAGGATTGCCTGTGCCATAGCATGACCGGCCATCCCCGAGAGCGCGACGCCGTGGCCGGAATAGCCTCCGGCGATGTAGACCTGTGGCGCGAGGCGGCTGATCCACGGCAGACGAGTCATGGTGACGCCAAGCGTGCCGCCCCATGTGTAGTCGAGCGGCACATCCGCTATTTGCGGGAACATCTCGGCAATGCGGGCGTGGAGTTTGCCGCCGATGTCATTGGGGAAGCGGTGCGAGAAATTGGCGCGGCCGCCGAAGAGGAGGCGGCCATCTTCGCTGAGGCGGAGGTAATTCACCACATGGCTGGAATCCGCGCTGGCGATGTCCGCACCTAGCACATCGCCTGTGCGGTTGCCCAAGGGGGCGGTGGCGCCGATGAAGCTGTTGACCGGCATCACCCGCGCCGCGTAACGCCACGATAGCCGCCGGAGGTAGCCGTTGCCCGCGATGATCACATGCTTGGCGGTGACGGTGCCGGTGGGGGTGGTTAGCCGAGCATGCGGTCCAGTTTCAATCGCGGTGACTTCGGTATTCTCAACGATGGTTGCGCCTGCGGCCTCTGCCTCTTGCGCGAGTGCCAGCACAAGGCGGAGCGGGTGAATGTGGCCCGCGCCGTGGTCGATGGTGCCGCCGTAGTAGAGTGGGGAGCGCAGGACGGACTGGAAATCGGCAACCTCCAGCACCTCCATATCGGTGTAGCCATAGGCGGTGGCGAGGTGGTCTGCGTCGCGCTTTTCGTCCTCGAAATCGCGGGCGGTCAGGCTGCCGTGGGCGATGCCGGACTTATAGTTTGCGTCCGGCGCGAGGGCTGCAACCTGTGAGCGGAGGCGGGATTTGCCTGCTTCGCAGAGATCCCACAACCCGCGGGCGGTATCTGCTCCGAGCCGCTGTTCGAGCCAGCGTTGGGACTTATTATAGCCTGAGCATACCTGCCCGCCATTGCGACCCGAGGCGCCCCATCCGGCTTGGCGGGCGTCGATTACGAGCGGGGTCAGGCCCGCCTCAGCCAAGGTACGCGCGGCGTTGAGGCCAGTGAAGCCCGCGCCAATGATCGCCACATCCACCTGACGGTCGCCATCCAGCGGCTGGCGCGGGGCGGGCAGGGCGCAGGTGTCGGCATACCAGCTGGGCGGGAAGCCAGTGGCGGGGTCGTTGGCGCGGAGAAGGTCGATCACACGTTCAGCAGGAGGTGCTCCCGCTCCCACGGGCTGATGACTTGCAGAAATTCGTCATATTCGGTGCGCTTCACGATCGAATAGACGCGGGCAAATTCCGACCCGAGAACCTCGTGCAATTCGGTGGCGGCATCAAAGAGATCAAGCGCGGAATAGAGGCCTTGGGGGATTTCATCCTCGGCCTCATAGGCATCGCCACGGAAGCGTTTGTCGGGCCAGATCTCGTTTTTCATGCCGAGATAGCCGCATGCCAGTGATGCCGCGATGGCGAGGTAGGGGTTGCAATCCATGCCAGCGAGCCGGTTTTCGATGCGGCGGGCCTCGGGCGGGGAGATCGGGATGCGGATGCCGGTGGTACGGTTATCGCGGCCCCATTCGAGGTTGATCGGGGCGGCGTGGTTGCGCACATAGCGGCGGAAGCTGTTCACATAAGGCGCGATCATCGCGATCACCGAGGGCATATATTCCTGCAAGCCGCCGATGAAGTGGAAGAAGGCGTCCGTCTCGCCGCCTTGCGGGCCTGTGAAGATGTTGCGGCCTTTGTCATCCAGCACGGAGTGGTGGATGTGCATGGCGCTGCCCGGCTCCCCTTCGATGGGTTTGGCCATGAAGGTGGCAAAGCAATTGTGCTTTAGCGCGGCTTCACGGATCAGGCGTTTGAAGTAGAACACCTCGTCGGCCAGTTTGACGGGATCGCCGTGGCGGAGATTGATCTCTAGCTGGCCAGCGCCGCCTTCTTGGGTGATACCGTCGATCTCGAAGCCCTGAACCTCGGCAAATTCGTAGATGTCGTCGATCACGGGGCCGTATTCATCTACGGCGGTCATCGAATAGGCCTGACGCGCGGCGGCGGGGCGGCCGGTGCGGCCCATCATCGGCTCGATGGCCTTGGCGGGATCGGTGTTGCGGGCGACGAGGTAGAACTCCATCTCCGGCGCGACGACCGGCTTCATGCCTTCTTTCTCGAACAACTCGACCACCCGCTTGAGCACGTTGCGCGGGGCAAAGGGGACGGGGCGGCCTTTTTGGTCGAAGGCGTCGTGGATCACCTGAAGGGTGCCATCATGCGCCCAAGGGGCGGCGGTGGTGGTGGTGAGATCGGGGCGCAGCACCATGTCAGGCTCGACAAATCCTTCGTCGCCTGCGGCTTCGCCCCAATCGCCGGTGATCGTTTGGAAAAAGATGGAATTGGGCAGGTGAAAATGGCCCTGACGCTCCCATTTGGTGGCGGGCACGGCTTTACCACGGGCAATGCCGGGAAGATCGGCAATGACACATTCGACCTCGTCGAGCCGGTGGCTTTCCAGATAGGTCCGGGCGGCGGCGGGGATTTGGTCGATCCAGTTGCTCATAAGAGCTCTCTTTCTGTGAAAAAATGTCTGATTTGCGTTGCGAGATGGGCGTTATCGGTTGGCGTCTGTAGCCCCGCGATGGCCTCTGCGAGGAGCGCGTCAGGCACCACGCCAGGACCACGGGTGCGGGCGAGCCCTTCGACGAAGGAGGCTTGGAACTCCGGATGCGCCTGCACGGTAAAGGCGCGGTTGCCGTAGCGGAGGACGGCATAGGCGCAATTATCATTTGCGGCCACGACCTCGGCATCGGCGGGGAGGCGCGTGACCTGATCCTGATGCCAAGCGTTCAGCGTTACGGTTTTGCCTTGCCAGTCATAAGACTTGGCGCCGACATTCCAGCCGCCTGAAAACTTCTCGACATGGCCGCCGAGTGCCTGGGCAATAATCTGATGCCCGAAGCAGATGCCGACCAGCGGCCTGTCGGCCGCATAGATGGCGCGGATCAGCTCTTCGAGCGGGGGAATGAACGGCAGATCATCGTAGGCACCGTGGCGGGAGCCGGTGATCAGCCAGCCGTCTGCGTCCTGCGGACCATTAGGGAAGTCACCGTCGACGATGCTCCATATCTGGAAGGTGAACGGTTCGGTTCCGAGAAGATCGATGAAGAGTTGCCCGTAATCGTGATGGTCCGGAAGCATCGCCTCCGGAGTGTGTCCTGTTTGCAGGATACCGATTTTCATAAGTCACCGTATGGTTTTGTTAGGTCGCAAGGTAGTGCGCCGCTGGACGCGCTGCAAGCGGTCAGACGGTATCGAGATACAGCTCGATACGCTCTTCGTCGCTCAGTTCTTCGAAATAATGGGCTTCCTGCCGTTTGGTCAGGACGAAGTTTTCGATGAGCTGCTTGGAGAAGATGCGCGCGGCGAAGGGGCTTTTCTCAAACGTGTCGATGGCCTCTTTCCATGTTGCGGGGATCTGCGGCATGTCTTGGGCGTAGGCATTGCCTTTGATCGGGGCGGGGGGCGTCAGGGCGTCTTCGATGCCGATGAGGGCAGAACCGAGCGTTGCGGCGATAAACAGATAGGGGTTTACGTCGCCGCCCGCGACGCGATGTTCGATCCGGCGCGCGGCGAGTGACCCACCGGGAACACGGACGGAAGCGGTGCGGTTCTCATAGCCCCAGCAGACGCCGGTGGGCGCGTGGCTGTCGGGCACGAGACGGTCATAGCTGTTGCCATGCGGGGCGAAGATCAGGGCCAGTTCCTGAATGCCGTTGAGACATCCGGCAATTGCATTGGCAAGGAGCGGGCTGCCTTCGAATGTGCCGTTGGCGAAGGCGTTGTTGCCGTGCTCATCAAGCAACGAGAAATGCGTGTGCATACCGTTGCCTGCGTAATCCGAATAGGGCTTTGCCATAAAACTGGCGGCCATGCCGTATTTGCGGGCGAGGCCACGGACCAGCATCTTGAACAGCCATGCATCATCCGCTGCTTTCAGCGCGTCATCGACATGGTTGAGGTTGATCTCGAACTGGCCGAGGCCTGCCTCGGAAATGGCGGCGTCGGCGGGAATATCCATCGCTTCGCAGGCATCGTAAAGTTCGTTGAAGAACAGATCGAACGCATCCAATGCGCGGAGCGACAGGATCTCCGCGCCGGGGCGGCGCTTGCCCGAGCGGGGGCTTTTGGGCTGCTGGATTTCCTTGCCGCTGTCGTCGATCAGGTAGAACTCCATCTCGGTGGCGACAACGGGTGTGAGGCCGTGCTTTTTGAACATCGCGACGACGTTGGCCAAAGCGTGGCGGGGGTCGCCTGCGTAGGGGGTGCCGTCTTCGTTGAACATCCATTGTGGCATCAGCGCAGACGGCACCGAAAGCCACGGCATCGGCACATAGCCGCGCTCGGTGGGCTTGAGAATGCCATCCGGATCGCCGCTTTCGAAAACCAGCGGGCTGTTTTCGATGTCCTCGCCCCAGATATCGAGGCTCAGAAGCGAGATTGGCAGGCGTGTCCCTTCGCTGCCTAGCTTGCGGGCCGCCGAGGCAGGCAGACGTTTGCCGCGTGCCTGACCATTAAGATCGGCCACGCCGCAACGGACGTTTTTGATTTCGGGGTGCTCATCGAGCCAGCTGTTCATTTTCTCACCTGTCGTGTGGGGCAATCATGCGGGTATCCCGCGTGTTGCCTTATTTTTGATCATATTATTGGCTGAAGCGATTCTCGCCATTCCGCTTTGAATTGCGGGGAAAATGCACTACCAAAATAATTTGATCAAAAAATTGATACTACCGGATCAGGTTCGGACGCAAGCGAATTTTGCGGCGCTGCTCTTGCGGCAAGTGACGGTTGAGGCGCTTGTTGATTGCCCCGAAGAGGCCGATCACAACAAGCGTCAGCAGGATGAAATAGCCCGCAAGGATCGGGTATGGGATGAAGGGGTTGAAGGTTTTGTCCGCGAAGTAGCTGGCGTAATAGAGCGCGTCGCCCATTTGGCGGCTGGCGGGAAAACCGGAGAAGAACACCAGCGTTGTCGCATGGAAGAGGAAGATCGCTTCGTTCGTGTAGGCGGGCCAAGCAAGGCGCAGCATGGTGGGCCAGACGATCCGGCGGAAGCGGCTCACGCCGGAAATGCCGTAGGCATCAGCGGCTTCGACATCGCCTTTGGGAATTGATTGCAGGGCGCCGTAGAAGATTTCGCCGGAATAGGCGGCGGTATTGAGGAACAGCACCACCAGAGCGCCGAGCCAAGCGGCTGTGAAGGGGGCGAAGATCGGCAGCGCCCCTTTGAGCGACAGGAACAGGAAATAGGCGAAGAAGAACTGGATAAACAGCGGTGAGCCACGGAAAATGAAGATGAACCATTCCGAAGGTTTGCGCAGCCATGGGCTGCGGGCGGCTTTGCCGAGGGCAACCAGTGTTGCGAGGAAGAAACCGCCAAACAAGGCGACAACGCCGAAATAGATGTTCCAGATCATGCCGGAGCCGATCAGGGTGAACTGCTGGCACAGCGTGAAATCGGAGCGCGGCAGGAGTCGCTCGCCAATGCCTTGGCTGCGCAGGGCGTAATCCGCGATGGTTTCCCAACAGCTCATGCGGGGGCCTTTCGCTGGGCTTCGCCGCCGGTGGTGGCCTGACCTTTGGTGAGGCTCTTCATCACGCGGTCGAGTACGACCTCGGAGAATTTGGTGAAGAGGAGATAAAAGACGAGCAGGGCGAAGAAATACCACATCCGCCAGTCCCCATGAGGGTAATCGGTGAATTGCGGGGTCTTGGTGCCCCCAAGCTCACGCGCCCAATAGACGATATCCTCGACGCCCAAGAGGAACAGCAGCGGCGTGGCCTTGATCAGCACCATCCAGAGGTTCGACAGGCCGGGGAGGGCGAAGACCCACATTTGCGGCACCATGATACGCCAGAAGGCTTGGCGCTCTGACATGCCATAGGCTTCGGCGGTTTCGATCTGGGCGCGGGGAACGGCGCGCATCGCGCCAAAGAGGACGTTGGCCGTGAACGCACCAAACACCAGCGCGAAGGTTAGGATGGCGAGGAAGAAGCCATAGGTTTCGTGCACCCATTGAGGTGAACTGGAGAGCGGTAGTTTGGCCGCAGCACAAACGACGAAATCATTGCCCTGACGGATCGGTTGGTCCCAGTCGGGGCAGAGAACGGAGTGGCGCGCCCACTCGAAGAGTTGGTCGAGCGCGATGACAAAAAACAAGAAAAACGCAATATCTGGCACGCCACGCACGATCGAGATATAGCCTTTGCCGACCCAGCGCAGCGGCGCGAAGCGTGACCGCGCGGCGGTGGCGCCACCAAACCCGAAAAGGATCGCAGCAGGCGCGGTGATCGCGAGCAGGGCGAGGACCGTCAGCACAGACCAATAGAGGCCCATATGCTTGCCTGTGGTCAGGTAGCAGGCCAGCCATTGCGCGGACTCGAGGGTCGAGGGGTCTGTGCAGAAACTAAAAATCGGAGCACCCGTGGGCTAGTGCGGGCTGGCGCGCGAACGCCAGCCCAAAGAGAGAGAGCGAAACTTAGAACGGTTCGCCAATTTCCCACTGTGCGATGAGTGCGTTGAGCGAGCCATCGTCCTTCATCGACTGGATCGCGGCGTCGAACTTTTCTTTCAGTTCGGTGTCGCTTTCGCGCAGGCCCATGCCAACGCCGCCACCGATCATCACGTTCTGGCCGATGAGGGCCAGCTCCGCGTCGGAATCAGCAATCGGCTGAAGGTAGGCGCGGTCAGCGAGAACGGCATCGGCTTCGCCGTTGCGGACGGCTGCGATGGTTTCTTCCGGAGTTGCGAACTCCAGCAGGGTTGCACCGCTGTCAGCGATGAAGGCCGCCTGAATGGTGTTGGCCTGTGCTGCGATCACGCCGCCCATCAGATCAACATCCATGCCGTCCATTGCCAGATAGGCGGAAGGGTCAGGCTGGGTGTAGTTCTGGGTGAAGTCGATCACCTCGTCACGCTCGGCGGTGATGGACATGCCGGCGATGATCGTGTCGTAGTTACCGGACACGAGGTTCGGGATGATGGAGTCCCAATCGTTGGTGACCCATTCACAGGTCAGCTCGGCGCGTGCGCAAAGCTCGTCGCCCAGATCACGCTCGAAACCGGCGACTTCGCCGTTGTCGTCGAGGTAGTTATACGGAGGGTAAGCGCCCTCGGTGCCCATGCGGACAACCATGCCGTGGCCATCCGCAAATGCGGCGCCTGCGAGAACCGCGAATGCGGCACTGGTGAGCAGAATTTTCTTCATTGAGTAGTCTCCCGTTTGGTTTTTGATCAGGCTGAAACTGTAGCGGAAAGAAACTGTTTCAACCGTTCGGTTTTGGGGCTGCCGAAGAGCGACTGCGGAGCGCCTTCCTCTTCGATGCGGCCCTGGTGCAAGAACACGACATGATCGCTGACATCAGCGGCCATGCGCATGTCATGGGTGACGATGATCATGGTCCGGCCCTCGCTGGCAAGATCCTTGATCACGCGGACGACCTCCTGTTCCAGCTCGGGGTCGAGCGCGGAAGTGGGTTCGTCAAAGAGAAGCGCCTTCGGCTCCATGCACAATGCGCGGGCGATGGCGGCGCGCTGTTGTTGGCCGCCGGAGAGCTGGGCGGGGTAGACATCGCATTTGTCGCCGATGCCGACCTTTTCGAGATATTTGCGGGCGGCGGCTTCGACTTCTTCCTTGTCGCGCTTCAGCACTGTGACGGGGGCTTCCATCACGTTTTGGAGGATCGTCATATGCGCCCAGAGATTGAACTGCTGGAACACCATCGACAGGTTTGTGCGGATGCGGATCAGCTGTGCGCGGTTGGCGGGATGGCGGGACATGCCCGTGCCGCGCCATTGAACAGGCTCGCCGCTGAAGAGAATCTCTCCCTGCTGGCTGTCTTCCAAGAGGTTCGCGCAGCGCAGGAGGGTGGATTTGCCGGAGCCTGAGGAGCCGATGAGAGAGACAACATCGCCAGCATTTGCCTTGATATCCACACCTTTGAGCACTTCCAGCGCGCCGTAAGATTTGTGGAGATCGCGAATTTCAATAACCGGAATGGTGTCTGTCACTTGGGCAACCGTTGTTATGTCCTCGGCGGAGTAGGTCGCAAAATGGATAATAATGCAATGCGCTTTATGACATGACGTATGGTCCCAATGTGCAAAATGCACAGTTGAGATGATCAAACCGGAAGTTTGGCTGGGTCTGGCGGGAGGGGAATGTCATACGCCGCAGATGGTAGGCGAACGATTCCCCTCAGGCGCAGCGTGGTGCGTGCGCTTTCGGGGAGGGCGCTGATCGCGGCGGATATGGCGGCGAAATAGGCAGCGGGATCTTCGCCTGTGCGGGTGATGAAGGCCATGCCGGGGCTTGTGGCAGTGCGATCGATCACCTTCAGCGCCAAGGTGAGGGCGGGGTCGCGGGTGCATTCGATCCACCAAGTATGGGCATCAATTGCCGAGAAATCGGCATTGCCGCTGCGGACGGCTGCGATGCTGGCGGCGTGGGAGCCGGTGTGGAGCGTAGGGTGGAGCGAAATGCCGTGTACCTGCGCCCAGAGGTAGGCTGCGCCGTAACCAGAATTGGAAAGCGGCTCGCTATAGGCGAAGGCGGCGCCCGAAAAAGCCTGTGGTGTGTCGCGCGGATCGTCGGCGCGGGCAATGATGACGCTGTTGTAGGTGCCAGGCGCGCAGCCTTCGATCTCGTAATCGGCGTTGCCGATCAGGGTAACGTGATCGTGGAATCGGGCGCGGTAGGGCAGGTTGCAGATCTGGCCGAGGGCGAGATCGGGATGCGCCCAGCTCTCCATATGGCCGATCTGATGATCGAGGCTGTCGGGCGCTGCAAGGCCTGCTGCGCGGAGGTTGTCGCGGATCAGGGCCCAGAGTGCGTCATGCGCGGCGCGGTTTTCGGGCCGCGCATACATCGGCAGGGCGGCGATCATCCTTGTTCGACCGCACGGCGCAGCTGGTGGCTTTCCTGATCGGTGAGGCCGAGCATCGGGGCGACCATGCGCATCAGCGCATTTTCTTCGGCCTCGCGCACGCCATCGGCCAGCACGATCTCCCATAATGCTTGTACAACGGCGGCACGCTCCTCGTAGGGCACGGCATCCTTGATCGCGCGGGTGAAGCGGACGGTATCGGGGGCTTCCGATTCGAGGATCTCGCAATCGGCCCTGAGGGCGGCTGTCTCGGAGGGCGAGAGGGAGTAGCGGGCGCTCAGTGTCTTATCGATCCGCGCGATCTCTTCGGCGTCATAAGCACCGTCAGAACGGGCGATGCGGACGAGAAGTGCGCCAAGCGCGCGGCGGGCGTCGCCATCGGAGAGCGGTGTGGGGGCGGGGGCGGTCATGCGCCGGAGGAGATCTGCAAACATAGCGAAGATATAGGCCGCTTGCGCGGCGGGAGAAAGACCTCAGGCGGGGGAGAGGCCGTCAAATAGACGTGTGAGGGCGGAGAGGCAGTCGTGTAACCCGTAAGGCGCGTTGACGATGAAGAGGCCCGAACCGTTCATGCCGTGGCCGGTGCGGGCGGGGGGAAAGCGCACCTCGTGGCGGATGCCATCGGGGAAGCTGCGGCTAAGCTGCGAAAGCATTGGGCGGTGGCGGTTATCGGCCAGCAGTGGATACCAGAGCACCAGAATGCCGACATTCCAGCGGCGGTGTACATCGGTGAAGAACTTCGGGATGGTTTCGTAATCGGATTTGACCTCAAAAGAGGGATCAACCATCAGGAGCCCGCGCCGTGGTTCGGGTGGAGTGACGGAGCGAGCGATCTGGAAGCCGTCGCGGGCATGGATATGCCGTGTGACATGGCTGCCGGAATTGCGCAGCGCTTCGGTCAGGGCGGCATGCTCAGTAGGGTGCAGCTCGGAGAGGATCAGCGTGTCCTCGGGGCGCAGGAGGTGGGCGGCGATGAGGGGCGAGCCGGGGTAGGTGGATGGCCCGTGCGCCGCTTGATTTTTGGCAACGACTTGCGGGTAGGGATGATCGGGGGCGAAGCTGTCTAGCAGCCCCTTGCGACCGATACCGGCGGCGGCTTCGCCTGTTTTCGTGGCCTCCATGCCGGAGAGGTCATAAAGGCCACGGCCTGCGTGTGTCTCGATATAGGTCAGCGGCTTGGGCTTTACCGTCAGCCGCGCCAGCATCCACGCAAGGGCGGCATGCTTGTGCACATCCGCGAGGTTTCCGGCGTGGTAGGCGTGCTGATAGGAAAGCACGCCCGCCTCAGACCAAGCGCGAGGTTTCGACCGCTGCGCGGACGAAATCGGCGAACAGGGGATGCGGCTCGAACGGCTTCGACTTCAGTTCGGGGTGGAACTGGACGCCGATGAACCACGGGTGGTCCTTCCACTCGACGATTTCGGGTAAGCGGCCATCAGGGGACATGCCAGAGAAGAGGAGGCCACATTTTTCGAGCTTTTCGCGGTATTTTGTGTCCACCTCATACCGGTGGCGGTGGCGTTCCTCGATCGCGGTGCTGCCGTAAACCTCGGCCACTTTCGACCCTTCGGTGAGGGAGGCGGAGTAAGCGCCGAGGCGCATGGTGCCGCCTTTGTCGTCGTCGGCCTTGCGCTCGACCTTATGGTTGCCCTGCACCCATTCCTTGAGGTGATAGACGACCGGCTCGAAGCGCTTTTTGCCAGCTTCGTGGTCGAACTCTTCGGAGCCTGCTTTATCGACGCCAGCCACGTTGCGGGCGGCTTCGATCACGGCCATTTGCATGCCAAGGCAGATGCCGAGATAGGGGATCTTGCGGGTGCGGGCGAATTCGGCCGCTTTGATCTTGCCCTCGGTGCCGCGCTCGCCAAAGCCGCCGGGGACGAGGATCGCGTGGAAGCCTTCGAGATGTGGGGCGGCGTCTTCGCTATCAAAAACTTCGGCATCGACCCACTTGACGTTGACCTTCACGCGGTTCGCCATGCCGCCGTGGGTGAGCGCCTCTTTGATCGACTTGTAGGCGTCTTCAAGCTGGATGTACTTGCCGACGATGGCGATGTTGACCTCACCGTCGGTGTTGTGGATGCGGTCTTGCACATCGAGCCATTTTTCGAGGTTCGGCTTGGGTGCGGGGGAGATGCCGAAGGCGTCCAGCACGGCCTGATCGAGCCCTTCGTTATGGTAGGCCAGCGGTGCCTCGTAGATCGATTTGAGATCATAGGCGGCGACGACGGCCTCTTTGCGGACGTTACAGAAGAGGGCGATCTTCTCGCGCTCTTTTTCGGGGATCGGCTGCTCGGAACGGCAGACGAGCACATCAGGCGCGAGGCCGATGGATTGCAGCTCTTTCACCGAGTGCTGGGTCGGCTTGGTTTTCAGCTCGCCGCTGGCCGCGAGGTAGGGCAGCAGCGTGAGGTGCATGAAGATGCATTCGCCGCGCGGTTTTTCATGCGCGAATTGGCGGATGGCTTCGAAGAAGGGCAGACCTTCGATGTCGCCGACCGTGCCGCCGATCTCGCAGAGCATGAAATCCACTTCATCGTCACCGATGCGGATGAAATCCTTGATCTCGTTGGTGACGTGGGGAACGACCTGAATGGTCTTGCCAAGATAGTCACCTCGGCGCTCGCGCTCGAGCACGTTGGAATAGATGCGGCCGGAGGAGACGGAATCAGTCTTGCGTGCTGGTACGCCGGTGAAGCGCTCGTAATGGCCGAGGTCGAGATCGGTTTCTGCACCGTCATCGGTGACGAACACCTCGCCATGCTCGAAAGGCGACATCGTGCCAGGATCGACGTTGAGATACGGGTCGAGCTTGCGGAGGCGGACGGAAAAACCGCGCGCTTGCAAGAGCGAGCCGAGCGCTGCTGAAGCGAGGCCTTTGCCCAGCGATGACACCACACCACCCGTAATGAAAATATACCGCGCCATGGGCCGCTGTCCCCCGTCTACTCGAACAAAAATAATGGATGTGCGGCCCCGCGTGCATGACTCGTGGTCGCATGTTCACGGGATTTAAGTATAGCCGGATTCGCCCCGCACACGCAACCGACAACGCAACATGATGTTGATTTTGGCGCTACAGCGCCAATAACTAGTGTTTATTCGGCCGCTGGCACCAGTGGCGCGCCGTCATCGGCGGAAGGCGGAAGAAGGTCGGTGCCAAGATCCGGTGCGCTGGAGGCTGGTGCCTCAACCGCAGGCGCATCACCAAGGCGATCAACAACGGACGCACCCGCCGATTTTTCTGCGGCGATGATTGTTAGGGCGATGGATGTGCAAATAAATGCAGCAGCCAAGATCCAGGTCATCCGGCCCAAGGCAGTTGCCGCGCCACGCGCAGAGACTAACCCGCCGCCGCCACCGCCGCCACCGCCGATACCGAGGCCGCCGCCTTCGGAACGCTGCAAAAGCACGATCCCGATGAGCGCGAGGGCCAGAATAAGGTGGATGACGAGAACGACGTTTTCCATTGCGGTAACTCTCTGCTGGACGGGGCGTATCTAGAAGTTGTGGGCCACGCCCGCAACCCCCCAATCAAAGAACGCGCAGAATCCTGTTTTCCCCGCAGCACATGAGCGCTATACGGGCGCGGGTTTTAGCCAAGAGGACCGATCTAATATGGCAAACGTGGTGGTTGTCGGCGCTCAATGGGGCGACGAAGGCAAGGGAAAAATTGTGGACTGGCTCAGCGAGCGTGCCGATGTCGTGGCGCGCTTTCAGGGCGGGCACAACGCAGGCCACACGCTGGTCATCGATGGTGAGGTCTACAAGCTGCATGCACTGCCTTCCGGCGTTGTGCGTGGCGGCAAGCTGAGCGTCATCGGGAACGGGGTCGTGCTGGACCCGTGGCACTTGCTCAAAGAGATCGAGACGATCCGTGCGCAGGGTGTAGAGATCACGCCGGAGACGCTGATGATCGCGGAAAATACGCCGCTGATCCTGCCGTTCCACGGGGAGCTGGACCGCGCGCGGGAAAGCCAGAATGCGGTCGCCAAGATCGGCACGACGGGGCGCGGAATCGGCCCCTGCTACGAAGATAAGGTCGGCCGCCGTGTGATCCGTGTCGCGGACCTTGCTGACGATGCGACGCTGGAGCTGCGGGTTGACCGTGCCTTGGTCCACCACAACGCGCTGCGCAACGGCTTGGGGCTGGAACCGATTGACCGTGATGCGCTGATTGCGCAGCTCAAGGAAATCGCGCCGAAGATCCTGAAATTCGCCGGTCCTGTTTGGAAGGTGATGAATGAGATGCGCCGCGCCGGAAAGCGGATCCTTTTCGAAGGGGCGCAAGGCGCGCTCCTCGACATCGACTTTGGCACATATCCGTTTGTGACCTCATCGAACGTGATCGCGGGGCAGGCTGCGACCGGCGTTGGTATCGGTCCGGGATCGATCGACTTCGTGCTAGGCATCGTGAAGGCGTATACCACCCGCGTGGGTGAAGGGCCGTTCCCGACCGAGTTGCACGACGATGACGGGCAGCGTTTGGGTGAGCGGGGGCATGAATTTGGCACCACCACCGGCCGCAAGCGCCGTTGCGGGTGGTTTGATGCCTGCCTCGTGCGGCAAACCTGCGCGATTTCGGGGATCAACGGCATCTGCCTGACCAAGCTTGATGTATTGGATGGATTCGAGACGCTGAAGATTTGCGTCGGTTATGATTTGGACGGCACGCGGCTCGACTATCTGCCGACAGCGGCGGACGCGCAGGCACGTTGCACGCCGATCTACGAGGAAATCGACGGTTGGTCGGAATCAACGGAAGGCGCGCGCAGCTGGGCTGACCTGCCACCGAATGCGATCAAGTACGTTAAGCGCGTAGAAGAGTTGATCGGGTGCCCTGTCGCGCTACTTTCAACCTCGCCTGAGCGCGAAGACACCATCCTTGTTACGGACCCGTTTGCAGACTGATGAGCCTTTCTTACAAAGCCCGGCGGCGCTGGTCGCTTGTTATTCTCCTGTTGGGGTTGCCCGCCTATATCGTGGCGGCGGTGACGGTCATGAATATCCTTGGTCGGCCGCCGATCTGGGTTGAACTGGGTGTTTACGTCGGGCTGGGCGTGATCTGGGCCTTGCCGTTCAAGTTCATCTTTCGTGGGGTCGGCAAGGCCGACCCTGACGCAGCCCCCAAGGGCGACGATTAATCAGCGCATCCAGAAACCGGCTGTCTTGATCTTGTTGCGCATCTTCTTCTCGGTGAGGGGCAGGGCGTCGCGGTCGAACAATGCGCGGACTTTCAAGCCGCGTTCCTGATAGATCATCCGCTTGAATGGCTCATATTGCTTGAGCAGTTTCTTGATGCGGTTGGGGGCGGTTACGTCGTGCAATGTTTCGATCACAAGATCGCTTTCGCGCGCGTAGAGCAGCGCCAGCACCCGCCAATGGCAAGTGATGTCACCGTCGAGCCCCGCGAGCTCCGGCCCGGGTCTGCCGCCGGCAAAGCTATGGATCACGAGCGGCAGGACGACCTGATCGAGCCACGGGTCGAGCGGCTGGATCGCCAGTTCGGGCGGCGTGTCATCGCGCACTGAGAGGGCGTATTCTGTGAACCGCTGCCCGAAGGCCTGCGGATCGGGGCCGAAGAACCAGCCAGCGTTAAAATAGAGGTAGCGCTGCCAGTATTCGTCAGGCTGGGAAAGGTCGAGAGAGCTTTCGAAATCGAGGCCGAAACGGTCGTAGAGGGATTTCCAGATCGCGGTATAGCCGGGCCAGTAAAGCTCTTCGACGGGCCATGTGCCTTCGCGCCGCATGGAGGCCGAAGGGCGGGAAAAATCGAAGGGAATGCTGCTCAGTTCGCCAGTGATCAGGGTGTCGCTGTCGAGAAACAGAAACGGCTCGCCTGCGGGCAGGGCGGCGAGGGCTTCGATTTTGTTGCCGTGCGGGTAGCTGGCACCGAAATTCTGGGAGTCGAATGGCAGGATGGTTGCGCCCAGTTCCTCAAGCGCGGCGCGGATGTGGGGATGCATGCGCGGATCATCGGGCCAGAGTGGCCCCGGTTGTGGCTCGCAAACAAAGACCTGACCGGCGAATTGCGGACTTTTCGCGCGCAATGAGGCCACGAGCAGAAGCGCCTCGTACTGCAGGCGGCCGGATTGGCCGATCAGCATGAGATTGAATGTGGCGGGCGGGCTTCTCCCCATGGGGGAATCCTTTGTTCTTCTGCGCGATGGCCTGACTATAGGATGGGAGCGGCGGGCATTAAAGCGCGGATGCCGCCGCCGTCACCGTTTCGACCGACAGGACGGTCGGCAGGTGGCGGGCGATCTCGCGCCAGTTTTCGCCGGTGTCCGTGCTGGCGAAGATAGACCCGCTATTGGTCCCGAAATACACGCCCGGTTGGGCGAGCGTGTCGGTCGCCATTGCTTGGCGCAGAACGGTGAAGAAACAGTTCTGTTGCGGGAGGCCATTGCCCATGCGCGACCAGCTTTCGCCCCCGTCTTGGGAACGCCAGACAGCGGCGGAGGCATCGGGCGGGAAGCGGCCTGCCATGTCGCCGTTGAGCGGGAGGGTCCAGATGGTTTGCGGGTCATGGGGATGCAGGGCGATGGGGAAGCCGAAGCGGGAGGGCAAGCCATCGGAGATATCCTGCCAGCTGCGGCCGCCATCCTGACTGCGGAAAACGCCATGGTGGTTCTGCTGGTACATCAGATCGCCATCGGCGCGGACCATGTTGTGTACACAAAGGCCGGTATCGGCGCCGTGGTCATGGCCGTGTTCATGCAGGCTGGGCGCGTTGGAGAGCCGGTTGCGGCGCTCCCATGACTGGCCGCCGTCATCGGTGGCGAAGGTGCCAGCGGCGGAGATCGCGACCCAGAGCTTATTGGGTGCGGCTGGATCGGAGATAATTGTATGCAACACAAGGCCAGCGGCGCCGGGATTCCATGTGGCGCGGGTGGGGTGATTGGCCAAGGTATCGACCAATTGCCAGCTTTGACCCTGATCGGTGCTAGTGAGCAGATTACCGGGTTTGGTGCCGGCATAGAGCGTGCCACCCGCTTGCCCAAGCGACCAGACCGACTCGATCTCGCCGGTGAAAGGCGCGGGGTCGGGCGCGGGGATGCCGATCTCGGCCGCGAAATCGGGATCCCGGTCGAGCCATTCATCCATGCCGCCCCAAGACAGCTTTGACAGCTCCCATGTTGTGCCTTGATCCGCAGAGCGCCAGATGCCCGCGCCGGACCAGCCGCTGCCGCCGCCTGCATAGAGCATACCCGTCTGCGGGTCGGAGATGACGTGATTGATGCTCCAGCCACCGCAATGCGGGCCATTGACGGACCAGTTTTCGCGGGTGCTGTCGGAGGACAGAAGGAAAGCACCCTTTGTGGTGCCGACGAGGAGGGTAACGGATGTGGTCATTGCGGTTCTCCGCCGGAAATATGGGAGAAGTATGGCCGCAAGATTGCGAAATACCAAAGGGGATTTACGTCGAAACCCGCTTAAATCTGGAAGGGGAGTGGTGGGCGACCCTGGAATCGAACCAGGCATGGGTCTCCCCGGCGGAGTTACAGTCCGCTGCCGCACCTTGCAGCTCGTCGCCCGAAACAGCCGTTAAAGGCCGTTTGCGAGGGGCTGAATATGCGGAGTGCGCGAGGGCGTCAACAGGAAAATCGGCTGTTTCTCTTGCGTCTTGCGGCGGGGCATCGCATGGAGGAGAAAACAGCGGATAGACCAATGAAGAAACCGAAGTGGGTGATCGAGAAAGAGCGCGGGAAACGTGCGGCAGCATCGGAAACGGTGTGGCTCTTTGGCTTGCATGCGGTGCGCGATGCGTTGTTGAATCCGCGCCGCGAGCGGTTGCGTTTGGTGGTGACGCTCAATGCCGAGGCGAAGCTTGCGGATGCGATTGCCGAAAGCGGTATGACGCCCGAAATCTCTGATCCGCGCCGGTTTGCGGCCCCATTGGACGAAGGCTCGGTGCATCAGGGCGCCGCACTTGAGGTGCGGCCGCTGAACTGGGGATCACTGGATGATGTCGCGCTCTCCGAGGGCGCGGGGCCAGCGCGGCTGGTTTTGCTCGACCGTGTGACAGACCCGCATAACGTGGGCGCGATCCTGCGTTCGGCAGAGGTATTCGGCGCGCGGGCGGTTGTTGGCGTGCAGCGGCATTCGGCCCCTGAAACGGGTGCTTTGGCAAAAACCGCGAGCGGTGCATTGGAGCGGCAGCCCTATGTGCGGATCAGGAACCTTTCTGACGGTATGCGCAGGTTGCAAGAGATGGGCTATCTGGTGCTGGGCCTTGATGGCGAAGCGGAGATGAGCATTGAAGCGGCGGTGGCAGGGATCGGTGACCGACCTGTGGCGCTGGTGCTGGGTGCGGAAGGCCCGGGCTTGCGGGAAAAAACCAAGGCGACCTGCGATCATCTGGTAAAAATCGACTTTGCGGGCGGATTTGGCTCGCTCAACGTCTCCAACGCGGCGGCTGTTGCCCTATATGCAGCAAGATCGACAGCCAGCTGAGGGACGACATGCCTGCGACGAAGATTGCCACCTGTTGTTACTGCGGCGCAAAGACGGCCTTGGCATTGCGGGGCAACCAGCAGCACACCTTGGCCTGCGATAATTGTGGCGCGCCCTTGAGCCGGATGAAATCCCTTCCGCGCGCGAAAACCGCCGCGCCGGCGCAGCGCCGCCGCGCGCCGAAGCCGGATTGGCATGTCCCACACGGGCATCCCTACGACATGAACCAGCAGCGGGGAGAGGGGCGTTACCACGCGCCACCCCCGCGCCCCAAACGGCGGAAGAGCTTTGGGAAGCTGGTGTTGGAGGGTGTGTTCGACGTGATCGAAGAAATCTTCGACTGACGGTGCGTCAAACGATCACATTTCGATGAGCACCCCTTGGGAAGGCGCGAAAGCTGCCTATTTGTTGTGGTGAGAATGACGACGGAACACGTCTTCTCTGATACTGTCCCTCGTTCCGAACTGGCGCCCGGCATTTGCCCGGGCGCTTTTTTATGAGCGGGAGGCCTTTTCGGCGATGCCGGACGTGCCGGAGCGACGGTCCAGTTCGGACTCGATATCGGCAAGCGAAATGTCATGCGCCGCGCACATGACGAGCAGGTGATAGAGGACATCGGCGGCTTCTGACGTTAGCCGCGCGCGGTCGCCTTTGATCGCCTCGATCACGGCCTCGATTGCCTCCTCCCCGAATTTTTCGGCGCATTTTTCTGGCCCTTTAGCGAAAAGCTTGGCGGTCCAGCTGCTATCGGGATCAGCGCCTTTGCGGGCAGCGATTGTCTTGTCGAGGTCGTGCAGGCTCATGTCAGCCTCATGGGGATGCCGGCAGCGGCCATGTGGGACTTGGCTTCGCCGATTGTGTAGGTGCCAAAGTGGAAGATCGATGCGGCCAGCACAGCAGACGCGCCGCCCTCGGTGACGCCTTCGACAAGGTGGTCCAGCGTGCCGACGCCGCCTGAGGCGATAACAGGGATATCAACGGCATCAGAGATCGCGCGGGTCAGGGCGAGGTTGAAGCCTGCCTTGGTGCCATCACGGTCCATCGAGGTGAGGAGAATTTCGCCAGCACCCTTTGCTGCGGCGGTGCGGGCAAATTCAACAGCGTCGATGCCTGTGGGTTTGCGCCCGCCGTGGGTGAAGATCTCCCATTTGCCGGGGGAGACTGTTTTCGCGTCTATCGCGCAGACGATACATTGCGAACCAAAGCGCTGGGCGGCCTCGGACAGCACATCGGGATTCGCGACAGCGGCGGAGTTGAAGCTGACCTTATCGGCCCCAGCAAGCAGGAGATTGCGCACATCCTCGTGGGTGCGGACGCCACCGCCCACGGTGAGCGGGATGAAGCATTGCTCGGCGCTGCGCTGCACCAGATCGAACATGGTGCCACGGTTTTCGTGGGTGGCGTGAATGTCGAGAAAGCACAGCTCGTCGGCACCGGCGGCGTCATAGGCTTTGGCTGCTTCGACAGGATCGCCTGCGTCGATCAGATCGACAAAATTCACGCCTTTGACCACGCGGCCATCGGCCACGTCGAGGCAGGGGATGATGCGGGTCTTTAACATGGGCTCTCAATAGGCGGTTGTCAGGGAACGGGCAAGGATCGGTTGCGCCTGACGCGCAGGTTGCCTAGCATTTTGTGAACGAATGAGGAGGCAGAACATGCCGGATCAAGACGCCATCTATCCGAGCCTGAAGGGGCGGTCGGTTTTTGTTACCGGCGGGGCGTCGGGCATCGGGGCGGAGATCGTGCGGGCATTCGCGCGGCAGGGCGCAAGGGTTGGGTTTGTTGACATCAACCCGAAAGCAGGTGCCGCGATGCTGGACGAGATCGGACACGCCCATGCCTTCGCCGCCTGTGACTTGCGGGATATTGATGCATTGAAGGAGGCCTTCGCCGCGCTGGCAGAAAAGATCGGCGCGGCCCAGGTGCTGGTCAACAACGCCGCGAGCGACGACCGGCACGATTGGCGCGAGGTCACGGCGGAATACTGGGATGACCGGACGAACACGAACCTACGGCATATGTTCTTTGCCATTCAGACGGTTGCACCGGCGATGATCGCGGCGGGGCGTGGTTCGATCATCAATATGGGGTCAAATTCGTGGTGGGAAGCAGGCGGTGGGTTCCCTGCCTATGCGACCTCGAAAGCGGCGGTGCATGGGCTGACACGCACCATGGCGCGGGATTTGGGACGGCACCGGATAAGGGTGAACACCGTCGTGCCCGGATGGGTGATGACCGAGCGGCAAAAGGAGCTGTGGGCCACGCCGGAGGCGCTGGAACGGCAGCGGGAAAAGCAGTGCCTGCCTGACCTGATCGCGCCGCATTATCTGGCGAAGATGGTGCTGTTCCTGGCCTCGGACGACGCTGCGATGTGCACGGCGAATAACTACATGGTTGAAGCCGGCTCGATCTGACGAGGCTTAGGCTTTGAGGAGCGCCAGCGCCTCTTTCAGATCAATTGCCCCGTCATAGAGCGCGCGGCCGGAGATCGCGCCGTTGAGGGGCGCGCCGCAGTTGCGCAGGGCGGTGAGATCGGCCAGCGAGGAGACGCCACCGGAGGCAATGACGGGGATCGAGACGGCGTTGGCAAGCTCTGCGGTTGCCTCGACATTCGGCCCCTGCATCGCGCCGTCGCGGTTGATGTCGGTATAAATGATCGCGGCGACGCCTGCGTCCTCGAACGAGCGGGCGAGGTCCGTGACCATGACATCGGTTTCTTCGGCCCAGCCTTTGGTGGCGACGCGGCCGTTGCGGGCGTCGATCCCGACGGCGACCTGACCGGGGAAGGCGCGGGCGGCTTCGCGCACCAGCGCGGGGTTTTCGACCGCGACAGTGCCGAGGATCACGCGGGCGAGCCCCTTGGAGAGCCAACGCTCGATCGTTGCCATGTCGCGGATGCCGCCGCCAAGCTGGGCAGGCACTTTGCACCGCTCAAGGATCGCCTCGACGGGTGCCGCATTGACCGGCTCGCCAGCAAATGCGCCGTTGAGATCGACGAGGTGCAGCCATTCGCAGCCCGCATCGACGAATTCGGCGGCTTGTGCGGCAGGATCGTCGTTAAAAACGGTTGCCTGATCCATTTCCCCTTTGAACAGGCGCACGGCTTGGCCGTCTTTGAGGTCGATTGCGGGATAAAGGATCATAGGGTGCTCCGGTATTGGATATTGGGGCTGTTATGCATGGCAAGAGGCGGATTGCAACGGGGGCAGGGACCCAACGTCAGTCTTGCAGGGAATCAAACGGTGAGGCTCTTTTGCCGAAAAAGGGAGATACGCATGAAAACCAAACTATGGGCGCTGGCCGCCGCTGGGATATTTGCCGCAAGTGCCGCGATGGCAGATGAAATCGAGGGCGTGTGGCAGACGGAGCCGGATGACGGCGCCTTTGCGATGGTGGAAATTTCCCCCTGTGGCGACGCCTATTGCGGGCATATTCGCCGGACGTTCACCAGCGATGGCGAATATCAATCTGAAAACATTGGGAAAATGTTGGTGATCGACATGGTGCCGGTCGGTGAGGGTGCCTATGAGGGGCAGGTTTGGCGCCCGTCGAATGACAAGATCTACATCGGCAAGATCAACATTGACGGCACCGAGATGAAGCTGCGCGGATGCGTTGCTGGCGGGCTTTTGTGCTCCAGCCAGCGGTGGGTCAAGCTCAGCGGCTGATCAGGGGCGCCATGTGAGGAAGTTGGCGATCAGCCGGAGGCCTGTCGCCTGACTCTTCTCAGGGTGGAACTGGGTGCCGAGGATATTGTCGCGCCCGATGATGGCTGTCACGTCGCCTGCGTAATCCACATGGGCGAGGCGCTCGGCGCTGTTGCGCGCGGTCATTTGATAGGAATGGACGAAATAGGCGTGGTCGCCAGTGCTGATCCCGTCGAGCACGGGGTGGGGATGGTCGATCACCAGATCGTTCCATCCCATATGGGGGACAGGGAGGGCCGTATCTGACGGGGTGATCCGGTCGATCTCTCCTGCGATCCAGCCAAAGCCTTTGGTTTCTTGGTATTCGTGGCCGACGGTGGCGAGCATTTGCATCCCGACGCAGATGCCGAGGAAAGGCACGCCGCGCTGGATGACGGCGGTTTCGATGGCTTCTGCAATGCCGGAGACGGCATCGAGCGCCGCGCGGCAGGCAGGGAAGGCCCCATCGCCGGGCAAAACAATGCGGTCGGCGCGGGCGATGACATCGGCATCGGAGGTTACGACGACGCTGCATGCGCCGGTTTCGCGGGCCATCCGCTCGAAGGCTTTCTCAGCGGAATGGAGATTGCCGCTGTCGTAATCGACCAGAGCTGTCAGCATGACGGGTATTCCCTGTGGGGCGCCCCTTTAGAGGGCGCCTTTGGTGGAGGGGATGGCATCGGCTTTGCGCGGGTCGGTTTCGACCGCGATACGCAAGGCCCGCGCGACCGCTTTGAAAGCGGCCTCGGCAATGTGGTGGCTGTTGAAGCCGTGCAACCTGTCGATATGCAAAGTGATGCCGCCATGCGTGGCGAGCGCCTGAAAGAACTCGCGCACCAGTTCGGTATCGAATGTGCCGATCTTGGCGGTGGGTAGATCGAGGTTGCAGATCAGATAGGGCCGCGCGGAGAGATCGAGCGCGCAGCGCACCTGAGCATCGTCCATCGCAAGGTGGCACTCGCCATAGCGGCGTATGCCTTTCTTGTCGCCCAGTGCCTCACGCAGGGCCTGACCGATGGCAATGCCGGTGTCCTCGACGGTGTGGTGGTCGTCGATGTGCAGGTCACCCGTTGCGCGGATCTTCATGTCGATCAAGGAGTGGCGGGACAGCTGATCGAGCATGTGGTCGAAGAACCCGACGCCGGTTTGATTGTCGTAGCGACCGGTGCCGTCGAGGTTCAGCTCGACAGAGATATCGGTTTCGGCGGTCTTGCGAGAGATCGACGCGCTGCGCATTGGGGGATCCTTTTGTTGGTTGGGGGGGTTATAGGATCTTGTTTAATGTGAGGAAAGTGGGGAACTGGATCGATCAGCTGTCTGCGGTTTTTTCACAACGGATATAGCCATCCAAAGCCTAATTGGGTATTGACCCAGAATTGGCTGTTATTGGTCAGTAAATCACAGCCTTGGGGTTACTTCGCAATGCAGAACGGTTTGTTGATCGCAATTGGACGGTTCTTCTTTTACCATCGAAATTGGGTATTCCCGGTTCTGATTATCGGGCTTTTTGCTTTGGTAAGGCCCGCTTCTGCAGCGCCTGTGCGCGATTTTTTGGCAGCGGTTTTTCTTGTAGCTGGGTTGCTTGTTCGCTTCTTAGTGCTGGCAGCAACGCCCGTCAGCCGCGACGGTATTGGCAAGCGGGTCAATGCTGAAGAGCTGCGGACCTCAGGGATGTTTTCTGCATGTAGAAACCCACTTTATGTTGGTAACATGTTGATTGCATTTGGGTATTTCGTATTGCATGGCGACTTTTTGATCATTGTTCTTGGCGTAGTTCTGACAGTGGCGATTTATCAGGCGATCATCGCGAACGAGGAAAACTATCTCAGGGGACGCTTTGGCAAGGACTATGTGAATTACCTTGCAAGGACGAACCGCTGGTGGCCTCGTTTGGGAGCACTGAAAGATGGGTTCTCCGGGATGGAAGTTTCTCTCACCACAGGTTTGAGGCGCGATCGGTCGGTGCTTTTGAGTGTCGCAGTGATTACCGCTGGAACCTTATGGTATCGCGCGAGTGGCTATATGCCGCCTCTTGCGAGTTGGGTTGTCCTTGGTGGAGGGATCTTACTGTACTCGCTGGTGCGGGGACGCGATAAGAGCGAGTAACGCGCGCTATGGGAAACTTGGCTGAGAAGTTTCAAGCTTGGGAGCAATCTCTACACGCGAAATATGGAAGGCGGATCGACACGCTGGCTGATCGCAGAAACGCCGATTGGTATATTCGTTGGGTCGACCATGGTGCTCTGCGAGCACCTTATCACAATTTTGGAAAAGTTGCGGACGGTGTCTATCGAGCGAACCATCCTGACCATGCAAGGCTCGTTGCCTATCGAGACGCGGGAATCTCCACGATCTTGAACCTGAGGGGGAAGGACAGAAATGCATTCTACCTATATGAGCGAGAGAGCTGTGCGGCGCTTGGCCTGACTTTGGTAGATCATGCGATGGAAGCGCGACATGCAATGTCGGCAGAAACGCTACTTGGCCTGTTGGATATTTTTGAACGTTTGCAACGCCCTTTCCTGATGCACTGCAAATCAGGCGCGGATAGGACTGGAATAGCGGCGGCGCTTTGGCATCTTCATATAGAGGGGAAACCCCTTAGCTTTGCATGGGGCGAGATGTCTTTTCGATATCTTCACATCCAGCGCAGCAGAACCGGTATCCTCGACTTATTGCTCTATAGTTATGGAGAGTACATCGAGCGACACGGAATGACGCCGGTCCGTTCTTGGCTACAAACTCAATACGATCCGCAGGAACTGAGTGCGCGGTTTGCGCGCTTCCAAGACGGTGGATTCAGGGGTAAACCCTAACCCACCGGCAACTCCCGACCGCGCTTGCGGCTGCGGAGGATGTAGCGGGCGAGGCTGGCGACGACGATGGCGCCGCCGATGAGGGTGAGGGTGGTGGGGCGTTCGTCGGTGCCGAGCCAGACCCAGACCGGTCCGAGGACAGTCTCCAGCAGCATCAAGAGGCTGACATTCGCGGCGGCGGTGTAGCGCGAGGCGAGCGAAAGGGTGAAGAACGACACCGGCAGGATCACCGCGCCGGTAAAGGCGATGGCGGCGATGTTGCCATCCAGAGCGCGGGCGGGGCCGACGAGGGTGAGCGCCATAGTGCCCGCCGTAAGTGCGCCAAGGCCAATGGCTAGCACGAAAGGTACATCGCGGTGATGGCGGATCAGCGCGAAATTGAGTGCCAGCGCAATCGCCACGCCAAAGCCCGCGAGGGCGCCGAGGATGGTGCTTATATCAAGCGCGACTTGTCCTCCATGACCAAACACAGCAAGGCCCACGCCAAAAAGAACGATAGCGATGGTGATCCATGTTTCATTCGACGGGATCTCGCCGGAAATCATCCGCCCGAATATCGCGGAAAAGATCGGCACCGTCGCGACGGCGAACAGCACGACCGACACGGGTGCTAGGCCAATGGCGGTGGGGAAAAGCGTGGCATTGAAAAACTGGCAGAGGAAGACGCCAAGCCCCGCCCAAGTGATCAGGCGGCGGAGGTCTGTGCGGTGGGAGCGGCTGGTTACGAGCCAGATCAGGAGGAACACCGGACCTGCAAGCATACCGCGCCAGACGAGCATTTCTGTGCCGTCCAGCCCTGACCAACGCATGAAGAGTGTATCCGGCGTCAGAACAAGTGCGCCGAATGTTGCGAGCAGAAGCCCGAACAAGGGGTGAGCGGTCATTCGCCGCTGATGGCGATCTTGCCCTTTAGCCGTGCGCCCTTGTGCGACTCGAGCTGCTTGGCGGTGACGTCTGCCTCCACGCGGGCGTCGGTGTGCAGTTCGACGTCGTCAGCCTTCAGCGTGCCGGAAAGCGTGCCGCGTACCTGAGCGCTGGTGGCCTTCACGTTGCCCTGCACGGTGCCACCGACGAGGATGTCCACAGCTTTGGCGTTGATGTCGCCGGTGACTTTGCCGGCAATATCAACGGTGGTTGCGCTGCCGCTGAGATCACCGGTGATCGTAAGGTCTTCGGCGATGATGGTCTTGCTCATGATAGAAATCTCCCTGATGGGCGCTTTTTGGCATGGAAAGGCGCGACTGCCAATCCGCCCTTACAAACATTCGCGAAAGGTCGCCTGTGGGCCTGTGCCAATAAGGTCACGATCTTCATAGGAAGTTCAACATGGAGCGGGCGATGAGATTCGAACTCACGACCCTTACCTTGGCAAGGTAATGCTCTACCCCTGAGCTACGCCCGCGCGCCATGTCTGACCAATCTGGAGCGGGCGATGAGATTCGAACTCACGACCCTTACCTTGGCAAGGTAATGCTCTACCCCTGAGCTACGCCCGCGCCGATTGGTATGCGCGGCATAGAAAAAGCCGCAGGAGGGTGCAAGTGGAAAATGCGCGTTGCCTGCGCATTTTTGGATCATTGCGATGTGCGGTCAGACATGGTGGTTGTTTCGAGCCCGACATCAACATGGTGGATGGTGATTTGGGCAGGACGATCCAGCAGGGCGATGCCGTAGCCACCCGGTTCGTCGATCGAAAGGCCGGAATCGGGAGTGACGAAATCAATCGGTGCCTGATGGCAGGGGCTTTTGAAGCTGGACCAGCCGACGCCTTTCGTCGCGCCGGAGATAGTACGGTGGATATGGCCGAACAGGAGGTAGGCGCCATGATCGGCCAGCCGCGAGAGGAGGGCATCTTCGTTCTGAAGGCGGATTGCATCCATGCCGGGGAGGCCAACGCAGAAGGGCGGGTGATGGCAGGCGACGACGGGCATGCGCGTGCCGCAACCGGCCAGAGCCTTGTCGAGCCATGCGAGGCGGTCGGGGCAGAGAATGCCGGAGCGGAAGCCATCAGGGTGATCGCCGCCATCGTGAGAATCCAGAAGGATCAGGCGGTGATGGGGAAAATCGACAACCTGCTGGACGAAACCCGAGTCCGTGACCGGCGCATCAGGAAACGCGGTGCGGAATGCGGCGCGGCGGTCGTGATTGCCAATCATCAGGTGGATCGGCAGCGGGCAGGCGGCGAGGACGCTTTGGAGGCGGGCATATTGGCGGGGCGTGCCGTGATGGGTCAGATCGCCCATCAGCAGTACGGCCGCGGCATCAGGGTGATCGCGGGTGGCGGCGCTCAGCACCTCCTGAAAGCGAGCAAGGGGATCGAGGCCGATGATCGTTTGCGTGGCCTCGGTGAGATGGATGTCGGTCAGGATCAGAAGTTTGGTCATGCGCCGCAGGTTGGGCGCTGCGGTGCAAAACACAAGTGCTAAATGCAAACGCCCCCCCGCGATTGCGGAGAGCGCTTGAGGTGGCCGGTTCGGGCGGGATTACTCCAGTTCGATCAGCAGATCTTTCGCGTCGATCTGGCCGCCGGCCTGAACGTGAACGGCTTTGACCACGGAATCGCGTTCGGCGTGGAGGCCGGTTTCCATCTTCATCGCTTCGATGGTCAGAAGCAGATCACCGGCTTTGACGACCTTGCCAACCTGAGCGGCGACGGTGGCGACGACGCCCGGCATGGGTGCACCGATATGGTTGGGGTTGCCTGCTTCGGCCTTGGGGCGCTGAACCTTATCGGCGGCAGCGAGGCGGTTGAGCACCCGCACGGCGCGGGGTTGGCCGTTCAGTTCGAAGAAGACCTTCACCTCGCCGTTTTCATCCATGTCGCTTACCGCTTGAAGGCGGATTTCAAGGATCTTGCCGGGGTCGATTTCGGCGCTGATTTCCTCGCCCGGTTCCATGCCGTAGAAGAAGGTACGGGTCGGTAGGCTGCGGACGGGGCCGTAGATGCGATGGCGGCCCATGTAATCAAGGAAAACCTTGGGATACATCAGGTAGCCATTGAGATCCTCGTCGTCGACCTCCTTGCCATCGAGCTGCTTGGAAAGGTCAGCGCGGGTGGCTTCGAGATCGACCGGCTTAAGGTGCTTGCCGGGGCGGTCGTCGAAGGCTTTATCGCCTTTGAGGATCTTCTTTTGCAGCGCTTTGGGCCAGCCACCCGGAGGTTGACCGAGATTGCCCTTAAACATGTCAATCACGCTGTCGGGGAAGGAGACATCGACGGCGGGGTCTTCGACCTGTGCGCGGGTGAGGCCTTGGCTGACCATCATCAGGGCCATATCGCCCACAACCTTGGAAGAGGGGGTAACCTTCACGATGTCGCCGAACATCTGGTTCACGTCGGCGTAGGTCTGGGCGACCTCGTGCCAGCGGTCCTCCAGCCCCATGGAGCGGGCCTGTGCCTTGAGGTTGGTGAACTGGCCGCCGGGCATCTCGTGGAGGTAGACCTCGGAGGCGGGGGCCTGAAGGCCGCTCTCGAAGGCGGTGTAATGGCCGCGCACCTGTTCCCAGTAGTTCGAGATTTCGCGGATCGCGGCGATGTCGAGGCCGGTATCGCGCTCGGTGCCGCGCAGCGCCTCGACAATAGAGCCGAGGGTGGGCTGCGAGGTGTTGCCGGAAAACGCATCCATCGCGGCATCGACCACGTTCACGCCTGCATCGGCGGCGGCAACGATTGTGGCTATGGAGGCGCCGGAAGTATCGTGCGTATGGAAGTGGATCGGCAGATCGACCTCTTGCTTGAGCGCGGTGAAGAGAGCTTTGGCCGCAGCGGGCTTGAGGAGGCCAGCCATATCCTTGAGCCCCAGCACATGGGCGCCTGCTTTCTCAAGTTCCTTGGCCATGCCGATGTAATACTTGAGGTCGTACTTCGCGCGGGACGGATCGAGGAGGTCGCCTGTATAACAGATGGTGCCTTCGCAGATTTTGCCGCTCTCGACGACGGCATCCATTGCGATGCGCATGTTTTCGACCCAGTTGAGGCTATCGAACACGCGGAACACATCGACGCCCGAGGCTGCCGCCTGTGCGACGAAGGCTTGCACCACGTTATCGGGGTAGTTGGTGTAGCCGACGCCGTTGGAGGCGCGTAGCAGCATTTGGGTCATGATATTGGGCATGCCGGCGCGGATGTCGCGGAGGCGCTGCCACGGGCATTCCTGCAAGAAGCGGTAGGCGACATCGAAGGTCGCGCCGCCCCAGCATTCGACCGAGAAGAGATCGGACATCTTCGCGGCATAGGCGGGGGCCGCGCCAATCATATCGATCGAGCGCATCCGCGTGGCCAAGAGAGACTGGTGACCGTCGCGCATGGTGGTGTCGGTGATCAGCAGTTTGTTCTGCTCTTTCATCCATTTGACAACGGCCTCGGGGCCTTTGGCATCCAGCAGGGTGCGGGTGCCTGCGGGGGCTTGCGTTACTTCACCGCGCCGAACAGGTGGCCGCGCTGCCTTGATATCGGCGGGCGGCTTCGGGCGACCGGCAGTCTCTGGATGGCCGTTGACGGTGATATCGGCAATGTAGGTCAGGATCTTCGTGGCGCGGTCGCGGCGCTTTTTGAAGCTGAAGAGATCCGGCGTCGTGTCGATGAACTTGGTTGTGTATTGATTCGACAGGAAGGTCGGGTGTTTCAGCAGGTTCTCGACGAAGGCGATGTTTGTCGAAACGCCACGAATGCGGAATTCGCGCAGGGCGCGGTCCATCCGGGCAATCGCCATTTCGGGTGTCGGCGCGTGGGCCGTGACCTTGGTGAGAAGGCTGTCGTAATAGCGGGTGATCACGGCACCAGAATACGCGGTGCCGCCATCAAGGCGGATGCCCGGGCCGGTGGCCGAGCGGTACATCTGGATGCGGCCATAATCGGGGATAAAGTTATTGGTGGGGTCTTCGGTCGTTACACGGGTTTGAAGCGCGTGACCGTTCAGCGCCACGTCATATTGGCTGGCGACGCCGGTTGCCTCGGTCAGGGATTTCCCTTCGGCGATCAGGATCTGGGCGCGGACGATATCAATGCCTGTCACCTCTTCGGTGACGGTGTGCTCGACCTGCACGCGGGGGTTCACCTCGATGAAGTAGAATTCGCCGCTGTCCATATCCATCAGGAATTCGACGGTGCCGGCGCATTCGTAGTTCACATGCTGGCAGATTTGCTTTCCGAGGTTGCAGAGCTTTTCGCGCTGGGCCTCAGAAAGGTAGGGAGCGGGCGCGCGCTCGACGACCTTTTGGTTGCGGCGCTGAACGGAGCAGTCACGCTCCCACAGGTGGTAGATGTTGCCTTGCTTATCACCAAGGATCTGCACCTCGACGTGGCGGGCGCGGATGATCATCTTTTCGAGATAACCTTCGCCGTTGCCGAAAGCGGCTTCGGCCTCGCGACGGCCTTCGCGAACTTTGTCGGCCAGTTCTGCCTCGGATTCGATTGGGCGCATGCCTCGGCCGCCGCCGCCCCAGCTGGCCTTGAGCATCAGGGGGTAGCCGATTTCGGCGGCTTCTTTGCGGATCGCGTCCATATCGTCGCCCAGCACCTCGGTCGCGGGGATGACCGGAACGCCGGCGGCGATGGCGACGCGACGGGCGGAGGCTTTGTCGCCCAGCTCGCGCATGGTTTTGGCTTTGGGACCGATAAAGGTGATGCCGTTCTTTTCGCAAGCATCCACAAAATCGGGGTTTTCGGACAGGAGGCCATAACCGGGGTGGATGGCATCGGCGCCAGACATTTTGGCAACGCGGATGATCTCGTCGATGCTGAGATAAGCGGCTACGGGACCGAGGCCCTCGCCAATGCGGTAGGCTTCGTCTGCCTTGAAACGGTGGAGGCCGAGTTTGTCCTCTTCGGCAAAGACAGCAACGGTCTTTTTGCCCATCTCGTTGGCTGCACGCATGATGCGGATGGCGATCTCGCCACGGTTTGCGACGAGAATCTTCTTAAAATCGGCCATGAGCCTCCCCCTTCTTCGCAGTTGCAGCATTATCAATATGGACTTTCTGCGTCGCAGTAAACAGTTTTGCGAGCAGTTTTTGTTAGCGCTAACTTCGTGGTTCTGAAGTGGTGTCTGCCGTGCGTGTTATTCGTGCTGCGGGGAAACTTGCCGGTTCACCAGCTTTACTTCTTGCAGCAGGAAGGAAACCAGCAAACCGCAGAACGCCAGTGCCGCTGCGAGGAGGTAGATAGGCGAAAGCGCATCAACCACTGCTTGGCCGATCATCGCTTTTGCCATGTCCGGTAGACCAGCCAGCATTTGCGGGCCGATCTCCATGCCGCCACTGTCGCCGGTTGGAATGCGATCACCGAGCGAGGCGGCGAGACGCGCGGAGAACATCGCGCCGAAGACTGCCACGGCAAGCGATCCGCCGATCTGACGGAACATCAGGCCGGCGGCGGTGGCGGTGCCCATCTGCTCGCGCGGGACGGCGTTTTGCACGGAGGTGGTGATAACGGGAAAGATGAAGCCCATGCCAAAGCCGACCGTCGCCAAGGATAGGCTAAAGACGGTGAGGGATGTGTCTGGTTGCAAACGGGAAAGGAGCAACATGCCGAGGATCAGCGCGCTCATTCCGAGGAGCGGCAGGATGCGGTATTTGCCGGTTTTCGCCATATAGCGGCCCGACCCGATCGAGGAGAGGAGGATGCCCACGGTCATCGGTATCAGCAGCAGGCCAGACATTGTAGGCGAGGCGCCTTGGGCGATTTGCAGATAGAGCGGCATAAAGGTGACTGCGCCGAACATTGCGGCACCTGCAATGAAGCCGATGACGCAGGTGACCCAGAACACGTTGAGCCGGAAGAGGTTGAGCGGCAGGATTGGTTCTGCGGCGCGGCGTTCGATACGGATGAAGGCGAGCGCGGAGATAGATGCGAGCGCCGATAGGCCGATGATCTCGACCGAAATCCACGGGAAGCTGCGGCCGCCGAGGGCTGTAACGAGGGTGAGTGCGGCGAGGGCAACAGACAGCGTGACGGCGCCGGACCAGTCGATCGCATGGGAGGTGCGCTTTCCGGTCGGTTTGAAGCTGGCGGCGAAGCCAAGCACCGCGATCAACCCAAGGGGAATGTTGATGAAGAAGATCCAGTGCCAGCTGAATACATCGACGAACCAGCCGCCCATCAGGGGGCCGATGACCGATGATACCGAAAACACCGCCGCAAAGACACCTTGCACCTTGCCGCGGTCTTTGGCTGGAATGACGTCGCCAACAACGGAGAGCGCCAAAACGAAAAGACCACCGCCGCCGAATCCCTGTATGGCGCGGGCGAGGATGAGATAGGTCATGTTGGTCGCGGCTCCACAGAGGATCGAGCCAACCAAGAACAAACCAACAGAGACGAAGACCGTGTTCCGCCGCCCATAGAGGTCGCCCAGCTTGCCATAGAGTGGCGCGACGACGGTGGAGGAGAGGATATAAGCGGTGACGACCCAGCTCAGATGCTCAAGCCCGCCGAGATCAGCCGTAATGGTGGGCAGCGCGGTCGAAACGATTGTCTGATCGAGCGCGCCGAGTAGCAACAGCAGGCCGATTGAAATGATGACCATGCGGACATTGACGTCCTCATGCGGTTGGTCGGGTGACGACGGCTGTTCTGAGGTGTGGGACATGAGGCTCCGCTCTGGCGGCCAAATGGGCCTGCCGATGGGGTGACTATTCCTGCTTGGCGGGAGAAGTCAATGAACAGATCGGTTCAGTTTTGGTCGGCGGGTGCGAAAACCTTGCGAACGTATGGTGAACAAGGGCTTTTCTCGGCAGGCCGCATCGGTTACGGTCGCGCCATGAGCAGTGATACTGAAAACGCCTTTGATGCGGCCGTTCCGCTGAGCCAGCGGGCAATGATGGGTGCGCGCGGTGCGCCGCGTTATCTGGATGATCTGAACCCTGCGCAGCGGGAGGCTGTTGAGGCGCTGGACGGGCCTGTGCTGATGCTGGCGGGGGCTGGCACCGGTAAAACCAAGGCACTGACGACGCGGATCGCGCACTTGCTGAACACAGGGCGCGCGCGGCCTAATGAAATTCTGGCCGTGACTTTTACCAACAAGGCCGCGCGGGAGATGAAAGAGCGCGTGGGGCGGCATTTGGGCGAGGCCGTGGAAGGCATGCCCTGGATGGGCACGTTCCACTCGATCTCGGTCAAGCTGTTGCGGCGGCATGCGGAATTGGTGGATCTGAAGAGCAATTTCACCATCCTCGATACCGATGATCAGATCCGGTTGATGAAGCAGCTGATCGTCGCGAGCAATATCGACGAAAAGCGCTGGCCGGCGCGGATGTTGGCCGGAATCATCGATGGGTGGAAGAACCGCGCGCTGACACCGGATAAGATTCCCGTCGCCGATGCCAATGCCTTTGACCGGCGCGGGGCGGAGCTATACGCGCAATATCAAACGCGATTGCGGGAGCTGAACGCGGTCGATTTTGGTGATCTGCTGCTGCATGTAGTGACGATTTTTCAGGCCCATGCAGATATTCTCAAGCGCTATCAGGAATGGTTCCGTTACATCCTCGTGGACGAGTATCAGGATACCAACGTAGCGCAGTATTTGTGGCTGCGCTTGCTGGCGGGTGGTCATAAAAATATCTGCTGCGTGGGCGATGACGATCAGTCGATCTATGGCTGGCGCGGCGCGGAAGTGGGCAACATCCTGAAATTCGAAAAGGATTTCCCCGGTGCAAAGATCATCCGGTTGGAGCAGAACTACCGCTCGACACCGCATATCCTTGGCGCTGCGGGCGGGGTGATTGCCGCCAATAAGGGGCGTTTGGGCAAGGAACTGTGGACCGAGGCCGAGGACGGCGAGAAAGTACGCCTGATCGGCCATTGGGACGGCGAGGAAGAGGCGCGCTGGATCGGCGAAGAGATCGAGGCCATGCAGCGTGGCACGCGCGGGATGGCCCCTGCGAGCCTGAATGCGATGGCGATTTTGGTGCGGGCCTCGCATCAGATGCGGGCGTTTGAGGACCGGTTCCTGACCATTGGATTGCCGTATAAGGTCATTGGCGGGCCGCGCTTCTATGAGCGGATGGAGATCCGCGATGCGATGGCCTATTTCCGGCTGGCGGTGAGCCAAGACGATGATCTGGCTTTTGAGCGGATTGTGAACACGCCGAAGCGGGGGTTGGGCGACAAGGCTGTGCAGACGATCCAGCGCGCGGCGCGAACCAACGGCGTGTCGCTCGTGGAAGGTGCGCGGCTGGCGGCGCAGGGCGAGCTGATCAAGGGCAAGGGCGGCGCGGCGCTGGGCCAGTTGGTCGCTGATCTGGACCGCTGGCACGGGCAGTTGCGGGCCGAGGCGGATACGCATGTCGAGTTGGCCGAGATGATCCTCGACGAATCCGGCTATACGACGATGTGGCAGAACGACAAAACGCCAGAGGCGCCGGGGCGGCTTGAGAACCTTAAGGAACTCGTAAAAGCGCTTGAAAACTTTGATAATTTGCAAGGTTTTCTGGAGCACGTCGCGCTGATCATGGATAATGAGAGCGACGATGCCGACGAGAAGGTCAGCATCATGACCCTGCACGCGGCGAAGGGGCTGGAATTTCCTATCGTCTTCCTCCCCGGTTGGGAGGACGGCTTGTTCCCCAGCCAGCGCAGCATGGATGAAAGCGGGCTGAAGGGCTTGGAGGAAGAGCGGCGGCTGGCCTATGTGGGGATCACGCGGGCCGAGGAGCTGTGCACCATTTCCTTTGCCGCGAACCGGCGGGTTTATGGTCAGTGGCAGAGCCAGTTGCCGAGCCGGTTCATCGACGAATTGCCAGAGGCGCATGTGGATGTGCTGACCCCGCCGGGGCTTTACGGCGGCGGCTATGGTGCTGCGGGCATGAGTGCTGCGGCTTCACCAGCGGCAGAATACGGGCGCTCTACGTTGCAGGACCGCGTCGGGCGGGCGGATGTCTACAACTCGCCCGGATGGCGGCGGCTGCAAGATCGTAGCCAGCAGCGCCCAATGCGCCAGCCCACCGAGCAGCGCGGGATGACGATTGATCTGGAGGCAGTGTCGGCTTTCAGCGAAGGAGATCGCGTGTTCCACCAAAAGTTCGGCTATGGCGATGTGATGGGGATCGAAGGCGACAAACTGGCGATCAGCTTTGACAAGGCCGGCGAAAAGAACGTTGTGGCCCGCTTCGTGGTGCCTGCTGCAGAGGCGGATGACGTGCCGTTCTAGCGCATGCGCAGGGCGACGTCGATCATCCGGTTCGAGAAGCCCCATTCATTATCGTACCATCCAAATACCCGCAGCAGACCGCCGCTGGTGACGGTGGTTTCGTTCCGGTCCATGACGATAGACTCTGGGCGCATACGCAGATCGGTGGAGACGAGCGGCAGGGGTGTCAGGCCAAGGACAGCGCCTTGATGGGTTTCGAAGAGGGTGTTGACCTCAGCCGCTGTGACAGGGGTGTACAGCTTCGCCGTGAGGTCGATGGCGGAGACGGAGGCCGTTGGTACGCGGACGGCGCGGCCTTCGACCCGACCTGCCAGATGCGGCAGGACGATATCGGTCAGGCGGGAAGCGGAAGTGGTGGTTGGCACCATCGAAAGGCCCGCAGCGCGGGAGCGCACCAGATCGCCGCGCGGGGCGTCAACGGTGGGTTGGCTGCCAGTGTAGCAATGGATGGTGGTCATGTGGCCAGTTTCGAGGCCGAAAGCATCATCTAGAATGCGCAACAGTGGGGCGAGCGCATTGGTGGTGCAGGAGGCGTTTGAGACGATCTGTTGCTCCTTCAGCGCGGTGTCATTCGCGCCGAGGACCACGGTTAGGTCAGCGTCGCCGCACGGGCCGGAAATGAGAACCCGCTTGGCACCTGCTTGCAGCACGCGCTCGGCGAAGGCGCGGTCTGTGGCCTTGCCGGTGCAATCGATCAAAAGATCGACGCCGGAGAGGTCGATATCGCGCGGGTCTGCGTGACTGGTCAGCGGAAAGCGGTGGCCGTTGATGATGAGGGCTTCATCTTCATGTGCGACGGTGCCGCCGAAGGGGCCGTAGACACTGTCATGCGCAAGCAAATAGGCGCATAGTTCGGGCCGTGCGATATCGTTGAGGTGTACGATCTCCAGCCCTTCGCCCGCGCGGGTGGTGGTGAGCAATCTGAGAACGGCGCGGCCGATCCGGCCAAGCCCATTTATCGCAATTCGCATTGGGGTCTCCTTTGCCGGCGATCCAATCCGAAGCGCGGGACGACTGCAAGGGGTTGCGTCGGTGTTAGGGGGCGCAGAAGGCTAGCGGACGGAGGGGATCGGACCTTCGGCGCGGCCATTGATGAACTGATCGAGATAGGGATCGCCGCTGGTGTCCATCTGGGCGACAGGGCCATGCCAGCGGATCTTGCCGGCATGGAGCATCGCTACCGTATCTGCGATGGCGCGAACGGAAGTCATATCATGGGTGATGGTGATTGCCGTGGCGCCCATTTCGGTGACGATCTCGCGGATCAGATCATTGATCACGCCGGACATGATCGGATCAAGGCCGGTGGTCGGCTCGTCGAAAAAGATGATCTCCGGTTCAGCGGCGATGGCGCGGGCAAGGCTGACGCGCTTCTGCATGCCGCCGGAAAGTTCGGCTGGGAGGCGGTCAGCCACTTCGGCCCCAAGGCCAACACGGCGGAGCTTCTCGACGGCGATCTCACGGGCCTCGTCTCGCGGGCGCTTTAGGCTGCCGCGCAGGAGACGGAAGGCGACATTCTGCCAGACGGGAAGGCTATCGAACAAGGCGCCGCCCTGAAACAGCATCCCGAAACGGGCAAGGAAGGCATCGCGCGGGGCGCGGGAGACATCGACCCCATCGACAGTGATGGTACCGCTGTCGATCTCGACCAAGCCAAGGATGGTTTTGATCAGGACGGATTTGCCCGAACCGGACCCGCCTATGACGACGAGGCTTTGGCCCTTTGCCACGGTGAGGTCGATGCCGCGTAGGACATGGTTGCTGCCAAAAGAGCGGGTGACGTTGGAGAGTTCGATCATAATGTGAAGAACGCCTCCGTCAGTATGAAGTTCGCCGCGAGGATCAGCACGGCGGCGGCAACGACCGAGGATTTGGTCGCGCGGCCAACGCCCATCGCGCCACGGCTGGAGTTCATGCCGAAATAGCAGCCCATCAGCGCGGCGATAAAGCCGAAGACAGCGCCTTTGACCAGCGAGGACACCACGTCGCGGGTTTGCAGGAAGTCGACGGTGTTCGTGAGGTAGGCGGCTGCGTTGAAGCCGAGCCGCTCTGTGCCGACAAGATAGCCACCCATGATGCCGATGATATCCCCCACGCCAACCAGCACTGGCACCGCGAGCGTTGCTGCCAGAACGCGCGGCAGGGTGAGGTATTTCATCGGGTGGGTAGAAAGGGTGACGAGCGCGTCGATCTGTTCAGTCACTTTCATCGTCGCGATCTCGGCGGCGATGGAAGATGTCACGCGGGCGGCGATCATCAGGCCCACCAAAACCGGACCAAGCTCGCGCACCATGCCGATAGCGACAATCTGGGGGACCACCGCCTCCGCCGAGAAGCGCGCGCCGCCAGCATAAATTTGCAGGGCGAGGGCGCCGCCGGTGAAGATCGCGGTGAGGCCAACCACGGGGAGGGAGAAGTAACCGATTTGCAGGAGAGCGACGCCAAATTCGCGCGGATAAAAAGGAGGGCGGAACAGGTGCGAGAGCGTTTGTGCGGTGAAAAGCGCAATACGCCCAATGGCGGCCAGTGCAGCGAGAACCGTTGCGCCGATGGCGGAAAGCGCACGCATCATCACCCGCCGATATAGGTGCGGCCATAGCGGTGGCCCAGCGAGGTGAGAATTTCGTAACCGATGGTATCCGCGAGATCGGCCAAGACGTCGACGCCCTGATCCGGCCCGAGGAGGGTCAGATGTTCTGGTGCGGGGCCATCAAGCGGAACTTCGACCGTCAGCAAATCCATCGACACGCGGCCGCGAAGCGGGCAAGGGGTGCCGTTGTGCCAGAGTGTGACCTTTGAGGACAAGGCGCGGAGGATGCCATCGGCGTAGCCTGCCGCGATGGTGGCGATGCGGGTGGGTGCGGTGGCTGTCCAGCTGTTGCCGTAGCCAACCGTTTCGCCCGCCTCGACGATACGAGTTTGGATCACTGGGATATCAAGGCGCACCACGGGGGTCGCGTCGGTGAAGGGGAAGCCGCCGTAGAGGCCGATGCCGGGGCGGGTCAGTTCAAAGTGATAGTCCGGTCCGAGCAAAATACCGCCAGTGGCCGCGAGTGAGCGGGGCGCGTCGATCCCGTCGACCATTTTGCGGAAGGCCTGCAATTGTTGGGCATTCATCGGGTGGTCGGGTTCGTCGGCGCAGGCGAGATGGCTCATGACGAGCGTAGGCTTGCGGGCAAGGAGATCAGGCGCGAGCGCATGCCATTCGGCGGGCTCCATGCCGAGACGGTTCATGCCGCTGTCCAACTGAACACCGAACGGGTGATCAGGCAGCGCTTGTAAGTGTCGCTCGACCTGTTCGCGGGAATTCAACATCGGAACAAGGTTGAGGCGCTGGATCAAAGCGGCATCGCCCGCCATGTGACCAGAGAACACGTTGATCTGCGGCTCGGGGCCGATGGCAGAACGCAGCTTGATCGCTTCTTCCGCTACGGCGACGAAAAACTGACGTGCGCCTGCGCGACGCAGAGCGGCCGCGACGCGACCGGAATCGAGGCCGTACCCGTCTGCTTTGACAACGGCGGCGGTTTCACCGCTGGAGCGGGAGGCAAGGGCGCTCCAGTTATCGACGATGGCGTCGAGATGAATGGTGAGATGTGCTGCGGTCATAGCGCTCTTTTGGCAGGGGTGGGGCGGGGCGACAAGCCCCTAGAAGCCATCCGAGTCGCCGCCGTTCTGCTGCCACGGTTTGACGAGGTTGCCGAAGCGGGTGAACTGGCCCTCGAAGGAGAGATCGACGGTGCCGATGGGGCCGTGACGCTGCTTGCCGATGATCACTTCGGCTTTTCCGTGCAGGCGTTCCATCTCCTCCTGCCACTGGGCCATCTTTTCCATCTCGTGTTCGCCCGGTTTTTCGCGTTCTTTGTAGTATTCCTCCCGGAACACAAACATCACCACGTCTGCGTCCTGCTCGATGGAGCCGGATTCACGGAGGTCGGAGAGTTGGGGGCGTTTGTCGTCGCGCGATTCGACCTGACGGGAGAGCTGCGAGAGGGCGACAACGGGAATATCGAGTTCCTTGGCGATGGCTTTGAGGCCTTGGGTGATTTCGGACACCTCGTTGACGCGGCTGTCTTTCGCGGTGGCCGGACGGACAAGCTGCAAATAGTCCACGAATAGCGCATCAAGCCCGTGGGTCCGTTTGAGGCGGCGGGCGCGGGCGGCGAGCTGGCTGATCGGCAACGCGGGCGTGTCATCGATGAAGAGCGGGCAGCTTTCCAGCTCTTTCGCGGCGTCGACGAAGCGGCGGAACTCGGCCTCAGTCATGTCGCCCCGGCGAATGTTTTCGGACGGGATTTCCGCCGCCTCGGAGAGAATACGCGCGGCAAGCTGCTCGGCGCTCATTTCGAGGCTGTAGAAGCCCACGACGCCGCCGTTTGCGGCGCTGCCGTCCGCCCCTTTGCGGTAGGCTTTGGCGATATTGTAGGCGACGTTAGTGGCGAGCGAGGTTTTACCCATTGAGGGGCGACCAGCGAGGATCAGCAAGTCGGACCGGTGCAGGCCGCCGAGCTTTTTGTCGAGATCGACAAGGCCGGTAGATACGCCTGCCAAGCCGCCATCGCGCTTGTAAGCGGCGGCGGCGACTTCAACCGCATCGGTTACGGCCTTGAGAAAGCTCTGAAATCCGCTTTCCGAGGTGCCTTGTTCTGCGAGCTTGTAAAGGGCTTGTTCGGCTTCGACGATTTGTTCGCGAGGCTCGGAGCTGACATCGACCTTGCGGGCCTTGCTGGAGATATCCTGCCCCAAGCGCATCAGTTCGCGCCGGACGGCGAGATCATAAATCATCTGCGCGTAATCGCGGGCTGCGAAAGCAGAGATCGCGGAGCCTGCGAGGCGGACGAGATAGGCAGGGCCGCCAAGCTCTTGCAGGCCTTCGTCTTCCTCGAAAAACGCTTTCAGCGTGACAGGGCTGGCGAGTGCGTTCTTGGCGATGCGGTTTGCGGCCGTTTCGTAGATGCGCGCGTGAACGGGCTCGTAAAAATGCTCGGGCTTGATGACCGATGCGATGCGGTCATAGACATCGTTATTGGTCAGAATCGCGCCGAGCAATTGCTGCTCGGCTTCGATCGAGTGGGGGACGCGATCGGCTTCGGTGTTTTCTGAAGATGAATCCGTTTTGAAAGACGTAATTTCGTTCATTTTTCCCCACCTTTCTGGCCAGCGCTCGCCACGCGCCTGTCTAGCCATATCGCGGTGATTTGACCATCGGGATATAGCTGTGGGCAAGCCACGGGATAAGTTTGTGGATCACCCGCAAAGTGTGGCGTTTTTCCGTTATTTTGGATGCCACAGCTTGAAACATACCATATCTTGTTGTGCTGTGCGATTCTTCTTGTGGAAGTGTCCACAAGGCTGTGGAAAATTCAGGCGTTGCGCTCGGACCAGCCGTTCGGATCGTTAAGATAGGCCTCGACCTCGGTGAGGGTTTCCTCGTCGAAGGCTGCGCGGCGCTTGGCTTCTGCAAGAACATCCCACCATGTGCAGAGATACATCAAATTGATGCCATGCTCGGCGAGGGTGTCTTCGACGCCTTTGTGGATGCCGTAGAAGAAGATGACCGCCGTGGCGTCGCAGGTTGCACCCGTATCGCGGATTGCGTCAACGAAGGACAGCTTGGAACCGCCATCGGTGGTCAGATCTTCGACGAGAAGCGCGCGCTGGCCTTCGGACATGGCGCCTTCGATTCGGGCATTGCGACCGTAGCCTTTCGGCTTCTTGCGGACATAAGTCATTGGCAGGGCGAGTCGTTCAGCCACGAAAGCGGCGAACGGGATGCCCGCCGTTTCACCACCGGCGATGTTGTCGTAGGCCTCGAACCCGCCTTCACGCATGATCGTTACCGCGAGGAAATCCATCAAGGTCGAGCGGATGCGCGGAAAGGAGATCAGCTTGCGGCAGTCGATATAGGTTGGTGCCTTCTTGCCGCTGGCATGGGTGAAGGGATCGCGGGTATTAAAATGAATGGCTCCGATCTCGATCAGCATGCCGGCGGTGAGGCGAGCGATTTCTTCCTTCGAGGGGAAAGAGGAGGGGATCATGAGCTGTCCTTTGTTCTAGGGGTGGTCAGGCTTCGACGTGCCAATGCAGCGGGAAGCCGGGGTCGAAAACGGTGACGGGGCCTGCGCCGGTATCAATGCGTTCGGGATAGGCGACGGGATCGCCTTTGACGAGGGTGATTGTTTCTTCATTGGGCGGCAGGCGGTAGTAGGCTGGCCCGTTGAGCGAGGTGAAGGATTCGAGCGCTTTTAGCTTTCCTGCGGCCTCGAACACCTCAGCCAGACAGGAGAGCGTGTTAGGTGCGGTGAAGCAGCCTGCGCAACCGCAGGACTGGAGCTTGGCCGGATCCGTATGCGGTGCGCTGTCGGTCCCGAGGAAGAAGCGCGGATCGCCCGAAACAGCGGCTTGCACCAGCGCGATACGATGGCGCTCGCGTTTGGCGACGGGCAGGCAGTAATAATGCGGGCGGATACCGCCAGCGAGGATGCTGTTGCGGTTGATGATCAGGTGATGGGTGGTGATCGTCGCTGCAAGGTTCTTTGGGTTGTCGCGAACGAAATCTACGGCGTCTTGTGTGGTGACATGCTCCATGATCACGCGCAGGTCAGGCACTTTTTTACGGATCGGTTTGAGGACGCGGTCGATGAAAGTGGCTTCGCGATCGAAGATATCGATTGCGTGGTCTGTCACCTCGCCATGCACACAGAGGGGCATACCGATTTCGGCCATTTTCTCCAAAACCGCGCGGACTTTATCAAAATCGCGCACACCGGAGGCGGAATTCGTCGTGGCACCAGCGGGGTAGAGCTTAACCGCCGTGGCGATGCCTTCGGCATGGGCGCGGGCCACGTCGGCTGGATCGGTGTCCTCGGTCATGTAGAGCGTCATCAGCGGGGTGAAACGCATGCCATCCGGCAGCGCGGCCATGATGCGGTCCCGATAGCCTGCGGCTTGTTCAGCAGTGACCACCGGCGGCACCAGATTCGGCATGATGATCGCGCGGGCGAAATGGGCCGCGGAGTAGGGCAAAACGCTCTCGAGCATTTCGCCGTCGCGGAGGTGGAGGTGCCAGTCGTCAGGACGGCGGATGGTCAGGCGGGTGATAGGTGTCTTGTCGCTCATAATGCCCACTTACACCGAAGCGGGCGGATTTGACCATAGGCTACGAATGTTCAAATCGGCGGGCGCGCAACCGTTCAAGCCGCTGGGCAAAAGCGGGGACATCCTTTCGGGCGAGGACATATTCGCACAGGCGGATGGCGAGGTCTGGGTGACCGGATTCCTCAAGAGCGCGCAGGAGGGTGCGGAGGTAAAACTGGCTTTTGCGGCGGTTGCGGAACAAGCGGGCGAATTCGAGCGTATCGAGCCCGCCGCGCATGGCGGCTTCGATCAGGCGGGGCAGGATGCCGAAAGCGCCAAGGGCGGCATCGACTTGGCGGCCAAGATAACGGGTGGGAAGGAACTGGACATTCGGGCGGCGGAACAGCGCGGCGTGGGTTGCGTCCTCGCTAAGGGAGGGGTCGAACACGATCCAAGCTTCGGCGGCGGCTTCGATCATATCGGGGGCGAAACCGTAGCGGTCGGTAAAGCTGATGCGGCGGAATGATCTGTAGCGTTCGTCCCAGCCGGTGACGCGAGGATCAAGTGAGGCGACGGGGCGGAGTGCAAGGACGCGCGCGCCCGGCGCGGCAACAGAATAAGCGGCAGCGGCATAGCCGCCCGCATGTGTGCCAAAAAACAGGATGTTATCGAAACGATCGAAGAAACCGTCATCCTGAAGCCTGTCGAAATATTCATAGAGCGCGGGATCGCGGAACCAACTCGGACCTTCGGACAGGATGGTCAGGCAGGACCAACCGTTGCGCCGCACCATCGAAAAGGCGCGCGGTTCGCGCTCTGGCCCGTATTGGCAGATTTCGGGGTAGCTCTCGAAAGTGACCATGAGACTGGAGCCGGCATCAATAAATGCCGCTGCATGATCCGCACCGATATCGTCGAAGCGCCCCTCTTCGGAGGTGAACTCTTCAATCCGGTCGAACCAGTCGTCCAGCCCGAGTCCTGCAAGGGCCGGCTCGAAATCTGTCATGACATCTTTCATCGTGTCGCAGCCTTACTCGCCACCAATTACCCAGCCAAACTCTTCATGGCAGCAGTTTGCGGCGAAAATGCGCGAAACCCAAGTCGGATTTTGGAATAAAATTGGACTCAGAAGAATGCTTGCAGCCCCGTTTGCGCCCGACCGAGGATCAGAGCGTGCACATCATGGGTGCCCTCATAGGTGTTTACAGTTTCCAGATTGACCATGTGTCGGATCACCTGGAACTCTTCCGAGATGCCATTGCCGCCGTGCATATCACGGGCGGCGCGGGCCACATCGAGTGCTTTGCCGCAATTGTTGCGCTTCATCATGCTGATCAGCTCGGGCGCGGCAGTGCCTGCATCAAGTAGACGGCCAAGTTGCAGAGAGCCTTGTAAGCCAAGGGAAATTTCTGTCTGCATATCGGCCAGTTTCTTCTGGAAGAGCTGGGTTTGGGCAAGCGGTTTGCCGAATTGTTTGCGGTCCAGCCCGTATTGGCGCGCGGCATGCCAGCAGAATTCGGCCGCGCCCATCACGCCCCAGCTGATGCCATAGCGGGCGCGGTTGAGACAGCCGAACGGGCCTTTTAGCCCCTCGACGCCGGGGAGGAGGGCGTCTTCGCTGACGGCGACGTCCTTCATCACAATCTCGCCGGTGACAGAGGCGCGGAGGGAGAGTTTGCCGCCGATTTTGGGCGCGCTCAGACCGGGTGTGCCTTTCTCCAGCACGAATCCGCGAATCTTGCCGCCATGAGCTTCCGACTTTGCCCAGACGACAAAGACATCAGCGATCGGAGCGTTGGATATCCACATTTTGGCGCCGTTCAGCAGATAGCCATCTTCAGTCTTTTTGGCGATGGTTTTCATCCCCGCCGGATCGGAGCCTGCATCGGGTTCGGTAAGCCCGAAACAGCCGATTAATGCGCCGCTGGCGAGGCCGGGCAGGTACTTTCTGCGCTGCGCGTCGGTGCCGTAGGCGTTGATCGGGTACATAACGAGCGAGGATTGCACGGACATCATGGAGCGGTAGCCGGAATCGACGCGCTCGATTTCGCGGGCGATCAGCCCGTAGGTGACGTACCCCGCGCCAAGGCCACCGAATTCCTCAGGGATGGTGACGCCGAGAAGGCCCGCAGCGCCCATCTCGCGGAATATTTCCGGATCGGTCGTTTCGTTGCGATAAGCCTCGATCACGCGTGGCTGAAGTGCCGATTGCGCGAACTCGCGTGCTGCATCGCGGAGCATACGCTCGTCTTCCGTCAGCTGACTTTCCATAAGGAAAGGGTCTTGCCAGTCAAAACGGGACAGTTCGGGCGCGTCGTTGGCCATGCTGATCTCCTGATGCAGAATATTGTCGCATCATTATCCCTGTCCCAGACATAAAACAAATGAATTGGCCTTGCATTTGCATAACTTTTTCTCATCAATTGTGCTATGCGGAGAAATTACACACCGAGCCTTGGTGAGCTTCAGGCATTTGTTGCGGCGGCGGAGTGCGGCTCGGCCACGCAAACCGCAGAAAGGCTCGGGCTGACGCAAAGCGCTGTGAGCCGTTCGCTGAAGGCGTTGGAGGAGCGGCTTGGCGTATTGCTGTTTCATAGACAGAACCGGCGGCTTGTCCTGTCAGATGCGGGGCGGCTTTTTGCGCGAGAGGCGCGGGAGCTGTTGCAGGCGCTGGATGAAAGCGCGTTGCGGATCATGTCGTTTGGCGGGCGGCGCAATGTGTTGCGTATCTCGGTGTTGCCAACTTTTGGGGCGGTCTGGCTGGTGCCACGCTTAGCGGAATTTGCGAAGGCGCATCCGGATGTGACATTTGACATAAGATCAACGCTGCAGGCGGTAGATTTTGTACGCGACGACGTTGATTTTGCGGTGATCCGAGCAGAGGAGCGTGGCGTGGGTGAAGTGCTAACCGAAGAGCGGCTAATTGTCGTCGCCTCGCCTGCGCTTTGTGATGGCTGGTTATCGGATGACCGTTTGGTGACGCTGCCCCTCTTGCAGCAGGCGACGCGGCCGAATCTGTGGTTAGAGTGGTTTGTTGAGGCGGGATTCGATCCCGTAACGATTGCGCGTGGCCCGCGATTCGAGCAATTCGGGATGGTTCTTGCCGCAGCGCGGGCCGGAATGGGCGTGGCGCTGGTGCCAGAGGTTTTGGTCAGTGTCGAGATCGCGCGGGGCGTATTGCGACAGGTCAGCAAGCGGTCATTGGTCAGCGCGACGCACTATGTTCTGTCTTACCCTGAGCGGAGCAGAGAGTTGCCGGACTTCGAGGCGCTGAGGACGTGGCTGACCCGCTACACTGCAGTATGAGAATAAATGTCACGTTGACACCTAAGCGCTCATGCGGGGCATACTGGTGTAAATAAACCGATGAAAGGTAATCAGGTATGGGTAAAGCATTTTTGTTTTCGTTGGCTACGGCTGTTGGTTTGGCTGCGGTCCCGGTGGCCGCGTGCCCTGACTGGCAGGGGACGCCGCATTTCGGGCAGATAGACTTGTGGGCCGGTTTCGAGCCTGATCCCTATGTACGCCGGATCACAGCGGGCGGTTTTAACAGTTTGGAAAACTGCTTTACCGGCGGCTATACCGGCTATGTGACGACGCGGCCTGACTTTGATCTGTACTGGAACGGCTATTCAGGCCAGTTGACGATTGCGGTTGAGGCGTCTGCGGACGCTATATTGCTGGTCAACGACCCCAACGGGGACTGGTTCTACAGTGATGATTATCGCGGAACCAATCCGGCGATCACTTTCTACGATCCTGAAGAGGGCCTCTACGATATTTGGATCGGCAGTTATGACGGGTCGCGGCGCAATCCCGGGCGCTTGATCTTTACTGAATACGACTACTGAACTGTGTGATCGGCGACGAAATTAAGGGAGGTGCGGCTGCGCCTCTCTTTTTCTTTGTTGTGACGCAGCCTTGTCCGCGCTTACCTGTATTATAGGCCAGGGAAGAGGAGGGTTCAGCATGGGTGACATGATTCCAGAGATCGCGCTGGACTGGCATCGGCAGGGCCGTGCGGTGGCCTTGGCGACGGTGGTCGAGACATGGGGCTCGGCGCCACGGCCCGTAGGAAGCCAGTTGGTGATTGATGCTGACGGCGCCATGGAGGGGTCTGTCTCTGGTGGCTGCGTCGAGGGGGCGGTGATCGTTGAGGCGCTGGAGGTAATCGACGAAGGACGTGCGCGACTGCTGGATTTTGGCGTGTCGGATGATGATGCCTTCGCGGTCGGCCTCGCCTGTGGCGGGCGGATTAGGGTGCTCGTTGAACCAGTGGGCGCGGTTTGGCCGGTGGCGCTGCTCGAGGCCTTGGTTGCGGCGCGAGTGGAGCGGCGCCCCGTCGCCTATGTCGCTGATCTTGAGAGCGATGCGCGGCGCCTTGCTGGTAAAGAGGAGTTTCTCGAACGGTTCAGGCTGGATCGCTCGGGTATCGAGCCTGATGGCCGCCATTTCGTGGCGGTGCATAATCCGCCCTTAAAGATGATTATCGTGGGCGCAGTGCATATCGCGCAGTATTTGGCCGAATTTGCGAAGGCCTGCGGGCATGCGCCTATCCTGATTGATCCACGGCCTGCCTTCGGCTCGGCTGCACGGTTCCCCGAGATTGCCATTCATGATGGGTGGCCGGATGAAGCAATGGAGGAGATCGGGCTGGATGCTCGGACGAGTGTGATTACCCTGACCCATGATCCTAAACTGGATGATCCTGCCATCAAGGCGGCGCTGCGTGCGCCGGTGTACTATCTGGGATGCCTTGGCTCGACTCGCACCCACGCAAAACGGGTCACGCGGCTGGAAGAGGCAGGTTTTTCGGATGCGGAGATTGCGCGGATCCACGGGCCGGTCGGGCTTGATTTGGGAGGACGGTCGCCTTCCGAGATTGCGATAAGCATCATGGCAGAGGTGACGCGCGCATTGCGGGGCGGGAAACGGGAATGATTTTCGGGGAGGTGGCGCTCAACCATGCTGAAGGCGCGATTTTGGCGCATTCTATCGCCCTTTCAAAAGGTGGTCGCATCCGAAAAGGCAAGATGTTGACCGAGACAGATATCACGCTTTTGCGTACGTCGGATATCCACGCGGTGATTGTTGCCCGTTTGCAAGAGGGTGATGTTCACGAAGATGCCGCCGCCGCGCGGATTGGCGCGGCGCTTCGCGGCGCGGGGTTGCGTGCCAATGTTGCGTCAACGGGGCGTGTGAACCTTTATGCGGAGGCGGCAGGTGTAGTCGATATCGACCGAGACGCCATTGACGCGGTCAACGCCATTGATCCGATGATCACGATAGCCACCGTTGGTGAATGGCAACGGGTCCGAGAGGGCGGAATGGTGGCAACCGTGAAGATCATTTCATATGCGGTTGCCGATAAACTTGTTGTTGCGGCGGAAGAGGCAGCGCGTAACGCGCTCCGGCTGCGCGGGCTGGCGCGGCGACGGGTGAGCCTGATCGAGACGGGTGGCGCGATTTCCCTACGCGCGGCGGAAGCGATTGGCGGTCGCTTGGCGCGGATGGGAGCGGAAATGAGCGCGCATGTGGCGACGGTGCATGAATGTGATGCCATCGCCCGCGCTTTTGCCGAAACGTCAGGGGATCTGATCCTTCTTTTGACGGAAACCGCGACATCGGACCCAGCGGATGTGGGACCGGAGGGGTTGCGACGCGCAGGCGGTACCGTCACCCGTTTTGGTATGCCAGTTGATCCGGGTAACTTACTGTTTTTTGGAGATTTAAAAGGCAAGCCGGTGATCGGTTTGCCGGGATGCGCACGTTCGCCCGCGCTGAATGGCGCTGACTGGATCCTTGAGCGGATGTTATGCGGGGTGCCTGTCCCCACCGACAGCGTGGCGCGAATGGGCGTTGGAGGGCTGTTGAAGGAAATCCCCGAGCGCCGCGCCCCGCGGGAGGCACCGGAGCGGGAATAATCCCTATTGAGACGGCTTGCGTGCAATAAGGTCAATCAAGGCGGAGCGACCGCTGTGACCAACTCCTTCCTCTATCACCGCGTCATAGGACCGAAGATCGAGAATTTCAAATTCCGCAAAAGCGGCCTCCAGCATGGCGTCGGTGTACATATTCTCGGCGTGAGGCGGGCCGCCGGTGCCGTATGAAACCTGCTCGGGACGGTAGCCGTGCAAGAGAACGAGCCCGTTGGGCGCGACGGCACGCTTCATATTCTCGAAAAGGGCATCCCGCTGCGGGGGCGTGGCGAATTGGATAAAGATACCAACCACGGCGTCAAACTGGCGGCTCCAGTCCCAATCCTCGATACCGGCGTTGTGATAGGAGACAGCCACGCCAGACTGAGCGGCAAGGTCTTTGGCCTTTTGCAGCGCGACGGTGGAGGTGTCGAAAGCGGTTACGTCATGGCCTGCTTGGGCGAGGAAAACCGAGTTCCGCCCTTCGCCATCGGCAATGGCGAGCACGGAGCTGCCCTCGGGGATGCGGGAAATGTGGGTTTCCAAGAAGGTGGCGGGTGCTGTGCCAAACAGATATTCGGCGCGGTCGTAGCGCGCATCCCAAGTGGTCATTGGTCCTCCGAAAAAAAAGAGCCCACCAGAGGGTGGGCTCACTGCGATCGTCTGTTCGATTATTTCAGCGGGCTGATCATCATGACCATTTGCCGGCCTTCCATCTTGGGCATGTTGTCTACTTTGCCCAGCTCCTTGATGTCTTCCGCGACGCGCTCGAGAAGCTGCCGGCCGAGATCTTGGTGAGCCATTTCGCGCCCCCGAAAGCGCAGCGTCACTTTGACTTTGTCGCCATTATCGAGAAACTTGAAAACATTGCGCATTTTGACATCGTAGTCATGGGTATCCGTTGTGGGGCGGAATTTGACCTCTTTGACCTCGATAATCTTCTGCTTTTTGCGCGCTTCGGCCTCTTTCTTCTGAGTCTCGTATTTGAACTTGCCATAGTCCATGATTTTACACACGGGCGGGGTGGCATTGGGAGAGATCTCAACGAGGTCTAGGCCGGCCTCTTCAGCGAGGGCGAGGGCTCTCTCGGGCGAGACGACGCCGACGTTTTCACCTTCTGCGCCGATAAGACGGATTTCCGTTCCACGGATGCGATCATTCACGCGGGGGCCGGTGTCACGCGTTGGAGGCGCGTTGTGTGGTCTGCGAGCTATGGCTTTGGTCCTTTCGGTGTTTCAATTCTGGTTGGCAAAGTAGACGTGGCCCCGCCTGCGTGCAACCGCAAATGCGAGGCCGAATCTGTCATGCCAGCGGGTTCTGCTTAGTCGAGGAATGCCTTTTCCACAACGTAATGCTTTGGATCCGAGTTGGCGCCTTCCTCGAGGCCGTAGCTTTCGAGAAGCTCTTTGATCTCGAGGTTGAAGGCCAGGTTGCCACAGACCATCGCGCGATCGGCTTCTGGTGAGAGAGGTGCCACGCCGAGATCCTCGAACACTTCGCCGGAGCGCATGAGATCGGTGATGCGGCCCATTTTCGGGCTCTCTTCGCGGGTCGTCGTCGGATAATAGCGCAGTTTCTTCAGGTTTTCCGCGCCGATCAGTTCTTGCAGCAGCTCGTCATTGCGGATGTCTTCGATCAGGCGCGCGCCATAGGTCAGTTCGCCCACCTCGCGACAGGTATGGGTGATGATGACCTCGTCATAATCCTCGTAGGTCTGCGGATCACGCAGGAGCGAAGCGAAGGGTGCAAAGCCGGTTCCTGTTGCGAAGAACCAGATACGCTTGCCCGGCAGAAGGGCGTCATGGACGAGCGTGCCAACGGGCTTCGGGCGCAGAACCACCTGATCGCCCGGTTTGATGTGCTGGAGCCGTGAGGTTAGCGGGCCGTCAGGTACTTTGATCGAGTAAAATTCAAGCTCCTCGTCCCATGAAGGGGAGGCGATTGAGTATGCACGCAGCAGCGGGCGGCCGTTGTCGCCCATCAAGCCGATCATCACGAACTCGCCGGAACGGAACCGCAGCGATTGCGGGCGGGTCACGCGGAACGAAAACAGCCGGTCTGTGTAATGCTCGACAGACGTTACCGTCTGTGCATCGGGCAGGGTGGGGACTTTGGTTGCGGTGGCTTTGGTCACTGGTTTTTGCTCGGTCATTCGTCCATCGCGGCCTCAAGAGCCGCGCCTTCTCCTAACGGTAAATCTGGGGAGTGAAAAGGTCAGCCGCGGGCGCGGAGCCGCGACTGATAGTCATGGGCCTGCCAATTCGCGCGGCGGAGCCAGTCTGCTTCGGGCTGGCGCGCGGCCTGCTCATCACTGATTTCGACCTCATCGAAACCGGCGCGACGGGCCATCGCGTATTGGTCGGGGATAACGTGCCCGCGTGCGCGGAGGCGGCCTGAGAACCCCATCAGGCGCAGTTGGCGGGCGATAGTAAAGCCGCGCCCATCGGCAAAGCTTGGGAAGTCGATGCGGATCAGGTCAATTTCTTCGAGGCGTTCCGACAGCGCAATGGGATCGAAATCGGAAGGCAGATCAATGGCGGTATCGACGCTGCCTGCGTTGGCGGGTAGCGCCGCGACTTCGGTAAAAGTGCCGGTCCAGTCCTCTTGGGTGAACCCTGCATCGGTGACGATAACAGACATAGATGTAATCCTTGGTATCGGGGTGCCGCTACGCGGCGACCCCTCCGTTGCCACTGCCGGTGCCGCCTGCGCGGACCAGTTTGCCGTTGACGTAGTGGATGCCGCATTCCTCTTTCGAGGTATCGCGCCAGCGCCCTGCGCGGGGGTCTTCGCCATCGTTGACGCGGGTGGTGCAGGGCGCACAGCCGATGGACGGGTATCCCTTGGCAACGAGCGGATGCCGTGGGAGGCGGTTTTCAGCGATATATTCCTGAAGATCCTTGCTCTCCCAATGCGCCAGCGGATTGATCTTGATCCGGCGATCGTCTTCGTTCTCGAAGAAGTCGATCGCCGCGCGGGCTGCGCCTTGGTAGCGCTTGCGGCCGGTGATCCACGCATCGAAGCCATCCAGTGCATTTTGCAGCGGAAGTGTCTTGCGCAGATGGCAGCATGCGTCAGGGTCATGCAAGTGCAGCAGGCTTTCGTTGTCGTGTGTGAAAATCTGGTCCCTGTCTGCGCGGATGATGCGCACGTCTTTGAGGTTGAGCCGCTCGGCTAGTTCCTGCTGGTAGACAAGGGTTTCGGTGAACAGCATTTCGGTGTCGATGAAGATCACCGGCGTTTGGCGGTCAATGATCGAAACGAGATGTAGCAACACAACGGATTCCGCGCCGAAAGAGGATACCAAAGCGGTCTTGCCCACTTCGGCATCGCGCAAGGCGTGCTCCAGAACGGATGTTGCGCCGTGATGTTTGTAGCGGGTGTTGAGCGCTGTCACGCGCTCTTGAACGGACTGATTATGCGGCATTTGCCTTATCCTCCGGCGGGTAGAGAAGCGCCTTGAACGGCTCCATCCCGAGCCGCTTGTAGGCGTCGAGGAAGGTTTCTTCTGGGGTTTCCCGCAGATCGAGATAGCCGAGAACGAGCCGCTCGATTGCAGGGATGATTTCCTCGGCGGGGAAGCCGGGGCCGGTGCGGGTGCCAATGGCGGCGTCTTCGGTGCTGTCGCCGCCAAGCGTGATCTGGTAGTTTTCGACGCCAGCACGGTCGAGGCCCAAAATCCCGATATGGCCGACATGGTGATGCCCGCAGGCATTGATGCAGCCGGAGATTTTGATCTTTAGCGGGCCGATGTCGTGCTCGAGCTTCAGCTCATCAAAGCGGGTGGCGATCTCTTGGGCGATCGGGATCGAGCGTGCGGTCGCGAGTGCGCAGTAGTCCATGCCGGGGCAGGCGATGATATCGCTGACCAGTCCGATATTTGCCGTGGCGAGATCAGCTTCGCGCAGTGCAGCATAGACAGCCGGAAGATCAGACCTATGCACATGCGGCAGGATCACGTTCTGTTCGTGGCTGATGCGCAGTTCGGAGTGGCCGTAGCGCTCTGCCAGATCGGCCATAACGCGCATCTGCTCTGCGGTGGCATCGCCCGGTGTGGCGCCATGCTTCTTGATCGAGATGGAAACGATCGCGTAGCCCTCGGCCTTGTGCGCGGCGAGGTTGGTATCGGTCCATGAGCGGAAGGCGGCGTTGGTTGCGCGGGCCTGTTCGTAGGCGTCGGTCGATTTCTTCACGAAGGCAGGTGCTGCGAATTGCGCCTCGATCTCGCGCAGAAGCGCCTGATCGACACCGCCGAATTCGGGGCGAAGGGTGTTGAAACGCTCTTCCACCAGATCGCGGATTTTTTCCAAGCCGTTTTCGTGAACGGTGATTTTGATGCGCGATTTGTATTTGTTGTCGCGGCGGCCGAGGAGGTTCCACACGGATACAACCGCTTCGATATAAGGCAGGAGGTCTGCTTTTGGCAGGAAGTCGCGAATGACTTTGCCGACCATCGGTGTGCGCCCCAGGCCGCCGCCAACGATGACCTCGTAGCCCGGTTCACCTGCGGCGTTGCGCACCATGCGGAGGCCTACGTCATGTGCCTTCGTCACGGCGCGGTCATTCGGGCTGCCAGTGACCGCGATTTTGAATTTGCGGGGTAGGAACTGGAATTCCGGATGATCGGTGGACCATTGGCGCAGCAGCTCGGCCACGGGGCGCGGGTCTTCGATCTCGTCGGCGGCGGCACCGGCGAAATGGTCCGCCGTCACGTTGCGGATCGTGTTTCCAGAGGTCTGGATCGCATGCATTTGCACATCGGCCAGCGCATCGAGGATGTCGGGGACGTCTTTTAGCTTCGGCCAGTTGAACTGGATGTTCTGACGGGTGGTGAAGTGACCATATCCTTTGTCCCAGCGCTTGGCGATATAGGCAAGCTGGCGCATTTGCGTGGGGTTCAGGGTGCCATAGGGCACGGCCACGCGCAGCATGTAGGCATGCAGTTGCAGGTAGAGGCCATTCATCAGGCGCAGCGGTTTGAATTCGTCCTCGGTCAGCGCGCCGTTGATCCGGCGTTCGACCTGATGGCGGAACTGCGAGACGCGTTCGCGGACGAAGGCTTCATCGAAATCGGTGTAGCTGTACATATTTAGGCCTCCACTTGCTTGCCGTGGGCGTAATTGGACGGGCCGCAGGTGCGGAACGCTTCGCGAAAATGGGTCGGCTCGGGGCCGTCCTCACCTGCGCGGGCGTCTGTGAGATAGGCGCCGACCACGATGTTGGCCTGACGCTGCGCGTCGAGCAGGCGGATCTCGGCATGGGCTTCGTCGTCGATCAGTTCGGCCTCGGACATGGTGCGGGTCCAGCGGTCATCTTCGGTGAGCCAAACCACGTCGCCCTCAATGAGGGCGTTGGCGGTGACGACTTTGGGGGTGAAACGGCGGCTCATTGGATGGCTTCCTTATGCTCGATCGTTGGCGCGAGGGCGGCGGCATCGCGCGGGGCGAGGCCGTAGAAGGTGAGGGCGGGGCCGGTCAGGCCTGCGTTGGTCAGGGTCGGTTCCAGCTCGGCGAGGCGGGTGGAGAGCACGCGGCTCTCGGGGCGGGAGGCGTTTTCGATGACCGTCACCGGCGTATCGGGATGGGCGCCGTGCATCAGCAGGCGACCTTGAATAAAGCGCGCGGACTTCTTGCCCATGTAGATCGCGGCGACTTCGCCTTGGCGAGCAAGAGCGCGCCAGTCATGCTCGGCAAAGCCTTTCATGTCGTGGCCGGTGAGGAACCGGACGGATGAATTGCGGTCGCGGCGGGTGAGGCTCTGGCCAATTTGGGCGACAGCGGCAGAGGCGGCAGTGATGCCCGGGACAATCCGCCAGCTGATGCCTGCGGCCGCAATCGCTTCGATCTCTTCGTCAAGGCGGCCATAGACAGTAGGGTCGCCGGATTTGAGGCGGACGACCTGAAGGCCCTGTTGGGCGTGCTCCACGATCAGAGCGTTGATCTGCTCTTGCGGCATGGACTTGCCGAAGCCCTCTTTGCCTGCGTTGATCAGGGTTGCTTCGCGACGGGCGAGTTCGAGGATTTCCGTGCTGACGAGGCGGTCGTAGATCACAACGTCAGCTTCATCGAGCGCTTTGCGGGCCTTGAGCGTCAGAAGCTCGGGGTCGCCTGGCCCTGCGCCGACGAGGTCGACATGGCCATTTCGTGCCTCGGCTGCTGTGTGTCGCGCCAGAAGATCATCAAGTGCTGCTTCGATGGCGGTTTCGCCGCCCTGTTCTACCGCCTTAGGGCCGGAGTTGAAATAATAGTCCGCCCAGAAGTCACGGCGCTTGCGGCCCATCGGCAGGACTTCAACGGCACGGCGGAAGGATTTGCCGATCCGTGCGAGAAGGCCGAGGGAGGCAGGCAGACGGGCTTCGAGGTCTGCCTTGATTGCGCGGGCCAGCACCGGCGCCGCGCCTTCAGTGCCGATGGCAACGGTGACGGGATCACGGTCGACGATGGCAGGAGTGATGAAAGCGCTGTCTTGGAGGTTATCAACGATATTGACCAGAGCGCCATCAGCACGCGCGAGGGCGGAGGCGCGGGCATCTTCCTCGGCGTCTTCGTTGGCAGCGTAGAAGAGTACGGCGCAGAGCGCGTCACCCGCCTCCATCTGGCGCGACACAAGGCGCAGCTTGCCTTCGTTGGCCCAGTTATGGATTTCTGGCGCGGCGTCTGCGGAGAAAACGGTGAGGCTGGCCTCGGTCTTCAACAAAAGGCGCAGCTTGGCCAATGCGGCATCGCCACCGCCCGAAAGAACGATGCGGCGACCAGCGACGGCCATGAAGATCGGAAAGTGCTGCATTGGGGCGGCTCCAGTTGAAATCTGGATCTAATATAGAATATTTTCCCGATAATTTGCTATTGCAGCGGTGTAATAAGGACGTATGTTCCAAATTGAAGCGCTGCGATAACGGGCGTTCCTTAACGGCGGAGAAAGCAGAATGGATATCCGAATAGACGAGATGGACCGGAAGATTCTTGCAGAGCTTCAAAGGGACGCGAGCCAGTCTTTTGATGAAATTGCAAAGAATGTCGGCTCCTCAAAGACCCCTGTTTGGAACCGGATTCGGAAGTTGAAAGAGGCCGGAATCATCGGGCAGCAGACTGTGCTGCTCGATGCTGATGCGCTGGGGTTTGAGGCGACGTTTTTCGTGTTGATCCGCACATCGGAACATGAAGCGGACTGGCAGGCCAAGTTTCTGGACGCATTGAAGAAAAGGCCGGAGGTGCAGGAGGCGCATCGGCTGGCGGGGGATATAGATTACATCCTCAAGGTCAGGGTCAAGAATGCCCGCGCTTATGATGCCTTTTATCAGGCGCTTATCTCTGAAGTGCGGGTGTATAACGTGACGGCGTTGCTCTCGATGGAGGAACTGAAATCGACCGTCTCGCTGCCGCTTTAGCGGCTGACCATCAGGTTTTCCAAGCCGTGGAAGTGGTACAGGTCTGCGTAGTGGGGCGGCGTGGCAATCTTTAAATCAGGGAAGCGATCGAAGAGGGCGCGCAGCGCGTGAAGCACTTCGAGCCGTGCGAGGGGCGCACCGACGCAAAAATGGATTCCGCCGCCAAATGAGGTGTTTTGCGGCCCCTTGCGGAATGGATCGAAGGTATTGGGATCGGGGTAGACTTTCGCATCCCTGTTGGCGGCGCCGAGCAGAAGGCCCACCTGATCGCCATGTTTGAAATGATGCCCGAACAGTTCGACATCTTCATAGGCCCAGCGGGTGAACATATGCAGAGGTGGATCGAAGCGGATCAGTTCTTCGACGGCGGTTTCGGTAATGTCGCGATGACCGTTTTCGAGCAGCGTTTTGATGCCGTTGCCGAGGGTGTGGACGGTCGCCTCATGCCCTGCATTCAATAGCAAGATGCAAGTGGTGATCAGTTCGTCCGTTGAAAGCTTTTCGCCAGCTTCTTCGGCGGCGATCAGTTGGGAGAGGAGGTCATCGGCGGGATTGCGGCGTTTTTCGGCGATATAGCCGGTGATGAAATCGCGAAATTCTAGCGTGGCGGCAACAGCGGCGTCCTCGATCTCGCGGGTTTTGCGGGCTTGATACATCGCGACCATCGCATTGGACCAGCGGAGCAGGTCTTCGGATCGTTCTTCAGGAACTCCTAGAAGGCGACAGATTATGATGACGGGGATCGGCTTTGCAAAATGGTCGATGATATCGAAGGGGCCGGTAGGGAAGCGGTCGATAAGGTCATGGCTTAGCGCGGTGATTTCAGGAACCAGACCGGCAATGCGCCGTGTGGTGAAGGCGCGCAGAACGAGGCCGCGCAGCCTTGTGTGGCGCGGCGGTTCCAGTTCCAACATCGAATGGGCTTCGATGTCATAGAAGGGGCGCAGGTGATCTGGGATCGGCTGCGCCGATTCAGGTGGCACTTCGCGGCCGAAGCGCCTGTCGCGTAGGAGCGCGCTGACGGCACCATGCGATACCGCGCAGGTCATATTGTAGTCGCCCCAGTGGAACAAATCGCCATGCGGCCGCATGGAATCGTAGAACGGATAGGGGTTCTGGACGAAAGCGTCGTCGGTTGGGTCTTGGAACACGGTTTTCATGCGCGCAAGATGAACAGGGGTACTGGCCTTTGCAAGCACGGGTTTCTAGTCTGAGAAGATGAAAACAACTTTTCGTCAGAGATTTTTCGCGGTTGCTGGTTTTCTTCTGATCATCGGCGGTTTGTCCGGCGTGGTATGGGTCTATGCGGAGCGGTCGGCGCTGAATGGCTTGGCGCAGCGGGGGCAATCTGATCTGGCGCTCGCGGCAGACCGGCTGACCAGCGAGCTTCAGCGGTTCCGCGAGCTTGCGGTGCTGACAGCGGATCACCCGTTTGTGGCGCCGGTCTTGCTTGGGGAGCAGCCGGCGGAGGACTTGGCGGCGGTCTTACAAAAGGTCGCTGACAAATCGGGTTCGCTCAACGTGGTGGCCGTTGACCGCTTTGGCAAACAATTGGCTGCGGCACGGGCGGATGGTGCGGCAGAGGTTGCAGACAGCCGTTACTTCCGGCGGGCGATGGATGGCGCTCTCGGGGTGGACCATTTCCTCAGCACGAGCTTTGACCGGCGGGCCTATGCGTTCGCGGCGCCGGTTTTTGCAGATGAGGGGCCGGTGATCGGGGCGGTTATCGTGCTGGCGGATGTGGAGGAGATTGAAGCCTCGTGGCGCGGTGGAAGGCCGACGGTGTTCTTCACTGACGAGGAGGGGTTTGTCTTTGTCTCCAACCGGTCGGAGCTTGTCTTGCTGGCGCGTGATGGTGCCGAGACAGCGTTTGTCCCTTATTCCGAGCAACAGCGCTGGGGGCATCGGCTGTGGTCGTTGGATGCAGGGCGCTATCTCCCCTCGGTGGCGTTGCATATTTCGCTGGACCTGCCGGTAATCGGCCTGACGGGGGAAGCGCTCATTGATGTGGAGCCGGCGCGGCAGCTTGCCGCGTTACAGGCTGCCGTCGTCGCTGCGGTGTTCCTTGCCTTTGGCGCGCTCTTATTCCTCGCGACCGAGCGGCGGCGCGCACTGAAAGAGGTAAATGCGCGGCTGGAAGCGCGGGTCGCGCAAAGAACGCAGGCGCTGGAAAGGCTGAACCGTGATCTGCGCCACGAAGTCACCGAACGCACATTTGCCGAAGCACAGCTGAAGAAAGCCCAAGATGATCTTGTGCAGGCTGGCAAGCTGTCCGCATTGGGGCAAATGTCGGCGGGGATCAGCCATGAATTGAACCAACCGCTGATGGCCATCGGTTCATTCGTGGAAAACGCGGAGACTTTTCTGCAAAGGGGCAACACCGATGCGGCGGCCCGCAATTTGACGCGGATCGGTGACCTGTCGCGCCGGATGGCACGGATCATCCGGAACTTGCGGGCCTTTGCGCGACAGGAAAGCGAGGCGCTTTCGGAGGTGCATCTACAAAACGTCATACAGGCAGTCCTCGAAATGGTTGAGGCCCGCGCGCGGACAGCCGGCGTGACGATCGCGTGGGAGCCGCCTGCGGAACCAATTTATGTGCGTGCGGGAGAAATCCGGTTGCAGCAGGTTGTGCTGAACCTTGTTGGAAATGCGATTGACGCGATGATCGGGCAACCTGAACCGCGCATGGAGATCGGTGTCTCCATCAGTGAGGGGCGGGTGCAGGTGAGTGTCAGGGACAGTGGACCGGGCATTGCGGAGCCTGAAAAGATTTTTGACCCCTTTTATACCACTAAGGAGGTGAGTGACTCAGAGGGCATGGGGTTAGGCTTGTCGATCTCCTACGGGCTTGTGCAATCCTTCGGTGGCGATATTCGTGGGCGGAACCATCCCGACGGGGGCGCGGTATTTACCGTCGAACTGGACCTGATCGAGAGGAGTGTTGCGGCATGATGCAGCGTGTTTTGTTGGTGGATGACGACAAGGAAGTACGCGAGGCATTGGGCCAATCCCTCGAACTGGCGGATATGGCGCCAATTTTGGCCAGTTCTTTCATCGTAGCGAAAGATCACATTTCCACCGATTTTGAAGGGGTGATTGTGACCGATATTCGCATGCCGGGTAGGGACGGTTTTCACCTGTTAACCTATGCGCGGAGTATCGACCCCGAATTGCCAGTGATCCTTCTGACCGGCGAGGGTGACATTCCGACGGCGGTGAAGGCGATGGAGCAGGGCGCGCATTCCTTTTTGGAAAAACCCTGTGCGCCGAATGAATTGATTATGCTGATCGAAAAGGCCTCCGAGACGCGCCGGGAGGTTTTGGAAAACCGCAGGCGAAAGTTGGAGATGGAGAGCGGCGATGCTGCGGCGCGTATGTTGTTTGGTCGTTCAGCATTGGCCGAAGGATTGCGACAGAGGGTGCGCACGGTTGCACGAACTAATGCCGAGGTCTTGGTCACTGGGGAGACGGGTACCGGAACACCCAAGGTGGCCGAGGTCATTCATCTTCTTTCGGCAGCGGCGCGTTATCCCTTTGTCAAACGCGCGGCGGCATCGTTGACGGTGGAAGGGCTGGGCGATGCGATGACGGCAGCAAAAGCGGGGACGCTCTACCTTGATGAGGTCAGCTTGTTGCCGGCTGGCGTGCAGTTTGCCTTGCTTGATACCCTCGAAGGCGGCGGCGGCTCGGCGCGGGTGATCGCGGGTACGACGCGCGAACTGGAGGAGGAGGTTGCAGCGGGGCGGTTCAATTCTGATCTGTTCTACCGGATCGATCTCATGCGTGTGCGTATCCCGGCGCTGCGGGAACGGACGGAAGATATTCCGACCCTTTTCCGGACCTATGTGGCGCAGGCGTGTGAGCAGGCCAACTTGCCGGAACCGGAGATCCCCGCGCAGACGATTGCGCGGCTGATGGCGCAGGACTGGCCAGGCAATGCGCGCGCCCTGATGAATGCGGCCATGCGGTTTGTGATGGGGCTTGGAGATGGGGAAGAGGATGCGAGCCTTGGCTTGAGTGAGCAAATGGCGCAAGTGGAGCGGTCCTTACTCATCGAGGCTCTGCGACGCCATTCCGGCAATGCGACCGAGACGGCGAAGGCGCTAAGGCTGCCGCGCAAGACCTTCTATGATAAATTGGCGCGCCATGATCTCCGAGCGGAAGATTATCGATAATCGCCAGCGCGCGCAGTTGTGCGGTTTTCCGCACATGTGGCGTTGTTCACTGTGTGAAACTTCGCGCGTGGTGATGATGGTGGGCGAAAACACTTCAGTTCAAACCTCATTAACTGACTGAATATCATCATTAAATTTGGGGATATCGCCCTTCTGGCATTGTTCAGTTGCGCGGGCGCTGGGCAGGGTCTTCACTCTCTGCACCACCACTATGTGGTAATGGCTATCTCAAATGGGAGGAGATCCGATATGAAATTTGTTAAACTGGCGACTGCAAGCGCACTGGCGTTGACGATGGGCGCAGGCGCTGCTTTCGCGGCCTGTGACGATGGCGAGATTGTCGTCAAGTTCAGCCATGTGACGAACACCGACCGTCACCCAAAAGGCATCGCTGCAACGCTTCTGCAAGAGCGCGTGAATGCCGAGATGGATGGCACGATGTGCATGGAAGTGTTCCCGAACTCTACGCTCTATAACGACGATCAGGTTCTCGAGGCGATCCTGCAAGGGGACGTTCAGCTTGCCGCACCGTCGCTGTCGAAATTCGAAGCGTTTACCAAGCAATTCCGTATTTTTGACCTGCCGTTCATGTTCAAGAACGTTGACGCCGTTGACGCGTTCCAAGCGTCTGAAACAGGTCAGGCAATGAAAGACTCCATGCAACGCCGTGGCCTTCAGGGCTTGCAGTTCTGGCACAATGGTATGAAGCAGTTCTCGGCTAATGTTCCGCTGAACGAGCCGACCGATGCGGCTGGCCTGAAGTTCCGCGTTCAGACCTCGGATGTTCTCGTCGCGCAGATGGAAGCGCTGGGCGCCAGCCCGCAGCCGATGGCCTTTTCGGAAGTGTACGGCGCCCTGCAGACCGGCGTTGTAGACGGGCAGGAGAACACTTGGTCCAACATTTATGGCCAGAAGTTCTTTGAGGTTCAGGATGGTATCACCGAAACCAACCACGGCATCATCGACTACCTCGTTGTGACCAGCGTTGACTGGCTCGATAGCCTTGACGCCGATGTGCGCGACCAGTTCATGACCATTCTCGCGGAGGTGACGGAAGCGCGTAATGCTGAGTCCACCGCAGTGAACGAAGCGAACAAGGAAGCCATCATCGAAGCAGGTGGCATTGTCCGGACGCTTGATGCAGACCAGCGTGCTGCTTGGGTCGCGGCGATGAAGCCGGTCTGGGAGCAGTTTGTCGACGATGTGGGTCAGGACAACATCGACGCCGCTCAGGCGATCAACGAGTCGATGTAAGTCGGATATGCTTGGGGCGGCTTCGGTCGCCCCACTCAATTTGGTTCGGTTTGCATAGATGGGGGCTGCGATGAGCGGTGGACGACATCATCCGGAAGGTCGCATTGCGACGCTATTCAATAATATCGAAGAAACACTGATCGCGTTCATCCTCGGGGCGATGACGCTGGTGACATTCATCAATGTGGTGTTGCGTTATGCGTTCAACAGTCAGCTCATTTGGGGGCTTGAACTAACATTGGTGCTGTTTGCGTGGCTGGTGATCCTTGGCATTTCGTATGCGTTCAAGGTCACTGCACATCTTGGCGTGGATGCGATCCTTAATATTGTTGGCCCGCGGGCGCGTAAAGCAATGACATTGATAGCCTGCGCTGTCTGCCTTGCTTATGCTCTGCTGCTGCTGAAAGGCGCGTGGGATTACTGGGCGCCATTTGCGGGGCTGAATGCAACGGAGGGACGCTGGTTCCCGACGGGTTTTGCCAACAGTCGTGATCAGGCGTGGTACGAGACGGAGCAAATCCCGATCCCGTTCGCGCGGGAATGGCTCGAAGCCACTTTCAACTTTGGTGAGGAATACGAGAAGCTGCCGCGCTTTATCCCTTATTCTGTTCTGCCATTCGGTATCGCCTTGATGACTTACCGCATTGTGCAGGCGACGCTGCGCGTCATTTCCGGCGCGGCGGACAGTATCATCGTCAGCCATGAAGCCGAAGACGCCGTTGAAGAAGCGGCGCTCGCGAACAAGGAATAACCCGATGGATGTCGTACTGCTCTTTCTCATGATCGTCGGGCTTTTGCTGATTGGGGTGCCAATCGCTGTCTCGCTCGGTTTCAGCTCTGTTCTCTTCCTGCTGATGTTTTCGGACACCTCTTTGGCGTCTATTGCCCAGTCGCTGTATCAGGCGATGGCAGGGCACTACACATTGCTGGCTATTCCGTTCTTCATTCTCGCGTCGTCTTTCATGTCAACTGGCGGTGTGGCGAAGCGGATCATTCGTTTTGCAATTGCTTGCGTGGGCCATCTGCAAGGCGGGCTTGCCATTGCGGGCGTGTTCGCTTGTATGATTTTCGCCGCGCTTTCTGGGTCTTCGCCAGCAACGGTTGTGGCCATCGGCACAATCGTGATCGCGGCGATGAAGCAGGTTGGCTACACCAAGGAATTTGCAGCAGGCGTGATCGCCAACGCAGGTACGCTTGGCATCTTGATCCCGCCCTCCATCGTTATGGTGGTGTATGCCTCGGCCACGGATGTATCCGTCGGGCGGATGTTCCTGGCCGGTGTGATCCCTGGATTGATGGCGGGTGGTATGCTGATGGTCACGATTTATGTGATGGCGCGTATCCGCAAGATGCCGAAAGGCGAATGGAAGGGCTGGGGTGAAATCATCAACAGCTTCACAGATGCTTTCTGGGGGCTATTGCTGATCGGTATCATCATGGGCGGTATCTATGGCCATCCGTGGATCCGCTTTAGCGGTGAGGGAAGCTTTTTCTATTGGAAGAACGGTGCCTTTACGCCGACCGAGGCGGCGGCTGTTGCGGCTGTCTATGCGTTCCTAGTCGCGAGCTTTGTGTACCGCGATATGGGTCCGCTGGCGGCGCGTGACGGGGCGACACGCCCGAGCGCCTTGTGGGAAAAACCTTACGCGCTGGTCACGGCGTTTTTCCACAAAGATACCCGAGACACGCTTTTTGAGGCCGGCAAACTCACGGTGACGTTGATGTTCATCATCGCCAATGCGCTGATCCTCAAACACGTTCTGACCGATGAACAGATCCCGCAACATATCGCGGGGGTAATGTTGGATGCCGGTTTCGGGCCGATCATGTTTCTTGTGATGGTAAATGTGATCCTGCTGATCGGCGGTCAGTTCATGGAACCATCTGGTTTGATCGTGATCGTGGCGCCGTTGGTGTTCCCGATTGCGATCGAATTGGGGATCGACCCGATCCACCTCGGGATTATCATGGTCGTGAACATGGAAATCGGGATGATCACGCCGCCGGTGGGCTTGAACCTCTTCGTGACCTCAGGCGTGGCCGGAATGCCGATGATGAACGTTGTCCGCGCCGCGCTTCCATTCCTCGCCGTTCTGTTCGTGTTCCTGATCCTCGTGACCTATGTGCCTTGGATTTCAACAGCACTGCCGAACAGCGTGATGGGGCCGGAAATCATCGTGAGGTGATCGCCCCTAAAATGAGAAAAGCCGCGCAAGAAGCGCGGTTTTTTTCTTTGCGAAGTGCCTTGCGTCAGGCGGCTTCAAGAGCCGATATGATCGGGGAGAAATCCGCGGCTTTCAAGCTGGCACCGCCGACCAGCGCCCCGTCAACATCGGCCACTGCAAAAATTTCCGCAGCGTTGGAGGGTTTGACCGACCCCCCGTAGAGGATGCGCATCTTTTTGCCCTCATCGCCGAAACGCGCGACCAGCTCGGAACGGATGAAGCCATGCACCTCAGCGATTTGTTCGAGTGTCGGAATTTTGCCGGTGCCAATTGCCCATACAGGTTCATAGGCGATGACGGTATTGGCGCCTGTTGACGTTTCAGGGGCCGAGCCTGCGAGCTGGGTACCGACGACATCGAGCGTTGTTCCAGTTTCGCGCTCATCAAGCGTTTCACCGATGCAGATAAACGCTGTCAGCCCAGCCGCGAATGCTGCTTGCGCTTTGGTGTGAACGAGCGCGTCTGTCTCACCGTGGTCGGCGCGGCGTTCGGAATGGCCGAGGATCACAGCGCCGGCACCAGCGTCGCGCAGCTGATCGGCAGATATGTCACCAGTATGCGCGCCGGAGGGTGCTGTGTGGCAATCCTGCCCACCCACGGCTAATGCATGCGCGCCCTTTGCCGCGACCATCGACGCAACCAACGTGGCAGGGGGGCAGAGCAGTATATCCACCGCAGGTTCGGGATGTGCCGCAACGAGGTCATGGACCTCTCCGAGGCTGGCGGCGAGGCCATTCATTTTCCAGTTTCCGGCGGCGAGTTTGCGGCGCATGTGACGTCTCCTGTCCTGTCATACAGAGCAGGTAGCAATTCGGCGTTTGTTTGAGAAGTCAGGAATGCTGGTTTTGTTCGGCGCGTAGCTCATCGACGTCTTTGAACTTGATCGATTCGCCACATCCGCAAGCGTCAGCCACGTTGGGGTTGCGAAATTTGAAGCCGCTTTCCAGCAGGGACACTTCGTAGTCAATCTCGGTGCCGAAAAGGAACATCTGCGCCATTGGGGCGATCATCACCCGGGCGCCGTCATGCTCGACGACCTCATCATTCGGGTCGATCTCATTGGCGTAGTCCATGGTGTATTCCATGCCCGCGCAGCCGCCTTTCTTGACGCCGATCCGCAAGCCCTTCTTCCCGTCGCGCTCCATGAGCGTACGGATTTGGCCTGCTGCTTTCGGCGTCATGGTGACGGCCTGTTTGCCTGGAATTCCGAACATTTCAGTCTCCGTTGCGCGGTGCGCGGACATTTACATGAAGCCAAGTTCCAAACGGGCTTCATCTGACATCATATCCATGCCCCATTGAGGTTCAAAGGTCATTTCGACATCGACTTGCTTGACGCCGGGCAGAGGCTCTACCGCATCAGCGACCCATCCCGGCATCTCTCCTGCGACGGGGCATCCGGGCGCGGTGAGGGTCATGATAACGTGCACTTCATTTTCATCATTAATATCAATGGTGTAAATGAGGCCAAGATCATAGATATTGACCGGAATTTCGGGGTCATAGACCGTCCGGCAAGCCTCGACGATCGTGTCGTAGAGCGGATGCTCGGTGCTCGAAGGGGCGATCAGCGCTGTTCCTTCGAGATTTTCTGTTGCTTCGGTCATCGTCACCATCCGTTGAATACCCGACTGTTCATATAGGGTTTGTCCCTCGTCGGGTAAAGGGGGCGCAAGGCAAGGAGGCTTGGACTTTTATTCGGCGTAAAATCGGGTATTGGGGGCAAAACAACGATTACAGGTCTTGGATGACACGGTTTTCTTTTGAGCTGATGAACACTGACGGGAAGGCCCGCCGCGGCGTGATCAAGACCCCGCGCGGGGAGATCCGTACGCCCGCTTTCATGCCTGTTGGCACGGCCGCAACCGTTAAGGCGATGATGCCAGAAAGTGTTGCGGCGACGGGTGCAGATATTCTGCTCGGCAATACTTATCACCTTATGCTCCGGCCTACTGCAGAGCGTGTGCAGCGGCTGGGTGGGCTGCACAAATTCATGAACTGGGAGAAGCCGATCTTGACGGATTCAGGCGGCTTTCAGGTGATGAGCCTTGCGGAACTGCGCAAGCTGACTGAGCACGGCGTCACGTTCCGCAGCCATATCGATGGCTCGCGACATGAGATCACCCCTGAGCGCTCAATGGAGATTCAGAAGCTGTTAGGGTCTGATATCGTCATGGCGTTTGATGAATGTCCTGCGCTTCCCGCAAGCGAAGAGCGCGTGGCCGAGAGCATGCGGCTATCGATGCGATGGGCGCAGAGGTCGCGCGATGCGTTTGGCGACCGTCCGGGGCATGCGCTGTTTGGGATCCAGCAAGGGGGCGTAACGCAAGAACTGCGCGCGGAGAGTGCCGAAGCCTTGGTATCAATCGGGTTTGATGGATACGCGGTTGGTGGCCTTGCCGTGGGAGAGGGGCAGGAGGCGATGTTTGGTGTGCTCGACTATGCACCGGATATGCTGCCGCAAGACAAACCTCGTTATTTGATGGGCGTGGGAAAGCCGGATGACATCGTGGGTGCCGTCAAACGCGGGATTGATATGATGGATTGCGTGCTGCCTTCGCGCAGCGGTCGGACGGGACAGGCATGGACCCGTCGCGGGCAGGTCAACATCAAGAATGCCCGCCACGCCGATGACCCAAGGCCACTGGACGAGGCGTGTACCTGTCCGGCCTGCCGGAATTACTCACGCGCTTATTTGCATCATGTGTTCCGGTCTGGAGAGATGATTTCAGGTATGCTGCTGACTTGGCATAACCTGCATTATTATCAAGAGCTTATGCAGGGCATGCGCGATGCAATCGAGGTAGACAGTTTCGATGCGTTCGAGCGTGAGTTCCATGCACTGCGCGCGGGTGGCGATATCGAGCCGCTCTAGGCTCAGGCAGCGAGCGCCTCGACCGTCGGCTGCAGATCGCTGCATCCATTGGTAAGTTTCAGGCCGCAAGCTTCGATTAGAACCCGTGCTTCATGGGCGCGGAGCGCTTGATGTGCGTCGGGGCGTGCTGTCGGCACAGTTGGTGCATCGGGGAAGAGTGCCGATATCTCGGCGGCGTCGTCAGGGCTGAGGCTGCCTAATCCGCGCGTTCCCGGCTGGAAGCTCTCGCTGGCAAGGCCGTTCGCGAGGATCACCTCATGCTGATCGAAAAGCAGGTGGAAGTACTCGACGCCCATTTCCGGTGCCGCTGGTACAACACCATCCATGAGGAATTTCGCAGCGAAGAGAACTTCCGTCGCGCCGAAAAGGACTTCGGTCTGCCAACCGCCAAAGGAGATGCGGTGTTGCGGGGAAAGCGTCAGCGGGCGGTTGGGGAGCCCCGGGCCGAACTGGTCACGCGGTATCGTAATCGGGCGCAATGCTGGGAACAGTTTTAGCTGTAGCGGGGAAAGCGCCTTTTTTCCGATCCAACGGATGGGAACTGCGCGGCCATCTTGCGTTAAAACAAGGTCACCAACTGAAAGATGCTCGACCGGAATATCGCCATAGGGTGTGGTGATGCGCGTACCGCCGCCAAAACAGATGAGAACAGGGCCAGTAGAGGACAGGTTTTCAATGGCATGCGCGCCGTTCGGAAAAGCATCCATTGTCGCGTAATCGCCATTCCCAGAACTGAGAAAGAAATAGCGTTGGCCTTCTTCGGTTGTGATGACGACGATCTCTTCGCCTTGTAGATTTTGACCGTTCACGTTGGAGAGGCGCTGCGTGATCGGCAGGGTCCCCGAAAACTCAACTGTGAACTGCATTTCGACGCCATCCACGAATACGGTGGTATCGGGGTCAAAGCTGCCAGCGTTGTAGTCAAGCTCGATGTCGCCGCTGGTACCTGATGAAAACGTCAACTCCGCGGTGGCTGTGGTTGTCGTGCCTTGCGCATTCAGAGCGGCATTCGCAGCCGGACCGCTGTCACCTCGAGCGTAGAATGTCATTGTATTTGCCATGTTTGCCACCGCAACCTTCTCTACCTTGCGTTGATAAGAGCCGAGGCATGCGACCTATGCGGGGCGCAAATCGGGCAGGAATGGGGAATTATGCGATGAGTTAGGCAAAATTTTCTTTTGCGGGGCCGAAGTTGCGCCAAATGTGCGGCGGGTGCTTGCTCAATCCGGAAGTCCTAGGCACAGTGGAGTTGAAGGGAAAGCAGTTGAAAGTTTCGCGCTGCCGCCCCATGTCATAGCATCTAACGAGGAGATAGGCGCGCCGCCGCAATCGGGGCCGCTATGTCTGCCGAACCGAAGGATACGAGCATGCCAGAACAAGAACACCAGACATACCCAGTGTTGCCGCTGCGCGATATTGTTGTCTTTCCCCATATGATCGTGCCGCTGTTTGTGGGGCGTGAGAAGTCTGTCCGCGCACTTGAAGAGGTGATGCAGGAAGACAAACAAATCCTGCTTTCCAGCCAGATCGACGCTGGTGAAGATGACCCGACCCCAGAGGGGATCTACAGCACGGGTGTGCTCGCCAACGTTCTTCAACTTCTCAAGTTGCCCGATGGCACGGTAAAGGTGCTCGTTGAGGGACAGCGACGGGTGAAAATCGCCGGATATTCCTCCGTCGAGCCGTTCTTTGAAGCGTCCGTCGCAGCGCTCGATGAGACTTTTGGCGATGAAGCTGAAACCAAGGCGCTGCTGCGCTCGGTTTCTGAAGAATTCGAGCGTTATTCGAAGATCAAGAAAAACATTCCAGAAGAAGCACTGGGTGCCGTGGCGGATGCGACTGAACCAGCCAAGCTGGCCGATCTCGTGTCGGGTCACCTCGGTGTTGATGTGCCGCAGAAACAAGATTTGCTCGAGACGCTTTCGGTGACCGAACGCCTTGAGAAGGTTTTTGGCCTGATGCAGGGCGAGATGTCGGTGCTGCACGTCGAGAAGAAGATCAAATCGCGTGTGAAGAACCAGATGGAGAAAACCCAGCGCGACTACTATTTGAATGAGCAAATGAAGGCCATTCAAAAGGAGTTGGGCGAGGGCGAGGACGGGGAAGGCGAAATCGCTGAACTTGAACAGCGGATCGCGGAAACAAAGTTCTCCAAGGAAGCGCGGGAGAAGGCAGAGGGGGAGCTGAAAAAGCTCAAGAACATGAGCCCCATGAGTGCCGAGGCGACAGTCGTGCGCAATTACCTCGACTGGATGCTTTCCATCCCGTGGGACAAAAAGAGCCGTACCAAGAAAGATCTGCGACGCGCAGAGGAAATTCTGGATGCGGATCATTACGGGCTTGAGAAGGTCAAGGAGCGCATTGTCGAATATCTCGCGGTGCAGCAGCGTTCTGCGAAGCTGAAAGGCCCGATCATGTGCCTTGTAGGCCCGCCGGGCGTTGGCAAAACGAGCCTCGGTAAATCGGTCGCCAAGGCTACTGGGCGCGAGTTCATCCGCATCAGCTTGGGTGGTGTCCGTGACGAGTCGGAGATTCGTGGCCATCGCCGGACCTATATCGGCTCGATGCCGGGCAAGATCATTCAGGCATTGAAAAAAGCCAAGACGACAAACCCGCTGATCCTCCTCGATGAGATCGATAAAATGGGGCAGGACTTCCGTGGTGATCCGGCCAGTGCGATGCTGGAGGTTCTGGACCCCGAGCAGAACGCGACTTTTGTCGATCATTACCTTGAGGTCGAGTATGATCTTTCAAACGTGATGTTCCTGACAACGGCGAACAGCTATAACATGCCTGGCCCGCTGTTGGACCGGATGGAGATCATTCCGCTCTCTGGTTACACCGAAGATGAGAAGCGCGAGATCGCCAAGCAACACCTCATCAGCAAGCAGCTCAAGAACCATGGTCTGAAGGCGAAAGAGTTTCAAATTGATGACTCGGCGCTGACGGCGGTGATCCGGAGTTACACGCGCGAGGCAGGTGTGCGGAACCTCGAGCGTGAGCTTGCCAAAGTCGCGCGCAAGGCGGTGACCAAGATCGTCAAGAAAGAAGCTGACAGTATTGCTGTGACCAGCGAGAATATTGATGACTATCTGGGTGTGCCAAAATACCGGTTCGGATTGGCTGAAAAGGAAGACCAGATCGGCGTCGTGACCGGGTTGGCCTATACCAGCGTTGGGGGTGAGTTGCTTTCGATCGAAGCGCTGCGCTTGCCCGGCAAAGGCCGTATGAAAACAACCGGCAAACTTGGCGATGTGATGAAGGAATCAATCGATGCGGCGTCGAGTTATGTCCGGTCGATTGCACCCAGAATTGGCGTCAAGCCACCGCAGTTCGAGAAGTGGGACATTCACGTTCATGTGCCCGAAGGGGCGACGCCGAAGGATGGCCCGAGCGCGGGCCTTGCTATGGTGACCTCGATTGTTTCGGTACTGACCCAAATTCCCGTGCGCAAGGATATCGCGATGACGGGCGAGGTGACGCTGCGCGGTAACGCGCTGGCTATTGGCGGCTTGAAAGAGAAGCTGCTTGCGGCTTTGCGGGGTGGCATCAAGACGGTTTTGATCCCGCAAGAGAACGAAAAAGACCTCCCGGACATTCCTGACAACGTTAAGGCCGGGCTGACGATCATTCCGGTCAGCCATGTGCGGGAGGTGCTTGAGCACGCGCTTGCGCATCAGCCTGAACCGATCGAATGGGATCAGGAGGCCGAAGAGGCTGCTGCGGCGAAGGCGAGCCTTGGCACTGCGGACGATGGCGCGACAGCGGGCAAGATCGCCCATTAGATCTCATCATATTCAATTGGGGAACCCGGCATACTAGCGTGTGTCGGGTTTTTCTTTTTCCACTAGGGGTAGCGCGACCTTGCAAGTTATGTGTAAAGTCGACGTGGAAAGGACTAAATGAGGGATAGTGTGGTGGCGAAGTCTGAAAATTCGGGCGTTAAATCCGAAACGGCAAAGCCAAGAAAGGCGTCTGTAAGAAAGTCAAATACGGCTCCCGTGGTTCCAGAGTTAAAGGTTGTGTCTGCCGAAGTTGAAGAGACGGATTTTCAAGAGGTTTTGAAGAAGAAAGAGCTTGTTGAGCTGGTAATGGCGCGCACAAGCAGCCGAAAAGGGGTCACGAGAGAAACAGTGGAAGCCTGTCTCGAGGTTCTTGGCGAGATGTTGGTTGAAGGGCGCGAGGTCAGCGTCCCGCCGTTTCACAAGCTGCGCGTCGCAAAGATGAAAGAGGGCAGTGGAGGTCATCTGCTAACGATCAAAGCCCGCGTGAAGAGCCCGAAGGTGGAAATTTCCGACCTGCCTACTTGAAGGACGGAAAAACAGCGGCTAAACGCTCCTCCGACGGGTGATTAGCTCAGTGGTAGAGCGCTTCGTTCACATCGAAGATGTCAGGAGTTCAAATCTCTTATCACCCACCAGAATTCAGCGCACCCGAACTCGGGTGCGCTTTTCTTTTGATAATTGGCCGCTTATCCCTAGGGTGAGGTGGCAGATGATTTATCCCGAAATCTTGATTTTGAGGCACGGTGAAACTGAATGGAATCGCGAGGGGCGGTTTCAGGGAGGGTTCGACTCGCCGCTGACGGAAAACGGCCGCGCGCAGGCTGTTGCCATGGGGGAATTGCTCCTTTCCTGCGGCGTTTCCACGGAGACGCATGACTTCTGGACGAGCCCACAGGGGCGGGCAATAGAAACAGCGCGTCTGGCGCTTGCGCCAATCGGTGCGACGGCCCGGCATGAGCCGTTGCTCAGCGAGATCGGTATGGGTGAGTGGTGTGGCCGCTCGCGCGCCGAAATTGCAGAAAAGTGGCCCGGTCCGGCTGATGAAACCTATATCGAAATGTATGCGCGCGCACCCGGTGGGGAGCCATTTGACAGGTTATGGGAGCGTGTTGGAGCGGTGTTGCAACAGGTGAAACGGCCAACGGTTATCGTCACTCATGGGTTTACCTCGCGCTTCTTACGCACACGGGCAATGGGGTTGGGATTGGATGATCTGGACCGTTTGCCGGGCGGGCAGGGGGTCATTTTCCGGATTCGAAACGGAGAACATGAAAAGCTTACTGAATAGGGCTTGCAGGCGCCAAAAGAGCGCGGTAAAGGCACGCCAGTAAGTGGGTGATTAGCTCAGTTGGTAGAGCGCTTCGTTTACACCGAAGATGTCGGGAGTTCGAGTCTCTCATCACCCACCATTAATCCACATAGTGCAGGTCGTTCGATCCGTCCTTTGGAGGGTGTTCTCGCGAGGCGCGCATCGGTTTGATGCGCATATCATCGGCTAGTCGAGATTCTGGCTTTCAATCCATTTCTTCAATTTGGACATACGGCCACGCGCGACGGGTACCTTTGTACCGTCGACGAGGACAACATGCGGCTTGCCGTTGATACGCCGATAGCGTGGCTTGCTCAGTGGCGCGATCCACCAAGAACGGTGCGGTTGGACGCCACCAACTTCCTCGAGGTTGGGGATAATTGTCGTCAGTGCCGCTCGTTCGGCGAAACTGTCGGTCGTAGTTGTGACGTTGAGGTAGTGTTCCTCGGATCGGATATAGAGCAAGGTTTCGGCAATGATCGTCTTCGAACCAATTTTGATGACCGTTTTGCGTGGCGTGGATGCGGCTTGGCTGTTCTCGGGTAGTGGTGCAGGTCTTCCATCCGCGCGCTCGGCTGTTGTTTTGATCAGCGCGGGTATTCCAAATCGCACGAATCCCAGCTCAATCAGCCAGATTGTCAGGAGGTAGTAGGGATAGTTCGAGAGTATCTCCGGATCTTTGCCTGAAGGTGTCGCTGCGCGTGCGAGCCAATCCATCAAAACCGCGACGCCGCCATACTCAATCGCTGTGGAGATGGGCATATAGTAGGGGAGACGTATCTTCCAAAATGATAATACTGCCCAGACGGAAAGCATGGCGACCTTGAAAACAAGGAAGCTCAGAGATCCAACGATCCAGATCGCGAAGGCCGAATAAAGCGGCATGATATCTCTGAAGCCGTGTGGGTCCGCGCCGAATAGGGCGATGCCTACAAAAATCGCGAAGCTGATCGTTAACTTACTGTTAATTATTCTGAAAATTTCGCGATGCGTAAAAATTTGCGATGCGCCGAACGCGTCAATAATGCGCATTTCGTGACAAACGACTTTGTTCGCGAAGTGAAAAAGGGGCAATTTGGGACCGTTCAATAGTTTGAGCGGCGTGGCTCAAGAGATTATCTAGTATTCAGTTTACAATTTAGTTTGGTACATGCCAGCGACTGTTACCCAGAGGCGGCTTCCCCCAAAAGAAGCCGCCTCTCCCTTTTTTGCAAGTAAAAATCCCTGCTGATTAAATATACGGCGCTTTGCGTGGCATTCCATCAGCTTTTGGTTGCTCTTTTGTTAGGCCAGCGTTGGCGAAACAAGCGTTGTCGCGAGGTTGCGTGCGCGCAGACCGGCGATCGTCGCGGGCATGGCGGCGACTGTTCCCCAGTGGATGTCGTGGGTCAGAATGATCGAACCGGGCCGCGCCATTTGCAGAATACGGCGGGCGACCTCATCAGGGCCTGGGCGCCGCCAGTCATGTGGATCGACAGACCAGAACACGGTGGTCATGCCACGCTCGACAGCGAGTCGGGCGCTTTGCCTGCCAGTGAACGATCCGTATGGCGGGCGAAACACATGAGGTGACTTTCCCGTTGTGTCTTCAATGATCCGATTGGTGCGATCAATTTCTGACAGAACTGACGCGAAGGGCATCTCTGCGAGAAATGGATGGTTCCATGTATGATTGCCCACCTCATGCCCTTGCTCGACGATCTGGCGGGCAATCTGGGGGTAGGCAGCAACGCTGCGACCGATCAAGAAGAAGGTCGCTTTTACGCCTTCATTGCCCAAGATATCGAGTAGGCGAGGGGTGTGATCTGGATGCGGCCCATCATCGAAGGTGAGCGCGACCCCACTCGGCGCATTAGGTAACGTAACGACCCAAGGGTAGCCTGGCGTACGCACGACGGTCGTTTCAGCGAAAGATGGTTTCGCCGAAAATGCCAAAGTTGATGCTATGAAACCGCGTCGGGTCCAGCTCATCTTATCTCCCAGGTGGCGCTTTTGGGCGCGCCACCTATAAGTTTCCGTTTGGGAGCTGAAGGCAAGCGATAAAATGAATATTGGAAGGCGCAATAGTGTTGGTTTCGAACTTCCTCTGGGCTTTGTGTTTTTTGTTTCGAACACGCTTGACGAGGCCATGTACTGCCCATAGAAGGCACGAACATTCGATGTTTTGGATGACAGATACGCGGTTGTAGCTCAGTTGGTTAGAGTACCGGCCTGTCACGCCGGGGGTCGCGGGTTCGAGCCCCGTCAACCGCGCCACTGTCACCTGAAACGAATGAGATGCGCGGTTGTAGCTCAGTTGGTTAGAGTACCGGCCTGTCACGCCGGGGGTCGCGGGTTCGAGCCCCGTCAACCGCGCCACTTCTCCGAAAAAGCAGACGGTCGACAGGGCCTTTGTGGTCTAAGCGGACGTGTTGAGTGCGGCGAGCACGCGCGCCCAACTGCGCGTACCCTTGTGGAAGCTGCGCAGGTCATATTTTTCGTTTGGCGAATGAATGGCGTCATCGTCGAGCCCGAATCCAATAAGCAAGGCGTCCATATCCAAAATGGTTTTGAAGTAGCCTGCGATAGGGATTGATCCCCCAGAGCCGACATAGGCGGCTTCGCGCGGCCATTCATCGGAAAGTGCGCCGCGCGCTCGTTCAAAGGCCGGATTGTCCAACGCCATGACCGATGCTGGCGCCGCGCCGTGTGAGAGGAACGCGACCTTGCAATCTGGCGGCAACATCGCGCGGACATAGGCGCGGAAGTTTTCGCGGATGGCATGCGGGTCTTGTTTGCCAACAAGGCGGAAGCTGATCTTTGCACGCGCCTGTGAGGGCAGCACTGTTTTGAAACCGTCGCCTGTATAGCCGCCAGTGATACCGTTCACCTCACAAGTCGGACGGGACCAGATCATTTCGAGCGCGGAGCGGTCCTGCTCGCCAGCGGGGTGGGAAAGATCAACGGCGCCGAGGAACCCTTTGGCATCGAAACCCAATGCCTCCCATTGCGCCTTTACTGCTGGGTCAAGCTCATCAACGCCCTCGTAAAACCCAGGCACGGTAACGCGGCCGTTTTCGTCATGCAGCGATGCGATGATATTTGACAGGACACGGATCGGGTTCATTGCCGCGCCGCCGTACATGCCGGAATGGAGGTCTTTGTCCGGCCCCGTGACAATGATTTCTTCACCCAGCAGCCCGCGAAGCATGGTGGTGATTGCAGGAGTGTCCGAGTCAAAAAGGCCTGTATCGCAGATCAGCGCGACATCTGCTTTCAGCTCTTCCGCATTTTCTTTCATGAACGGTATCAGTGAAGGGGAGCCGCTCTCCTCCTCACCCTCGAAGAAGATGGTGATCCGAAAGGGCAGCTTACCATGCACCGCCGTCCATGCGCGGCAGGCTTCCACAAAGGTCATTAACTGGCCTTTGTCGTCAGATGTTCCGCGCCCGCGAATGACTTGTCCTTTTTCGGTGTCCTCCAATACCGGATCGAAGGGATCCCGATCCCAGAGATCGAGCGGATCGACCGGCTGCACATCATAATGACCGTAGAAAAGCACATGCGGGCCACCTTCACCCCCGTGCGCGACGACCATAGGATGCCCCGTCGTCGCGCGTTTTTCTGCGGTGAAACCGATGCTGGCGAGGTCGGCTACAAGCCAGTCTGCGGCCGTTTCGCAGTCATTCTTGTAGGCTGGGTCGGTCGAGATCGAGGGAATGCGCAATAATTCCTTCAGCCGTTCGGTCGCCGGCAGAAGGTCATCATCAATTTGCGAAAGGACTGGATCAACGGACATAGGGCCTCCTTTAAATTTGATGCGATGGTGGCGCGTAGGGCTGGGACTGTCCAGCGGTCAAACGTGTTGTTGACCTTGGTGCAGCGTCATTTTGTCGTGTATTGTCCGGCGGGGCTCCAGCCTATATGAAGCTAGAACGATTTTAAGCTATGCGCCATGAGCCCTGCGGCGTGTGGAAAGGAAAGCCCGTGGATTATAACGCACGACTCGATGCTGCTATTGCGACACTGCACGAAGAAGGCCGGTACCGGACCTTCATCGATATCGAGCGGAAGAACGGGCAGTTCCCACATGCTGTCTGGCATCGGGAAGACGGCACCGAGCAGCCAATCACCGTTTGGTGTGGCAATGATTACCTCGGTATGGGGCAGCATCCGGACGTTCTGGCTGCGATGCACGAAGCGCTTGATGCGACTGGCGCGGGGTCTGGTGGCACGCGGAACATTTCCGGCACCACGGTCTATCATAAGGAATTGGAAGCGGAACTTGCGGACCTTCACCAGAAAGAAGCCGCGCTGCTGTTTACCTCTGCCTATATCGCGAATGATGCGTCGCTGAGCACATTGCCGAAGCTGTTCCCTGGGCTGATCATCTATTCCGATTCCCTTAATCATGCGTCGATGATCGAAGGGATCCGCCGCAACGGTGGTGCGAAGCGGATTTTCAATCATAACGACCTTGACGATCTCCGCGCCAAGCTTGCTGCGGACGACCCAAATGCGCCGAAGTTGATTGCCTTTGAGTCGGTTTACTCAATGGATGGTGACTTCGGTCCGATTGAAGCGATCTGCGATATTGCTGATGAATTCGGTGCTTTGACCTATCTCGATGAGGTCCATGCTGTTGGCATGTATGGCCCACGGGGCGGCGGTGTTGCAGAACGTGACGGACTTCTCGGTCGGATCGACATCGTTAACGGGACGCTCGGCAAGGCGTTTGGCGTTCATGGTGGCTACATCGCTTCATCGGCAAAGATGTGTGACGCGATAAGGTCCTATGCACCGGGCTTCATTTTCACGACCTCGCTTCCGCCCGTGGTTGCAGCGGGTGGCGCTGCGTCAATCCGCGTGCTGAAATCTGATTCTTCGATCCGTCAGCGGCATCAAGAACAGGCGGCTGTTCTTAAGTTGCGACTCAAGGGGCTTGGTCTGCCGATCATCGATCATGGCAGCCATATCGTGCCGGTTATTGTTGGCGACCCGGTGCATACCAAGAAGCTGTCGGATATGTTGCTTGACCAGTTTGGGATCTATGTCCAGCCGATCAACTTCCCCACCGTACCTCGGGGCACCGAGCGGCTCCGGTTCACGCCTTCTCCGATCCACGGACCTGAAGAGATCGACCGGCTTGTTCATGCGATGGATCGGCTTTGGTCCCATTGTGCGCTGAATCGCGCCGAAATGGCAGGTTAACTTTATATCTGGATGCATAGGATATTGGTGTATGCTATCCCCCTGCACATAACGTGCTGAGAGCGAATCGTTCATCGGCGCTGGTTTGGGGAAACGGGCAGGTCTGCTTTCATGATTGGCAGAAGCTTTAGGCGGAAAAACGCGGCTAAGGAGCCAGGAGAGGCGAAAGGCTTTGACGCCTATGAGCTTCGACTGGGCGACCTTATGCGCGGCGAGCGCGCGACAATGGGGAAATCCCTGTTGGACGTTCAGCGCGAGCTTAAGATTAAGGCCGCCTATATTGCCGCTATCGAGAATGCCGATCCGTCTGCATTTGATACTCCGGGCTTTATTGCCGGATATGTCCGTTCCTACGCGAAATACTTGCAGATGGATCCTGAATGGGCGTTTGAAACCTTCTGCCGCGAGAGTGGTTTCACCACCGCGCATGGTTTGTCCAAGGATGCATCTTCACCGAAGAAGGTGAGCCGTGAAGAGCGCCTTGGCGCGCGGACGAGCGATGATATTTTCGATGAGCCGACGACACCTTTCATTCCTAGCGGCGAAAGCATTTTTGCCCGGATTGAACCGGGTGCGATTGGGTCTTTGACGGTTCTGGCAGGTTTGCTTGCCGGGTTGGGCTATGGGGGCTGGTCGGTTCTGCAAGAGGTACAAAAGGTACGCTTTGCGCCGGTTGAGCAGCCGCCCGTCGTGATTGCAGATGTTGATCCGCTTGCGGGTAATGGCAATTTCGGGAGCGATATGACCGAAACGGTGGCCGCCGTCGGCCCAACGGTGGAAGCGATGACGCGAATCCTGCGCCCTGAAGCGCTGGAAGCGCCGGTTTTGACCCCGCGCGATGGCCCGATTGCCGCCCTGCAACCGGGTGCTTTGGGTGCATTGGCGCCACAGGAGTTACCTGAGGTAGATGCGGTAACGGCGGCGCTGGCGGAGGCCAGTGGACTTGAAGTGCAGCCTTCTGCTGTGGCTGCGCCACAGGTAACAACCTCTGAAATCCCAGAAATTGCGCTTGTAGCCGTGCGGCCCTCGTGGGTGCGTATCACTGCATCTGACGGGACGATCCTTTTTCAGGATATACTTGATTCTGGTTCGGTTTATTCAATGCCGCAGACGGATATCCCGCCGACGGTTCGTGTGGGCGAGTCGGGCGCTGTCTATTTCCGTATTGGTGACGAGCATTATGGCCCCGCGGGCGATCCCGGTCAGGTGACTTCTAATCTGGCAATGTCTGCCGATTTCCTGACCGAACGGTATGAACTGGCAGATCCGCAGCAAGACAACGATCTTGCGGTGATGGTGAATGTCGCCGACGCGAGCCAGTAAAACCCTAATTTGTGAACTTGTTCGCTGACGGCAGCCGTTGTCGTTTGCGATTCGACGCCATAGAAGACTTCTCAACGCGAGTTCTCACAGGCGAGGCAGGTTTCATGTCCCATAATCCCGTGCGCCCCTGGCGCAATATCGACCGCAGAAAATCTCGGAAGATCATGGTGGGCAATGTACCGGTCGGGGGAGACGCGCCGATTACGGTGCAGACGATGACGAACACTCTGACGACCGATATTGCGGCCACCATCGATCAGGTTCAGCGTGCGGCAGAGGCGGGCGCGGATATTGTTCGTGTGTCGACCCCTGATCAGGAAAGCACGCGCGCGCTGAAAAAGATCGTCGATGAAAGCCCTGTACCGATCGTTGCTGATATCCACTTTCATTACAAGCGGGCTATTGAAGCCGCCGAGGCTGGTGCAGCATGTTTGCGCATTAATCCGGGTAATATCGGGGATGAAGTGCGGGTACGGGAGGTCATTAAAGCCGCGCGGGACCATAACTGTTCGATACGCATCGGCGTTAATGCTGGTAGCCTAGAGCGCGATTTGTTGGAAAAATATGGCGAGCCTTGCCCCGAAGCGATGGTCGAGAGCGGCTTGGATCATATCAAAATCTTGCAGGACAATGATTTTCACGAATTCAAAATCAGCTGTAAAGCGTCGGATGTTTTCATGGCCGCTGCCGCCTATCAGCAATTGGCTGACGCCACAGATGCGCCGATCCATTTGGGGATCACCGAGGCCGGTGGCCTTATGTCCGGCACGATCAAATCAGCGATTGGGTTGGGCAATCTGCTCTGGGTGGGGATAGGCGATACGATCCGCGTGAGCCTTTCTGCCGATCCGGTCGAAGAGGTAAAAGTTGGTTATGAGATCCTGAAAAGCCTTGGTCTGCGTCATCGCGGGGTGAATATTATTTCATGCCCCTCCTGCGCGCGGCAGGGCTTCGATGTGATTAAGACGGTCGAAGTTTTGGAAAAGCGTCTTGAGCATATCAAGACGCCAATGAGCCTTTCGATCATCGGTTGTGTGGTGAACGGGCCAGGCGAGGCGCTGCTAACCGACGTAGGCTTTACCGGCGGGGGCGCAGGTTCCGGCATGGTTTATCTTGCTGGGAAGCAGAGCCACAAACTCTCGAACGAACAGATGGTCGAGCATATCGTTGAGCAGGTAGAGAAACGCGCAGCAGAGATTGAGGCTGAGAGCGCGGAATAACGCCCAAAAGTCTTAGTTTTTGGCCTCGCGTGCGGCGTCCACGCGCTTTTGCATTTCCGCCAATGGCAGGTAACCGCGTAGCAGCTGATCGCGCAAGACGAAGGTCGGCGTTCCGGTGATCTGTAGCTGGCTCGCCAACTGGTGGTTCGCGTTGATGATATTCGCCGTGCGCTCAGATTGCATTTCGTCCGAAATCGCCGATGGGTCCAGGTCAAAGGCGATCGCAAGACGCTCGAGATTTTCTGGCGTTGAATCTGTGCGCATGGTTATCAGTGCGTCGTGGATTTCTTTGTACATTTCATCACCGTAAAGCTCTTTGACGGCGATGACGAATTGTGACGAGATCGTCGATTGTTCGCCAAGGATGGGAAACTCTTTCAGGATGAAACGGATGTTACCGTCCGCTTGAAGGAGCTGTTCGATTTCGGGATGGGCCTGGCGGCAATATCCACAGCGATAATCGGAGAATTCGACGAGTGTGATGTCGCCGTCGGGGTTACCCCCAACCCATGAAAACCCATCATCAAAGATAGAATCGGCAAGAAATTCGAGAACAGCCGCCTCATTGGCGCGGGCGGCTTCAGCTTGCCGTTCTTCCAAAACCGAGATGGCTTCCATCAGAACTTCGGGGTTATCTAGAAGGTAGGACCGGACCTCTGCGCGGAAATCGGCCCGCTCATTGTCACTCATTGCGCCTAAATCCAAAGCCGACGCCGCATGCGCTCCAAAAGCGAAAAAGGTAGCGGCGGTCATCACGCGCAAGAATTTCATGGTCACTTCCTCATCTTTTCTCGATGCCTGACAGATCACAACTCTTTGATATTGCCAACCCACGGTCGCGTGATCGGGTCGGAAATTTGGGATCATCCATTGACCCCTTTCTTGTGAGCGGGCAGATCAGGTGCAAGCGCTCAGGAATGCTGAACCAGAAGGAAATCCAATGCGGCTGTCAAAACGTGGTGATCTCGATCCATTTATCGTGATGGACGTTGCGGAAGCTGCGCGCAGAGCCGAGGAAGCCGGGCGGCACATCATTCATATGGAGATCGGCCAACCTGGGACAGGCGCTCCGCAGGCGGCGCTGGAGCGGTTGAAGGTAAGTTTGAACGAAGATCCTATGGGTTATACCGTATCGCTCGGGTTGCCTGAGTTGCGTGCGCGGATCGCCCGTCTGTATGGCGAGTGGTATGACGTGGATCTGGATCCTGCGCGGGTTGTGATTTCAAGTGGTGCTTCGGGCGCTTTCGTTCTGGCATTCACGGCGTTGTTTGACAGTGGCGCGCGGGTTGGATTGGGCGCGCCCTGCTACCCCTCCTACCGGCAGATTCTGAGGGGCCTAGGGTTTAATCCCGTGGTTATGCGCACGCGTGAAGAGACGCGTTTTCAGCCCGAGCCGGAAGATATTAAGCGTCATAAACTTGATGGGTTGATTGTGGCGTCTCCGGCCAACCCAACCGGGACGATGCTCGACAAGGCGGCTCTATCAGCGCTGAGTGACGCCTGCGCTGACGCGGGAGCTGCATTCATTTCTGACGAAATCTATCATGGCATTGAATATGATGCGCCGGCCGCTACCGCGCTGTCGGTCACCGACGATGTCTATGTGGTGAATTCCTTCTCCAAATACTTCAGCATGACGGGGTGGCGCGTGGGATGGATGGTCGTCCCGCCTGCGCATGTGCGGACAGTTGAGCGGATCGCGCAGAACATGTTTATTTGCGCACCCCATGCGGCGCAAAAACTGGCATTATTTTCAATGGATTGTGACGATGAGCTCAGACAAAACCTCGCGGTTTATCGGCGTAACAGGGAGATGATGCTGGCAGGGCTTCCCAAGGCTGGTTTTGACAAATTCGCACCACCAGACGGGGCATTTTACGTTTATGTTGATGTGAGTGAGCATTGCGACGACAGCCGCGCATTCGCCGCCGAATTGCTAGAGGGCGCGGGTGTCGCTGTCACGCCAGGGCTGGATTTTGACGCTGAAGAAGGCGGCAAATGGCTGCGCTTTTCATATGCGCGGGATACGGCTGATATCGAGGAAGGGCTGCGCCGTTTGCGAGCCTATATGCAGGTGGGATGAGCCTGATGCGACGGTTCATGCTTTTGCTGGCAATGATGATCTTCAGCACCGTTGCGGCTGCTCAGGATTTCGCGGCGCTTGCGCGGATCGATGGTGCGACAAGTCACATCAGGGACACTCGTAGCGGTGTGGAAATATCCCTGCGGCTCAGTCAAATCGTGCCCTATCGGGTCTACACGTTAGACGCGCCGCGCCGGTTGGTGGTGGACTTTAAAGAGGTGGCATTTGGTGATCTGCGGGGGGATGACATCCTTCGTGCACGAAAGATCAGGGAGGTGGCTCTGAGTGCGTTCCGTCCTGGCTGGAGCAGGATGGTTGCCATGTTGGAAGCGCCGCTTGCGCTGGAGACAGCTGAGATCCTTCAAGATCCAAAGGGGCGGTTTGTCGATGTGCGGATTACCTTGGCCGATGTCGATGACGAGGTGTTCTTAGCGCAGGTTGGTGCGCCGCCGGATCTAGCGGTTTGGGAGCTGTCACCCGTCGCTACGGACCCGCAAACGCCTCCACCTACTGATGAGTTGGTTATAGCCATAGATCCCGGGCACGGCGGCATTGATCCGGGTGCGACAAGGGATGGCGTCGAGGAGGCGCAGGTGATGTTGGCTCTGGCGCGTGAGGTGGCTGAGGCCGTCAATCGTTCCGGCGCGGGGCTAAGGGCTGTGCTGACGCGCGATTCAGACCGTTTCGTTTCGCTGGATGAACGGATGACCATTGCGCGTGCCGCCGGCGCGCGGGCGCTGGTGTCACTGCACGCCGATGCGCTGGAGGGGGGAGGCGCTTCTGGTGCATCGGTTTATACGCTCACGGAAGACGCGGAGGACCGCGCAGCCGAACGTATGGCCGAGCGTCACGGTCGGGGCGACCTGCTCGCGGGGTTGGACCTCACAGGGCAGGATGACGGGGTTGCCGTTGCTTTGATGGAACTGGCACGGCAGGAAACCGGACCTGCAAGCGACAGGCTCGCGGAAACACTTGTTGAAACGTTCGAGGACGTAAATGTGCGGTTGAACACGCGCCCCCGCAGGGAAGCAGGATTGGCGGTGTTGAGGTCGCCGGATTTTGCTTCGGTTCTGTTGGAAGTTGGTTTTCTGTCAGACGACGCAGACAGAGCAATGCTTGCTGATGCGGACACGCGCGTGCCGCTCGTTGCCGCTATTGTGGTCGCGCTGCGGCGGTGGGCGGAGCAGGAAGCTACATTGGCGCCGCTGCACCGCAACTAGCGCTTTCGTGGTTCGGGTGGCAAATAGTAGCCCATCGCGGGCTTTCGGCTTTTGACCCTTCTCCGGCGGCACCCTATAAGCGACAGGCAATTCGACTGAGGCCAAGCTGTGCTGCGACTGATCCTGTCTTTCTTTGGAGCGATATTCTCGGCGCTCACGCTCGGAATGGTTCTGGGCGCGGTGTCGCTTGGCGCGATCTTCTACATGTATGGGAAGGATTTGCCCTCCTACGCGACGTTATCGCAGTACACACCCAAGATGATCAGCCGGATCTACTCGGGCGAGGGGCAGATCATCGACGAATTTGCCATCGAGCGCCGTCTCTTCACCCCTGCTGAAGAAATCCCGGATATCGTGAAGCAGGCGTTCATTTCAGCCGAAGACAAGAACTTTTATGAGCATAATGGCTTTGATGCGCGGGGCATGGTTGCGGCATTTGTTGATGCCGTTCAGTCCCGTGGCCGAGATTTGCGCGGGGCGTCGACGATCACGCAGCAGGTGATGAAGAACTTCCTGCTCGACAGTTCTGTAACCGCCGAGCGCAAGATCAAAGAACTTATTCTCGCGGTGCGTATCGAAGGCGCGATGCCGAAGGAAAAAATCCTTGAGCTGTATCTCAACGAAATTTTCCTCGGGCAAAACTCATACGGGGTGACGGCTGCCGCGTTGACCTACTTCAACAAGCCCCTGACGGAGCTGTCGCCGGCGGAGGCTGCGTATCTGGCTTCGTTGCCCAAGAGCCCGTCAAACAGGCACCCTGTCCGCAACCGCGATACCGCGATCTTTTGGCGGAACAATACTCTGCGGGAAATGTTTGAGAACGGCTATCTCGACGAAGCGAGCTATAACGCTGAGAAAGAAAGCCCGCTTTTGACGGTGCAGAGCGGCGATTATGAAAGCTTCCGCGCGGCACTTCCGCCGAGGGATTATTTCACGGATGAAATCCGACGCCAATTAAGCCAGAACTTTGGTGAGGACGAATTTTTCTCGGGTGGCCTTTCAATCAGGGCAACGATTGATCCTGACTTGCAGGTACAGGCCGCACATGCCCTGCAACGTGCTTTGGAAAAATATGACCGTAGCCAAGGCGTTTGGCGCGGAACCGAGGTTGATCTGCCCGCCGAGGTGCTTGCATCCGAGGAACAATGGCGAGAAGCCCTGAGGCAAGTTGATCTGCCCCGCGATATCTCGCTGGATAATCCTTGGCACCTCGCTGTCGTGCTCGAAGTGGGGAACGAGGAAGCTCGGCTTGGTATCGAGGGGGTTGAGGCTGGGACGTCCGTGCCGTGGACAGTTCCATCGCGTGATCTGGATTGGGCTGAAGGTGGTCTTCGCGATAATCTAGCTGTTGGCGATGTCGTATACGTCAGACAAATAACATCGGATGAGGACGGATCGTTCGTCCGCTGGTCCCTGCGCCAGATTCCGGAAGTGCAGGGCGGTTTCATGGCGATGGACGTGAATACCGGTCGCGTTTTGGCAATGCAGGGCGGGTTTTCTTACCAGCATTCAGTGTTCAACCGCTCCACGCAGGCGATGCGGCAGCCGGGCTCGGCATTCAAGCCGTTAGTCTATGCGTCTGCCCTCGACAGCGGATATTCACCAGCAACGATCATTGTCGACGCGCCGATTGAGATTGATACGCCTGACGGGCTTTGGCGCCCGCAGAATGCGTCTAATCAGTATTATGGGCCGACTCCGCTCAGAACGGGCATCGAACGGTCCAGAAACTTGATGACCATTCGTTTGGCGCAAGAGGTCGGGCTCGACGTGATTGCCGAATATGCTGAACGGTTCGGGGTTTATGACAACATGAACCAGTTCCTCTCGTCATCTCTCGGCGCTGAGGAGACGACGCTCTTCCGCACAGTGGCGGCCTATGCCATGTTTGCGAATGGCGGGGAACGGGTTGAACCGACGCTCGTTGACCGCGTTCAGGACCGCTATGGAAAAACCGTTTATCGCCATGACCAGCGCGATTGTCTGGATTGCGGGTTGCTCGATCTGGAGGGTGGCACCAGCCCGCGTATTCAAACCAACCGCGAACGGATCATGGACGAGGTTACGGCCTATCAGTTGACGTCGATGATGCAGGGCGTGGTCGAACGTGGGACAGCCAGTGGCGCGGTCAATTTGCCGGTCCCGATTGCGGGCAAGACAGGCACGACAAATGACGCCAAGGACGTTTGGTTCGTTGGTTTTTCCTCCGACATCGTGGCGGGCTGTTATATCGGTTATGACGTTCCGCGCGGGCTTGGGCGCGGTGCTTCTGGCGGTGCAATTTGTGCACCCGTGTTTAATGAATTCATGACAGAGGCCATCGCGCGATTTGGTGGTGGGCCGTTCGAAGTGCCTTCGGCCTGCCGCTTCATCAAAATTGACAGGTTTACTGGCGCCCGCCTTCCGGATGAGGCGGAAGGAGATCATGTAGTCTCTGAATGTTTCCGCGAAGGTGAGGAACCGGTGTTCGGTATCGCATTCGATGGTGGTTTTGCGATGACTGAAAACCTGCCGTTGGTCGATGAAATCCCCGAAGTCAGCCGCAACGTCCTGACCTCTACTGGAGATACGGCGACGGTTGGTCCGAAGGCCACTTATGGAACGCTGTCCTCTGGCGGGCTTTACTGAGGGCTACTTGCTCCCTTGGGTGGAGCGGGATATGACGCCTTGAAATGCCGCGCGATCAATTGCGCGAGAAGACATATGGACGAACGAAATGCGCGCCGAAATTCAGAACGTTGTTTCTGCCATTGAAAAATCGCTTGGGCTGCTTGCCCAGCGGATGAATTGGGAAACCGCACAATATCGGCTCGAAGAATTCAATGCGCGGGTCGAAGACCCGAACCTGTGGAATGATGCCGAGGCGGCCCAGAAGCTGATGCGCGAACGGCAGATGTTGGTTGATGCGATTGCGGGATACGAGGCAATCCGGCAGGAACTTGACGATAACGTCGAGTTGATCGAACTGGGTGAAATGGAGGATGACCAGGAGGTCATCAAAGAAGCCGAGGAGGCGCTTAAAGCGCTGAAGGATCGGGCTGGTCAGAAAGAGATCGAGGCTCTGCTGGATGGAGAGGCCGACGGCAACGATACATTCCTTGAAATCAATTCTGGCGCTGGCGGGACCGAAAGTTGCGACTGGGCGTCGATGCTTGCGCGGATGTATGTCCGCTGGGCTGAAAAGCATGGCTATAAGGTCGAGTTGCAGTCCGAAAGCCCCGGCGAAGAGGCTGGAATCAAGTCAGCGGCTTACAAGATAAGTGGCCCAAATGCTTATGGCTGGTTGAAGTCCGAAAGCGGTGTGCACAGGCTTGTGCGCATATCGCCCTATGACAGCTCCGCAAGGCGCCATACATCCTTCAGCTCGGTTTGGGTTTATCCGGTGGTCGATGACAACATCGAGATCGAGATCAACCCTTCGGAAATCCGGTTGGATACCTATCGCTCCTCGGGTGCGGGCGGGCAGCACGTTAATACCACCGATTCTGCCGTGCGGATTACCCACATTCCCACAGGGATCGTCGTTACGTCATCCGAGAAGTCGCAGCACCAGAACCGCGACATCGCGATGAAGGCATTGAAGTCGCGTCTTTATCAGATGGAGTTGGATAAGCGAAATGCGGCCATTAACGAAGCCCATGAGGCCAAGGGCGAAGCGGGCTGGGGCAACCAGATCCGTTCCTATGTTCTCCAGCCCTACCAAATGGTGAAAGACTTGCGGACAGGGTTCGAGACATCTGATACGCAAGGCGTCTTGGATGGCGATCTGGATGGACTCATGGCAGCGACCCTCGCCCATGGCGCATCGGGTAAAAGCCGCGCAGAGGCTTCAGCGGAAGACTGATCCGCGTGGTTTGATCTCGGTCGTTGACAGAACGTTGTGCTCTGGGCCTGATAGAGGGTGGAGGAACCCTCATGACGGAAACAACATCGCCTCAGGCCCCGCCACCAGCATCACCGCTGCCCGAGATCGCGCGACTCACCCTGAGAGAATTGATCGTTGTCCTTAAACACGGCTTGGATGATTTCCGCGCCGCACCACAGTTCGGCCTGTTCTTTTCAGCGGTCTACGTTTTAGGTGGCTTCTTCATGGTATGGCTCAGCGCCGGGCATGTGACTTGGGTTTTGGCAACGTCTTTGGGCTTTCCGCTGGCTGCGCCTTTTGCGGCCGTCGGCCTTTACGAGGTGAGCCGCAGGCGTGAAGCTGATTTGCCCTTGGTCTGGTCCGAAATCCTTGGCGTGGTTTGGGCGGAGCGTACACGCCAAGTCCCTTGGATCGGCGCTGTCATCGTCATCTATTTCCTGTTCTGGACCTTCCTTGCGCATATGGTTTTTGCCCTGATGATGGGGCTGACGACACTGACGAACATTTCTTCAAGCTTCGATGTGTTCTTGACAGGTGACGGGCTGAAGATGGTTGCCGTGGAGCTGGTCTTGGGGGCAATCCTCGCGCTTCTGCTCTTCGCGCTCACTGTCGTGAGCCTGCCGCTCGTTCTTGAGAAAGAGGTTGATTTCGTATCAGCGATGATTTTGAGCGTTCAGGCATTCAAGCAGAATGCATTTGTCATGCTCATTTGGGCAGTTGTCATCGCCAGCTTGACCTTGGTTGCGATGATTCCCTGGTTCTTAGGGTTGATGATCGTTTTGCCGGTGCTGGGTCATGCAACCTGGCACCTTTACCGGCGCGTTTTATACGATACCCAATAAAAATGTCCGCGCAGAGGGGCTCTGCGCGGGCTCGCATTCTTATCAAAAATCTCAGGCTTCTTTGGTCGCTTGGGCTGCTGGTGCCACTTTGGCGTTATTGCCTGTGAGCGGATCTTCGTGGCGCTGAACCGAGCCTTCGAAATGCGCACCGCTCTCGATCGCAATGGTCTTATGAATGATGTCGCCTTCAACCCGCGCGGTTGAAGTCAAACGGACCTTAAGGCCGCGAACGCGCCCGACGATACGACCGTGAATGACAACGTCATCGGCAACGCATTCGCCTTTGACAGTCGCTGTTTCACCGATCGTCAGCAGGTGGGCGTGAATATCACCTTCGACCTGACCTTCGATCTGGATATCGCCAGATGTGCGAAGGTTGCCTTTGACGGTCAAGTCCGACGACAGGACCGATGCCGGCGGCTTGGCCTTCGGCGCGGTAGAAGCAAAGTCGCTGCCGCTCGGCTTTGGCGTGTCACCAGCCGGAGTGGTAGAGGTTGCAGGTTTTACTTCGGGGGTCTTCGGACCCGGATCATTTATTTTGCTCTTAGAAAACATCTCTTCCAGCTCTTATGAATGTCATTGGATTGACAGGATTACCGTTCACGCGGATCTCATAGTGGAGATGCGGCCCAGTGGACCTTCCTGAGTTTCCCATATCACCGATACGATCCCCGCGCGAGACTCTTTGGCCAACTTCCACACGAATAGCGTTAAGATGCGCATAGCGGGTCTCAACCCCGAAGGAATGGCGGATCTTAATCAAGCGGCCGTAGCCCGAGAGCCAGCCAGCGTGGGTAACAACACCATCGGCTGTGGCATAGATCGGCGTACCGACGGGCGCGGCAAAGTCTGAGCCCGCGTGCAGGCGCCCCCACCTTTGTCCAAAGCCGGAAGTGAATCGGTAGGAATCAAATACAGGCATCGCAAAAGGGGCCCGCTCGGCCGCGATGCGGTACATATTGATACGGTCCATCGAGTCGAGGATCGTACCCATGCGGAGTTCATCAGGGCTTGGCTCGGAACCTCGCGTGGACATCTGGAACATGAACTCCGGCCCACCGAGGCCGGAATAGCCGGATCGCACTTGATCTATCAATTGATCGGGATTCATGCCGGCTGCGCGGAACATATTGTCTAACGGTTCCACCGAAACGAGCATTGCCTCTTCCAGTTGACGGAAGATTGCGTCGTTGCGCTCCTCCATCAAACGCATTTCCAGTTCCAGCTCTTCGGCGCGCGCAAGCGCGAGAGCGGCATCTTCAGACATCAAGTCTCGTTCGGTGGCGGTTTTTGCCAGTGCTTCGGCAAGGATATCAACCGCGTCGACCACTTCGGCTTCGGGGGAGGCGGCGAGGGGGGCCATTTCCCCGTTCTCAAGGCTGGCTCTGAGATCTGCGAGTTCTTCACGCGCCGCTTCACGGTCGTCCATGATGCGGCCGAGGGTTGTCCGGATGGTTGTGACAGCGGCTTCCAACTCGCGGCGTTTGGCTTCGGACGCCAGCAATTCGCTTTGCATGATGGATATTTGCCCCATCGCCGCTTTGAACCGCTCTTGAAATGCAGACGCCTCGGCGGCGCGTGTGTCGCGTTCTTCGGACATGGCATTAAGGCGATCTTCGTAGATCATCTGATCCCGTTCCGCCTGCGCGCGGAAATTACCAGAGCCGATGCTGTCCATTACGATGATGGCTGTTGCTATGATGGTCCAGCCAATAACAAGACAGCCGATGCTCCAGACGAGCAGCTGTATCTCCGAGCTGAGGCGCACATAGCGGGTTTCGTCGTCCGTACGCAGAAAAATGCGCCTCTCGGGGAGGCGTTTTTCCAGCGTGGCGTGAAGCGGTTTCAAAAGCCTTGATCGCAAACGACCGTGTTCCCATCCCTGTGATCGACTGAGGCTGGCAGCCTTCAACGTCCCGTGAGTTTCTAGTCCATAGAGAGTATGCGCTGCAAGTGCATAGCGGCCCCTTTCGGCCGTCGGATCAAGGGCAGCGCGGCGTCGGCGGTGAATTGCCGATTGCCGCCGCTATTTACGCGGCGCGCGTTGCTGTTCGGCGAGCGGCCAATAGAAGTCCGGCGGAAGCCCTGCCTCGGCTCTTTTTTCTTCGTTGAATGGTGGTTTCAATGCGCTGTGGAAGTATGTTTGCACGAGATCGTGGAACGCCGTTTTCGGGTCAAGATCGTGCCGGCCGCAGAGAAAATGAAACCACTTCGATCCATAGGCCACATGGTGAACCTCTTCGGCGTAGATGATTTCAAGTGCGGAGACGACATTATCCAGTGACGCGCGTTTGAAGATTTCGATCATCCCCGGAGTTACGTCGAGTCCGCGTGCCTCTAAGACCATCGGAACGACCGCCAACCGCCCCATAAGATCGTCTTTGGTATCTTCTGCGGCGCGCCACATACCAGCATGCGCGGGCAGGGCGCCGTAGTAGCTCCCCAATTCTTCGAGGCAATCGCATATCAGGTTGAAATGCTTCGATTCTTCGTCTGCGGCTTTTACCCAGTCGTCAAAGAAACCAATCGGCAAAGCAGTATGTGAGAACCGAGCGATGATATCCCAATGCAGGTCGACGGCATTCAGTTCGATATGTGCGACCGCATGGAGCATCGCGATTTGCCCGTCGCGTGAGCCGGGCCGCCGACGCGGGACGAATCTTGGCTCAAGCAGCACAGGTTCATCGGGGCGCGCTGGCGCATCCGGCGGCGACGCCGCCCCAATAGGAAGCGAGTTGCCGTTTTCACGGCTTTCGAACCAGGTTTTGGCGCTTTGCTGGGAGAGAGAGGTCTTGTCGCGCCCGTTTGGAGTGCGAAGGACGTCTTCGGCGCGTTGTGCGAGAGATTTTGTCATTCGCCTTTCATGGCCGGCAAAGCGCCCTTTTTCAACTTGGAAGGATCAGCTTGTTGCGCGAATGGTCTGAAGAACCTCTGCCACATGACCGGGCACTTTGACCTTACGCCAGCTGTGGGCGACGTTTCCATTCTCATCGATTAGGAATGTGGCGCGTTCGATTCCCATGTAGGTTTTTCCGTACATACTCTTTTCGACCCACACGCCGAATTTTTCGCAAGTGTCGCTCTCTGCATCCGAAAGTAAGATGACCGAAAGAGCGTGCTTGTCGCGGAACTTTTCGTGTTTTGCGACGGTATCTTTGGAAATGCCCAACACAGTAACGCCGAGCGCGGCAAATTCCTCCGCTGCTTCGGTGAAGCTGATAGCTTCTTTGGTGCAGCCGGGGGTGTCATCCTTTGGGTAGAAGTAGACGACCACTTTTTGACCGCTAAAATCTGAAAGAGAAACCTCGCCGCCACCATCGCGAGGCAGGGTAAAAGCGGGTGCCGGTTGTCCGACGGTAAGCAAATTTGACATACTAAAAGTCCTTTGCGCTGGTACTTTCTTTTCAGAACTTGTTTTAGTCTTCTACGAGGCGGTTGAAAGGGGCTGTGCTCGATTTTGCCCCCAAGAGGACGTTTTGGCGCGAGAAGCAGACAACGAAAAAGGCGCAGAAACGCCTATTGAGGAACCGGCAGCCAGGCAAAGCCTGCGCCGACGGTCTGCGCCGCACACGGTGCGTGTTTTGTTCCTAACGAGCGTATTATTCCCGCTTGTTTTCGGTGCTGTTCTGTTGCTGTCGCTCATTGAACGTGAGGTTGACGCACCCAGCTGGATCGCAAAGCGGGTTGCCTCTGAGACCAGCCTGATGCTGGGCGGAGGCGGCTTGGAATTCGACGGCATGACCATAACTTTCGGTCGTGATCTCCACCCGAAAATAGCAATGCGACAAGTTGAACTGCGCGATGCCGAAGGCGCGGTGATCGTGCGCGTCCCGAAAGTGGAAGTTGTGGTATCGCCGCGTGGGATCGTATTTGCGCGCTCTATTCTAGTGCAGCAGGTCAATCTGACTGGGATGCAAATTTTGGTGCGGCGTGAAAGTGACGGCGGCATAGCGGTTTCGTTCGAAATGGGGGCAGGGACGGTTGGCCAAGCGCCCAGTTTTGCTGCACTGCTCGACCAATTGGATGCATCATTTGCGCGGCCGGCGATATCGGCGCTCGAGTTTGTCCGCGCCGATGGTCTGATCATCAATTACGAGGACGTACAGTCAGGGCGAAGCTGGACCCTCGATGGCGGTCAGGTTGCGCTAGAGAACGCGAATGACGGCTTATCGTTGAGATTGCGCGCCGCGCTACTTTCAGGGCGGAGTTATGTCAGCGAAATTGCGTTGCAGTTCACCAGTAACTTTGATGAAGGCGAGCGCCTGATCAGTGTTGACCTGCGGGACGTCGTTGCGACCGATCTTTCGACGCAACTTGCTGCGTTAAGCTGGCTTGATGTGCTGGACGCGCCGTTGAGTGGCACATTGCGTACATCCATTAACCAAGCCGGAAAGCTGGGCGCACTCAATGCGACTTTGGATATCGGGGCGGGGGTCGTAAGGGCTGCTGGGTCAGGCCGGACAGTGCCTTTCGACAGCGCAAAAGCGTATTTGACCTATCTTCCCGATGAGAACCGTATTGTCTTTGACTCGCTCACCGCACGCAGCCCTTTTGGTGGGATCGTGGCAACAGGCAGAGCTCAGCTTGAAAATGTTTCTGGTGCGTTGCCAGAGGAAATCCTTGGCACGTTGGAAATATCTGAACTGACATTACCGACAACGGTACTTTGGGAAGAACCGCCTGTGATCGATGGCGCAACAGCTGCATTTCGGTTGAAACTTCGACCATTCGCGCTCGAAGTCGGGCGCTATTCCGTGACTTCGGAGGGTACGACGTTAACTGGTGGGGTCGAGCTTGAGGCGCGGCAGGAAGGTTGGTCCGTCGCGGTCGATGTCGACACGCCTTTTGTCTCGCGCGGCAAGGCGATGAGCCTCTGGCCCGAACGTTTCTTGCCGATGACGCGGAGATGGCTTGATCGGAACATTCTTCAGGGAACAGCCGAGGGCTTTGCGCTACGTCTAAGGAAACATCCGAATGAGCGCATTGATGTCGGTATGAGTTTCGACTTTCATAGCGCATCATTGCGTCCACTGAACCATTTGCCAGTCATCGAAAATGCACGCGGTCGGGTTGCCCTCCTCGACGGCGCGATTTCAGTCGGCGTTGATAAGGCGTCTATGATTAGCAGTTCAGGGGGGCAGGTTGAGCTCGGTGAAGGGGGTTTTTTCATCGAGAATATCTTTGAAAGCCCCGCTACCGCCAACTTGGAGTTTTCAGTTGCGGGAACGGCAACGGCGGTCCTGACCATTCTGGATGAACCTCCTTGGGCGTATGTTGACCGCGCAGGGCTGGCGCCCGATGTGGTCGACGGAATCGCCGAGGGACGCGTGAAAGTCGCGTTCCCGTTGAAGGCGCCCCCATTTAATGCGGGAGACATTTCTATTGATGTCGATGCGACTGTTGCTAATGTCACGAGCACAGCAATCGTTCCAGGGCGGACCTTGGCATCGTCCCTGCTTGATGTATCGATCGAAGGCGGCGTGCTGGCGATTGGTGGCCCTGCGCGGTTGGACGGAATACCGCTCCGGCTGGATATTTCATCGGTGCTTTCCGGTGGCGCTCCTCCCAAAATCTATGCAGCTTTTGATATAACCCCGCAGACTTTGGATGCCCTCAATATCCGTTTGGACGGGATCGACGTCCAAGGGAGTGCGCGGGCACAGCTTGAAATTCTGCAAGAAGACGGGCGCAGGAGGGCGGTCGTAATTTCCGATCTTGTCGGGCTCTCTTTGGATGCACCTGCACTAATTTGGCGCAAGCCCAGCGAGGCCCCCGGCATGTTGGAGGTCGAGATCGCGCTCGATCAGCCGGCGATGAGCGTTCCGCGGATTTTATTCGAGGCGAATGGGGTCAGGCTAGATGGGGCGGCCCAGGCTTTGGAAAACGGTACCACTGAGATTGTGTTCGCGAATGCGCGCATGGCTGATGTCGGTGAGACGTCGCTCACCATCGAAGCGGGCGCGGGCGATGCGCCGCCGAAAATCCGCGCTTCTGGCGGTTGGTTCGACCTTCAACACTTCCTTCAGGATCGGGCGCCTGTTGACACGGGCCCAACGCCACCCATGGACATCGCGGTCAACGAGCTTTGGGTGACCAATGAAATATACCTTGGTGATTTCAGAGGTGAATTGCTGGGTGGACGTGGCCTGTCCGGGCAATTCACGGGACGCCTCAACGGCGACGCCCGCATTCAAGGAACGGTCGCGCCCGCGAATGGCGGATCGTCAATATCCATTCAAGCTAATGATGCCGGGCGTGTTATCATGGCTATGGGCTTGTTGGACGAAGCATCGGGTGGAAACTTGTCTGTTCGGCTGTTGCCTGGACAAGACGGCGCCCGGTTCGAGGGAACAGCCCAGATCAGTGATCTTTGGGTACAAAGTGCGCCCGTTCTTGCAGAGATGTTGAACGCAATATCGGTGGTCGGTTTGCTGCAGCAAATGGGTGGCCAAGGGATATTGTTCAGTGAAGTAGACGGGCAATTCACCATCTGGTCGGATCGTATTGACGTCCATCAGCCGTCCAATGCTATCGGTCCGGGGCTTGGTCTGTCGATGGATGGTGTTTACCTGACGGACAGCGGCGCGATGGATTTTCAGGGTGTTGTATCGCCGCTTTATTTGGTCAACGGGCTGGGATCCATTCTTGCAAGGCCAGGTGAGGGGTTGATCGGCTTCAACTATCACCTTTATGGACCGGAGGGCGACCGAACTGTTGGCATCAATCCTCTCTCTATCCTGACGCCGGGGATTTTTCGCGACCTTTTTCGCTCACCCAGTGCGACGACAGACCAACCGTGATTTTTGGAGAAAAGACTTGAAGCTCAGTGAGTTCGACTTCTTCCTGCCTGAGGAATTGATCGCGACACGACCGGCAAAGCCACGCAGTGCGGCTCGGCTTCTCGTCGCACGACCGGATGCGACTCAAGATATGAGGGTGAGCGACTTGCCGTCCTTGCTTCGAAGGGGTGATCGCTTGGTTCTGAACGATACCAAAGTGATTCCTGCCCGGATCACTGGTCAGAGGCGCCGCAGCGGCCCTGAGGGAGAAACTTCCGCACGGATTGAGGTGACACTTCTTGAGCCCCAGGCCGACGGCACTTGGAGCGCGTTGATCAAGCCTTTGAAGAAAATACGCGATGGCGAGAACATTCAATTCAAAGACGGTTTTGAAGCAACACTCGAACGGCGCGAAGGGGGGCAGGGGTTTGTTCGTTTCAACGTTACTGGTGACGATTTTGACAATGCTTTGAATGAGGTTGGTGCAATGCCCTTGCCGCCATACATAGCGGCAAAGCGGGCGGCTGACGAGGCGGACAAAGAGGACTACCAGACCGTTTGGGCGCGTAATCTCGGGGCCGTCGCCGCGCCAACGGCCTCGTTGCATTTTGACGAAGCGTTGCTGGCGGAATTGAAAATGCGTGGGGTTTCATTGAGCTTCGTTACCCTGCACGTCGGCGCGGGGACGTTCCTTCCGGTCAAGGTGGATGACATCACCCATCACAAGATGCATTCGGAATGGGGTGCGGTCAGTGCTGAAGCAGCTGATGAAATCAACAAGACCCGCCAAGAAGGTGGTCGAATTATTCCGGTTGGGACGACTGCTTTGCGGTTGATCGAGAGCGCGGCGCATGATGGTGCATTGCGTCCGTGGTCTGGGGATACCGATATCTTCATAAAACCCGGCTTCAAGTTCCAGATCGCTGATGGTTTGATGACTAATTTCCACCTGCCCAAATCCACCCTCATGATGCTGGTATCGGCGGTGATGGGGGTGGGCCGAATTCGCGAGATTTATGCGCACGCGATCGCGGAGAAATATCGCTTTTTCTCCTACGGTGATGCATCGCTCCTCCTTCCGGCCTCCTTTGAAAATGAACCCGCGCCTTAGCGTTCACGAGATTTGGCTGAAATTGACCGAATAGGTCGTTCACTGTCCTCGCGTTTGGAAAAATTCATCCATAGGGTTATGCTGTCGAACGAAAGGCGATTGTGATGTTTCAGGTTCTTAGCAGCTCTTGGGCGCTTCTTTTGGGCATGTTCATGCTGATGATCGGAAACGGTCTTCAAGGGACGCTTTTGGGGATTCGTGGCGAGATAGAGGGCTTCTCGACGCTCTCGATGTCGATCATCATGTCTGCTTATTTCGTTGGCTTTCTCTTCGCCTCTCGGATGGTTCCTGACATGATCCGCCGTGTCGGGCATGTTCGCGTATTCGCGGCCCTCGGATCGGCGATCTCGGCAGTGTTGATACTCTATCCCGCATTGACGGAACCGTGGGCATGGACAGTTGGGCGCGTGATCATAGGATTCTGTTTTTGCGGCGTGTATGTGACCGCAGAAAGTTGGTTGAACAACGCTGCCAATAACGAGACACGCGGCAAGGCGCTCTCGCTTTATATGATCGTGCAGATGGCGGGCATCGTTTTGGCGCAGTATATTCTGGTGCTTGGCGATGTTAACGGTTTCGTTCTTTTTATCGTTCCATCGGTTCTTGTGTCGCTTGCCTTCGCGCCGATCCTGCTCTCGGTCCGCCCAACACCTGCTTTTGAAACAACAAAGCGGCTCTCACTCAGGGATTTGATTGAGGCATCACCGCTCGCTTGCGTGGGGATGTTCGTGCTTGGCGGCGTATTTGCGGCGCAGTTCGGGATGTCGGCGGTTTATGGTGCGCGCGTTGGCCTCAGCGTTGGGCAAATCTCTTTCATGGTATCGATGATTTATGTCGCTGCTTTGTTTGCTCAATATCCGATAGGATGGCTCTCGGACCGCATGGACCGGCGTATTCTCATTCTCGCGATCGCAGCAGTTGGCGCAGGCGGAGCGGTTTTGGCGTTGCTGGGTGGCAACAGTTTCCTGTTGATCGTTTCGGGCGCTGCGGTGATGGGGGCAACCTCCAACCCGCTCTACGCTCTCCTCATTGCCTATGCGAATGATTACCTAGAACATGAGAACATGGCAGCCGCATCGGCGGGGCTCTTGTTCATCAATGGAGTTGGAGCCGTGGCGGGGCCTTTGATCGTTGGTTGGTTCATGGAAACACTTGGGCCACAAGGCTTCTGGGTCTATGTTGGTGCGCTTATGTTCGGCCTCACGATCTACGGCCTCTGGCGTATGGTGCGCAGACCGTCGCGCACAGGAGCCAGCGATAACGTTTCCTACACGCCCGTCATGGCCAATGCGTCACCGATTGCCGTTGAGGTTGCCCAAGAAGTGTATATCGAAACCGAGCTTGAAGAACAAAATGAAGGCGAGAGCCTAAATCAAGGTTGATCCTTCGCAATTCGTCTGTCACCGTTTTGTTACACTTGGGGACAACAGGCAAGGAGTAAGGGCAATGGTACAGCCCGACGATATCCTGAGTTTCTGGCTCGACGAGGTCGATCCCAGCGAGTGGTATAATTCGAACGAAGAGCTGGACGCCAAGATCCGCGAAAAATTCGGGGGCGCGTGGCAGGACGCGATGGAAGGTAGTTTCGGGCTTTGGCTGACCTATCCGACAGGCACGCTCGCATATATCATTCTTCTCGATCAATTCTCTCGGAACATATTCCGTGGCGACAGCCGCTCCTTCGCGTCTGATGCCGCTGCACGCGCAGCGGCGAAGGTGGCAATACATCGTGACTGGGATTTGAAAATCGACGAGCCAGCACGACAGTTCTTTTATCTTCCGCTCATGCACTCTGAGAATCTAAGTGATCAGGACCGTGCCGTGAGGCTGTTTTGTTCTCGCATGCCGAAGTCCGGAGCAGGGAACCTCCTTCATGCGAAAGTGCATCGGGAAATCATACGCAAATTCGGGCGGTTTCCGTATCGCAATGATGTCTTGAGTAGGCAAACCACGACGTTGGAACAACAGTTCCTAGAAGCGGGCGGCTACGGAGAGATTATGCGCGCGTTACAGGAAAAATCCGCTGCTGTTGCATAGGTATTTTCGGTAGCAGATTTGACGACAGTTTGAATTGTATTGCCCTCGGCGTTGCCGCCTGAAACTTTTGGATTGGGTGCGCACGCTAGCTTTTTCCTTGGGGCGATTGGAACGAAGCGAGCTTCGTGCGTCTACTTGTACAAACCTCTGCGATGCGATGTCGCGGAAGCTGTCTGCTTCCAATTTGAAAAGTCTTCCTTTCAATTCATAACAGGCATGCAGACAGCGCACTGGCAACGCGCCTGGAAATGGTTTAAAGCTAAACTAATTTGCTATCGAGGAGGGCCGGATGGCTGCGAAGAATTTTGACCTTATCGTCATTGGCGCCGGACCAGGGGGCTATGTTGCCGCAATCCGTGCCGCTCAATTGGGTATGAATGTTGCCTGTGTGGAGCGGGAACATCTGGGCGGTATCTGTCTCAACTGGGGGTGTATCCCGACCAAAGCTCTTCTGCGTTCTGCGGAAGTCTACCATCTCATGCATCGCGCGGGCGAGTTCGGTTTGAAGGCAGATGGTGTGTCTTTCGACCTCGATGCAGTTGTGAAGCGGTCGCGCGGTGTGGCCAAACAGCTCTCGGGCGGGATCGGACATTTGTTCAAGAAGAACAAGGTGACATCCATCATGGGCGAGGCGAAGCTGGCTGGGAATGGCAAAGTCATCGTCAAGAAAGATGGCGGAACCGAAGAGCTGAGCGCAAAGAACATCGTCTTAGCGACAGGCGCGCGCGCGCGGGAATTGCCTGGGCTGGAAGCTGATGGCGACTTGGTTTGGACTTACAAGCACGCGCTGATGCCGGTTCGGATGCCGAAGAAGCTATTGGTGATCGGTTCCGGCGCTATCGGTATCGAATTCGCGAGCTTTTACAATACACTGGGCGCAGACACGACTGTCGTTGAAGTCATGGACCGTGTTCTGCCCGTAGAGGACGCTGAAATTTCGGCCTTTGCGAAGAAGCAGTTCGTCAAGCAGGGCATGACGATCATGGAAAAAGCCATGGTCAAGCAACTTGATCGCGGAAAAGGCAAAGTCACTGCGCATATTGAAACGAATGGTAAAGTTCAGACACAAGAATTTGATACAGTCATTTCGGCAGTTGGTATCGTTGGTAATATCGAAGGTCTGGGCCTCGAAGAACTGGGCGTGAAAGTCGATCGCACGCATGTTGTAACCGATGAGTTCTGCCGGACGGGTGTTGAGGGGCTTTACGCAATCGGTGATATCGCCGGCGCACCGTGGCTGGCCCATAAAGCGAGCCATGAAGGTGTGATGGTTGCCGAATTGATCGCGGGAAAACATGCTCACCCCGTCAAGCCAGAAAGCATTGCTGGTTGCACATATTGCCAGCCGCAGGTCGCTAGCGTCGGCCTCACCGAAGCAAAAGCCAAAGAGCAGGGCTATGAAATCAATGTCGGACGCTTCCCATTCATCGGAAATGGTAAAGCGATTGCGCTTGGCGAGCCCGAAGGCATGATCAAAACGATTTTTGACAAGAAGACGGGTGAGTTACTTGGCGCGCATATGGTGGGCGCGGAAGTCACCGAGCTCATTCAGGGGTATGTCGTTGGTCGCCAGTTGGAGACAACTGAAGAAGACCTTATGAACACGGTCTTCCCGCATCCGACGCTGTCAGAAATGATGCACGAGAGTGTACTTGATGCTTACGGCCGTGCGCTGCACTTCTAGGGCAAAATGATCACTGTTAATTGACAAAAAGGGCGCGAAATTTTCGCGCCCTTTGCCTATTCAATTTCGCCGCCAGCTTGTTGCCAGTGCGCCAGCCCACCGATGTTGTGGATATCATTATAGCCCATTTGCCCAAGAAATTGCGCAGCCATCGCGGCGCGACCACCTGAAGCGCAGTACAGGACCACAGGTTTGCCGCAGGTTAGTTCGGATGGGCAATCAGGGCTGTTTGGGTCGGCCCGCATTTTTAGCGCCGCAAGGGGCAGGCTAATCGCGCCGCGTGCTTTCCCGCTTGCCAGAATTTCTGATGGCTCTCTGATATCGACAAGCGTGATCTTCCCGGCGCGGTGCAGTTCAACCGCTTCCGCCGCCGAAATAGAAGGTTTTTTCATGAAACTACCGAACATTTTAACACCTCACATTACATTGAGTGCTTAATACATTACAAAAATGAAATGTAAAGGATATTTACGGTGTTCTGATTATGTTCTCATAATTTTGTTGGAGACTCGCTCCTTTTCCCCTATGTGACAAGCCAGTTGATCGAGGGTTAACATGGCTGAGTTAAAGAAGATCGAAGTTCGCGGCGCGCGCGAGCATAATCTCAAGAACATCGATGTGGATATTCCGCGTGATGAACTTGTGGTGATTACCGGCCTTTCAGGGTCTGGCAAGTCCAGCCTAGCCTTCGATACGATCTACGCCGAAGGACAGCGCCGCTATGTGGAAAGCCTTTCGGCCTACGCGCGCCAGTTCCTTGATATGATGGAAAAGCCAGACGTTGATCATATCAGCGGCCTCAGTCCTGCAATTTCTATCGAGCAAAAGACGACGAGCAAGAACCCGCGTTCGACGGTTGGTACTGTCACCGAGATTTACGATTATATGCGTCTGCTTTTTGCCCGTGTCGGGACACCCTACAGCCCGGCGACCGGTCTTCCGATCGAAGCGCAGCAGGTACAGGATATGGTTGATCGTGTCATGACCATGGAGGAGGGCACGCGCGGTTATCTGCTCGCGCCGATCGTCAGGGATCGCAAAGGCGAATACCGCAAAGAGTTTTTGGAACTGCGGAAGCAGGGTTTCCAACGTGTAAAGGTTAATGGCGCGTTCTACGAGTTGGATGAGCCGCCAACACTCGACAAGAAATTTCGACATGACATCGACGTTGTCGTGGATCGAATCGTGGTGCGGGATGGGCTTGAGACACGCTTGGCTGATAGTTTCCGAACAGCGCTGGACCTTGCAGACGGTATCGCGATTTTGGAGACGGCCCCGAAGGACGGCGACCCGGAGCGGATCACCTTCAGTGAGAATTTCGCTTGTCCGGTCAGTGGTTTCACCATCCCCGAGATTGAGCCGCGTTTGTTTTCGTTTAACGCGCCTTTCGGTGCCTGCCCAGAATGTGATGGTCTTGGCGTAGAGTTGTTCTTTGACGAGCGTCTTGTCGTTCCCGACGTTGTCTTGAAAATCAGCGATGGCGCCTTGGCGCCGTGGAGAAAGGGTAAGAGTCCTTATTTCCTCCAAACAATTCAGGCCATTGCGAAGCATTATGAATTCGACGCGAATGCGCGATGGAAAGATTTGCCGGCCCATGTGCAGCAAGTCTTTCTTTATGGGTCGAACGGTGAGGAGATTCAGTTCAGATACGATGAGGGCGGCCGTGTCTATCAGGTTAAGCGCGCGTTTGAAGGGGTTATCCCCAATATGGAAAGGCGCTATCGCGAAACCGATTCCAATTGGGTTCGCGAAGAGTTTGAGCAGTATCAGAATAACCGCTCATGCGGCGCCTGTGGCGGGCATCGGCTTCGTGAAGAAGCACTGGCAGTAAAGATCGCCGGCTGTCATATCGGTGACGTTGTCAAAATGTCGATCAAAGAGGCGCTCGTTTGGATTGAAGCCGCGCCAGAATCTCTTTCAGCGCAGAAGAACGAGATTGGTAAGGCCATTTTGAAAGAGATCCGTGAACGGCTTGGCTTCCTGAACAACGTGGGTCTAGATTACCTGACTTTGAGCCGAAATGCGGGGACTCTTTCCGGTGGTGAAAGTCAACGGATCCGTTTGGCAAGCCAGATTGGGTCAGGTCTGACAGGGGTGCTCTATGTGCTCGATGAGCCATCGATCGGACTGCATCAGCGTGATAACGATCGGCTGCTGACCACACTTAAAAATCTGCGCGATCAGGGCAATACCGTGATCGTTGTCGAGCATGACGAAGAGGCGATCCGCGAGGCGGATTATGTTTTTGATATCGGCCCAGGTGCTGGTGTTCATGGGGGGCAAGTCGTGGCTTGCGGAACCCCTGCCGAGATAATGGAAAATAAAGCGAGCGTCACAGGTGACTATCTTGCAGGGCGTAAGGCGATTGAAGTCCCCAAGCTGCGTAGAGATGGCAACAGTAAGGAGCTCGTCGTCGTCAAGGCAACTGGAAATAACCTCCAATCCGTGACGGCGCATTTCCCGCTCGGCAAATTTGTTTGTGTTTCGGGTGTTTCCGGCGGTGGTAAGTCCACGCTGACGATCGAGACATTGTTCAAAACGGCTTCGATGAAACTGAACGGTGCGCGGCAAACACCGGCTCCATGCGAGACGATCAAAGGGCTGGAACATCTCGATAAGGTGATTGACATTGATCAGCGCCCGATCGGCAGAACCCCGCGCTCGAACCCCGCCACATACACTGGCGCATTTACGCCAATTCGCGATTGGTTCGCTGGGCTGCCGGAAGCCAAGGCGCGGGGATATAAGCCCGGTCGCTTCTCATTTAACGTGAAGGGTGGCCGCTGTGAGGCCTGCCAAGGCGATGGTGTTATCAAGATCGAGATGCACTTCCTGCCCGACGTTTATGTGGAATGCGAAACCTGCAAAGGAGCGCGCTACAATCGGGAAACGTTGGAGATCAAGTTCAAGGGCAAGTCCATTGCCGATGTTCTTGATATGACGGTGGAGGAAGCGCAGGATTTCTTCCGCGCGGTGCCTTCAATTCGCGAGAAAATGGATGCATTGATGCGCGTCGGGCTGGGCTACATCAAGGTTGGCCAGCAGGCGACGACCTTGTCAGGCGGAGAGGCGCAGCGGGTCAAGCTTTCCAAAGAACTTGCGAAACGGTCGACGGGCCGAACGCTGTACATCTTGGACGAGCCAACGACCGGCCTGCACTTTGAGGATGTTCGGAAACTACTCGAAGTGCTTCACGAACTTGTCGAGCAAGGGAACTCGGTGGTCGTGATCGAACATAACCTCGACGTGATCAAAACCGCGGATTGGATTATTGATATCGGGCCAGAGGGCGGTGATGGCGGCGGGCAGATTGTGGCTGAAGGAACACCTGAGGTGGTTGCTGAAAATGCTGACAGTCACACAGGGCGCTATCTCAAACCGATGTTGAAATCACGCTCTGTCGCGGCTGAGTAGAGTCAGATTTTCCGGCGGTCTGGGAGCAGCATTTCGCTTTTCTTTTTGGCTACTCTTCGACGAGACGAAGAATGGTTGCCGACATCGCAGGAATTGATGGGCCGAGTGAGCCGTATATCGCTTCCCATGTGCCCAGTGGTATGGGCGGCAAGGCGGCTTCTTCCTCGCTTCGATTTATAGCGAGCATCATGTTGCCACGCCGGAGTAGAAGAAGACCGGCATTCGCGTGAACGATATCGACCGGCCCTTTGCGCATGTCTGTGAATGAGTGGCGGATACGGACGAGGGTCGCAACGTCCGCCTTCAACTCGCTATCCTCCGCCCGCTCCCAAGGCATATCTTCTCGGTTGTCGGGCCACGGGCCGCCGCGTCTTCCTAATTCCTCGCCCCAAGAGATCACGGGGGGGCCTTCCGCGAACATCAAGAGCGCGAATGCGAGTCTGATTTTCCGTTCGTCGCCCCGAAGCATTGCGAGCAACATCGGCATGTCGTGGTTCGAAAGGAATGGCGCGAGAGTGTAGCCGTTCTCCACATCATGGCGGGAGCGGAAATAGCGTGCGTAGCGGTCAGCTTGCTCGACATTGGTGAGAAACTTGAGTGTTCGGTCCCTAAAGGAAAAGTCGAACAGGGCATCAGCGTGGTCGGCTGCGAATACAGGCTTCGCGAGGTATTTGTCACCATCCCAAAGTTCGGCGAGGAGGAAAAAATCCTCGCCCAGATAGCGTTTTGTTAGGGCGCGGTGTTCGGCCCAGAAGTCACTCTCAATATGTTTGAACGTATCAAGACGGAAGCCGTCAATGCCGGTTCTAAGGGCGAGGCCTATATGAGCATTGAATAGATGTTCGCGTACTTCTGCCAGCTCGGTGCGTAAATCGGGTAGCCCGGCAAGACAGAGCGTGATTTCGTCACCGCCGCATTCGTCGTCCTGACGCAGCCATTCCGGCCGGCTTGTTGTCCAGTCTGCGCCATAGCCGACATGGTTGTAGACAACATCGAGGATCACACGGATGCCGTTCTGGTGGGCGACGTTGACCAGATTGCGCAGGTCATCCTCGCTGCCGTAACGCGGATCGAGTACTGTAAAATCGTCCGCCCAGTAGCCGTGATGCCCGTGGAAGGGCGTTCCGTCGCTATCAATTGGTGTTTGGACCTGTTGGACGACAGGTGTGATCCAGAGGGAGGTGACACCAAGATCTGCCAAATATTCGATCCGATTGGCTAGCCCGACAAGATCGCCGCCATGAAAGGCGAGCGGGTTTTCAAGATCGACGGTTTGATTGTTGGTCGGGTCACCGTCAGCGAAGCGGTCAATCATCGCGAAATAGATTACTTCGTCGCGCCAGTCGGCATGTGCAGGAAGCGCCGAAAGGGTGAGTAGGGCAGCGAGCCAGCGCAGCATGTGACCTCCAGAGTGCGTGCAAATATTGCACTTTGGCGCATGTTTAGCCTGTGTCAGTAGAGAAGGTCGAGAGCAATCGGTATCAGGTCAAAAATCCGAATTTCATGTGATGTAATGTTTGCATTACAGATGATGTTTCCGCGAATGTTTTTGCATTTAAAATGAAACGGGCCACCGCTTGGTGACCCGCTATCTTTTTTGCCGATAAAGCGATCAGTCCATCGCCTTAAAGTTGAATTCTCCGCCTTCCTTGATTCCTGAGAACCAACGCGCAGTCACTGTTTTTGTCTTTGTATAGAAGCGGAACGCATCGGGACCATATTGGTTCAAATCACCGAAAGCTGATTTCTTCCACCCGCCAAAGGTGTGATAGCTCAGCGGCACCGGAATGGGGAAGTTGATCCCGACCATGCCGACATTAACGCGATGTGCGAAATCGCGCGCGGTGTCGCCATCCGCAGTGTAGATCGCGGTGCCATTGCCGTAGTCATTGTCGATGATCAGCTGGAGAGCGTCTTCATAGGTGTCCATGCGAACCGTCGATAGGACCGGACCGAAGATCTCCTGCTTGTAGATTTCCATATCGGGCGTGACATTATCAAACAGGGTCGGCCCAACGAAAAAGCCGTTTTCGTAGCCCTGAAGAGAGAAATCACGGCCGTCGGTTACGAGCGTTGCACCCTGATCGATACCGGAATTGATGAGCCCCAGAACGCGCTCCTTGGCTTGAGCCGTGATCAGCGGGCCGTAGTCGATGTCTTCACCCGCAGTGTAGGGGCCGACGCGCAGCTTTTCGATCCGCGGCAGGAGTTTATCGATCAGCCGATCGGCCGTTTCCTGTCCGACCGGCACAGCGACGGAGATTGCCATGCAGCGTTCGCCGGCCGCGCCGTAGCTTGCGCCGACCAGCGCATCGGCCGCTTTGTCGAGGTCCGCATCGGGCATAATGATCATATGGTTTTTCGCACCACCAAAACATTGCGCCCGCTTGCCGTTCGACGCGGCGCGGCCATAAATGTATTGAGCGATTGGCGTGGAGCCGACAAAGCCTACAGCCTGAATTGTTTCGTTGTCGAGGATCGCATCCACGGCTTCCTTGTCGCCATTGACGACCTGAAGGACGCCATCAGGTAAGCCCGCTTCCTGAAGCAGTTCTGCGAGCATGATCGAAGTGGAAGGAGTCCGTTCAGATGGCTTCAGGATCATCGCATTGCCCGAAGCGAGGGCAGGGGCCATTTTCCAAAGTGGGATCATTGCAGGGAAGTTGAACGGGGTAATGCCTGCAACCACACCCAGAGGCTGGCGCAGGGAATAGAGGTCAATGCCCGGGCCGCCGTCATCGGTGAATTCGCCCTTGAGCATGTGCGGTGCGCCCATGCAGACTTCCACAACCTCAAGTCCGCGCTGCACATCGCCACGAGCGTCGGGAAGGGTTTTCCCATGTTCACGGCTGACGCATTCGGCCAGTTTGTCCATGTTTTCGTTTATCAGTTGGCCGAATTTCATCATAACGCGCGCGCGGCGTTGAGGGTTTGTTGCTCCCCAAGCGATTTGCGCTTTTGCTGCGTCCTCCACGGCGGCGTTGAGTTCGGCAGGCGTAGCAAGCGGAAGCCGCGCTTGGATTTCGCCTGTTGCCGGATTGAAGACATCAGCGAACCTGCCTGAGGTGTCGGCGACGCGCTTACCGTTGATGAAATGGGTTAGTTCTTCCATGGGATTGCCCCCCTTGCGATTTGGATTTGGCGTCACAGTAGTATTGCGTTTTCGCTATATAAAGGGAAAATATCGAAAACTAATTTTGCATTAATGCAAAGGAACGCGACGTTGAATTGGGATGATGTAAGGGTGTTTCTGGCGGTGGCGCGGGGGGAAAGCTTGTCACGAGCTGCGCCGGTTCTGAAGATGGATGTTGCGACGGTTAGTCGTCGTATTGCGCGGCTCGAGGAAAGCATCGGCGGGACGTTGTTTGTGAAATCGCCAAGCGGGTATGCGATGACCGAACTGGGAAGCCGGATTTTCGAGCGGGCCGTGGGTGCGGAGGATGTGCTTTCACAGGCGTTTGACGAGGGACAGTTCCAATCCAGTGGACTGAGGGGCCAGATTAGGATTGGTGCGCCGGATGGGTGTGCCAATTTCCTGTTGCCACAGGTTTGTGCGCGCATTCGGGAGGAAAACCCAGAACTCGAAATGCAGATCCTCGCTCTGCCTCGCGTGGTGAACCTCTCCAAGCGCGAGGCGGATATTGCAATTACAGTTAGCCCCCCACAGGCGGGGAGGCTATTGGTACAAAAGATAACAGACTATCACCTTCATCTTGCGATGCGCTCCGATGAAGATGTCCCAAAAAGCAAGGAAGATCTGAGGGCGCGCACGATTGTGGGCTACATCCCCGATATGATCTTTGACAGCGAACTGGATTACCTAGGCGAACTGGGAACAGGTGCCGTGCAAATGGCATCGAACTCCGTGGCGGTCCAGTTGCAGATGCTCCGGCAAGGGGGCATCGGCTTTGTGCATGACTTCGCCTTACCGTTTGCGCCGGAGTTAGTGCGAACGTTTACGCACGCGGTTTCCCTGAAGCGATCTTTCTACCTGGTGCGTCATGCGGCGGACAGGCGGTCCGAACGTATGCGGCAGATTGCGGGGCTTTTGCAGCGCGAAATTCGGAGTGAAGTTGAAAGCCTCGAAGCACTGGTGCCTTGACATAGTGGCCATCCAGAGAGGACGTTGGGAGGTAGGACCAGAAGGAGATCCTCATATGCTCGTCAAACAAATCCTGAAAGCCAAGCCATTTTCAGAGATCCTGACCATTCAACCGGACGCATCACTTTCCGAAGCTGTTAAGCTTTTGTGTGAAAAGAAGATCGGCGCGGTTGTGGTCGCTAAGGAGGTAGGGGTGCCTATGGGGATCCTCTCCGAGCGGGATGTCGTGCGTGAGTTGGGTAATCGCGGAGCGGCGTGCTTGAGCGACCTTGTTAAGGAGTACATGACCTCCAAGCTGACGACATGCACGGAAGACGACACGGCCGATGCGGTTTTGCAGATGATGACCGAAGGACGGTTCCGCCATTTGCCGGTCATGGACGGTGGAAAGATGGTCGGCTTGATCTCGATCGGTGATGTGGTCAAGGCGCGGCTTTCCGAATTGTCGATGGAGAAGGATGCGCTTCAAGGGATGATCATGGGGCATTAAGCGGCCTTGCATTCCGCTAGGTAATATAGTTGCGTGCGCGCGACGATCTGACCGGCTTAAAGGACCACGAGAATGCGCATAGGACTATATCCGGGGACCTTTGATCCGGTCACTGAGGGCCATATTGATATTATTCGTCGAGCCTGCTCACTCGTTGATCGCTTGGTTATTGGCGTTGCCATTAATCGCGACAAGGGGCCACTGTTCTCATTGGAAGAGCGTGTCGAGATGATCAAAGCAGAATGCGTTCCACTTGGGAAAGAGCATGGTACCGAAGTGGTGGTGCATCCGTTTGAAAACCTGCTGATTGATTGCGCGCGGGATGTCAATGCGACCGTGATTATCCGCGGACTGCGGGCGGTAGCGGATTTTGAATACGAGTTCCAGATGGTCGGAATGAACCGCGCTATGGATCATAGTATCGAGACTGTATTCCTTATGGCGGATGCTAAAAACCAAGCGATTGCATCGAAGCTGGTTAAGGAAATCAGTCGTTTAGGTGGTGATGTTGCAAAGTTTGTTCCGCCATCGGTCAAGGCGGCTTTGGACGAAAAGCGCAAGTAGGATCAGGTTCTTAACCGACAAAAAAGGCCGCCCAAGGGCGGCCTTCGTCATGTGTTGATGGCTGGAAATCAGATCAGCTTGCCCATCGCGACCGCTGTATCGGCCATGCGGTTGGAGAAGCCCCATTCGTTGTCGTACCAGCTGAGAATGCGGCACATGGTGCCATCCATGACCTTGGTCTGGTCGAGGGCGAAGGTGGAGCTGTGCGGGTCATGATTGAAGTCAATCGAAACGTTCGGCCGGTCGGTTGCCGCGAGAACGCCTTTGAGTGCACCGTTGCTTGCGGTGACAATTGCATCGTTGATCTCTTCTACCGTCGTCGCGCGGGCGGCCGTGAAGGTGAGGTCAACAACCGAGACATTTGGTGTTGGTACGCGGATGGCAACGCCGTCCAGCTTCCCATTCAGGGCCGGAAGGACAAGGCCAACGGCCTTTGCCGCGCCTGTTGAGGTTGGGATCATCGACATTGCTGCTGCACGCGCACGGTAGAGATCTTTGTGCATTGTATCCAAAGTCGGCTGATCGCCGGTATAACTATGGATTGTGGTCATGAAACCTTTCTCAATCCCTATCACGTCGTTCAGAACTTTTGCGACGGGGGCGAGACAGTTCGTTGTGCAGGATGCATTGGAGATGACGAGGTCATCCGTGGTCAGTGTGTCATGGTTCACACCGTAAACGATGGTCTTGTCCGCGCCTTTGGACGGGGCGGAGACGATCACGCGCTTGGAGCCGTTTTCGAGGTGGATGGCGGCTTTCTCGCGATCAGTGAAGATCCCAGTGCATTCGAGCGCGATATCCACGCCATCCCACGGCAGCTCGGCGGGGTTGCGGATTGCCGTGACTTCAATCGGGCCACGTCCAACGTCGATGGTGTTTTCGGTGGTTGTGACCTCGCCGGGAAAACGGCCGTGGACGGAGTCAAAGCGGATCAAGTGGGCGTTGGTTTCAACGGGGCCAAGATCGTTGATCGCGACGACCTCGATATCGGTACGGCCGGACTCGATAATGGCGCGAAGCACGTTGCGGCCGATGCGACCAAACCCATTGATAGCTACTTTGACGGTCATGTCTCTTCTCTCCGGAGGCGGAATTATGACAGGTGGAGTGTTGGCGCTAACATCGCGATTTTAGCGCTAACGTCAACAGGCGATTTCGCAGGCGCGGCATCACCGCCAGAGGGCGAGAGAATTGATAAGCGAAATCAGCTTTTTAAGAAGGAGAACCGTGTAGCCCGCCGCAAAATAGAGATCAGCCGCCACGACTGCTGCTATCAGGACCAGCAAAACAATGGCTATCGGGTTCGTCATGAGAAGGCAGGTTTACGGCGCGTCATGCCATAAAAATAGCCTGCCCTTCGTCGGAAGGACAGGCTGAAATTCTGCCACAGGTTGCTTTAGTGCAGGAGCCTGCCCATCGCAGCGGCGACATCTGCCATACGGGCAGAGAAGCCCCATTCGTTATCGTACCAAGCCAGAACGCGGACGGTGCGGCCGACAACCTTTGTTTGGTCGGGGGCAAAAATGCAGGATTCGACCGTGTGGTTGAAGTCGATCGAGACTTTCGGCTCGGGGTCATAGGACATGACCATGCCCATGTAGCCTTCGGCCGCTTCGCGGACGATGTCGTTGATCTCGGTGACGGAGGTTTCCTTACCTGCCACGAAGGTGAGGTCGACGGCGGAAACATTTGGCGTGGGTACGCGCATGGCGGTGCCATCCAGCTTGCCTGCGAGTTCCGGCAGCACTTCGCCAAGCGCCTTGGCTGCGCCAGTGGAGGTGGGGATCATCGCCATCGCAGCGGCGCGCGCGCGGTAGAGATCGTTATGGCGGCGGTCCAAGGTGGGTTGATCGCCGGTATAGCTATGGATCGTGGTCATGATCCCGCTCTCGATGCCGACGCTATCGTTGAGCACTTTCGCCAACGGCGCGAGGCAGTTGGTGGTGCAGGATCCGTTGGAAACCATGCGGTCATCGGCCAGAAGCTGGCGGTGGTTGACGCCATAAACCACGGTGCGCTGGACGTTCTTCGCAGGGGCGGAGATCAGCACTTTCTTGGCGCCGCGATCAAGGTGAACGGCGGATTTGGTGCCATCGTTGAACTTGCCGGTGCACTCAAGGACGACATCGACGCCGGACCAGTCCAGCTCTTCGGGGTTGTAGGTGGACATCATTTCGATCGGGCCGCGGCCGAGATCGAGGTTACCGTCGCGGACGGTGACTGTGCCGCCAAAACGGCCATGCACGCTGTCATACTTCAGAAGGTGGGCGTTCGTCTCGACGGGGCCGGTGGCGTTGATCTTGACCACCTGAACATCATTGCGGCCGCTTTCGGCGATGTGGGCGAGGGTGCTGCGACCGATGCGGCCGAACCCGTTGATGCCGACTGTTACCGTCATGGGGTTATCCTTCCGAGAAACTGTCATTTGCGGGCTGGGTAGCGGCTGGCTGGCGAGGGGGGAAGAAAAAAATGCATGTGTGGCAATATGTTAGCGATAAACTTGCAGAGGTGTCTCAGGTGAGCGCTAACGGTTGCGCCAACACCGGCGATGCGGACAGGGGTTACGCGGGGCCGAGGCTGCGGTAGACCTAAGGAAACGACTCAGGAGAACAGGGCATGAGCGGTTTACTGGCGTTGCTCGATGATGTGGCGGCGATTGCGAAAGTGGCGGCTGCCAGCGTTGACGATGTGGCGGGCATGGCGGCCAAAGCTGGATCGAAAGCGGCAGGCGTGGTGATCGACGATGCGGCGGTGACACCGAAATATGTGCATGGGTTCGAGGCCAAGCGCGAGCTGCCGATCATCTGGAAAATCACCAAAGGATCGCTGTTCAATAAGCTTGTTGTGCTGCTGCCTGCGGCGCTGTTGATGAACAGTTTTGCGCCTTGGCTTGTCACGCCTCTGTTGATGCTGGGCGGCTGTTACCTTTGTTTTGAAGGGGCGGAGAAGGTCTTTCATGTGTTGTTCCCACATGGTGATAAGCATGTGGAGGCGGATTTGGATGTTAAGGATCCAGCGCATTTGGAGGAAACCCGCGTGCGGGGTGCGATCAAGACAGACTTCATCCTTTCCGCCGAGATCATGACAATCTCGCTGGCTGCTATTCCCGAAGCGGCATTCCTGCTGGAAGCGATAACCTTGGCGGTTGTCGGGGTGGGGATCACGGTGGTTGTCTATGGCTCGGTGGCGCTGATTGTGAAGATGGATGATATTGGGCTCTATGTCGCGGCCACCAGTAGGACCACAATGGGCCAGAGTCTTGGACGGGGTTTGGTGAAGGGTATGCCGAAGGTCATGACCTTATTATCGACGATCGGCACCTTGGCGATGCTGTGGGTCGGCGGCTCTATCGTGGTGCATGGGCTGGAGGTGACACATCTTTGGGCGTGGCCCTACGAGACGATCCAACATCTGGCGGAAGCGTTTGCCCATGCCGTACCCGAACAGGTTGCAGGTGCTACGAACTGGCTGACAGTGGCGACGGCCGACGGTGTCTTGGGGCTTTTGCTGGGGATGCTGTTAATCCCTTTTGTGACCCGTGTTGTTGGCCCGGTTCTGGAACGACTGACTGGGGCGAAATAAAAAAGGCTCGGTAAAAACCGAGCCTTTTCAATTGGTTGCGTCGTAAATTACAGGCCGAGAAGCTCTTTGGCTGTTGTGGCGGCTGCATCGGCGGTGATGCCGAACTTCTCGTAGAGAACCTTATCAGGAGCGGATGCGCCGAAGCCGTCCATGCCAATGAACGCGGCTTTGGCTTCGCGGCCGCGCTCGCCAACAAGCCAGCGATCCCAGCCTTGCTGAACGGCCGCTTCGATGGCGATGCGCACCGGACCGGCGGGGAGAACGCGCTTGCGGTACTTTTCGTCCTGCTGGGCGAACAGTTCCATGCAGGGCATTGAGACAACGCGGGTGCCGATGCCTTGGGCCTGCAACTGATCACGCGCGGCCATTGCGATCGACACCTCGGAGCCGGTTGCCATCAGGATCACCTGACGCTTGCCTTCGGCTTCGGCCAGAACATAGGCGCCCTTGGACACAAGGTTGTTGTTCTTGTGTTCGGTACGGACGGTGGGCAGGTTCTGACGGCTCAGGGCCAGAACGGAGGGCGTCGAGGTCTGCTGAAGCGCGCATTCCCATGCCTCGGCGGTTTCGACCGTATCTGCGGGGCGGAACACAAGTGTGTTGGGCGTTGCGCGCAGCATTGCCAGATGCTCGACCGGCTGGTGGGTCGGACCATCTTCGCCAAGGCCGATGGAATCGTGGGTCATTACATAGACCACCGGAACGCCCATCAGCGCCGAGAGACGCATGGAGCCACGGGCATAATCGGTGAAGCACATGAACGTGCCGCCATAGGGGCGGGCGCCCCCGTGCAGCGCCATGCCGTTCATCGCGGCGGCCATGCCATGCTCGCGGATGCCGTAATGGATGTAGCGGCCCTTGCGATTATCAGGGGTGAAGATACCCAGATCGCTAGTTTTGGTATTGTTGGAGCCGGTGAGGTCTGCCGAGCCGCCAATGGTTTCCTGCATCACAGGATTGATGACTTCGAGCGTCATTTCGGAGGACTTGCGGGTCGCGACCTTGGGCTGGGCTTCGCTGTTTTGCTTTTTGAGTGCGCGAATGACCGAAGAAAGGCGCTTAGGCAGTTCGCCAGCATAGGCGCGGTTGAACTCGGCCTGACGGCTTGCGGACAGTTTCGCGAACTCGGCTTCCCATGCGGCGCGGGCCTCAGCGCCACGGGCGCCCATGGCTTCCCATTGTGCTTTCACATCGGCGGGAACCTCGAAGGGGCCGGTGGTCCAGCCGTATGCTTGCTTCGCGGCTGCGAGCTGGTCAGCGTCGGTGAGGGCGCCGTGGCCCTTCGATGTGTCTTGTGCGGCGTGACCGAGGGCGATGTGCGTCTTGCAGGCGATCATCGACGGGCGCGGATCGTTTTGCGCCGCGATGATTGCGGCGTCGATGGCGAGCGGGTCGTGGCCGTCGATCGACTGGACGTGCCAGCCGGAGGCCTCGAACCGCGCAACCTGATCGGTGCGATCCGCCATATCGACAGTACCGTCGATGGTGATGTTGTTGTTATCGAAGAAAACGATGAGGTTCCCCAATTGCTGCATACCTGCGAGGCCGATGGCCTCTTGGCTGACGCCTTCCATCAGGCAGCCGTCACCAGCGATAACATAGGTGCGGTGGTTAATGATTTTCTTGCCGTACCGTGCGCGCTGGATTTCCTCGGCAATGGCGAAGCCGACGGAATTGGCGATGCCTTGGCCGAGCGGGCCAGTCGTGGTTTCGATGCCGGAGGCGTGGCCGTATTCAGGGTGGCCTGCGGTGCGGGCGCCCCACTGGCGGAAGTTCTTGATCTCGTCGAGCGTCATATCCTCGTAGCCGGTAAGGTAGAGCAACGAGTACATCAGCATTGAGCCATGACCAGCGGACAGGATGAAGCGATCACGGTCAGGCCAGTTGGGGGCTTTCGGATCGAAGCGGAGGTGCTTTTCGAAGAGGACGGTGGCGACATCGGCCATGCCCATCGGCATACCGGAGTGGCCGGAATTTGCCGCTGCAACGGCGTCGAGAGTAAGGGTGCGGATGGCAGTGGCTTTCATCCAGTGCTCGGGATGCGCGGAGCGCAGGGCAGCGATATCCAAGGTGATCGTCCTCTTGTTGTGCCAAGGTTGATTTCAGGGTGGTCATAGCAGGGTGCTGTCATAGTGCAAGCACGCCGCGTAAGTCCCTGAGTTGAAAGCGGTGATATTTGCCGCAGGGCAGGCTTTGACATAGGCTTTCGTGAAAAGGGCGCGATTCGCGCCAAGACGGGGCGAAGGGCCCTGACAACAGGAGCGGGCAGATGGCCGATATCAGCGATTTCGAGGCGCGGATTGCGGGGGCGCTTGATCGTATCCGCTACCAGATTGAGCGGCGGGGCAAGGCCGCCGATCAGGCGGGTCCAGAGGCGGGGCCGTCGGTGGACGAGCTGGAGCAAAAACTGGCGGAGGAGCGGGTTGTTACCGCCCAGCTGGAGGAACGGGTCAAGGCGCTGAAAGAGCGGCAGGACAGCAAGATCGCCACACTAGAAAAAGACCTTGAAGCGGTGCGATCTGCGAATGCAGTTTTGGAGATGGACCTCGCCGGATTAAGGCAGGCTTATGCGGAGCTGGAAGGCATGGTCGCCAAGCTGCGCGGCGCTGTCGAGGAAGGCGTGGCAGAGCCGGAGTTGATCAATCGGGCGATGAAGGCCGAGCTTGATGGATTACGCGCGATGCAGGCGGCGGATGCGGCCGAGATCGGCGCGGTACTGGCGGAGCTGAAGAGCGTCGTCGAGGAGGATGTGTGATGCCACAGGTAGCGATTTCGATCGGGGGACGGGTGTTCGAGGTGGCCTGTCAGGAAGGCGAGGAGCCATTCCTGACCGCTGCGGCCGAGATGCTGGACCGAGAGGCCAGCGTGCTGACCGCGCAGGTGGGGCGCTTGCCTGAGAGCCAGATGCTGCTGATGGCAGGGTTGATGCTGGCAGACAAAACAGCCGCGTTGGAGGACAAGGTCAAAGGGCTGGAAGCCAAGGGCGAAACCAAGGTCGAGGTGCCGGTGATCCCGCCGCATGTGACAGAGATGATGGCCGAGTTGGCAGCCCGCGCTGAGGCGATGGCGGAGGCTTTGGAAGAGGGCGATAAGGCCTGAAACTTCCGGCTTCGGAAAAGCAAAACCCGGCCTTGAAGCCGGGTTTTTTCATGTTCTGCGCGACAGGGAATTAACCCCATTTTAATGGGCCAACCGTTAACAAACGGTTACCATGCATATGATCAGGCGTTTGCTTCGCGAATTTTGTCGGCGGCGTCTTTATCGTAGGTGACGCCATTGGCCTCGAACAGCTGGTCAAGCTCGCCGGAGAGGGTCATCTCGGTGATAATATCGCAGCCACCGATGAATTCTCCCTTAACGTAGAGTTGCGGGATGGTGGGCCAGTCGGAGTATTCCTTGATGCCCTGACGGATCTCTTCGTCGGCCAGCACATTTACATCGGCATAATCAACGCCCATGAAATTCAGCACGCCCGCGACGCGGCTGGAAAACCCGCATTGCGGCATGGATTTGGTGCCTTTCATGAAAAGCACGACGTCGTTTCCGGTGACGGTTTCCTTGATCTGGTCTTGAGCACTCATAGCTGAAATATCCTTTTATTCGGGAACTTTAGTGGTCAGGGCGAGGGCATGCAGTTCGCCTTGTGACCCGTCCATTTTACCCTTCAGCGCGGCATAGACTGCACGCTGTTGTTGTACGCGGTTCTGACCGCGAAAGCTTTCGTCAATAACTTCGGCGGCGTAATGGTTCCCGTCGCCCGCGAGATCGGTGATGGTGACTTTGGCATCCGGAAAGGATGCGCGGATGAGGTCTTCGATTTCCTGCGCTTGCATCGCCATGTGGGGCCTCCTGAACTTGCCCAAGATGTAGAGCGGCAAACGGCCGCCCGCAAGGGGCGCTTCTGTGCTGCGGATGCATAAACAGGGAAAAACGGCGGTATGCACAACTGATACACAAGTGATGCACAACTGATGCATATCGCACCCGCAGAAAGATGAAGGACGGGTTAGCGAAGGTGAAGGGCGTGTTAATGGTGAGGCTATGGGCCGAATAGCACCGCAGGTGCCGGCCCATCGCCAGACCGCCCGCACGGGCTGGCGATGTGGTGAGGGTAGATTTTTGGTCAGAGGTCGTTCGGTCGTGGTGGGATAAAGCGCGCTGATCGGGCGGCGATCGCCATCCCGCGGTCTGGCTCGGTGTGGCGCTGGCGCGGAATGGCTGCGTGAGCGGCTCGGCGCTACGGGGGCCGAATAGCACCGGAGGTGCCGGCCTATCGCCAGACCGCCCGCACGGGCTGGCGAGTTGGTGAGGCTTGGCTTTTGGTCAGAGGTCGTTCGGACGTTGTGGGATAAAGTGCGCTGATCGGGTGGTGATCGCCATCCCACGGTCTGGCTGTGTTGGTCCAGCCCTTTACGTCCGCGCCTTCTCGAACGCGGTCCACGCGACCTCGAAGGCATCAAAGTCGAAGCCTTCGGCGCGGGCGGCGTTGAGCACGATCTTCTCGGTGTCCAGCAGCTTACCTATCGCGGTGGTCAGGGCGGGGATCACCTCGGGCGGGATCACCAGAGCGCCGTGACGGTCTGCATGGACCAGATCGCCATCGGCGACGGTCATCCCAAAGAGGTTGACGGGTGCGGCGATGCTGCGCACATGGACGAAAGCGTGGCTGGGGCCGACCGATCCGGCGATGACGGGGAAGCCTTCGGGCAGATCGCCCAGATCGCGCATCACGCCGTTGGTGAGCGCACCTGACAGGCCAAAGCCCTTATGCACGGTGGTGTTGATCTCGCCCCAGAAGGCGCCAACGGCATCGGCTCCGTCGAGATCCTCGATCACCGCCAGCGCGGGGCGGGGGCCGGAGGCCATGTGGCGGTAATAGTCCATGCGGCGGGCGCGGATCACCTCGGGTGCCTCGGTCGGTGGTGCGACGGCAGAGATTTGCGCGGTGCGGGCATAGCCAACGATCGCGCCCTCCTGCGGGGCGGAGCACTGCACGGTGCCGCGGGTGAAACGGTCAAACCCGCGTTTGCCTTGGGCCACTTCGATGGCGTTGCAGACGGTGGGGGTGTCGACGGAGCGCAGGAGCGCGAGGAGGGTGTCATCCATTGGTAATCTCGTCTTCTTCGAGCCAGCGGCGGAGCGCGGCGGTTGTTTGGGCGGGCGTTTCGAGCGTGGGCAGGTGGCCTGCGTTTTCGATAATCGTGAGCGTGGTGCCGGGGATCAGGCTTTGCATCAGCGTATGGCGGGCAACGGGGCAGAGCTTGTCTGCGCGGCCACAGAGGATCAGGGTCGGCACCTGTACGGCGCGGAGGCTGTCCTGATAATCGGGGCGGTCGCGCAGGGCGACGGACTGGCGAATGAACACGGCAGGGCCGAGATCCATCGCCATCTCCATGCAGAGATCGAGCACTTCCTGCCGCTTGGGGCCATCGGCGAGGTAGTTGGGCTTCATCTCGTCGCGCATCACCTCGAAGAGGCGGCCTGCATTGGCCTTGTCGATCTGCGGCTGGCGGCGGGCGCGGACGGTATCAACCTCGGCGCAGGGGTTGGTGTCGAGAAGCGCCAGCTTGCCGACGCGGTCGGGCGCTTGTTTGATCACCTCCATCGCCACGATGCCGCCCATCGACAGCCCCGCCAGCGCGAACCGTTCAGGCGCATTGGCCAGCACATGCGCGGCCATTGCGGGGATGCTGTCATGCAGGCTCAGATCGGCCACGCCCACCGGACGGGAGGGCGAGAGCGCATTGATCTGCGGGCCGAACAAACGCGCGTCGCACATCATGCCCGGCAGGAGGAGGAGCGGCAGGGTCATGAATCAGCCGAGCTGGGCGGCCCCTTTCGCGAGGGTTTCGAGCTTGGCATAGGCGATCTCGGGGTCCACCGCGCCGAAGCCCGCGAAAGTGCCGAAGCCGCAATCGGACCCTGCGATCACGCGTTCCGGCCCGACGATATCGGCAAAGCGTTCGATCCGCTGGGCGACGAGATCGGGATGCTCGACGAAATTGGTGGTGGTGTCGACGACGCCGGGGACAAGGGTTTTATCCTCGGGGATGTCGGCCTTGCGGTCGCGGAAGACGGTCCATTCATGGCCGTGGCGGGGGTTTGACGTCTCGAACAGCACATAGCGTGATTTTGTGGACATCAGCGTGTCGAACATCTTGGACATCGGAATGTCGCAGACATGCGGGCCTTCGTAATTGCCCCAGCAGATGTGGACGCGGACCTTCTCCGCCGGCACATCGGAGAGTGCGTGGTTGAGCGCCTCGACATGGGATTGTGCGACCTTGACGAACTCTGCGTCCGAGAGGTCATTGAACAGCATGTGGCGCGACAGGGCGAGATCGGGGCAATCGAGTTGCAGATCGAGGCCTGCGGCGACGATGGTTTCATATTCGGCCTTCATCGCATCGGCCAGCGCGGCGAGATAGGCCTCGCGGGTTTTGTAGTAGCTGTTTTGCAGGAAGAGCGAGATCACACCCGGGGAGGCGGCGTTCATAAAGCCGCGTTCGGCGCCGTGTTCGGCCATGGCGGCTTTGAGGTTGGCGATGTCTTTTTCCAACTCGCCTTGGCCTTTGGAACGGACCTCGCCCACGCACATTGGGCGGGCGTAGGTGGGGGTGCCGCCGTCATCCTTCAGGCGCTCCAGAAAGGAGGGAAAAAGCTTGAGATCGGCGGGGGCATTGCGGGGGCTGTCGCCCTCGAAGCCGGTATAGCGGTCCTTGACGTAGGTGGCGTAGGAGATTTTCGAGGTTTCGCCATCAGACACGATGTCGATGCCAGCGGCGACCTGACGGCGCACCGTCTCGGACACGGCCGAGGTCATGCAGGCATCGAATGCGGCGGGATCGTAAGGCTCATTGCGCTCGCGGGCGAAGATGAAATCGACGACGGCCTGCGTGCGCGGCAGGGAGCCGACATGGGTGGTCTTGATGCGCGACATTGAAATCTCCCGATATGGTGGGGCGGCGGGGTAGCCCGCCGCCGTGACGTGTGATCATCCCTGCCAGGTCAGGCCGGCGGGGTCTTCGGTGGCGACGATGCGGGAGAGGGACGCCTCGCCGGTCATCGAGGGTAGGACGGTGTAGTCCAGATTTTCCGGCACGCTCATCGTATCGCCCGGGGCGAGTGTGCTGCTGCCGCCGTCCCAAGTGACGCGCCAATGGCCGTGGACGGGCATCAGTACCGTGGGGCGCGGGCTGGAGGTCTTGGTATCCTTGGCGGAGGCGCGGGTCATGAATTCGACCTCAAAGCCCGGTTTATCCCGCAGGCGACCATTTTCACCGATGACAGTGACCGGATCACGGTCAGCGAGCGCCACCAGATCGAGGTAGCGGGCGACGTGGTTGGGGAGCACCTCAGCGGTGGTCGGCTCGGCGCGCTTGGCCAACTCCTCGTCCGACATCAGCGGCATTGGCTTGACGCCTTCGGGGATACGCTCTTGCTTTTTGCTGTCATAGAGCTTGCCGTTTTCGCCCAAGATGAGGCCGTGGGCGGCGGCATCCTCGATCACTTGCGGCGCCCACATGACGCCACCGCCGGCATCGTCGCCGCCGAGGATTGCCATGATCATCCCGTAATCGGTGCCGATATTCTCAAACCCACGGAAAATGCCGGTGGGGATGTTGAAGATATCGCCCTTTTCCATGATGACCTCGCCCGCGTTGCCCCAGCGGCCCCAGAAGAAGCGCCAGCGACCGGAGAGGACGAAGAACGCCTCTGCCGTGCGGTGATCGTGCAGCGAGTTGCGGCATTTAGGGGGTTGGCCCGCCGCGCCGATGTTGAAACCGTGCGGGATGGAGATGTGGACGTGCTGGTCGGGGGATTCAGAGACGCCGCCGCCGATGATGGTGAAGTTTTCTTTCTGATCGGAGCCGGGGGTGTGGGCGTCGATGAAGGCGGTTTTGCAGGGGCGCAGATCGCCGTAGCGGACGATGCGGGTTTCCATTTCTGCGGGTGTCATTTGGGTGTGTCCTTGTTCAAAAGGGGCGTTCATTGGTTTGGTGCTGCATCGGATCGCCTGCGATCCGGTTCGCACCCGACCCCGCCCCCCAGGACGGGTGCGAAATGGCAGCGGCGCCAGAGGGCGCTACGGTGTGCAGGTGTGGATGACCCTCTGCTGACCGTTGCCGCCCCCGGTGCCGGGTGCGAACCTGCTCCGGGCGGATGCGGATTGAGACGCTTGGCACGCAGGCTGGCGCGTTGCGTGTGAAAACGGCGCAGCACGGCGCTGCCGTCCAGATGATATGCGCCGCAGTCGATCATTTAGCCCGTCTTGAGAAGGATCTGTTTCCAGACCGCTGTTTCGTCAAAGACCACAAATTCGCGGCGCAGCTTTGGCGGGGCTTTGCCCAACGTGCCGAACTCGGCGTGGCAGAGGCCCATGACATACACCTCAGCGCCAGTGGGTGTGCCGAAAGCGCCCCAGCCGGAATGTTTGCCGTGCAAGCTCCAACGGATCGCGGCGCGGGGCGGCATGGTGGGGTCGTCGCGGCCAATCACATGATGGATCGTAAATTCGGCATCAGGAAAGGAGGCCCGCAGGCCCATCCAGAATTTATCCGCCCCGTCATGGCTGAGGGTCGAAATACCGCCCGGATATTCGAGATTTGCTGCGCGGTCGTATTCGGAGGGAATGACGGTGAAATCCGCGCCCATGATGCGGGTAAGGATATCGGCGTATTTCGCGCCCCATTCATTATCGTTGCCACGTCCTTTGTAGGGGCCTTCGATGTCGATTGCGGGGGTGAAGGGGCGGACGCAGTTTTCTGGCCCGCCTTCACGCGCGATCAGGTCACGGGCGAAATCCTTGGGATCCCAGCCGAGCTGACGGACGATATGGCCCTGATCGCGGATCAGCCATTCATCGTTGATCTGGTTATTGATCGCGTGGCAGTCGGCGATGATGCGGTAATGCAGTTTCTTGCCGGTGGGCGCACCGTAAACGCCGGGATAGGCGTGGGTGGCGGTGGAATGCAGGCGGTGGGAGGAGAGCATGCCCTCCTCGGGTGTGCCGGACCAGATGACATCCTCGCCAAAGAGCGTGCGGTCGGGGAATTCGGCCAGCGTTGCCATGGTTGCGCCGATGACGCCCTGATTGCCGACGACCACTGAGGCGGGCGAGCGGACGATGATATCAGGGGCGTAGTAGTCGTGCAGTGTGGCGATGCCGCGATCTTCCCAGATCTCTTTGGTGATGCCGATGATGTAGTCGGGAAAATCGGCGAATTTCGGGTCGAAGCCTTTCATCAGGTGCGTCCTTCAGGGTTGCGAGTGGTGCCGCGCAGGATGAGCGGCCCGTCGATTTCGATCTTCTGGGCGGGGCGGTCGGGGTCGCCGATCTTGCCGAGAATGGTTTCGACCGTGGCATCGACCATCCGGTTGACGGGCTGGCGCACGGTGGAGAGGTCGTAGGCGTCCCATGCGGCGAGGGGCACGTCATCATAGCCGATGACGGCGACATCTTCCGGCACTTTCAGGCCAAGGCGGTTGCGCAGGGCGTCGAGCACGGCGAAAGCCATGTGATCGTTGGCGACGAAGATCGCGTCGGGCGGCGTGGCGCGGGACATCAGCTTGAGCGTGGCCTCGGCGGCGAGATCGCGGTCGTAGCGGCCCTCGACCACCGTGAGCGGTTCAAGCCCGTGGGCGGCGAGGCCATCGGCAAAGCCGCGATGACGGTCGCGGCCTGTGGATGAGCCTTCCCAACCGGCGATATGGGCGATGTGTTGATGGCCGGCGCTGACGAGGAATTCCGCGACTTTATAGCCGCCGCGATAGTTTGCGGAGGTGACGGAGGAAATGCTTTCGCCATCCTGACCACGGTTGAACATCACCACAGGGATGCCAGCGGCGGCGCAGCGGGCGGTGAGATCGTTGGAGATCGCGACGCTGGCGGTGACGATGCCATCGACCTGATAATCGAGCAGTTCCTCCATCACGCGGTCGACGCTGTCCTCGGCATTGGGGGCCATGAAGACGAGGATGTGGTAGCCCTCGTTCTGGAGTGCGTTGGAAAGGCGTTCGAGGGCGATGGGGTAGAACTGGTTGTCGAGATAGGCGACGACGAGGCCGATGATGCGGCTTTTGCCGGTGATCATCGCGCGGGCGAGGATGTTGGGGCGGTAGCCCAGTTCCTCGGCGGCTTTGCGAACCTTCTTGACGGTGGCTTGCGAGGCCGATGCGCCGGAGAAGACGCGGCTCACCGCTGACTGGCTTACACCGGCGCGGCGGGCGACATCGAGGGATGTGATCTTTGCCTCTGCCATCAGTCCGCCGTCCATCCGCCGTCAATCAGGAGGGAGGTGCCGGTGATCATGGCGCTGGCATCGGAGGCAAGGAACACCACGCCGCCCATGATATCCTCGACCTCACCAACGCGGCCCAGCTTGATCTTTTCTTCGATCCACTTGACCCGCTCGGGATTGGCGAAGGTGGGCGCGGTGAGCGGGGTGCGGATGAAGGTGGGGCAGACCGTGTTGATGCGGATGCCATATGCGCCCCATTCGATTGCCATGGATTTGGTGAAGCCTTCAACCGCGTGTTTGGTGGCAGAATAGACCGCGCGGTCGATGCCGCCGACATGGGCCATTTGGGACGAGATATTGATCAGGCTGCCGGGTTTGCCAGCGGCCACCAGCCCGCGCGCCACCGCGCGGGTGAGGAAATAAGCGCCACGGATGTTGAGATCACTCACAGCGTCGAAATCCTCTGGCGTGGTGTCCAGCGCGGGGCTGTGGCGGGCGAGGCCTGCGGAATTCACGAGAATATCGAACGGGCCGTTGGCGGCGACGGCGGCTTCGGTTGCTTCGGCATCGGCCACATCAAGGGGCAGGGTGGTGCAGGACATATCCGCCGCCTGCATTTCGGTCGCGGTGGCGTGGAGCTTATCGGCGCTGCGGGCGGCGAGGGTGACTTCGGCACCGGCTTCGGCCAATGCGACGGCACAGGCCTGACCAATGCCGGAGGACGCGCCGGTAACGAGGGCGCGCTTGCCATCAAGGCGGAAGGAGGGCGTGCGGGGCAGGGTCATTGGAAGCCTCCAACGCGGGCTTCGCCATTGGGACCGAGCGGCGAGAAGGGATTATACGCCACTTCCCAGAAATGGCCGTCAGGGTCACGGAAGTAGCCGGAATGCCCGCCCCAGAACACGTCTTGGGCCTGTTTGACGATGGTGGCGCCTGCGGCCTCGGCCTCGGCCAATGTCTCGGCCACCTCTGCGGGGCTGTTGACGTTATAGGCGAGGCAGGCGCTGGGCTGGCCGAATTCCGCGGGCGAGAGGCCGACATCCTCGGCCAGTTTATCCCACGGGTAGAGAGACAGGATGGCGTTTTGCAGGTTGAAAAACGCGATGTCGGTGCTGTCGGGCTGGGCTTCTTCCCATCCGAGGCGGGCGTAGAAGGCCCGCGCGCGGGGCAGGTCGGCCACCCCTAATCCGATCATCGTTACCCGCTGCTGCATCACACCAATCCTCGCTCCCTGATACCGATTGGACCGATGGCGCGGGCTTTGTTGAACTCGCGCAGACGGTCGAACACATCAACGCCGATCTGGCGGTACATGTCCAGCAGGTCCACGAGAACCCAGTTTTCGCGTATGAGGCCGTTTTCGACGCGCCAGAAATCGAGGCTGCGGAGGAGGATTTCCTTATCCACCGGGGGCAGGCCGAGCCAGCCATCGCCCGACAGGGTCAGGCGCATGTTGGGCCAGCCGGTTTCGCAGACATAATCGCCCATGGCGACCCAGTGGGACATGAGATCGCCCATGGCATCGAGCTTGCGATCCGGCATGCCGCGCAGGAAGGGGATTTGGTGCCAGTGGCGGAAGCCCGCCATGCCGCGCGCGGTACCGATACCGGCGGGGCCATACCAGTTGACGCGGGGATCCCAGTAGCGGTCGAGGTTCATCACCTCCGGCCCGCCCTCTGCCGGATGGCGGCAGAGATCGGTGAGCATGGCGATGACGTGATCAAGCGCTGGCTGCCCGTCACCGCTGGCAAACAGGCCATCGCCGGAGAGCGGCGCGGGGGCCATGGTGAAGCGGCCAAGCTGCGGGGCCATAGGCCATGCGCCCGCCTGCATCATCAGTTCGGGGATATCCCAGATCGCCTGCATCTCGGTGATGCGGCCATCCTCCAGCCGGAAGAACTCGTGATAGCGCATATGCGCGAGGTGGCCGGTAGGCGGGATATCCAAGAAAGGCGCGGTGAAGGTGCCGAGGTAATGGCCCATCGCGCCGATCCAGTGTTGGCCTTGGGGTGTGGTGCCTGCGAGCAGGATCTGATCGCGGCGTTCGAGATCGGGTAGCGCGGCAAGGAGCGGCGCGAAGGCGGCATCGTAGAGCGCGTCCGGGCCTGTTAGATCACCGAAAGGGTGACAGTGGTGCAGGAGCGCATCAGGGGCGATGAGGGAGCGCAACGCATCACGCACCGCGCTTTCGCTGAAATTGATGGCCGCCGCGCGGAAGGGGGCGAAGGCGGCCTTGAGCGCGTCGGGGGTCATATGCGCCTCATTCTGCCGCCGTGCCATAGGCCACATTGCGGTGGCCGTAACGACGGACGCGGATGTTGCACTGTTCGGCGTGGCCGACGAAGCCCTCAAGCATACACAGGCGCGAGCCGTATTCACCCACGAGGGCGGCGGCTTCGTCCGTTACCACGCGCTGATAGCTGTGTGTCTTGAGGAACTTGCCGACCCAGAGCCCGCCGGTGTAGCGGCCTGCCTTCTTGGTGGGCAGGGTGTGGTTGGTGCCGATGACCTTATCGCCATTGGCGACGTTGGTGCGGGGGCCGAGGAACAGTGCGCCGTAGCTGTGCATATTCTCTAGGAACCAGTCATCGCGGTCGGTCATCACCTGAACATGCTCGGAGGCGATATCATTGGCGACGGCGAGCATCTCGTCATAGGTGTCGCAGACGATGACCTCGCCGTAATCCTGCCAGCTGGTGCGGGCGGTTTCGGCGGTGGGGAGGATTTCGAGGATACGCTCGATTTCGACCAAGGTGGCATCGGCCAGTTTGCGGGAGTTGGTCAGCAGCACGGCGGGGGAGTTGTAGCCATGTTCGGCCTGCCCTAAGAGATCGGTCGCGCAAAGCTCTGCATCCACTGTGTCATCAGCGATGACCATGGTTTCGGTCGGGCCAGCGAAGAGGTCGATGCCCACGCGGCCGAAAAGCTGGCGCTTGGCTTCAGCGACAAAGGCGTTGCCGGGGCCGACGAGCATATCAACGGGTTTGACGCTTTCGGTGCCGATGGCCATTGCGCCGACCGCTTGCATGCCGCCAAGGACGTAAATCTCATGCGCGCCGCCCATATGCATTGCGGCGACGATCGCGGGATGCGGTGCGCCGTTGACCGGCGGAGCAGAGGCCACGATGCGCGGCACGCCCGCGACGGAGGCGGTGAGCACCGACATATGCGCGGAGGCGACCATCGGGAATTTACCGCCCGGGACGTAGCAGCCGACCGACTGAACGGGGATGTTCTTATGCCCCAAGATCACGCCGGGCATGGTTTCGATCTCGACATCGGTCATCGAGGCGCGCTGGGCTTGGGCGAAATTGCGGATTTGGGTTTGCGCGAACTTGATGTCTTCCATTTCGCGGGGCGTGACTTTCTGCATCGCGGCTTCGATCTCGGAGGCGGTCAGCAGGAAGTTCTCCGGTTCGTATTTATCGAATTTCGCAGACAGTTCGCGGACGGCGGCATCGCCACGGGTTTCGATGTCGGCGAGCGTGTCCTCGACGATTTTGCGGACCTGCGCATCCTGCGCGGCGACGTCGGCTGCCGGTTTTCCGGTCTTGAGATAGGTAACGGCCATGGGTCTCTCCTCGTGTGTGCGGGGCCGCGCTAGGCGGCGTCTTCGGCGATGAACTGACCGGCGCGGTGGCCGATCATCATGGATGGGGCGTTGGTGTTGGCGGAGGTGACGGCGGGCATGATGCCAGCGTCCGCCACCCACAGGCCCTCCGTGCCACGCAGGGCGAGGCGGGAGGTAACGGGTGCATCAGCGTCGTCGCCCATGCGGGTGGTGCCAACGGGGTGATAGGCGGTGCCGCAATGGGAAAAGATATGGGCGCGGGCGTCATCCTCGGTGGTGACGCGGGCGGCGGGGTAGGCCTCGGGCGCTTTGTGGGGGCCGAGATCGGCCTCTGCCATGAGCGTGCGGAGGCGAAGCCAGCCTGCGGTAAGGGTATCGAGGTCGCGGCTGTCCTGAAACAGGCCGAGGTCGATATCCAGCCCCTCGCGGGTGAGGCGGAGCGCCCCGCGCGACTGCGGGCGGCAGACGCAGACATCGGCAAAGTAGCCGCGACCATAGCTGTAGCGGGAGCCGCTCCAGCTGAGGTTGAACGGGATGAAATGGCTCTGCACATCAGGCGGGCCGTCTTCGCCACGGGCATTGAAGAACGCGCCACCCTCGACGGTGGGGGAGGCAAAAACACCGCGCCGCGAGAGCGCCCAGCGGAACGGGGCGGAGAGCCATTGCGGGGCCTGATCGAGGGTCAGGCCGTAGCCGGAACCTGCGCCCTGATAATGGATGCCCGCGCCGGGGTGGTCATGCAGATTGGCGCCGATGCCGGGCATATCCGCGCGGGGATCGACGCCGGCGGCGCGGAGATCATCAGCGGGGCCAAGGCCGGAGCGCAGGAGGATTTCGGGCGAGCCGATGGAGCCTGCGGACAGGACGATGCCTTTATGCGCGGTGACGCTGCTGCCATCGATGAAATGTACCGATGTAGCGCGGTCGCCAGTGAAGCCGAGGCGGGCGACCTGCGTGCCTTGCACGACCTGAACGCGGCCGGTTGCCAGCGCGGGGCGGAGGAAGGCATCCGCCGCCGACCAACGCCGCCCGTTGCGCATGTTATAGGCAAAGACGCCTGCGCTTTCGCGCTCTGGGGTCGGGATAGCTTGTGGCTCGTTCTGCGGGAACAAGCTGCCGAGTGCTTCGGTTAGCGGGTGTGGCGTGGCGAGGCGGTTGGGGGTGAGGTGGCTTTCGACCTCTTCAAAGGCGGGGCGGACGCTGTCCCATCCCCAGCCATCGACCTGCCATGCGGTGAAATCATCGGCGCGGCCACGGAACCAGACCATTGAATTGATCGAGCCGGAGCCACCGAGCATCCGGCCACGGGGGATTTTCAGCTGTCGCCCACCGAGTGCCTTTTGCGGGGCCGAGGTGAAACGCCAGTCGCGGGTCTTGCTGCCCATCGTCCAGACAAGGCCGAAGGGCATGCGCACCAAGGGCCAACGGTCGGAGGGGCCAGCCTCGATCACCAGCACCGATCCGGCCTCGCGCGTGGCAAGGCCGTGGGCAACGGCGCAGCCTGCCGAGCCTGCACCGATAACGATGAAGTCGTAGGACCGCGTGGCCATCGGGCTACAGCCTTTCGCCGCTTTCTGGGTGGAAGAGGTGACAAATCCCTGCCGGAATGCTGGCGGCGAAAGCGTCGCCGATCTCGGCGCGGAAGTCTTTGTCGGTCTTGATGGAGACAAGCCCGCCGCCGGCGCGCATGGTGATCATCGTGGCGTCGCCCAGAAGCTCGATGGAGTAGATCGGCGCGGCGATCTGGCCGGTATCGGCGGTCGCCATGCTCGCGTCTTCGGCGCGGAAGCCGAGGGTGACGGGGCCGGAATGGGTATCGGGCAGCCCGTCGATGCGGACGTTCTTGCCGGTGAATACGCCGCCGCTGATCTCGCCTTCGAGGAGGTTCATCGCCGGATTGCCGATGAAGCCCGCAACAAAGGTATTGGCTGGATTGTTGTAGATCTCGGTCGGGGTACCGACCTGCTGCACGACGCCTTTGTTCATCACCACGACACGATCCGCCAGCGTCATCGCCTCGATCTGGTCATGGGTGACGTAAATCGTGGTGACCTTCAGCTCGTGGCTGAGGTTCTTGATCTGGGCGCGGGTGGAGACGCGGAGCTTGGCGTCGAGGTTCGAGAGCGGCTCGTCCATCAGGAACACGTTCGGCTCGCGCACGATGGCGCGGGCGAGGGCGACGCGCTGGCGCTGGCCGCCGGAAAGCTCGGCGGGACGGCGGTGCAGGAAATCGTCAAGCTCCACCATCGCAGAGGCGCGGCGAACCTTCTCATCGTGGGTCTTTGGGTCGATGCCGCGGACCTTGAGAGGGAAGCGGATGTTTTCATATACGTTCATATTGGGGTAGAGCGCGTAGCTCTGGAACACCATGGCGACATCGCGGTCTTTAGGATCGAGGTCATTGATCCGCTTGCCATCGACGAGAATATCGCCTTCGGTGGCCTCCTCCAGACCGGCGATCATGCGCATCGTCGTGGTCTTGCCGCAGCCGGAGGGGCCGAGCAGGACGAGGAACTCTTCATCGGCGATCGTAAGGTCGAAATTATCGACGCCAACGAAAGACCCCCAGCGCTTGGAGATATTGCGGAGCTGAATTTCGGCCATAGTACGACTCACCCTATTGCATACGAATGCAAAAACAGTAGGCGCGATTCGTAGCGCTTCGCAAGTATAAATTGAAAGGTTATTTTCAACTTAGCAAATTTAGGGGCTTGCGTGGTGGGTGTTGGTCGGGGTTATTATTGCAAACGTATGCAAGCATTCCGATTCGGGTGCAGCGCATGCTGCGCAGCGTGATGACACGCCAATCAAAGCCCGGCCTGCCGGGAACAGGGAAAACACGGAGGTTCACGATGAACATGTGGAAATCAACTGTGCTGGGGTCGGCTATGGCCATTCTCAGCGGCACCACGGCCATGGCAGGCTGTGGTATTGAAAGCGGCTCTGTCCGCATTCTTTCTAACGACTTTCCGGCGCTTCATGCCGTGGCCGCAGGCGCAGAAGCCTGTGCGGGCGACGGTGTTGAGGTCACGAAGAACCAGACCGCCGATCACCGCGACATTCAGGTGGCCGCGCTGACCGCCAATCCGGCGCAGTATACAGTGGCGGTAGTTGCAAACAGCTCCATCGTGCCGCTGATGAATGACGGCCTGATCCGCCCGCTGGACGATCTGGTCGCGGAACATGGCGGTCAGCTCAACAAATCCCAGCTGATCACCATCGACGGCAAGATCATGGCGGTTGCTTTCATGGCGAACGCGCAGCATCTCTACTACCGCGCCGACATTCTGGAGCAGGTGGGTGTCGATGTGCCGACCACCTATGAAGAAGTTCTGGCTGGGGCTCAGGCGATCCGTGATGCGGGCATCATGGAAAACCCCTATGCGATGAACACCGCCGCAGGCTGGAACCTCGCGGAAGAGTTCGTGAACATGTATATGGGCACGGGCGCGCCGTTCTTTGAGGCCGGTTCTGCGGCTGTGTCGATCAACAACGAGCACGGTGTTGTTGCGCTGAACATGCTAAAGGCGCTCAACGAATATGCCGATCCTGATTTCCTGACGTTCGACTCGAACGCCACGCAGGCGCTTTGGGAAGGCGGGGAACTGGCGCTGTCCACCATGTGGGGCTCTCGTGGTGGGGCGATCCTCGATGACGAGGGATCGACACCGGAAGTGACCGGCACGACCGTACTCAGCGGCGCGCCGACCTTTGGTGGCGGCGATGTTCCGGCCTCGACCCTGTGGTGGGACGGATTCACCATTGCGGCCAACATCAGTGATGAGGATGCGGAAGCGTCCTTCATTGCGATGATGAACGGTATTTCCACCGAGATGGTTCAGGCGAACAATGACAAGGCTGTGTGGCTGATCGACGGATATCAGGCTGGTAAGCCTGCCGAGGGCATCATTGCCACGGCGAATGCAGGCGCGAAGCCGTACCCGATGCTGCCTTACATGGGCATCCTGCACACGGTTCTGGGCAACGAGCTTGCTGACTTCCTGCAGGGCAACGAGAGCGCCGAGCAGGCACTTGCCGACATCGAAGCGGCCTACACGGCTGCTGCAAAAGAGCAGGGCTTCCTGTAAGCTCCTCCCAACTGGAGGGCCGCGCGACAGTGTGGCCCTCCGCCCCCTCTAACTGAGAAGGGAGCCGCGCGATGCCGCATCGCACATTCCTCTGGTTTATTTTCCCCTCCCTGCTGGCGATGATCCTGTTTATCGCGTTGCCGATCGGATCGGTGATCGTGCAGTCGCTCTACATCGAGCACGAACAGGTAGTGAAAACTGTCGAAAATTGTGGCCCGTTCGGCTGCGAAGAGGAAACCACGGTCGATGCGGAAGCCACGGCAGCTATACGCGCAGCCGAGCCGCTTGGCCGCTTCAACGGGCTGGGCACCTATATGAACCGCAGCCATTTGGCGGTGGAAGAGGTGCGGCAAGCCTGGGCGGAGAGCGAGAGCCTTGGCGCATTCTTTGGCAAGTTAATGAACCTGCCGTTCTACAAGGCGCTGGCCTTCACCCTGACATATACATTCGTCGTGACGCCGCTGGTGCTGGTTGCGGGGCTGTTCATCGCGCTGGCGGTGAACTCGATCCCGAGCCGCCTGAAGGGGCCGACGATTTTCGTCTCGCTGCTGCCGATGATTGTGACGCCGCTGATCGGTTCGCTGATCCTGTTCTGGATGATCGACTCGCGCGGCATTATCGGCGCGAGTTTGCAGAGCTTGATGGATGATCCAACCCTGTCGCTGAAAGCATCTCCGACGCTGACATGGCTGACGTTGATCACCTATGGTGTCTGGCATTCGGCGCCGTTCAGCTTCATCGTGTTCTATGCCGGTTTGCAGACCGTGCCGGAGGAAACGCTTGAGGCGGCGATGATCGACGGCGCGAGCCGTTGGGAGCGGGTGCGCTATGTCGTCGTTCCCTATATGGCGCCGCTGGTCGTGTTTATCACGCTGATGCAGTTGATGGACAATTTCCGCGTTTTCGAGCCGATCGTGGGCTTTTCGGCGGCCGCGAATGCGACCTCGCTGAGCTACATCATCTACAATGATTTGCGGGGTGACTATCAGCAGTTCGGCTCTGCTGCCGCGACCTCGGTGCTGACGATCCTCGGTGTGGCGGTGCTGCTGACGCCGGTGCTGATCCGCACATGGCGCGACTTTAACCGCAAGAGGGCTTGATCATGGCTGCTGCTTCTCAACGACGCTCACGCGGGCTTGTCGCGCTGACCACCGGCTTTGTTTTGCTGTGGGTTGTGATCGCCTCTTTCCCCTTCCTGTGGACGCTCTGGGGCTCGTTCAAGGTGCAGGGCGACTTCTTCTCCAAGGCGGACTGGATGAATGCGCTTTGGGGTACGTTCACGCGGGCGGAAACCGGCGGGGCGTTTACCGGCGCGGGATATGAAGGCGCATGGATCGAGCAGGAGTTCTGGCGGGCGGTGCTGAACACGGCGATTGTGGTGTTCTTCACGGTGGTGATTTCGCTGACGCTAGGCACGCTAGGCGGGTTTGCGCTGGCGCGCTCGGGCTATCGCTATGCGTTCTGGCTGTTGATGATCGCGCTGGTGTTCCGCGCGATGCCGCATATCACGCTGGTATCGGGCTACCTGCTGCCGTTCTTTCAATGGAACCTCTGGGGCCATCTGCCGACAACGATCATCGTTCTGGTGGCGATCAACCAGCCGTTCACGCTGTGGATGCTGCATTCGTTCTTCCTCAACATCCCGAAGGACCTCGATGAAAGTGCGATGGTGGATGGCTGCACGCGGTTTCAGGCCTTCTGGCATGTGATCATTCCGGTGATGTGGCCGGGGGTGATTACGACGGGGCTGTTCTCTTTCCTGCTTGCCTATAACGACTTTGCAGTGACGGCGATGCTGCTCAGCCAAGACAACCAGACGATGGTGCCGAAGATCGCGAGCTTCCTTGGGACGACGCAGGTTGAGGGCAATGTGATGTTCGCGGTGGCTGCTGTGGTATCGGCGATGGTGCCGCTGTTCTTCCTGATCATGTTCTTCCAGCGGCAGATCGTCAGCGGGCTGACTGCGGGCGCAGTCAAAGGGTAATCACGCAAGCAAGGCTAACAAACATGAGCGGATTTCAGGCAGAGAAGGCGCTGGTGCGCGCCCATTATGACGCGATGGCGAAGGCCACCCCCGAAACGGTAGGCGCGGCATTGGCCGCGCGGACGGCGGCGGACTGGCATTGGCGGGGAATGCACCCGTTCTATGAGCAGACCGGCGCTGCGGCGGTGGCGGAGGTGTTCTGGGCGCCGTTGATGACAGCGCTGACGCGGATGCAACGGCGGGAGGATATCTTCTTTGCCGGTCGCAACGAGATCGACGGCGAGGCGAGCGTTTGGGTGATCTCGATGGGCCATCTGATGGGGTTGTGGGACAAGCCATTGCTGGGCCTTGGCGGGACGCGCAAGATCGCGATGCTGCGCTATGCGGAGTTTAACCGCGTGGAAGGTGGCGAGATCGTCGAAACGGCGATGTTCTGCGATATTCCGCATCTGCTGATGCAGGCGGGGATTAACCCGTTCCCGCCGCAAACGGCGGCGCATTTGGTGCAGCCGGGGCCGCTGACCCATGACGGGCTGCTATATGACGATGCACCCGCCGAAGAAGGCGCCAAGACGCTGGCGGCGATCAATGCGATGATCGGCGATCTGGGCACATGGCAGTTGGGCCTGCCGCTGGAGGAAGAACTGGCGCGGACGTGGAATGACGACATGATCTGGTGGGGACCGGCCGGTATTGGCGCGAGCTACACGATCGAACGCTATGCCAAGCAGCATTCCGGCCCGTTCCGCGCGGGGTTTACCGAGCGGTCATCGACGGGGCATTTGTGCCGCACCGCTGAGGGGCATTATGGCGGCTTCTTTGGCTGGCCCAATTTCACCGCGCGTTCGACCGGCGGGTTCATGGGGATGCCGGCGATGGAGGGCAAGGGCGAGTTTCGCGTGGTGGATATTTACCGGCGCGACGGTGATAAGCTGGCTGAGAACTGGATCTTCATCGACATTCTGCACTGGATGAGCACGCTCGGCGTGGATGTGCTGGAGCGGCTGCGCAAGGCGGTGTGAGGCATCTCGACAGGCGGTGACGCGGGCGGCATAGTCCCTGTGACAAACAGGGGAGGATGCTATGGCGGCCACTGCGGAGACTTGTGACTTTGACGCGCCTGCGCCGGATTTCACGCTACCAGCAACAGACGGGCGGGTGCTGAGCCGCGCGGATGTGGTGGGGCCGAATGGCCTGCTCGTCATGTTCATCTGCAATCACTGCCCCTATGTGCTGGGCATTCTGGACCGGCTGATGGACGATGCGCGGGCGGTGCAGGAGATGGGGTTCGGCGTGGTGGCGATCTGTGCCAATGATGCGACGACCCATCCGGCGGACAGTTTCGAGAATATGGCGAAGTTGGCGGCGGAGAAGGGCTTTCCGTTCCCGTATCTGCATGACGAGGGCCAGGAGGTCGCGCGGGCCTATGGCGCGGTCTGCACGCCGGATTTCTTTGGGTATAACGCCGAAATGGGGCTGCAATATCGCGGGCGGCTGGATGCTGCCGGCAAGAAGGCGCGACCGGATGACATGCCACGCGAATTGGTGGAGGCGATGCGGATGATTGCCGAAACCAGCCAAGGCCCGTACGATCAGGTGCCGTCGATGGGCTGTTCGATCAAGTGGAAGGCCTGAGCCCGTAGGCTCAGGCGCTGTGATTTAGGCGACAGCGGCGGCGAAGCTGGAGCGATAAATCGCGGCCAGTTCCGCCAGCGGGGCTGAAGTGCCGCCGAAGCTGACAGTATCGCCACCAAACTTGCCGACCATCGTAACTGTCACCCCTGCCTGTGCAGCGGCGGACATCAGCATTTCGGCGGAGTCAAAATTGCAGGCGATGAGGTAGCGGGCCTGATCCTCACCAAAAAGGGTGGGTGTATCGCCTGCGTCCAGCGTGACGCCGACGCCAGCGGCCTCGGCCATTTCGAAGGCGGCCAAGGCGAGGCCTCCATCGGAGAGGTCGGTGCAAGCGCGGATCATCGCGGCATTGGCGCGGATGAAATCGCCATTGCGCTTTTCAGCTTCGAGATCGACATGCGGTGCGTCGCCTTCGACGCGGTTGTAGACCTCGGCCAGAAGGGCGGACTGGCCCAAGTGGCCTTCGGTTTCGCCCACCAGAAGCGCGACATGGCCGTCGCGGGCCTGTCCGGTGATTGCCTCGTCCGCATGGGAGATAAGGCCAACAGCGCAGATCGTGGGCGTGGGCAGGATGCCTTGGCCGTCGGTTTCGTTATAAAGCGACACGTTGCCGGACACGATGGGCGTATCGAGCGCGAGGCAGGCCGCGCCGATGCCTTTGATCGCGCCGACGAACTGGCCCATGATCTCGGGCTTTTCGGGGTTGCCGAAGTTCAGGTTATCGGTGGTGGCGAGCGGTTTGGCACCAACGGCGGTGAGGTTGCGGTAGGCTTCGGCCACGGCTTGCTTGCCGCCCTCAACGGGGTTGGCCTTGACGTAGCGCGGGGTCACATCGGAGGAAAACGCCAGCATCTTTTCGGTGCCATGCACGCGGATAATGCCAGCGCCAAGGCCCGGTGCGCGGTTGGTGTCGCCCATGACCATGTGGTCGTACTGCTCGTAGACCCATTGCTTTGCTGCGTAGTTGGGCGAGGAGAGGAGCGCCTTCAGACCGTCGATCGGATCAACGCCCGGAACATCCGCCAGAGGTTCGGCGGCGGGAGTTTCGACCCACGGGCGGTCATATTCGGGGGCGGAGGAAGCCAGCGTCGAGAGCGGGAGATCGGCCATGATCGTGTTATTCAGAATGATCAGGAAGCGGTCTTCGGCGATGGTTTCACCGACGATGGCGAAATCGAGATCCCATTTCTCGAACACGGCGCGGGCCTCAGCCTCTTTCTCGGGCTTGAGGACCATGAGCATGCGTTCCTGACTCTCGGAAAGCATCATCTCATAGGCTGTCATGTTGTCTTCGCGCTGGGGTACCTGATCGAGGTTAAGGCGGATGCCGAGGTTGCCCTTGTCGCCCATCTCGACCGCGGAGCAGGTGAGGCCAGCGGCGCCCATATCCTGAATGGAGATCACGGCGCCGGTTTGCATCAGTTCCAGCGTCGCTTCCATCAGGCGCTTTTCGGTGAAGGGGTCGCCGACCTGAACGGTGGGGCGTTTCTCTTCGATTGTGTCGTCAAATTCGGCGGAGGCCATCGTCGCGCCGCCGACGCCGTCACGGCCGGTTTTCGCGCCGAGGTAAACCACCGGCATGCCAACGCCGGAGGCGGCGGAGTAGAAGATGCTGTCTGTCTCTGCGAGGCCAGCGGCGAAGGCGTTTACGAGGCAGTTGCCGTTATAGGCGGGATCGAAGCGGACCTCGCCGCCGACGGTGGGCACACCGAAGCAGTTGCCGTAGCCGCCGATGCCTTCGACCACGCCGTTCACGAGCTGGCGGGTTTTGGGGTGTGTCACTTCGCCAAAGGAGAGCGAGTTCATCGCGGCAATGGGGCGGGCGCCCATGGTGAACACGTCGCGCAGGATGCCGCCAACGCCGGTGGCTGCGCCCTGATACGGCTCGATATAGGAGGGGTGGTTGTGGCTCTCCATTTTGAACACGACCGCCTGACCGTCACCGATATCGACGATGCCTGCGTTCTCGCCGGGGCCGCAGATCACTTGCGGGCCTTCGGTGGGCAGGGTGCGGAGCCATTTCTTGGAGGATTTGTAGGAGCAGTGCTCGTTCCACATGGCGGAGAAGATGCCCAGTTCGGTGAAGGTCGGCTCGCGGCCGATGATCTCGAGAATCCGGTCATACTCATCAGACTTGAGGCCGTGGGCTGCGATGAGTTCTGGGGTGATGGCGGGATCCTGCATAATATCCTCTCCGAAAGCGGGGCCAATTGGCGCTCTCATAGGCGATCAGGACAAGCGGGGGAAGAGCAGCAATGCGCAAACTGGCGCGAAAGCGCCGCTCTGCGCTGTTTTTTCGCGCGGAACGTGCGGCCAGAGCCGGTGAGGCCGTTCTGCCAAAAAAAATGCCGGGCACGAGGCCCGGCAAGTCCAACAGGGAGGTATGAAGATGATGAGCGTTTCAGCATCACCGGCTTCATGTGCTCAGATAAGGTGCGCTTCGTGACCAATCAAGAGGAACTAGGGTGTTGTGGGGTCAAACCCGCTATGCGCAAAGTGCATGGCTCTTGTTGGAAGCGTCCCGCTTAGTCATTTTCTGAGGCGTCGCGGATCTTCCGGCGGTGGGTGAAGATCTCGTCTTGCACGAAATCACGGAAGGCGGCGATGCGCTTAGACTGGCGCAATTCCTCCGGATAGGCCAGGTAGACCGGCACTTCGCCGGATTCGACGTTGGGGAGGACGCGTTGGAGGCCATCGAAGTCCTCGGTCACGTAGTCGGGCAAGACGCCGACGCCCAGACCGGAGAGCACCGCCTGAAGCGTGCCGAAGTAGTTGTTCACTGTCAGCAGGCTCGGGATATCGTAGGTGAGGAGGTGTTGCACCAGTGTGGCACCAGCCGCGACCTGAAAGCTGTTGGGGCTTTGGCAGATGAGGCGATGGTTGGAGAGATCCTCCAGCCGTTCCAGCGGTGGATGGGTTTGAAGGTAGCTCTCAGTGGCGTAGAGACGCATCCGCACGCTCATCAGGCGTTTGCGGATCAGATCGGCCTGCGACGGCTCCTTCATGCGGATCGCGACATCGGCCTCGCGCATCGGCAGGTCAAGAACGCGCTCTTCGAGCATGAGGTCGATTTTCAGGTCGGGGTATTTTTCGTAAAGCTTGGGCAGACGCGGGGCGAGCCAGAGCGTGCCGAAGCCTGTGGTGGTGGTGATTTTCAGTTCGCCAAACACCTCCTCCTCGCTGTCGCGAATGCGGGCGGCGGCGGCTTCGAGGCGCTTGTTCATCGAGCGGGTGGCATCAAACAGCAATTCGCCCTGTTCGGTGAGAATCAGGCCGCGGGCGTGGCGGTGAAAGAGCGTGGTGTTAAGGCTTTCTTCCAGCGCGCGAACCTGGCGGCTGACGGCGGACTGGCTCAGGTGCAGCGTGTCGCCGGCATGGGTCAGGCTGCCCGCGTCCGCGACCGCGTGAAATATCCGAAGCTTGTCCCAGTCCATATCTTCTCCCATGCGCGAAAGCGCCGCCAAATTCAGTAAGTTACCCGCATTATTGCCGCAGTATGCAGATTTCAACGGGGTCTGTCAGGTATTTTGATTGCTTCTGCGCCGGTGGCTTAGCAGCGTTCTTTGTCATCTGGGTGACATGCTGCGCTGTTACAAGCGCCACGACGATAATTGCGGGCGGTGATGAGAGGCATCCCCGTACAAAGGATTGGAGGTTGCAAGATGCAACAGGTCGTGACCCAAGACCGACGCCGGATGCGGCAGGTCGCCCGTGATATCAGCTATGCCCATTCCGGCCAGACCCGCGCGGGGCGCGCGCTGATCCGCGCGATGGAGAATGCCACGGGGCGACTGCGTTTAATCCGACGGGCTGACGGCTATGACAAGGACGTGGCCGCAGGGCGCGACTTTTGGGAAGTGATTTGCGCGCGTTACGGGCTGACGCTCGACGTGACGCACGGTGCGCTGGAGGCGATCCCCGCCGAGGGGCCGCTGGTGATCGTGGCCAACCATCCGTATGGCATTCTGGATGGGCTGATGATGGGGCGGATTCTCTCAAAGCGGCGCGGAGGCGATTTCAAGGTGCTGGCCAATGACGTGTTCTGCCGTGCGCCGGATTTGCAGAAGGTGATCCTGCCGATCAATTTTGACGAGAGCAAGGAAGCCGCGCGGGCTAATCTGGCGAGTCGCGCCGAGGCGCTGCGCTATCTGGGCGCGGGCGGGGCGATTGGGGTGTTTCCCGGAGGGACGGTTTCGACGGCAGCGCGGCCTTTCTCGCAGCCGATGGACCCAAGCTGGCGGAATTTCACCGCGAAGATGATCGCGCGGTCGGGGGCGACGGTGGCGCCGATCTTTTTTGAAGGGGCGAATAGCCGCCTTTTCCAGTTGGCGAGCCATCTGCATTATACTTTGCGGATGGGGATGCTGATCCGCGAATTCCGCGCCCGCACCAACGGGCCGGTGCGGGTTGCGGTGGGTGAACCGATCGGGCCGGAAGTGCTTGCCCCGATGGCGAAAGATGCAAAAGCGGTGATGGATTTCCTCCGCAAAGCGACCTATGACTTGAGTCCTGTTCCAGTGGATGCGCGGCGCCTGGGACATGAGTTCGAGGCGAAATATAGGAAACGCGATGGCGGTCGGGGTATTTGATAGCGGATTGGGTGGTCTGACCGTCCTTGATGCGTTGCAGAAACGGCTCCCTGAGGTGCCGTTTGTTTATTTCGGGGACAATGCTCATGCGCCTTACGGCGTGCGGGATGCGGATGATGTTTACGCGCTGACCACCAAGGCCACCGAGCGGTTGTGGGAGGCGGGCTGCGATCTGGTGATTCTGGCCTGTAACACCGCCAGCGCCGCTGCGTTGCGCCGGATGCAGGAGAGTTGGCTGCCGACGGACAAGCGGGCGCTGGGGGTTTTCGTGCCGCTCATCGAGGCGTTGACCGAGCGGCAGTGGGGAGACAACTCGCCGCCGCGCGAGGTGGCTGTAAAGCATGTGGCGCTGTTTGCCACGCCCGCGACCGTTGCCAGCCGCGCGTTCCAGCGGGAGCTGGCCTTCCGCGCGATTGGCGTGGATGTGGAGGCGCAGGCCTGTGGCGGCGTTGTGGATGCGATTGAGGAAGGGGATATGATCCTTGCCGAAGCGCTGGTGCGGAGCCATGTGGACGCGCTGAAGCGCAAGATGCCGACGCCGGGTGCGGCGATTTTGGGCTGTACCCATTACCCATTGATGGAAGATATCTTTCAAGATGCGCTGGGGCCGGAGGTGAAGGTCTTTAGTCAAGCCAATCTGGTGGCCGAAAGTCTTGCCGATTATCTGGAGCGGCGCCCCAATATGCTGGGGGCGGGCACGGAGAGCGGCTATCTGACCACAGGTGATCCGCGGCGCGTATCGGACCGCGCGACGCAGTTTTTGCGACGCAAGGTGACATTCACCGCCGCGTGGTGAGACATTGGGCCGCTTGCGGCCATTGCCTGCGCATCCTAAGTATCCTTCCGACAGCGGAGACTGAGAATTCATGAGCTATAACGTCGCTATCCTTGGGGCATCGGGCTACACCGGTGCCGAGCTTGTCCGGATCATTGCCACCCATCCGCTGATGCGGATTGCGGCGCTCTCGGCTGACCGCAAAGCGGGGCAGAGCATGGCGAGCGTATACCCGCAATTGCGGCATCTGGACCTGCCAACTCTTTGCACCATCGAAGAGATCAATTTTGACGAGATCGACCTCGCTTTTGCGGCGCTGCCGCATGGGTTGAGCCAAGCGCTGGTGCGGGATTTGCCGCGGCATGTGAAGGTGGTGGATCTGGGCGCGGACTTCCGGCTGCGCGATCCGGCGGAATACGAGAAATGGTATGGCGCGCCGCATGTGGCGGTGGAGTTGCAGAAAGAGGCTGCCTATGGCCTGACCGAGTTTTACCGCGACGAAATTCGCAATGCGCGGCTGGTGGCGGGCACGGGCTGCAATGCGGCGACGGTGCAATATGCGCTGCGGCCGCTGATTGCAGGCGGGCTGATTGACCTTGATGACATCATCTGTGACCTGAAAAACGGCGTCAGCGGCGCGGGGCGGAGCCTGAAGGAAAACATGCTCTTTGCGGAACGTTCCACCGATGTGCAGGGCTATGCGCAGGGCGGAAAGCACCGGCATCTGGGCGAATTTGATCAGGAATTCAGTGCCTTGGCAGGGCGGAAGGTGGAGATCATGTTCACTCCGCATCTGGTGCCGGTGAACCGTGGTATCCTCGCTAGTTGCTATGTGAAAGGCGATGCGCAGGCGATCCATGCAGCACTTGAGGCGCAATATGCCGATGAGCCGTTCATCGTGGTACTGCCCTTTGGTTCCGCCCCCGGCATGGGGCATGTGACCGGTTCGAACTACTGCCATATCGGGGTGGTGGGCGACCGTGTGAGCGGGCGGGCGCTGGTGGTTTCGACACTGGACAATCTTAACAAAGGCTCCTCGGGGCAGGCGGTGCAAAACGCCAACCTGATGCTGGGGCTCGACGAAACGGCGGGGCTGATGCTCGCGCCAGTTTTCCCGTAACGGAGGCGAAATGGCGGGCCTGAAAAACCTCAAGAAGCGGCGGCGGGTGCAGGTGATCGTGCTGGCGTTTGTGGCGCTGGCGATCTCGACCGGCTTGATCGGCTATGCGATGCGCGACGGGATCAACTTTTTCCGGTCGCCCACCGAGGTGCTGGCGGAGCCGCCGTCGGAAACCGAGTTGTTCCGGATTGGCGGGCTTGTGGAAGTCGGCTCATTGGTGCGGGGCGAGGGCGAGACGATTGCGTTCAACGTGACTGATGGCGGCGCTGTGGTGCCGGTGACTTATACAGGCATTCTGCCGGACCTGTTTGAAGAGGGTCAGGGCATGGTTGGGCAAGGTCGCTACATCAACGGAACCTTTGAAGCTGTTGAAATCCTAGCGAAACACGACGAAACCTACATGCCGAAAGAGGTCGTCGATGTGCTCAAGGAACAGGGTGTCTGGGAAGGCGAAGGCGGCAGCTAAGCCGCGCGCGGACGGTTCGGGAAGGAGCCGTTAACGGCCTTGGGGTGATCCTGCTGGAAAGAGGCAGGAGACCCAAATGAGCAGTATCTTGGAAATGGCGGAAGCGATTGTCGCCCGTGAGGGCGGCTTTGTGGACGATCCCGACGATCCGGGCGGGGCAACGCAATATGGTGTGAGCCTTGCGACCTTGCGGCGCTTGGGCATCGACCTCACTGGCGATGGCGAAATCACCGTCGCCGATGTGCGCAAGGTCACGCGCAAGGAAGCGGCGGAACTGTTCCTGAAGGAATATTACGACCGCCCGCGTATCAATGTGCTACCCGAGATGTTGCAGGCCAGCGTCTTTGATATGCAGGTCAATTCAGGTGGCAATGCGATACGCATTTTGCAGAACCTTCTCAATGAGATGGGGCACAAACTTAAAGTCGATGGCGTGATAGGACCGCGTACCGCTGCGGCGGCGCGGAAGGCGGCGGAACTGGCGCCGGAGCATTTGTGCGATGCCTACGCGATTGCGCGGCGGAACTTTTACTACAGGCTTGGTGATGCGCGGGTGACGAGCCGCAAATATGTGCGCCGCAATGATGGCGGAAAGGGCGGCTGGATCGCGCGGGCCGAAAGCTTCATGTCCGCGCAGTACCGGCTGAGCGATGAGGAACATGCGCGGAGGGTGGCACAATGGGACTGATGAACGGGATGATGACGCTCTTGTTCGGGGACGGACGGAATGCACTGCGCGAGGCGGCGGAGGTGTTCCGCCCCAATGCGGAGGCGGATGCGCAGCGGGATGCGGCGGCGCGGGCTGCCGCGCTCCAGCAATTTGCCGCTGAGTTCGGCCAGCCGCAGCGCAGTGCCTTTGACCGGCTGATTGACGGGCTGAACCGGCTGCCGCGCCCTGTACTGGCTTTTGGTACGATCGGACTGTTCGGCGCGGCGCTGAGCGATCCGCTATGGTTCGCGGCGCGGATGCAGGGATTGGCGCTGGTGCCGGAGCCATTGTGGTGGCTGATGGGGGCGGTGATCAGCTTTTACTTCGGGGCGCGGCATCAGGCTAAGGGACAGGAGTTTCAGCGTTCGGCGGTTGAAACCGCAGCGCGGGCGCAGGACGTGGCGCAGCGGGTGCAGGCATTGACCGAGGCAAAGGCTGATGGTGCGAAGGCGCAACGCCAAGCTGATGCGACGCCATCACCCAATGCCGCATTGGAGGACTGGCGAGCGGTACATGGTGCGGACGCGGACGCCGGAGTGGCGCGGTGACAGAGGACTGGACGCAGCGGATCGAGCAACGGTTGGCGCAGATGGAGACGCGCCACGCGGTTGGGGACGTGCATCGCGGCAATGTGGAAAAGCGCCTTGCCGCGATTGAGGATAGCCTAAAATGGCTGGTGCGGCTGGTGATGGGCGCCGTGGTGATGGCGCTGCTGGCTTTTGTCATCTCGGGCGGCTTTGCCCTGCCAACACAGATGTGATCGGCCTGAGACGCTTCGTCGCTCCGAATTGGTTTGGCCCTGCCGCGCTATGCATTAAGAAAGGGGCATGATTACAGAACTTGGACATTTCGCGCTGATTCTGGCCTTTATTGTGGCCATTGTTCAGATGATCGTGCCGATGATCGGCGCTCACAAAGGCTGGCGGAGCTGGATGGCGGTGGGAGACACTGCTGCCGTGACGCAGTTTGGCCTTCTGGCGGTGTCCTTCGCGGCACTGACATATGCGTTCGTCGTCTCGGATTTTTCGCTTAATCTGGTGTTCCAGAACTCGCACAGCTCGAAGCCGATGCTCTACAAGGTGACGGGCGTGTGGGGGAACCACGAAGGCTCGATGCTGTTGTGGATTTTGACGCTGGCGCTGTTCGGTGCCTCGGCGGCATGGTTTGGTGGCAATCTGCCGGAGCGGTTGAAGGCGCGGGTGCTCTCGGTTCAGGCGGCGATTGGCGTGGCGTTTCTGGCGTTCATCCTTTTCACCTCCAATCCGTTTTTGCGGCTCGCCTATCCGCCGCTGGACGGGCAAGACCTGAACCCGCTGCTACAAGATCCGGGCTTGGCGTTTCATCCGCCGTTCCTCTATCTCGGTTATGTGGGGCTGAGCATGGCGTTTTCATTCGCTGTGGCTGCGCTGATCGAAGGCCGTGTGGATGCGGCATGGGCGCGGTGGGTGCGGCCGTGGACGCTGGCGGCGTGGTTGTTCCTGACCATCGGCATCGCGCTCGGGTCGTGGTGGGCCTATTATGAGCTGGGCTGGGGCGGTTTCTGGTTCTGGGATCCGGTTGAGAATGCGTCTTTCATGCCGTGGCTTTTGGCGGCGGCGCTGTTGCATTCGGCCATCGTCGTGGAAAAGCGCGAAACGCTGAAAAGCTGGACCATTTTGCTTGCGATTCTGGCGTTCGGCTTCTCGCTTTTGGGGACGTTCATCGTGCGCTCGGGCGTTTTGACCAGTGTGCATGCGTTCGCCAATGACCCTGAGCGGGGCGTTTTTATCCTGATTATTCTGGCGGTGTTTCTTGGCGGGGCGCTGGTGCTTTATTCCCTGCGCGCCGGTGCGATGGAGTCGAAGGGGGCTTTTTCGACGGTGAGCCGTGAAAGTGCGCTGGTGCTGAACAATATCCTGTTGGCGGTGAGTGCTTTTGTCGTTTTCATCGGCACGATCTGGCCCTTGATCGCGGAAATGCTCATGGGGCGGGTGCTGTCGGTCGGGCCGCCTTTCTTTGACGCGGCGTTTACGCCGTTTTTCGTCGGGCTGGCGGTGATCCTGCCGCCGGGGGCGATGCTGGCATGGAAGCGCGGCAATCTGGGCCGCGCGGTGGCGCAGTTGCGCTATGTATTATTGCTGGCGCTGGCGGCTGGTGCGCTGACATGGGCGCTGCAAACCGGCAAAAGCGCGTTGGGGCCGGTTGGCGTGATGCTGGGCGTATGGGTGGTGCTGGGTGCGGCATTCGACCTGTGGAGCCGCAGCGGGCGCGGCGCGGTTGCTGACAGGCTGGGCCGCTTGGTGCGGCTGCCGCGCGCGGATTGGGGCAAGTTCATTGCCCATGCGGGGCTGGGCATTACCATTTTTGGGGTCGCGGCGCTGACCGCTTGGCAGGTGGAGGACATCCGCGTGGCCAAGGAGGGCGAGCGTTTTGACGTGGCCGGTTGGGAGATAGAGCTGCGCGGCGTCGAGCGGGTGCAGGGACCGAATTACGTTTCGACGCAGGCGGTGATGGCTGTTTGGCGTGACGGGCGCGAAGTGACGGTGCTGCGGCCTGAAAAGCGTGTTTATCCGGTAGCCGGAATGCCCACCACGGAAGCGGCCATTCGCAACGGGATTTTGCGGGACATCTATCTGGTGATCGGTGATCCGCAAACCGGCGGCGGCTGGGCTGTGCGGACCTATATCAAGCCCTTCGCGAACTGGATTTGGGGAGGCGCGATCCTGATGGCGCTTGGTGGATTGGTATCGTTGAGTGACAGGCGTTTGCGGGTGGCGGCAGGCGCGGCGAAGCGGCCACGCAATGCGGTTCCGGCGGAATGAGGGCGCTGCTTCTGATCATCGCGTTGATTGCGACGCCTGTTTTCGCGGTGCAGCCGGACGAGGTGCTGGATGATCCGGCGTTGGAGCTGCGCGCGCGGGAGATTTCCAAGGGGCTGCGCTGCCCTGTGTGCCAGAACGAGAGCATCGACGAATCCAACGCGCCGATCAGCCGTGACCTGCGTATCCTGCTGCGCGAGCGTCTTGTGGAAGGCGACAGCGATCAGGAGGTCGTGGACTTTATCGTTGCTCGCTACGGCGAATTTGTGCTTCTGAAGCCCGATACGGGCGGTGCAAACCTGATCCTGTGGCTGGCGGCCCCTGCGATGCTGCTGGTGGCTTTGGGTATCGGATGGGGCACGATCCGGCGGCGCGGGCAGGCGCGTGGTGCGCAGCCGGACGCCTTGAGCGATGCAGAAAAGAAACGGCTGGAAGAAATTCTCGAGCCGTAACGTCACAAGGGCTTTTCTGAACCGTTTGGTTTACTACCTGTCACGCGAGCAAAGCGCATGGCATGGAAGGCGAACCAGTATGTATCAGGCAATCGGTTATGAAGTGCGGGACGACGTGGCGATCATAACGCTGAACCGTCCCGAAGTGATGAATGCGCTTTCCACGCAGATGCGGGCAGAGATTACCCATGCGGTGCGCCGTGCCGAGAAAGAGGCGCGGGCGCTGGTGATGACGGGTGCCGGAACGGCGTTTTGCTCGGGGCAGGATCTGGGTGATAGCGGGCGGTTGTCGAGCCTCGATCTGGAACGGGTTCTGCGTGACGAATATCTGCCGATGGCGCGCGCTTTGCAAAATTGTGAGATCCCCACGATTGCTGCGGTGAATGGCGCTGCGGCGGGGGCAGGAGCCATTCTGGCGCTGTTGGCCGATGTGGCAATTGCCAGCGAAGAGGCGTTCTTTGTTCAGGCGTTTTCGCGCATCGGGCTGATACCGGATTCGGCCGGAACGTATCTTTTGCCTCGCCAGATCGGGCATGCGCGGGCAATGGGCGCGATGCTGTTTGCAGACAGGATCACCGCGCGGCAGGCCTGTGATTGGGGAATGATTTACGAGGTTGTCGAACAAGAGGATTTTGCCGCCCATTGGTGGACCCGTGCGCGGCATTTGGCGGGCGGGCCGAGCGAGACTTACAAGTACATCAAGGAAGCGATGCGCGCGACGTGGAAGAACGATCTTGAGGAGCAGTTCCTGCTTGAAGCACGCTTGCAGGGCAAATGCGCCAAGACGCGCGACTTCAAGGAAGGTGTGCTGGCGTTTTCGCAGAAGCGGCCTGCCCAGTTCGAGGGGCGCTAGGCGCTCAGTTCATTTTAGGCATGGAATGGAGGCCCGCCGCGGGAGCGCCTGTCCGTTCTGGCGGGCTGGCGTTCACGCTCCTCTAGTCACGGTCCAGACGGTAGTAGACGCTATCACACCATTCGTCTCCCAGCAGGAAGGTACGGGAGGCGCGGTGGGTTTCGTGAAAGCCCAGCTTTCCCAGCACGCGGCGGGAGGCGGTGTTGCGGGGATCGACATCGGCTGTGAGGTGGTCCGTATCGGTGACGGTGAACACATGGGCGATGATGGCGGTCATAGCCTCGGTCGCGATGCCTTGGCCCCACGCAGCGGGGTGGAGGAGAAAACCCACCTCGGGCAAGCCGTAGGCGCCAGCCTTGCCAATGACCTGACCCCGATGCTCGATCACGAAATCAGGCTGTGTGCCGTGCCGCATACGGGTGAGCCAGTCGCGGCTGATGGCGAGGCTCTCATGCGGGAGGGTGGACCAGTAGCGCATGGCGCGTGGGTTCGAGAGGATAACGTGGAAGGCCGCGAGATCCGCCATTTCTGCTGGGCGTAAACGTAGGCGGGGGGTGTGGAGAACCGTCATTGGAAAAGGAAAGGGCCACCCGAGGGCGGCCCTGAAATCCTAGCGGTCTTCGATGTTGACGTAATCGCGCGCCGTGTCGCCCAGATAGAGCTGACGGGGGCGACCGATTTTCAACTGTGGGTCCGCAAGCTGTTCTTTCCACTGGGAGATCCAGCCGACGGTGCGGGCCAGAGCGAAGATCGGGGTGAACATCGAGGTCGGGAAGCCCATCGCATCGAGGATGATGCCGGAATAGAAATCCACGTTCGGATAGAGCTTCTTTTCAGCGAAGTAGGGGTCTTCCAGCGCGATGCGCTCCAGTTCCTTGGCGACCTGAAGCGTCGGGTTGTTCTCGATTCCTAAAAGCGCAAGAACTTCGTCGGCGCTCTCTTTCATCACCTTCGCGCGGGGGTCGAAGTTCTTGTAGACGCGGTGCCCGAAGCCCATCAGGCGGAACGGGTCGCTCTTGTCCTTGGCGCGGGCGATATATTCGGGGATGCGGTCCACGGTGCCGATCTCGCGCAGCATTTCGAGGCAGGCCTGATTGGCGCCGCCGTGCGCAGGACCCCAGAGGCAAGCGATGCCCGCCGCGATACAGGCGAACGGGTTTGCGCCCGATGAGGAGGCAAGACGCACGGTCGAGGTCGAGGCGTTTTGCTCGTGATCAGCATGCAGGGTGAAGATGCGGTCCATCGCGCGGGCGAGGATCGGGTTCACCTGATATTCTTCTGCCGGAACGGCGAAGCACATGTGCAGGAAGTTCGATGCGTAATCGAGATCGTTGCGCGGATAGACGAACGGCTGGCCGATGGAATACTTGTAGGCCATCGCGGCGATCGTCGGCATTTTGGCGATCAGGCGGATCGACGCGACTTCGCGCTGGTGCTGATCGTTGATGTCGGTTGAATCGTGGTAGAAGGCCGACATGGCACCGACGACGCCAACCATGGTTGCCATCGGGTGTGCGTCGCGTCGGAAGCCACGGAAGAAGTAGTGCATCTGCTCGTGGATCATCGTGTGATTGGTCACGAGGCTTTCGAACTTTTCCAATTCGTCAGCGCTTGGCAGGTAGCCGTAAAGCAGGGTGAACGCGACCTCGAGGAAATGCGATTTCGAGGCCAGCTGGTCAATCGGGTAGCCACGGTGCAGCAGCTCGCCCTTGTCACCGTCAATAAACGTTATGGTAGAATCGCACGACGCGGTCGAGGTGAAGCCCGGATCATATGTGAACACGCCCGCCTGCGCGTAGAGCTTGCGGATGTCGATGACATCCGGTCCCGCGGAAGGCGAATGGATGGGCAATTCGTATTCTTTGCCGTCAATCGTCAGCTTCGCGGTTTTGGTGTTTTCTGCCATCTCTATATCCCCGTCTCGTGCCTGCCCACGGGATGTGGCGCAGGGTGTTTCTGCATACTGCCTTAGCCCTTAACGTCTGATTAGGACGGTGTTCTTAGGCGGTTGCCTCCTCCAGCCGGGCGATTGTCTCCCCCCGCCCGAGGACTAGCATCATATCGAAAACGCTGGGGGATACTGAGCGCCCGGCCAGCGCGGCCCGTAAGGGACCGGCGAGTTTTCCAAGCTTGGTGTCGTGTTGCTCTGCAAGGGCGGCAACAAGCGCTTCCAACTCTTCGCGATCCCAGCTAGCACTTTGCAGCTGCGGCGTCAATTCCGACAGTATACCACGGGATACAGAATCCAGTTGCGCGGCCGCTTTCTCGTCGATCTCCAATGGCCGAGACGCGAGGATAAAGTGAGCCTTTTCAATGAGTTCAGGAAAGGTCTTGGCGCGGTCTTTGAGGCAGTACATCGCGCGAGACAACCCGTCGCGTTGGGCGTCGCTGAAGGGCGGGTTGCCGGTGGCGGCGTTAAATCCCTCCAATTCATGCAGCAGTGCAGCATCGTCTCCGGCGGCGATGTGCTGGCCGCAGATATTCGCGAGTTTCTTGAAGTCGAAACGGGCGGGTGATTTGCCGATGCCCTCAAGCCCGAACCACTCCTGCGCCTGCGCATCGGTAAAAAATTCGTCATCGCCGTGGCTCCAGCCGAGGCGGGCGAGGTAATTGCGCATCCCCGCCGCCGGATAGCCCATGTGCTGATATTCGGCGGCGCCGGTCGCGCCGTGGCGTTTGGAGAGCTTTTTGCCATCCGGCCCAAAGATCAGCGGGATATGGGCGAGCACGGGCTTTGCCCAACCCATAGCTTCGTAGATCAGGTTTTGGCGGAAGGCATTGGCGAGGTGGTCGTCGCCACGGATGATGTGGGTGACGCCCATGTCGTGATCATCGACCACAACTGCAAGCATATAGACGGGAGAGCCATCAGAACGCAGGAGAATCATGTCGTCGATCTGGTCGTTGGACCATGTGACATCGCCTTGCACGGCGTCGGACAGGGTTGTCTTGCCGTCGCGCGGGGCCTTGATCCGCACCGCGTAGGGCGCATCGGGGTGGGTGGATGGATCCGCGTCGCGCCAAGGCGAGCGGAAGAGCGTAGAACGGCCCTCGGCGCGCGCGGCTTCGCGGGCGGCGTCGATCTCCTCGGGGGTGGAGAAACATTTATAGGCTTTGCCCTCGGCCAGAAGCTGGTGCGCGACTTCGGCGTGGCGGTCGGCGCGTTCGGCTTGGCTGATCGGCTCGCCATCCCAATCGAGGCCCAGCCATGTCAGCCCGTCGAGAATCGCCTGACGGTTCTCGGGGGTGGAGCGGGATTTGTCCGTGTCTTCGATCCGCAACAGGAACTTGCCGCCGCGCCCGCGGGCGAAGAGCCAGTTGAACAGCGCCGTGCGTGCGCCGCCGATATGCAACGCGCCGGTCGGCGAAGGAGCGAAGCGGGTGACGACGGGAAGATCTGCGGACATGCGTTTACCTTTCGATAACTCTGCGCCGGATAGCATGGCGTTGATGCGGGATACTAGGCCGCGCAGGTAAGGACAAGGGCGCGCAATGAGCGGTTTGGCGGGCTGGATGGCGGTGCGTTTGGAAACGCAGCGCGGGCGGTTGCTGCTCTGGGCGCCGGTGCTGCTGGCCTGTGGGATCGGGGCCTATTTCGGGCTGGCGGAGGAGCCGTGGATTGCCGGTTGGGCTGGGCTGGTTGTGCTCGGTTTTGCCGTGGATCGGCTATTGCCAAGCCCGTGGTGCCTGTTGCCGCGGGCGGGGGCCGTGGTGGCGCTGGGGCTTGTTATCGCCGCGCTGCGGGCGCAGGCGGTGGCGGGGCCGGTGCTGGAGTACCGCTTTTACGGGCCGGTAGAGGGGCGGATCGTGGCGATTGACCGCTCCGCTTCAGATGCCGTGCGGTTGACACTGGATCGCGTGATCTTGGGCGATATGCCATTTGCCGACACGCCGGAACGGGTGCGGCTCTCGCTGCACGGGCAGCAGGGGTTCATCGCGCCAGAACCGGGGATGGTGGTGATCACGACTGCGCATCTATCGCCGCCCGCAGGGCCGGTAGAGCCGGGGGGATATGACTTTCGCCGCGCGGCGTGGTTCGACCAGTTGGGCGCGGTAGGGTATACGCGGGTGCCTGTCTTGATGTTGTGGCCGCCTGAAGGAGGGGCGAAGCTCTGGCTGACGCGGCTGCGCACGCGGTTTGCCGCCGCGATCATTGCAAACATGCCGGAGAGCGCAGGGGCCTTCGCCGCTGCGATCATCACGGGCGACCGTTCCGCCATCCCCACGGAGGCGACGGAAGCGCTTAGACGCTCAAATCTGGCGCATCTTTTGGCGATTTCGGGACTGCATATGGGGCTACTGACCGGAGGTGTCTTCGTCATGCTGCGGCGCTTTGTGCTGGCGGCGGCGCTGATATCTGGCAGGCGGCTTGGTGGGCCAGACCGGCAGCGAAAGGGCGCGGCGCTGGCGGCGGTGTTGGCGGGGGCGGGGTACCTCGTGCTGTCAGGCGGCAATGTGGCGACGGAGCGGGCCTTCGTGATGGTGGCGATCATGTTTGGCGCGGTGTTCGCGGGGACGCGGGCGATCTCGTTACGGGCGGTGGCGGTGGCGGCATTGCTGGTGTTGCTGCGGCGGCCAGAGGAGCTGCTGGGGCCGGGGTTCCAGATGTCTTTCGCGGCGACGGTCGCGCTGGTGGCAGGGTTCGAGCGGGGGCGGGGGGTGATGCAAAGGGCGGCGCGGTGGCCCTGGATCGTGCGATGGGGCGGCGGGGTTGCGGCCTCCTCGCTGATCGCGGGGCTGGCGACCGCGCCGGTGGCTTTGGCGCATTTCAATATGAGCGCGCAATATGGCCTGTTGGCGAATGTGCTGGCGGTGCCGGTGATGGGGGCGGTGGTGATGCCCGGTGCGCTGGTGGCGGGGTTCGGCGCGTTGTTCGGGGCCGAGGCGCTTGGCCTATGGGTCATGGCCATTGGCATTGATTGGATCTTGGCCGTGGCGCGGGTGTTTGCGGAGCTGCCGGGCGCTGTGCGGTATGTAAAGGCACCTGCGCCGGTTGTCTTGCCTCTGTTTGCCGCGGGTGCGCTCTGGTGGCTGCTGTGGCGCGGGCGTTTGCGGCATGCAGGGGTGTTGGTGGTGGCGGGAGCCGTGTTGATTTGGGCGCAGACGCCGCGCCCGCTGGTGCTGGTTTCGGATACGGGCGGGTTGATCGGCTGGCTCGGGCCGGAAGGGCGGGTGCTCTCCAAGCCGCGGGGCGACGGGTTTGCCGCCGATATTTGGTTAGAGAATGACGGCGCGCCGGTGCCGCAGGAACTGGCTGCGGGCCGTGACGAGCTACGACGGGACGGACGGCGGATCACGCTCGATATGGAGAGCGGACAGCGGATTGTTTTGGTGACGAGGAAGCAAGCCTTGGCCGCGCTGGACGGGGGGTGCGGCGGCGCGGATGTGCTCATCGCCAATACGGTTGATCCAATCCCAACACGGCCCTGCGACCGCTATGACGCGGCGCGGTTATGGCAGACTGGCGCACTTGCGCTGTTCCCCGGCGTGGAAGGGGTGCGGGTTATCACCGCCCGCGCGATGGCGGGGCGGCGGCTTTGGCATAATGATCAGCGAGATCAGTAGGTGCGCAATAATCCGACGAGGCGGCCCTGAATCTTCACCTGATCATCGCGCAGGAGGCGGGTCTCATAGGCGGGGTTCGCGGCCTCGAGCGCGATCATGCCATTGGCGCGGCGCAGGGTTTTCAACGTGGCTTCCTGCCCCTCGACCAAAGCGACGACGATCTGGCCGTCATCGGCTGTGCTCGTTTCGCGGATGATCACGACATCACCGTTATTGATGCCGGCGTTGATCATCGAGTCGCCCTTAACTTCGAGCGCGTAATGGTGGCCGCGCCCGATCATCGACTGGGGAACAGCGACATTGTGGGACACTTCGGAAATCGCCTCGATCGGGACACCAGCGGCGATGCGCCCCATGACGGGCAGCTCCAGCGCGCCGGCCTGCTCGACCGGCAGGGCGTTGGCGGGGGTTTGATCGGGGCGGTCGCCGTCGATCACGCGGGGGGTGAAGCCGCTGCCGAGACGCTTTTCCAGTGCTTCGGGCATGCGGATGATCTCAAGCGCGCGGGCGCGATGCGCAAGGCGGCGGATATAGCCACGTTCCTCAAGCGCAGTAATCAGGCGGTGAATGCCGGATTTGGACCGCAGGTCGAGTGCCTCCTTCATCTCGTCGAACGAGGGCGGCACACCATCGCGCTGGACGCGGCGGTGGATGAATTCGAGAAGGTCCAGTTGCTTCTTGGTTAGCATGGGCTGTCTCCGGCTGCTCGGGGCGCTTGGGCCATTGGTTTTGCAATTGTTCTACCCATGTTCCCGTTTTGTGTCAATCGGGTGGATAAAATTGCGCTAAAGCCGGATGATTGAAACGGGCGTGCCTGCGGGCTGAGCTGGATCGTGCGGCGGGCGGACAAGGAGGCAATCAGCCGTGGCGAGAACGGTGAGGAGTGCGCTGTCTTGCCGCTCGAACGGGATGACGCGGCCTTCTTCGAGGCGGGCGCGCATGTAGTGCTCGCGGGGGCCGTTGGCGGCGATGTCGCGGCCCACAGGAGCGGTTTGGCGCGGCAGCGCGGCGCGCGGCAGGCCCTGCATCGCGCGGATCACGGGGCGCAGGAACACATGGCCGCAGACCAGTGAGGAAACGGGATTGCCCGGCAGCCCGACCATCATCGCGCCGGACAGCGTTCCCGCCATCAGCGGTTTGCCGGGACGCATGGCGATTTTGTAAAATGCGCGGCCCATGCCGAGGTCGGACGCGACCTTGCCCACGAGATCATGATCCCCCACCGATGCGCCGCCGATTGTCACGATGAGATCGGCCCCTTGGGCCATCTCGAAGGTGAGGCGCAGGGCGCTTTCGGTATCGCGGGCGATCGGCAGGAGGCGGGGACGCGCCCCATGTTCGCGCAGGAGGGCGGCGAGGCCCAATGCGTTGGAGGCGATGATTTGGTCGGGGCCGGGGGTTTCGCCCGGTTGGACCAGTTCGTCGCCCGTGGCGATGATGGCGACCTCTGGCTGGCGGTAGACGGGCACGGTGGCGTGGTTCATCGACGCCAGAAGGGCGATATCGGCGGGGCGGAGGAGGTGCGGCGCGGCGAACGGGGTGCCCTCTGCGAAATCGGCTCCGGCAGGGCGGATGTTGGCGCCGTCGCCGATATCCGGCCCGAGGGTGATGCTGTCGCCTGTGCGGGTGACGTCCTCTTGCAAAACGACCTTGTCGGCGCCTTCTGGAACCGGCGCGCCGGTGAAGATGCGGACGGCTTTGCCGACGGTCACGCTGCCTGAAAAGCCATGCCCTGCGGCGCTTTCACCTATGACGGTAAGGGCTGCGCCGGTGGCAACGTCAGCGGCGCGGACGGCGTAGCCATCCATTGCCGAGGCTGGGAAGGGCGGTTGCGTCAGGCGGGCGGTCAGCGGGCGGGCAAGGACGCGGCCCGAGGCCTCGGCCAGTGGCACGTCCTCCACGCCCAGCACAGGGGCAAGGGCGAAAAGGTGATCAAGCGCCTGCGCGACGGAGATCATTCTGCTTCGAACCTTCCGGATTTGCCGCCTTCTTTCAGGCGGAGGCGGATGTCGCGGATGACCATGTCCTTTTGCACGGCTTTGACCATGTCGTAGACGGTGAGGGCCGCAGTGGAGACGGCGGTGAGGGCTTCCATTTCGACGCCGGTTTGACCGGAGGTTTTCACTGTCGCCGTGATGCGGATGCCGGGGAGGGCGGCGTCGGGCGTGAGGTCGAGGGCGACCTTGGTGATCGGTAGCGGATGGCAGAGCGGGATCAGATCGGCGGTTTTCTTGGCGCCCATGATGCCTGCGAGACGGGCGATGCCCAGAACGTCGCCCTTCTCAGCGCGGCCTTCGGTGACGAGCGCGAGGGTTTCGGCACTCATCTGGATCGCGCCTTCGGCCACGGCGATGCGGTTTGTCACCGGCTTGCCGGAGACATCGACCATATGTGCTTTGCCGCCATCGTCGAAATGGGTGAGCTTTCCGTCAGACATCACTGCCCCCCTGCGCGGAGTGGATTGGCGAGGAGGGTGCGGGTCGCCTCGGCCACGTCGTCCTTGCGCATCAGGCTTTCGCCGATGAGGAAGGTGCGCGCGCCGTAGCGGGCCATATCGGCAAGGTCATCGGGGGTGAAAAGCCCGCTTTCGCAGACGATTAGGCGATCTTCAGGCACGAGGCGCGAGAGGGTGCGCGTGGTGTCGAGCGTGACGTCGAAGGTTTTGAGATTGCGGTTGTTGATACCCATCAGCGGTGATTTGAGCTTGGCGGCACGTTCTAGCTCTTCGGCGTCGTGGACCTCGAGCAGCACGTCCATGCCCCATTCATAGGCGGCGGCTTCAAGCTCTGCGGCTTGGGCGTCCGAGACGGAGGCGAGAATGATCAGGATGCAATCGGCGTGCAGCGCACGGGCCTCGGCCACCTGATAGGTGTCATACATAAAATCCTTGCGCAGTGCAGGCAGGGAGACGGCGGCGCGGGCGTCTGTCAGGTAGCTGTCAGCGCCTTGAAAGCTGGGCGTATCGGTGAGGATCGACAGGCAGGTCGCGCCGCCTTCCTCGTAGGCGCGGGCCAATGCGGGCGGATCGAAATCAGGGCGGATCAGCCCTTTGGACGGGCTGGCCTTCTTGATTTCTGCGATAAGGCCGTAGCCGGTGCGGGATGCCTCCTGCAATGCATTGGCGAAGCCGCGCGGCGCTGAGGCTTCTTTCGCGCGGGCTTCGACCTCGGCCAAGGGCGTTTGCGCCTTGCGGGCGGCGACCTCTTCGAGCTTGTATGCTTTGATCTTGTCGAGAATGGTAGCGGTCATGCGGCCTCTTGGGTGATTTTCGCGAGGGTTTCAACGGCGCGGCGGGCAGCGCCGGAGTCGATGCTTTCGGCGGCGACGGCGACGCCTTCTGCCAGCGATGGCGCACGGTCTGCGACCACGAGCGCGGCGGCGGCGTTTAGCAAGACAGCGTCGCGATACGCGTTCTTGGCACCGTCGAGGAGGGCGGCGAAGGCTTTGCCGTTCTCCTCGGGGCTGCCGCCCAGAATAGCAGAAAGCGGGTGGACAGGGAGGCCAGCGTCTTCGGGGTGAAGTTCGCCTTCGGTCACGGTGCCGTTCTCCAGCTTGGCCACGGAGGTGGCGCCGGTGATCGAGACTTCGTCGGTGCCGTCATGACCGAAAACCAGCCATGCTTTTTCGGAACCAAGCGCCTTCAGGGTTTCGGCCATAGGCACCAGAAGATCGCTGGCGAAGGCGCCGGTGAGCTGGCGCTTGACGCCAGCGGGGTTGGTGAGCGGCCCGAGGATGTTGAAGATCGTTTTGCAGCCGAGTTCCTGCCGCGCGGGCATGACATGTTTGATCGCGGGGTGGTGCATCGGGGCCATCATGAAGCCGATGCCGGCCTCGCGGATGCCACGCTCGACCACATCAGCGCCGACCATGACGTTAATTCCCATCTGCCCGAGCGCATCAGCCGCGCCGGATTTGGACGACAGGTTGCGGTTGCCGTGCTTGGCCACCGGCACCCCTGCGCCTGCGACCACGAAGGCGGTGGCGGTGGAGATGTTAAGCGTACCGATCCCGTCTCCGCCAGTGCCGACAATATCCATCGCGCCAGCGGGTGCGTACACCGGCACGCATTTGGCGCGCATCACGGCGGCGGCGGCGGCATATTCAGTCACGCTTTCGCCGCGTGTGCGCAGCGCCATGAGCAAGCCGCCGATTTGGGCGGCGGTGGCGGTTCCTTCGAAGAGTTCTTCAAAAGCGGCTTCGGCCTGTGCGCGGGTGAGCGGCCCTTCGGAGGCGGCGGAGATCAGGGGTTTCATCGCGTCGCTCATGCCGGTTCCTTTGCGAGATCGAGAAAGTTCTGGAGAAGCTGGTGCCCGTGCTGGCTGGCGATGCTTTCGGGGTGGAATTGCACGCCGTGGATTGGCAGCTCTTTATGAGAGAGGCCCATGATGGTGCCGTCCTCCAGCCACGACGTGACCTCAAGGCAATCGGGCAGGCTGTCACGCTCGACGACGAGACTGTGGTAGCGGGTCGCTTCAAAGGGGCTGGGCAGGCCTGTGAACACGCTTTTGCCCGCGTGGTGCATCTGGCCCATCTTGCCGTGGACGATTTCGTGGCAGCGCACGACTTTGCCGCCGAATGCCTCGCCAATTGTCTGGTGGCCGAGGCAGACGCCCATCAGGGGGGTGCGGGTTTCGGCGGCGGCTTGGGTCAGAGCAAGGCAGATGCCCGCTTGCGCCGGATCGCAAGGGCCGGGGGAGAGGAGGATCATCTCGGGCTTCAACCCAATCGCATCTTGCACGGTCAGCGCATCGTTGCGGCGGACCACCACATCGGCGCCCAGCTCGCCCAGATAATGCACGAGATTATAGGTGAAACTGTCGTAGTTATCGATCAAGAGCAGCATAAGTGACCCTTCGAGAGAAATTGGGGGCTACCGTCGGACCGCCGGGCCGGATTATAGTCTGGGCATACATGGGCCGCGACGGGAACAAAGGTCAAGGCCAAGCGGTGAAAACACTGTAAGCAGGCAAGTGCAAGGGGCGAGGTCCGAAGCGTGTTGAGAGGACTGATCAGCGGAGTTTTCTTCGGGGCCGTGGTTGCGGTTCTGGGGGTGGTGGTGCTTTCGGTTGTGGCGCCACAGCCGCCGGGGCGGGAACCGCCGCAAGCGCCTCAGGTTGATGCGCCCGAGGTCATGGGCGCGCCGACGCCCGAGAGCGCGCCTGTCACGGCGCCTGCGCAACCGGACGCTGATCCGGTGCAACCCGCAACGATACCGGATGTTGTTGCGCCGGAGGCCGAAGCGGGTGCTCCGGTTGCGGATCAGGCCCCCGCGCCGGCGCCTGATCTGTCGCCCGAGCCGGAAAGCGCAAACGAGAATGGCTTAAGTGCCCCTGAAAGCGCTGCCGATGTGGGCGATTTGCCGGAGGCTGCCGCGCCTGTTGCCATTGCTGCGGGGCAAGCACCCGAAGCGCCCGCAGCCCCGGAAAATGAAGCTCTGCCTGATGCGGCCACCGAACCTGCGGCAGCGGCATCCCCGCCGCTGGCAGATGCGGCCGAGCCTGCGCAGCCCGCAGCGGAGGCGGTGATGTCCAGCCCATCCTTGGGTGATGCGCCGTCGATGGCGGAGGACAGCGCACCCGTGCTTGCGCCTGCTGCGACCCCCACCGCACCGACTGCGCCCGATGCGGGTGAGGGTGCCGCGCCGGAGGTGGATGCGACGAGCCGGCCCGTTGCCTTGCCCGGACTGGGCGGCGCGGATACGGCTGAAGAAATCACCGCGCCGGAACTTCCCGAAATCGCGGAAGAGATGGAAAGCCCGCTTGGGACCACCGCGCCGCAAGGCGGGACGCTGGCCGTCGTGACGCCGGAGGAGGATTCCCTTCCCGTGGTGCCGGAAGCCAGCGTTGCCGAGCCGGAGGTGGGCGCGGCGGCTCCTGTAGCGCCGGAAACCCCGCAAGAGCCTACAAATACCACCACCACCGGAGACGCGCCAGAAGTGGGATTGACGGGAACCGCCGCCAGCGTTTTGCCGGAGGGGTCGGGCGCGGTTGTCGTCAGACGGCCGGAAAGTGATGATGACAGCGCAGCAGCCGACGAAATGGCGGGCGTACCCGCGCCGCTTGAGCGGTACGCGGCCGCGGTGCCGCGCGATGCGGCGGGATTGCCGCGCATGTCCGTTGTGTTGATGGATGACGGGCGCTTGCCAAGCGCGGCAACTGTTGTTGGAGCGATCCCGTTCCCGATCTCGGTTGTTCTGAATCCCAGTGCCGCGGACGCCACGCGCCGCGCGCAAGCCTATCGGGAAGCGGGTATCGAAATTCTGGCGCTGGCTGACCTGCCTGAAGGGGCGGCCGTTTCGGACGGGATGGCGGCTGTCGAAACCGCCGACGCGGTGCTTGGTGAACACATCGGCTTGCTCACCCGTGGCAACGTGATGGGTGGGACTGTGACCGCTGATGTGAGCCGCTATTTGGCAGACCGGCTGGCCCGCGACGGACGCGGTTTGGTTGCGCTGAGCGAAGGGTTGGCAACGCCGATGCGCTATGCAGGGGAGGCGGGGCTTCCGGCTGTGGAGGTGTATCGTGATCTGGGAGAGACAACACAAGATGCGCGGGTGATCCGGCGGTTCCTTGATCAAGCCGCGTTCCGTGCGCGGCAGCAGAGCGGCATTGTTGTGCTTGGGCGGCTGAGAGCCGAAACGATCACGGCGCTGATGCTGTGGAGCGGATCGGACCGCGCCAACCAGGTTGGTCTGGTGCCGGTTTCGGCGGTGCTAAGGGGCGAGTAGGCGGGCGCCTACCAGTTCCCCCTGCGTTCGGCGCGGCGGTTGTGGATATCGCCAAGCCGTGCATCGGTGTCATCGGGTGTGAGCGCGATATCGCGCAACATCTCTTCTGAGAGGTCGGCCAGTGCTGTGCGGGTTGTGGCCCGTGCGCGGACGACGGCCAAAAGTGCCGCGCCGTGCGAGAGAACCATGCGCAGACGTTCCATGTGGAATGTGGGGCGGTTCGTATTCGGGATGCTGTGCTGGGTCATGATCTGTCCTTTCAACTGGAGTTGGGGGAATAAGGTCATGCGGACAGACTGCCGGATGCGCGATGCAACAGGGCAGTGTAGAAGGTGAACCAAACCTGATACAAAAGCTGTACTGGCCGCGTTTGCCTTGGGTCGTTAGGGTTGAAGCCCCGATCCGACCGAGGAGGCGTTCGATGAGTGACCGACCGTACGGACTGTTTTGCCCGACATCCAAGGCGACCGAAGTGCTGAACCCGCGCTGGACGATCCAGATATTGGGCGAGCTTTGGGATGGCTCGACACGGTTCAACGAGATCCGGCGCGGCCTGCCCGGAATTTCGCCGACGCTGCTGGCAAAACGACTGAAGGAAATGCAGGAGAACGGGTTGGTGGAGCGGGTCGCGGATCCGGCCAGTGGTGCCATTGACTACATCCGCACCAATAAGGCCGCGGAACTGGACCCGATCCTGCAAGGGCTGGCGCGGTGGGCGCAGCGGCATATTACGGCTGAGATCGCGCTGGAGGATCGCGATGCGGATGTGTTGATGTGGACCGTTCACCGGCGGATCAATCAGGCGGCATTGCCGAAACGCCGGATCGTCATGCGATTCAATTTTACCGATGCCACGTCGCCTGCCAGTACATACTGGCTGATGATCAAGCCCGATGCGCCGGTGGAGCTGTGTGTCTCTGATCCGGGGTTCGAGGTGGATCTGTTCATCGAAACATCGGTGCAGGTGCTCACGGGCATTTATCTGGGGCGGCGGTCTGCCGCGCGGGAGATTGCGGAGGACCGGCTATTTATGAGCGGGGAAGCGCGGCTCGAGCGGACATTCGAGCGGTGGCTACGGATCAGTACCTATGCCGATGTGGAAGGATTGCTGACGGCAGACTGATTTTTGGGGGCGACTCTTCGAAAGGGGCTTGTGCTTTCGATATTATTTCGGTAATTCGCGAAATATGGAAAATACACTCATCACACAGTTATCGACGTTGGGCCATGAGGGGCGACTCGCGGTCTTTCGCCTGCTGATGCGGCGCTACCCTGACGCGGTGCCAGCGGGGGAAATCGCGGCAGCGCTCGATCTACGGCCGAGCACTTTGTCTGATTATCTTGCGTCCCTCAGGGCGGCAGGGCTGATCGGGCAGAGGCGGGAAGCGACATCTCTTTTTTACAAAGTTGATCTAGACGGAGCGGACGGGATGGTTCGCGCGCTCTATCAGGATTGCTGCCGTGGCCGCCCGGACCTTTGTGCGACCGGATCTGATAAGACCGGCGCGGGGGCAGATGAGGGCACGGACATGGCTGGCGCGGTGTTTGACGTTTTGTTTTTGTGTACCGGAAATTCGGCACGGTCGATCATGGCCGAAGTCTTGTTGCGGGATTTGGGCGGTGTGTGGTTCAACGTGCATTCGGCAGGAACCCAGCCTTATTCAGAATTGAACCCAGATGCGCTGCGGCTGTTGGCCCTCAAGGGGCATGACGTGAGCGGCTTGCGGGCCAAGCATGTGGAGGAATTCCGTCGCGCGGGCGCGCCGCAGATGGATTTCGTGTTTACCGTTTGTGATCGGGCGGCGAATGAGGATTGCCCGGCATGGCCCGGTCAGCCGATTTCAGCGCATTGGGGGCAGCCCGATCCGGTGAAGGCGACAGGAACCGAGGCAGAGCGCGCGCTTGCCTTTCAGGAAGTTTATGGCGCGCTTCGCAGCCGGATAGCGGCCTTTACCGCGCTGCCGCTGCACCGGCTGGACCGGCGCACAATACAATACGAGCTGGATGCGCTCGCGATGGAAAAGGAAATGACGTGACCAAAATTGCACTGAACGGATTGGGCCGGATTGGAAAACTGGCGCTGAAGCAGCTGTTGGAAACCGGCGCGGAGATCGCGTGGATCAACGATGCGGTGGGTGATCCGGCGATGCACGCGCATTTGCTAGAGTTCGACACCGTGCACGGGCGGTGGGATGCCGAATTCGGCGCTGACGAGACGGGTATCACGATCAACGGGCGGCGGTTGCCGGTGCATAATGCGCGGCGGATCGAGGATTTGCCACTCGATGGCGTGGATATGGTCATCGACTGCACGGGCGTGTTCAAGACGGAAGCCGCGCTCGCGCCCTATTTTGCAGCAGGTGTAAAAAAGGTTGTCGTGTCGGCACCGGTCAAAGACGGCCCCACGGCGAATATCGTCTATGGTGTGAACAACGAGGTCTATGACACTGCCGCGCACCAGATCGTCACGGCGGCGAGTTGTACGACGAATTGCCTCGCGCCGGTGGTGAAGGTGATCCACGAGGGCTTGGGCATCACGCATGGATCAATCACCACGATCCATGATCTTACGAACACCCAAACGATTGTGGACCGCCCCGCAAAAGACCTGCGCCGCGCGCGTTCCGGCGTGAATGCGCTGATCCCCACGACGACGGGCAGCGCCACGGCGATTACGCTGATCTACCCAGAGCTTAAGGGGCGTTTGAACGGCCATGCGGTGCGGGTGCCGCTATTGAATGCCTCACTCACCGACTGTGTGTTCGAAGTGGCGCGGGAGACGACCGTTGAGGAAGTGAACGCGCTGTTCGAGGCCGCCGCTGCGGGTGAATTGAAAGGCATTCTGGGCTACGAGACACGGCCGCTGGTGTCGACCGATTATGTGAACGACGCGCGGTCGTCGATCGTGGATGCGCCCTCGACGATGGTGATCAATGGCACGCAAGTGAAGATCTATGCGTGGTATGACAATGAATGGGGTTACGCGCACCGCTTGGTTGATGTGGCGATGCTGGTGAGGGACAGCCTGTGACGGCAGCGCCGCCGAGGGCCGGGCTTGCCGCCTATCTGACGGTGACGGCGGCATACTGGGCGTTCATGCTCAGTGATGGCGCGTTGCGGATGTTGGTGCTGCTGCATTTCCATAAGCTGGGCTTTTCGCCGGTGCAGTTGGCTTACCTCTTTGTGCTGTATGAGATCGCGGGCATGGTGACAAACCTTGGCGCGGGGTGGCTTGCAGCGCGGTTTGGCATGGTGCGGACGCTTTACGCAGGATTGGGGCTACAGATCGTGGCGTTGGTGCTGTTGGCGCAGTTGGACGCGGGATGGAGCATCGGGGCATCGGTGATCTATGTAATGCTGGTGCAGGGGCTTTCGGGTGTAGCGAAAGACCTCTCCAAGACCAGCGCGAAATCGGCGGTGAAACTGCTGGCGCCGACGGGCGAGGGCGGGTTGTTCCGCTGGGTGGCCGTGCTCACGGGATCGAAGAACGCGGTGAAGGGGGCGGGGTTCCTCTTGGGTGCGGGGCTTTTGGCGCTGGCGGGGTTTGATGCCGCCGTATGGGGCATGGCGGCAGTGCTGGCGGCGATCTTGCTGGGCGTTGTGTTGTTCATGCCGGCGGGCCTGCCTGCGGGGAAGAAGGGGGTGAAGCTGAAGGAAGTGATCTCCAAATCCCGCGACATCAATTGGCTGAGCGCGGCGCGGCTGTTTCTGTTCGGCGCGCGGGATGTGTGGTTTGTGGTGGGCATTCCGATTTATTTCTATGTAGTGCTGTCGGATGGGACGCCGGAGGGCAACCGCGCGGCGTTTTTCATGATCGGTGGGTTTATGGCGGTGTGGACCGTGCTCTATGGCGTGGTGCAGGCCAATGCGCCGCGCTTGTTGCGGGCGCGGGAGCTGGGTGCTGATGCGCTGATCGCAACCGCGCAGCGGCTGGTCTTGGGGCTGGCCGTGGTGCCGATTGTGCTGGCAGTGCTGGTGTGGCTGGTGCCGGGCGCACCGCTGTGGCTGACGATGATACTGGTGCTGGGGCTTTTGGCATTTGGTGCCGCGTTCGCGCTGAATTCGGCGGTGCATTCCTACCTCATCCTCGCCTTTGCCGAGGCGGAGCGGGTGACGATGGATGTGGGGTTTTACTACATGGCGAATGCAGGCGGGCGGCTGGCGGGGACGCTGCTGTCGGGCCTGTGCTACCAGTGGGGCGGCGTGGAGGCGTGCCTCGCGGCTGCGGGTATCATGCTGATCCTCAGCCGCGTGATGGCGGGGCGGCTGGGAGCCGCCGCCGCCGCGTAACGTCTAAGCCTCGCCCATCAATCGCGGATCGAAGGGGTATTTTGTCAGGTTTTCGAAACCGTCCTCGGTGATCAAGACCTGATCTTCGAGCTTGATGGAGAAATCGCCGCCTTCGGGGCTGGCGAGCACCTCGACGCAGAGGGTCATGCCCGGTTCCAGTTCGTAGTCAAAGGCGCCTTCGACCATCTGATCGGGGTAGGCGACGAGGGGCCACTCGTCACAAAGGCCCACGCCATGCATAAGGCAGCCGTATTTCTGCTTTTGAAATTCGGGGCGCAGGCGGTGGCTGTTGCGGGAGAGGTCTTGGATATTCACGCCGGGGCGGAGCATTTGCATGTTGGTCATGATGTGCTCGTGGGCGTGTTTCATCGTGTCGACCATCGCGGGTGGTGGCGGGCGGTCGCCTATCCACCAGCTGCGGGAAATATCGACGCAGATGCCGTAGGAGCCGACGAGATCAGTGTCGAAGCTGACGATCTCGTTGTTATTGACGATACGGCCACCGCATTCCTGAAACCACGGGTTGGTGCGAGGGCCGGAGGTCAGGAGACGTGTTTCGATCCATTCGCCGCCGCGCCGGATGTTTTCGGCGTGCAAGACGGCCCAGATGTCATCTTCGGACACATTGCCGCGCGGCACCTCCTCGCGGGCGGAATGCTCCATCGCGGCGACGGCGGTTTCGCAGGCATGGGAGGCGCAGCGCATGGCCTTGATCTCGTCCGGCCCTTTGACGGCGCGGGATTTCTCGGTGACTTCCTCGCCTTCCATGATGGTGAAGCCTTGTGCCTCAAGCGCGCGCAGGCCGTGCAGCATGATCTTGTCGACGGCGAGGCGCATGTTGCCGCCGCCGTGTTCCTCGATCAGGAGCCGCACTTCGTTGGAGAAAGTATCGGCAGCCACGTCCACCTTATCGCCCCGATCGAAGTAGAAGAGATCCGCGCCGGAGCGCTGTTCGCGCACGAGCGGGTTGAAGGTGGAGAGGAAGGGCGAGTTCTTGTAATCCCAGATCACCATGTAGCCGTCAGCGCAGAGGAGCACGGCGCGGAACGGGTTGTGGGTGTTCCAGAGCTGCATATTGGTGGAATCGGTGGCGTAGCGGATATTCAGCGGGTCGAACATGAGAAGGCCGCCGTAGCCGCGGGCGACCACATGGGCGGTGAGCCGTTCCCAACGGTACCGGCGCATGGCCTGAAGATCGGGAAGCGCGAGGCCAGCGGCCTCCCATTCGCGGTAGGCAAGCTGGGTCGGGCCGATTTCGATGCGGTCGGCATCGTTGGGGGTGTTGTCGCCGAGCGTGTCGCCACGGGTCGGGTCGATCTTGCGCCGGTCACGATAGGGGCTGTTCATGGGAGCATCCGCTGATAGGAATATGCGGAAATGATGCGCGCGGATTTTGCGGGCGTCCTGCAAGAAACCGTCATTTCCTGTTCTGATTTGACACCAAAAGAGGAGGCCCGCCGTGACGCGCCCGCCCGTATTGCAACGAGAAATACCCGCCCAGCAACGCGAGGTCGCGGCGGTGGGCCTGCCGAAGATGCAGCAGGTTGCACCAGGGGAATGGCTGCGGGTAGACGAGGCGTATGAGGCGCAACTGGCCGAAAAAGCGCGGCTTTTGCGCAAGCGAGAGGCGGATGTTCTGGCGCTGCTGCCCGAGGCGCAGGATGCAGCGGCAGAGCTGCTGACGGTGGTGCTGGCCGAAATAGCGATGCGCAATGACTTCAAGCTGGAGGCGGGCGGCATTCGGCGCCCTGACGGGAAGCTTGTGGACCCTGACCCGCGCCGCCCGTTGCGGACGCTTGCGGCGCTTGTGCAGGAGGATTTCTGCCTCTTGATGAAAGAGGGTGATGAACATGTGCTGAAGGGGGCGCTGCTGTGCTTTCCGGCGAGCTGGACGCTGGCGGAAAAGATCGGCCGGCCCTTGCTGCGCATCCATGCGCCGGTACCTGACTATGATCCGTCAATCGCGGCGCGGGTGCAGAGGCTGTTTGATGGCGTGCAGCCGGGGCGGCCGATCTGGCGGGCAAACTTATTGGAATATCATGATCCGGCGCTGCATCATCCGCGCCGCGAGGGCGAGGGCGCGCGCGATACAAGCGGTGACCCGCAGTACGAGCGGAGCGAACGGCAGACGGTGCTGAAACTCCCCGGTACAGGAGCGGTGGTGTTCTCTATCCATACGACAATTGCGCGAAAAAAGGCGGGCTAGAGCGCCCGCCTTTGGTGACTTGGCGTGTTGAAGCTGGCTCAGGTGAGCATACTGATTAGTTGCGCGCCGATCTCTGTATTGGTGAAGCCGATCCCTGTGCCGGTCACGGCCATCGCGCGGGCGGCCATGTTGAGGCTTTCGCGGCCGAGCATGAAATAGGTCATCATCGCAGCGCCAACTGGCAGCGAGAAAGCCAGCACCGAGGCGCTGATCGAATAGATCGCAAGGCGGTGCGGGATGCTGCGCTCGTTGGCGGCTTCCGGCGGGGCGTCGTTATAGATTGCCTCGCGGAACATGGAGAGCGACGGATCGCGGCCATGCAGCACCGGACGGGCAACCGTGTTGGGCGAGATCGGCCCCTGACGGCGGGATTGGGGCATCTGCGGATGCGGGACGCCTTGGACATCGACGCTTGGTTGGGCGCGGTTGTCGAATGTGGGCAGCACGAGGCGGTTCCGGCGCGGGCGCGGGGTATTGGCCCATTCGGACTTGCGCCGTGGCTTCGGCATTTCGACGATATTTTTCTTGCTCTCTTCCGCGAAGAGATTGTGCATGTCCTCATCGGTGACAACCGGATGGTCGCCGCGAGCCTCTGCTTCGGCCTCGGCATCGGCAAGGGCAATGGATTCTTCGGTTTGGGCCTCGCGTTGGGCGATTTCGGCATCGAAGCGTGCGGCGAGCTCGTTGAGTTGATCATCAGGGCTCATGGCCTCGCGGAGGCGGCGGGTCTTCTCGGTTGCCTCTGAGGGGACGCTGGGAAGAGGCTGGTCGGGCCACAGATCACCGCAGATATTGCTGATCGCGGAGAGCGTTTCGGCGCGCTCGCCTGTCGGGTCTTGCACCTCCGCTACTTTTCCGGACAGTTCGTCCATATTGTCGCGTGCCATATCGAACACCTTTTCAAGAACCGTGTCGTAGACGTCTTCGGTGAAGACCTCATCGACATCGAGCCAGATCAATTCATCCCCGGGAGCGCGGCTTTCGACGCGGTCAACCAAGCGCTGGCAGAGACGACCGCGCGCCTTGCACAGGATCTCGTCCTTTGCGTAATCGCCGGTCAGCCCTACCGAGATCACAAGGCTTGCCGCCATCGGGGGGCGGGCCTCGGCATCAGGGAAGTCGGCCTCGACATCGCAATAGGCGAGGCAGATGCGCATAGGTGTCAAATCGTACACGGCGAAGTCTTGATAGCTGCTGGAGGCGGTGCAGTTGATGCGCGGGTCACTCTTGAGGGCCTCACCCAAATCGCGGGTGAGGTCGGGGAACTCGAAATCCGGCTTTTTGACAAAACATAAGGCCGCGATCGTACTGGTTGCGAAACTGCTCATCGGACTCCTCCGTGAAACGAGACAACCTTAGTAAACAATTCAAATTTGATGGGATTAGGCGCGAACTGTGGAAATTTCGAGAACAGTTGACCAAAAGAACAGGTTCAAGTTGGCGACAATCGGTTTGTCTGGCGCACAGTGTTTCCCGAATGAAATATAAGCATGGGGGCCGAATCCGGTTTTCGCGCGCGGTTTCGGTGCTGCGCAAAGGTGTTCAGAATGTGGCATGGGTGAGCGATCGTCGCAAATACACGCAAAACGGGAATACCTGTCGGTTTTTTAATATGATTGTCTGCGGAGGGGCGACAATACGCCGGTGGTGGGCTGTGAAGGGTGCGCGGCGGAGTGATTCTTTTCAGGTCGCGGTGGGCGCTTGGAGACGCGAATGTGACGACTGCGGGAGGCTAGAAACGACGGGTCCGTGGAGGGGCGTGATCGGACCGCGTTTGGCTGCTCAAGGCGCAAATTGAGATCTGCGATGGCGCGGGGCAGGGTGCCGTAAATTGAAAAAGGGCGCCCGAAGGCGCCCTTTTGTATGCGTATCCGCTGTGGAATTAGCAGCTGTAGTAAAGCTTGAATTCCATCGGGTGCGGAGTGTGCTCGTAGGCGTAGACCTCTTCCCACTTAAGATCGACATAGCCCTGGATCTGGTCCTTGGTGAACACGTCACCGGCCAGCAGGAACTCGTGATCCTTCTCGAGCTCTTCGAGCGCTTCGCGGAGGCTGGCGCAGACGGTCGGGATGTCTGCCAGTTCTTCCGGCGGAAGATCGTAGAGGTCCTTGTCGGAAGCCGGGCCCGGATCGATCTTGTTCTTGATGCCGTCAAGGCCAGCCATCAGGAGTGCCGAGAAAGCAAGATACGGGTTTGCTGCCGGATCGGGGAAGCGGGCCTCGACGCGCTTTGCCTTCGGGCTTTCGGCCCACGGAATACGGACGCAGCCGGAACGGTTGCGCGCGGAGTAGGCGCGCAGCACGGGGGCTTCGAAACCGGGGATCAGACGCTTGTAGGAGTTGGTCGCCGGGTTGGTGAAGGCGTTCAGCGCTTTCGCGTGCTTCAGGATGCCGCCAATGAACCACAGAGCCTCATCGGAGAGATCGGCGTATTTGTCGCCAGCGAAGAGCGGCTTGCCGTCTTTCCAGATCGACATGTTGACGTGCATGCCGGTGCCGTTGTCACCTGCGATCGGCTTCGGCATGAATGTTGCCGACTTGCCGTAAGCCTGTGCCACGTTGTGGATGACGTACTTGTACTTCTGAATCTCGTCTGCCTGCTTGGTGAGCGAGCCGAAGATCAGGCCCAGCTCGTGCTGACAGGAGGCCACCTCGTGGTGGTGCTTATCGACCTTCATGCCCATCCGCTTCATGGTGGAGAGCATTTCGGAGCGCATGTCTTGTGCATCGTCGATCGGGTTGACGGGGAAGTAGCCGCCCTTAACGCCCGGACGGTGGCCGGTGTTGCCCATTTCGTACTCGGTGTCGGAGTTCCAGGCGCCGTCGATGGCATCGACCTGGTAGGACACTTTGTTCATGGTGACGGAGAAGCGCACATCGTCGAAGACGAAGAATTCAGCTTCGGGGCCGAAGAAGGCTGCATCGCCGATGCCGGAGGACTTCAGGTAGGCCTCGGCCTTCATTGCGGTGCCGCGCGGGTCACGGTCGTAGGCTTCGCCGGTGTCGGGCTCGACCACGTTGCAGTGCAGACAGATGGTCTTTTCTGCGTAGAAGGGGTCCACATAGGCGCTTTCGGTGTCGGGCATGAGTTTCATGTCGGACTGATCGATGGACTTCCAGCCAGCGATGGAGGAGCCGTCGAACATGAAGCCTTCCTCGAGGAAGTCTTCGTCAACAAGATCAGACACGATGGTGACGTGCTGAAGCTTGCCGCGCGGGTCGGTGAAACGGATGTCGACGTATTCGACGTCTTCGTCCTTGATGAGATTGAGAACGTCAGCTGTGCTCATGAGTGTTCCTCTTGGCTGAATATCTGTTGAAGTTGTGCGGATCAGAGGGCGTCGTCGCCCGATTCACCGGTGCGGATGCGGATCGCCTGTTCGACGGGCGAAACGAAGATCTTGCCGTCGCCGATCTTGTCGGTCTTGGCAGCATTGATGATGGCCTCGATGGCGCCATCGACCTGATCGTCGGCCAGAACGACCTCGATTTTCACTTTCGGGAGGAAGTCCACGACATACTCGGCACCGCGATACAGTTCGGTATGGCCTTTCTGGCGGCCGAAGCCCTTGACCTCGATGACGCTAAGACCCTGAACGCCCACGTCTTGCAGCGCTTCCTTGACCTCATCAAGTTTGAACGGCTTGATAATCGCCTCGATCTTTTTCATGGCCGACTCCCTTTGTCCCATGGTTTCGCTCCTCTGACCACTTCCCTCAGGCAGGCACAATTGGATAGGCTTCGAGCGACGGGTACAGGGATCGGAAAATTGGGGTTGTGCCTAATTTTTGTGCAAGCTGCACCTTTCGTGCGCGTTTTGAAAACTTTTGGAGCCTAATTCATGATCGAGTCGCTCACCGCCGCCCAAATGCGCGCCATTGAGGCGCGTGAAATCGAGTCGGGGCGGGTCACAGGGGCCGGTTTGATGGAGGTGGCCGGCGAAGGCGTGGTCGCGGCTGTTTTTGCGGCTTGGCCTGATCTTGCGCAAAGCCCGCAGAAGGCGGTGATCCTCTGCGGGCCGGGCAATAACGGCGGTGACGGGTTCGTGGTGGCGCGGCTGTTGCGGGGCTGGGGCTGGGAGGTCGAGGTCTTTCTCTATGGAGAGCCGGGGCGGCTGCCGCCTGATGCAAAACTGAACCATGATCGGTGGGCGGCCTTGGGGCCAGTGCGGTTGCTTGGCTTCCCGCAGGTTATTGCGGAGGCGGCGCAGATGGTGCGGGCCGCGGCTGATGGTGCGGCACTGGTGGTTGATGCGTTGTTTGGAACGGGGTTGACGCGAGCGCTGGACGGGCTTGCGCCGGTGATTGACGCGGTGCAGGACGCGCGGGTTGTGGCCGTTGATATCCCGAGCGGGCTGTGCGCCGATAGTGGGCGGGTGATCGGTGGGCATGTGGTGCGGGCTGCGCTGACTGTGCCGTTTCATCGAGCGAAGCTTGGGCATTATTTGGCGCAAGGGCCGGAGATATGCGGTGCGCTTGATGTGCGAGACATCGGGCTGCGGCACACTGAGGACCGCCATGAGGTGCGACTGGCGGTGCCGGATGCAGAGCGTTTGGCGAAGGAGGCTGGTGCCCATAAATTCGGCCACGGGCATGCGCTGGTGCTGACGGGCGGCGCGGGCCGGACGGGCGCTGCCCGCCTCGCGGCGCGGGCGGCGTTGCGGGTTGGGGCAGGGTTGGTGACGCTCGGGGTGCCGGGCGCTGCACAAATGGAAGTGGCAAGCCAGATCACCGCACTGATGCTGACGCGGATCGATGATGCGGCTGCTATGGCTGAGGTGCTTGAAGATGTGCGGATCGGTGCGCTGTGCCTTGGGCCGGGATTAGGGCTGGAGCGGGCCGAAGCGCTGGTGCCGCAAGCTTTGGGCGCGGGGCGGAATGTCGTTTTGGATGCGGATGCGCTGACGGTTTTTGCAAGCCAACCGGATGCGCTTTTTGACAGGCTACATGATGGTTGCGTGCTGACGCCACATATGGGCGAGTTTGCGCGGTTGTTTCCTGACTTGGCGGCGGAGATTTCGGGTGCCGTCACGGTTGGGCCTGCGCCATCCAAGGTCGAGGCGGTGCGCAAGGCGGCCCATAGGGCGGGGGCGACGGTTCTTTTGAAAGGAGCGGATACGGTGATCGCTGCGCCGGACGGGCGCGCGGTGCTTTCAGCGGCCTGTTACGATCAGGCCGCGCCGTGGCTCGCGACCGCTGGCTCGGGCGATGTGTTGGCGGGGCTGATCACTGGATTGCTGGCGCGGGGCATGGCGCCGCTGGAAGCTGCGAAAAACGGCGCATGGTTGCATGCCGAGGCCGGGCGGGTGCTGGGCGCCGGATTGATTGCTGAAGATCTGCCGGAGGCGCTGCCAACGGTTTTAAAATCCATAGGGATTTAGCCGACAGATGCGCCGATTTCGAGGCCGTCTGCGTAGATGATTTCGGGCTTCTCGAAAACCAGATCATAAAGACGCATTGTGACTTCCTCCTCGGCGCGGGTGATGAACTCGCCGTCACAGAGGCGCGACACGGGCACCATTGCGGAGGGTTTGTCATAGAGCGCGCGGGCGCGCCAATCGCGAATATGGATGAAGGTATCTGGCCCGAGTGTCAGGGTTTCATCGGGGCGGTCATAGCCAAGAGCGCCGGCGCTGATCTTGACGGGGTGCATCGCCACCTCACGGACACGGATGGCGCGCAGCGTGGCGCGGCCACTGCCACGGGTGATGATCCGATCACCGGGTTGTAGATGCTCGACGGGGAGGATGCCTTCCATCGTCATGATGTTTGTGCCAGCGGTCAGACCCTTCTGTACAACATGTACAGGGGCCGTGACCGCGAAACGGTCGGTAACTTCAGTGTGCATGGCGGTTCCCGCTCTTGCTGTATCTGCCTCAATATTTTCAACCAGAGTATGTCAAAATTAGGTTCATGTCTCGCATTTTATTGGGCGGCTGTGGATAAATCCGTCTCTTGCAGCCGCGAAAGACGGTGCTATAGAGGCTCTCGGATCGCGGGTGTGGCGAAATTGGTAGACGCACCAGATTTAGGTTCTGGCGCCGCAAGGCGTGGGGGTTCAAGTCCCTCCACCCGCACCACAAAAACTTTCTAAATCTCATAATATCAATTACTTCAGGTATTGGTGGTTGCAGTTATCCACCTTATTATCCACCTTTGTGCTTTTGCTGCTTGAAGTGTTTCCTGTGCACGTATGCGCGAGCGTCATTAACACTTCGGTAGGTATAACGCCCTCTGCGGTCCAACTCACCCTACCGGAGATATAACGTGCCCCAAGGCAAAACCGCTGGCTAACGGCTCTTCGCGGTGCGAAACTAACCGCTGTAAAGGTTTCTCCAGAGGGCCTACCTACTCTAAAATCACCAAAAAACAATCGATGGGTAACTTATGAGAGCTTTTTCCTACGTTTTGATTCTCTTGGGGGCAATGGGGGTTGTGGTCGTCTGGTCCAGCTTGCCCTATGAATTGAGAAGAGTTGCTCTGGGCGAGGGTATTATAGGTGCAGGTGCTGCCGCTATGGTGCTTGGTCCATTGGCTTTATTGGGTTTGATTTTTAAAAAACGAAAAATAGGTTTTTGAAGTCAACAAATCAAAGCTCGAAATCAGATCAACTATTTGAAGCGCCGCATGAGCGAAAGTTGGAGGCTTGTGCTTCGTCCAATGGAAACGATTCCAGCATTGTAGAAGGTCAGCCGATTGGGGGGGAGCAGCTCAGTGCTTTGGGCTACCGCCCACCGGCACCAGAAACCATCGTTCCGATGGAAACCAGGCCGATCATGCACTAACATTCAAACTGGACCACTCTGGTGGGGCTGATCAGTGATGCAGCGAGTTTCGTCAAACTGGACACCGAGCGATATCTGGAATTCACTGACTGAATGCCAGAACAACAGGCAAGGCGACAGGCCTTTCACAATGATCAAACAGTCAATTTTTTACGGAAATCCTGCGGTAAGCAATAGTCAAAGGCTATACGCGAGGCGCAAACCAGTGTGGCTGGCGGCGGTGTCCGGGGCGCGGCCTGACCTGGCGGCGATGCGGTAGCGCCAGCAGTAGCTTGCGTGGCACAGGAATGAGCCACCCTTCAGAACACGTTCGCCATCTCGCTTGGCCTGTGCATTCCGGGCCTTCGCTTTTGCCTTGAGCGATGCAACACGATAGCAATCCGCCGTCCATTCCCAGACGTTCCCGGCGGCATTGAACAGGCCGACCGGGTTTGGATCGAATGCATGGACTGGCGCGGTGCCATAGTAGCCGTCGCGGCAGGTGTTTGTCTCGGGAAACGCGCCTTGCCAGATATTGCAATAGATGTCTTCATCGGCGGGCTCCATATTGCCCCAAGGGTAGCGCCGCTCATCCAACCCACCCCGCGCCGCGTGCTCCCACTCGACCTCGGTTGGTAATCGTCCACCGGCCCAGGTTGCGAAGGCTTGCGCATCATTCCAGGAAATCTGTGTCACCGGATGGTCAGGTTCGGCCGGGGCTTCCCCCTGACCCGTTGGGTGGCGCCAGTTGGCCCCCGTGATCGCCCACCACCAGCCCGCCTTGTCATAGCCGCCTAGAACATCCGCTGTAGCCGGGTCCGACAGAAGGCCACGAAAGACATAACTCCATCCGATCTGCTCGGCCTCGGTCACATAGGCGGTCTCGGACACGAAGGTGCCAAAGCGCGCAACGGAAACGCAATGCGCCTCCATACCAAAGGCCCGCAGGGATGCGCGGCGAATGATGCCTTCGCCGTCATCGGGGATCACCGGACTTGTCGTGCCGGCCCAGCTCTTGCCAGCGGGAAACCGGATGAGTGCAGGTTTTTCATCAGGCACTTAGCCATTCCTTCCTGTTCAACGGTCCGGTGCAGCAAAGGCCGGCAACGTTCGGACCAACTCCTTGGCGTGATTGACCAAAGCCTCGGCCACCGGGTGATCCCGGTTGGTGGTCAGCAACGCAATCCCGGAATCGAGCTCCCAAATCGGCTCGCTGGTGGCGTGAAGCCTGTAGCCACGCTTTTGTAACCAGTCCCGCAGGGCTGTCGGGACAGACATGACCATGCCTTCGCTCGACAGCATTTCTAGCCCAAGCTGGAGCGATGACGTGACCAAGCCGATCCGCGGCGGTGCAAGGCCAAGTTGATAGAACCTTTTTTCCATGCTCAATTTCAGCTGTGGTTCGATCTGGAACAACACCCAGGATTGATCTTCAAGCAGGTCCATTGGCATTTTCTCGTCGCCCGGAATGTCAGGCAACCCACCCGGCCAATGGGCCACGCCGTGTTCGATCCGGCACAGTTTTGTCACTTCGATCAGCGGGTCTTCGACCTTGTCGATGGCCGCCGTGATGACGAAATCAAGCTCCCCATCGCGCAGTGCACGGGCATGATCGTCGGCAGAGCCGGTATGAACCTGAAAAGAAGTCTGCGGAAATTCGCGCCAAAGCCTGCGAAGGATTTCGGGCATCAACAGCAATTGGTAGGTCAGCCCGCATCCGATGCGGACCACATCGTGAAAGCCGCGTTTTACGGTGTCCACGTCCCGCAAAGCGCGGTTATAGACCGCTTCCATTTCCTTGACATGTCGATAAAATACGCGCCCGGCCTCTGTCAGGACCATCCCGCGTGGCAGGCGCACGAAAAGTTTGGCCCCGAACATTTGTTCAAGCGAGGCGATTGTTCTGGTCAGGCTTGGCTGAGCGATGTGCAGCTCATTTGCGGCGGCTGTGACGTTGCCCAACTCGGCGACCTTGAGAAAAACAACGTGTTTACGATCCATTCATCTCTCGCGCGCATTCCGTAATTGCCGAAATCATAGCGAAAAGGCATGGAGGCTGCCAGCATTGATGCCTTGCGGCCTTGTTCCTCCTATCCAGTCGGTTCAACAACTTGTCTCGGGGCAGCCGCCGCACCCGAAAGCAAGGTGGGCCCCGCGTTTCGGGGCATAGGCAATCCAAGCCGGGCATAGAGTTCCGCGGGCGTATCATGCCGGAGCAGCTGCGTCCGCATCGCAATTGTCAGTTCCAGTTCGACGTCGGTGTTTCGATGCGGGTTTTCTTGCTTCGGATCGTTCAACAGATCGAAGAGAACCGTCTCGGTATCAAAAAACACCATCGGGCCAAAGAACGGGTTGAACGGCGACTTTTCCAATGCCGGCGTGCGAAGAAGGCGCGCGCCCTTAGTAAAATTGAACGGCGCAACCAATTCTGCCTGCGCCAGTTCGTCGACGTCGAACAGATCGTTCAGTGTCGTCGGCATGACCGTGTATTGGAACAGCCCCTCGGTCGTCACGTGTTCCGGATACAGCATGAAAACATGCCGCCCATCGCAAACATTCACCGCGCTACCGAAGGTGCCGAAGATGACGACATCACGCTCTGAAGGATTGCCCGCGAGCACAGGCAACAAGGAATGCCCGGTGACTTCGTCAGGCACATCGCAACCGTGCGTCGCGAGGAATGTCGGCATCAGATCGGTCGTCTGCGTCAGCCCGGCACGCCGCGTTCCGGCCTGATCCGCATAGGCAGGGTGGTGCACAAACAGGGGGATATGCGCAATTTCTTCATAGATCGGCATACGGTTTTTGGCCCACCAGTCATGTTCGCCCAGCAAAAACCCATGATCCGTCGACACGATCAATGTGGTGTCGTCCCACAGACCGTGCGCGTCGAAATAGTCGAGCAATTGTCCGAGCTGTTCGTCACAAAACGCGAGGTTCGCGCGGTAATGTGCATCCAGTTCTGCGCATTCCTCTGGGCTTTCCTGCACGCGGCCATAGGGTGGCCAGTCAAGAACCGGGCCATCATAATCGGTCGGGAAATCCTCTTTGAAACGCTCGGGCGCGTTGAAGGGTTCGTGCGGATCGAAGGTTTCGATCTGCAGGAACCAATCATCCGCCGCGCGGTTCCTGTCGAGAAATTCCCTGGCAGAGTCGAAGCATTTCGTCAGTGGATAGTCGCACTCTTGCTTCAGGTGCTGGCGATTGATGATGTGATGGTATTGATCGACGCCGCGGGTCTCGCTGTATTGCAACGGGTGATACTTCTGTTTCAACTTTGGCCAGTCTGGCGCGACATCGGCTTTCCACGCATCGCCATGCTGCCCGCGCAGGTATTCGTAAGTTGTATAGCGCGTGTGATATGTAGCCCCGCCATCACGAAAATACTGAAGATGGTCTGTGATCAGATGCGAATAGACCCCCGCGTCCTCTAGGATTTCAGGGAAGGAATTGTCGAACGGTTCCATCGGGCCCCAGGAGCGGTGCATGAAGTTGAGACGTCCGGTCTGCATGTCTCGGCGAGCGGGTATACAGGGCATCGATCCGACGTAGTGATTGTCAAAAGTCACTGAACGCGCCGCTAAACGATCGAAGTTGGGTGTCTTGATTGTTTTGGCGCCGTAGGGACCAAGCGAAAGGCGATTGAGGGAGTCAAAGAGTAAGAAAACTGTTCGCATGGGATCCTTTCCAACCAGTGACAGGTTGCGCCGAGGCATTTGCCCTGCAACGTAGCAATGCTCAAAATGCATGAATAATATCGTTTTTACATTCAGGCATGCCAAATAGGCATGATTTCCTAGCTAGAGCATTTCTTGAAACCAAGGCATGAGCGTCGAAGCGAGGTATGCAAAAAAGGTATGGATGTAGCGCAAACTGATATTTGTTTGACAGCTACCACGATGCCTAGTGTTGGCCAGCGGTGAATAGACGACGGATAATTCGTCCCGCCAAAAGTCAACACAAGCCCTACATGGGCATCCTATGGGAGGAAATGAAATGCCGATCAAGAATCTCAAGACAGCTTTGTCAGGGCTGGCCCTCGCCCTTGCGGCGACGGCAGCTCAGGCCGAATTCCCCGAGCGTGACATCGAAGTTATTTTTCCCTGGCCTCCGGGCGTGACAATGACATCGAGCCAGGTGATGGCCGAAGCCATGAGCGATGAACTGGGCGTCAATGTGACGGTGATCTCCACCCCCGGCGCGACCGGCGTCAAGGCAATGGAGACGGCGATGAACCGCCCGGCCGATGGTTATACGATTTTCGACGGCTGGGTGGCACCGATGGTTGTGCAATCGCTCCTCGGAAATGTGGACGGCGATCACACTGATTTCACCCCGCTCTACGCTCTTGGTGCGGTTCCGAACTCCGTAATCGTCCGCGCCGACGATGATCGGTTCCCGGATCTGCAATCGCTGATAGACTACATGACAGAGAACCCGGGTGACCTACGGTATACCTCAGGCGCTTACGGCAACCTGCCGCATGTGGACCTGGCGAACATGTTCCGTGCAACGGATACAGTCGCACAACACGTTCCCTATGACGGGCTGGAAGAAGCGCTGAAAGACATGCGCGGTGGCATCCTCGACTTCATGGCGGGCAACCCGGGCTTCGTGCGGGCCAATAGTGATCATGTGCGGGTTCTCGCGGCCTTCAGTGACCTGCAATCTGTCCAGGATATTTTCGGCGGGGTGCCGCTGATCTCTGAAATCGAAGGGATCGACTATCCTCTGACTGGCCTCGCCCCGATGGGATGGAGCTGGTACGTGGTACCAAACGGGACACCCGAAGAGCATGTCGAAGTGCTGCGCACAGCCATGGCAGCCGCGCTGCAAAAGCCAGAAGTTACAGAGTATTTCGAAAGCATCGGCCGTCCGCTTCTGGGCTACCCGCCAGAAGACTACATGTCGACCGTTGATGCAGTGCGCGAGCAGCTCTCCACAGCGACAGACGCCGTTGACTGGGAAGCCCAAAAGCTTGAAGCCCTGCAATAAAAGCGGCGAACTCCTCCGCGCCGTATGAATGTTGGCCCGATCGTTCCTCTTCCGGTCGGGCCAACATCCTGATTTCAGACACCCCGGCAGATGCTATGGTTTGACAAAGCCAATCCATGGCCACGACCGACACGCCGCCGCAGACCCTGCCCGTTTATTGCGCTTAACATCGAAGGACCTGCCCTGATGCCCCCACAAAGCGCCAGCTCCAATCCGAATAATACCGCGGTCGATACGCGCTGGCACCTCGTTTCACGGCACTTCCCGGTGATCCTCTTTGCGATATTGTCTGGCGTGGTGTTGTACGAAGCCGCCACGACGTTGACAGAACAGGGCCATGCCTCCGGCTCTGCAATCAGAAATGCCGCCCTCTATCCCCGGCTACTGGCGGGCTTGCTGTTGTTTCTCGTGTTCCTTCAGGTCATTTCCGACTTCAGACTGTCGGGACCGGTGCCCGGCGCCGAAGAGCCCGCGGAGCCCGGACAGGATCGACTGACCGTCTTCGCAGCACTGACGCTGGTGGCCTACATCATTCTATTGCCCATAATGGGCTTTCTCCTGACAACACCGGTTTTTGTACTGGCCTTCCTTTTGCTGCTTGGGGATCGCAACTGGAGGACACTGTCCTTTGTGCCGATGGCAACCACGGCCGGATGTTTTGTGGTCTTTCAGATGATGTTCAACGTGAACCTCCCGCGCGGCCTGTTTGGGCTGGCACTCAACTTTTAGCGAGGAGATCGGAATGGGTATCGACGCACTGATTGCCGGCTGGGATCTGTTTGTAACCCCGCTCGCGATCGCCATGACGGTCTTTGGTTGTTTCCTGGGACTGATCATCGGGGTGATGCCAGGGCTTGGCCCATTGATGGGGATCATCCTGCTCCTGCCGGCAGTGTTTCATCTGCCCCCCATCGCGGCCATGGGGGCCCTGATTGCGATCTTTGTGGGGGGATCATGTGGTGGGGCTGTCTCGGCCATCGTTCTGCGGATTCCCGGAACACCGATCGCCGCGGCCACGTTGCTGGATGGCTATCCCATGGCGCAGGCCGGCCGCGCAGGCGAAGCGATCGGGCTGGCGATTTCGGCCTCGGCCATCGGTGGCATCATTGGCGGGATCATCTTGATCACGATGGCGCCGGTTCTGGCGGACTTCGCGCTGCGCTTCGGGCCCCCGGAATACTTTGCCCTGACCCTGATGGGCCTGATCGCGATTGCCGTCGTCGGGCGTGAGGCGCCCCTCAAGGGGTTCATGACCGGGGTTCTCGGCCTGTTGATCGCCACAATCGGCACTGATGCCATCTCGAACGCGCAGCGCTTTACCTTCGGGCGTTTCGAGCTGTCCAGCGGCTTTCACGTCGTGGCGGTTGTCGTCGGGCTCTTTGCGGTCTCCGAAGTCTTGCTCCAGATCCGCGCCGGCAAGCTGCTCGATGCGCCGGACGTGCCGAAGGTCAGGATTTCGCTATTTTCGCTGGTTCTGCTGTTCCGTCATCCCGTCAATCTGCTGAGATCCAGCGCCATCGGCACTTTCTTCGGCTCCCTGCCTGGCGCGGGCGGCGTGATCAGTGCCTTCAGTTCGTACGCCGTCGCAAAGGCACAAGCACGGCCTCATGAACGCTATGGTGAAGGCGAAGAAGGCGGCGTGATCGCAACTGAGGCCGCAAACAATGCCTCTGCCGGCGGTACCTTGATCCCGACAATGGCGCTTGGCGTGCCCGGCGATGCCTCGGCGGCCGTTCTGATGAGTGCCTTGATCCTGTTTGGCTATTTCCCGGGGCCAGAGCTGTTCGAACAGCATCTGGACGTCGCGGGCGGTATGTTTCTGGCGTATATATTTGCCAATATCGCATTGGTGTTCCTGGGCTTCCTCATGACACCGGTGTTTCTTTCGGTGTTGCGCCTGCGTAAAGTCCATCTTCTTCCAATCGTCATGATGCTCAGCGTCATGGGGACGTTTGCCCTTCAATCTTCCATGTTCGATCTGTGGAGTATGCTTGGCTTCGGCGCACTCGGGTATTTCCTCCGTTTGCACGGTTATCCGCTCGCACCAATCGTGATCGGTGTCGTCCTTGGTCCGATTTGCGAAGCAAACTTTCGTCGCTCCCTGCTTATCTCGAGGGATGGTCTGTCGATCTTCTGGGAGCGTGAAATAGCGTTCACAATTCTTTCTGTCACCGCAATTCTCGTCATTTGGGGCTTGTTTGGCAAAGGCTTGTCCAACTGGCTAAAGACGCAGTTCCGGCGAACACGATAGACATCGTTAACGGGACGAGCTTCACGTTCTCTTGGCTCTTCAAATGGCGGGCTGCCAGCAAGCTGCGCAAACGACGCCGTGTCATCACCGCGAATTGCATGAACGTCTGGTTTTTCTGCCGCGACACAGCACCAATTTTATTGCACCTACGGTACTCTCGACTCTGCGAGCGCATGCAGCATGAAAATCGAACTCACAGAGTGGGCTCGTTCCGGCCGTTAGCTGCGTTTTGCGTTAAGGTCCGGTTCAGTTGAATGATCTGAGCAACGTGGTGGTTCGGTCCGCTCATCTTCATAAAGCGCTGCCTGCGTCTCGCCGTTGTCCCACCGATAATGCGGACCGAACCGGTCGATCTGGGGGCGATGATCCTCCCCCCATGAAGTGGTCCGCCCGTATATTTAGGAAACGGAGGATCAGATATGGGAATCAAACGACATAAGCCTGAAGAGATTGTCACGAAATTACGGCAGGTTGAGGTGCTTTGCGGCCAAGGGATGCCGCGCTTAGACGCCTTCAGGCAAGTGCAGATAACAGAACAGACCTTTTACCGCTGGCGTAAGCAGTATGGCGGAATGGGAACCGACCAACTGAAGGAACTCAAACGGCTTCAGAAGGAGAATGACCGGCTGCGGCGGGCGGTATCGGATCTGACGCTGGACAAGCTCATCCTATCGGAGGCCGCACGGGGAAACTACTGAGCCCCTCACGCCGTCGTGCCTGCATTGATCATGTGCGCAGCCAGTTCGACATCTCGGAGCGTCGTGCTTGTCGTGTCTTGGGACAGCATCGGTCGACACAAAGGCGGTTACCAGTTGGGTGTGCTGATGAAGACCGCCTGGTTGCCGATATGGTCGAGCTGACACGTCAGTATGGACGATATGGTTACCGTCGGGTTGCCGCTCTGCTGAGAGGCGCAGGTTGGCAAGTGAACGACAAACGTGTCGAGCGTCTATGGCGGCGGGAGGGGTTAAAGGTTCCAATGAAACAACCTAAGAAAGGGCGGCTCTGGATGAACGACGGATCATGTATCCGGCTGCGTCCGGAGTACCGCAATCACGTCTGGTCGTATGACTTCGTGCACCATCGAACCGATGACGGGAAAGCGTTCCGAACGCTCAACATCTTGGATGAACACACCCGGGAATGCTTGGCTATTCGGGTGAAACGGAAGCTGAACTCAACCGAGGTCATCGACGCGCTGACGGACTTGTTTATCTTGCGCGGCGTTCCTGCCTTCATTCGGTCAGACAACGGCCCAGAGTTCATTGCTCAGGCCGTCCGCGATTGGATTGCAGCGGTCGGCGCTAAGACCGCCCACATTGAGCCGGGATCGCCTTGGGAGAACGGATACTGCGAAAGCTTCAATGCAAGGCTTCGAGATGAACTTCTGAACGGCGAGGTCTTCTACTCGCTGAAAGAGGCACAAATCCTGATCGAAGAATGGAGAAAACACTACAACACTAAACGACCGCATAGTGCTTTGGGCTACCGCCCACCGGCACCAGAAACCATCGTTCCGATGGAAACCCGGCCGATCATGCACTAACATTCAAACTGGACCACTCTAGTGGGGCTGATCAATCTCCTATGGCGTAGGGGGCTGGACCGCCTTTGCCGCGTTGATTGCGGCGGGCCTGTTCGTGATGTGGATGGTTAACCTCTCCGGCGCAGCAGGGGAGAAATACGGCATTCCTTACCCCGTGTTCGCGCGGGCGAGCCTTGGCACCCAAGGGGCCAAGCTTCCGGCAATCTTGCGGGCGACGGTCGCGGTCTTTTGGTATGGCGTTCAGGTTTACTTCGCTTCGACCGCTCTTGCGCTGCTGATCCGCTCGCTCACTGGCATCGAAGGTGGCAGCGAGATCTTTGGCATGACCGGCATCGACTGGCTGTCATTCGTGATCGTTTGGGCGTTTCATATCATGATTTTCTGGCGCGGCATGAACTGGGTTGAGAGCTTTCTCAACATCGCAGGGCCGTTCGTTTACTTGGTGATGATCGGTCTTGTGATCGTGTTGTGGCAGCGCTCTGACGGGCAGCTTCTTTCAGCTACGGCGACGATCTTTGCCAATCCTGAAGGCACTTTTGCGACCGAATTCAAAGGCTTCATTGCCATTGTTGGCACGATGGTGGCCTATTTTGCGGCGGTGATGATCAACTTCAGCGACTTCTCGCGCTATGCGAAGGACGACCGGACCATGCGGTTGGGCAACCTTGCTGGTCTGCCGTTCAACATGATCCTGTTCTCGGCGCTTGCACTGCTGACCACAGGTGGCGCGGCTGTTGTGTTTGGCGAAGAAATCATCAACCCGACCGAGATCGTCGAACGGACGGACAGTGTGCTCTTGGGTGTGATTGCGGCTGTGACCTTCTTTGCCGCGACGGTGGGCATCAACCTTGTGGCCAACTTCATCCCTGCGGTGAACGGCATTGCCAACCTCTCGCCGGAGAAGTTGAGCTTCCGTAAGGCGGGCCTAATCACTTCGGTTTTTGCTCTGGTGATCGGTGGCTTCTGGAACAGCTTCATCAGCCAGTTCGGCATCAGCGGCTTTGTGAACACGCTCGGCGCAACGCTGGCGCCGATCTTCGGGATCATGATCGTGGATTATTACTGGCAACGTAAGCAGCAGCTGAATGTTGATGACCTCTACAACATGGATGGCGGCGCTTACCACTTTGACAATGGTTGGAACAGCGCGGCTGTGAAAGCCTTCGGTCTAGCGGCGATCTTCTCGGTTGCGACCGTGTGGGTGCCGTGGTTCGCCTTCCTGTCCGGTTACAACTGGGTGATTGGCGCGGTTCTTGGTGGCCTCGTCTATAACGCGATGGCGAAAAACAGCTAAGGCTGGACGTCTCTTCCAGCCTCAGGGGCCGGTGATGCAGGTAGCGTCATCGGCCCTTTTTTATGCCCGATCCGTGGGTTGTTGGCGGGCAATGGCATATTTGCCCAAGGAAACCGGGTAGGAACCGTTATATTGGGCATTTCAGGGTTGATCCCGCGTTCCGGCCAAATTAGGAAGACGCAAATTTTCCGGGCCACCAGAGGGTGGCCTGTCATCTTATGCGAGGACAAAATGGACGTCACCGAAACCCTGAACGAAGGCCTCAAGCGTGGATACAAGATCACCGTTACGGCGGCAGAGCTTGAAGCCAAGGTGAATGAAAAGCTGCTCGAAGCGCAGCCGGAAATCGAAATGAAAGGTTTCCGTAAGGGTAAGGTGCCAATGGCGCTGTTGAAGAAGCAGTTTGGTCAGCGCGTTTTGGGCGAAGCCATGCAGGAAGCCATTGATGGCGCGATGAACCAGCATCTGGAAGCATCGGGCGACCGTCCGGCCGCGCAGCCGGAAATGAAGATGGCTGACGAGAACTGGAAAGAAGGCGACGACGTTGTAGTCGATGTATCCTACGAGCGCCTGCCTGATGTGCCGGAAGCTGACTTCGGCAAAATCAAGCTGGAGAAGATGGTTGTGAAGGCTGACGATGAATCGGTCAACGAGGCGCTCGAAAACCTCGCCAACTCCGCGCAGAACTTCAAGGATCGCCGCAAGGGTTCCAAAGCGAAGGATGGTGATCAGGTTGTCATCGACTTCGTTGGTAAGATCGACGGCGAAGCATTTGACGGCGGCACCGCTGAAGACTACCCGCTGGTGCTGGGTTCCAACTCCTTCATCCCCGGTTTCGAGGATGGCCTCGTTGGTGTGAAAGCTGAAGAGGAGAAGGACGTTGAAGTGACCTTCCCCGAGAACTACGGCGCAGAAAACCTCGCAGGCAAAGCGGCTGTGTTCTCCGTCACTGTGAAAGCAGTGAAAGAGCCGGTGGCTGCCGAGATCGACGATGAGCTGGCGAAGAAGTACGGCGCAGAGGATCTCGACGCGCTGAAGGCGCAGATCACCGAGCGTCTGGAAGCAGAGTACAGCCAAGCCTCCCGCGCTGTTACCAAGCGCGCGCTGCTCGATGCGCTTGATGGCGCTGTAGAGTTCGACCTGCCGCCGAGCATGGTAGAAGCCGAAGCGGGCCAGATCGCGCACCAGCTGTGGCACGAGGAAAACCCTGAAGTGCAGGGCCATGACCACGGTGAGATCGAAACAACGGAAGAGCACAAGAAGCTTGCTGCGCGTCGCGTGAAGCTGGGCCTGCTGTTGGCTGATGTCGGCCAGAAGGCGGAAATTCAGGTGACTGACGCAGAACTGACGCAGGCTGTGATGAACCAAGCCCGCCAGTATCCGGGTCAGGAGCAGCAGTTCTTCGAATTTGTGCAGCAGAACGCGCAGTTCCGCCAGCAGATCCAGGCGCCGATCTTCGAAGACAAGGTTGTCGATCACATCATCGAGCAGGCAAAAGTCACCGAGAAAGATGCCAGCAAGGACGACCTCCAGAAGGCTGTCGAGAAGCTCGAAGAAGAATAAGTCCGGTCACATCACCGGAATGAGAAGGGCGCCCGTTGCGGCGCCCTTTTTTGCGTTTGCGGGTATGTGCGGGCTGGACGCGGCATGGACCCAATAAAAAAGGCCGCTCCGAGGAGCGGCCTTTTGAATGCTGTGAAAGCGGAAGCTTAAGCGTCGTCGTCTTCGTCGGAACCGGCGGCGCCGATGTCGTCGAACAGTTCCTGAATTTCGAATTCAGCGGCGGCTTCTTCCTCGGCGGCGGCGTCCTGAATGGATTTGCCGGAGGCCTGAAGCTCTGCTTCTTCGACGGTGCGTGCGACGTTGAGGTTAACCTGAACGGTCACTTCGGGGTGCAGCACCACGTCAACGGCATGAATGCCGAGTTCTTTGATAGTTGCACCGAGCACGACTTGCTTGCGGTCGACGGTGAAGCCGCCTTCGCTGGCCACGTCAGCGACATCACGCGGGGTGACGGAGCCGTAGAGCGAGCCGGAGTCGGACGCGGAGCGAATCACAACGAAGGTCTGACCGTCGAGCTTTTCGCCGAGGGATTCGGCTTCTTTGCGGGTTTCGAGGTTGGTCGCTTCAAGCTGCGCTTTTTGCGCTTCGAAACGGGCAAGGTTAGCGTTGTTGGCGCGCAGCGCTTTTCCCTGCGGGAGCAGGAAGTTGCGTGCGTAGCCTTCTTTAACGCTCACCACTTCGCCCATTTGGCCGAGCTTGGCGACACGTTCGAGAAGAATAACGTCCATCTCTAGGTCTCCTTACTTAACGGCATAGGGCAGAAGGGCCAGGAACCGTGCGCGCTTGATCGCCTGAGCGAGTTTGCGCTGGTTCTTGGCGCCGACCGCGGTGATGCGGGACGGAACGATCTTGCCGCGCTCGGAAATGTAGCGCTGCAGAAGCTTGGTGTCTTTGTAATCGATCTTCGGAGCGTTATCGCCCTCGAACGGATCGGACTTACGACGACGGAAAAATGGTTTGGCTGCCATGACTTAGCGTCCTTTCCTGATCAACTTAGGCGCGGCGCTCGCGGCGCTCGCCACGATCGTCACGTTTTTGCATTTGCACGGAGGGGCCTTCCTCGTGTGCGTCGACCTTGATGGTCAGAACACGCATGACGTCATCATGCAGACGCATCAGGCGCTCCATTTCCTGAACGGCGGCGGCAGGTGCGTCGCTGCGCAGGAAGGCATAGTGGCCCTTGCGGTTCTTGTTGATCTTGTAGGCCATCGTCTTGACGCCCCAGTACTCATTTTCAACGACCTTTCCGCCATTGTCCGACAGGACTGCGGAGAAGTGTTCGATGAGACCTTCAGCTTGCGCGTTGGACAGATCCTGACGCGCAATGAAGACATGCTCGTATAGCGGCATGTGCACTCCTATTTCTTCGCGGCGCATTTCAAAGGACAGGGTCTTGAAGCCTTCCGCACCCCGTCCACGAGAGTCTGCGCGGTTCATAATGTCCACGGAAGGATGCGGCCTTATACATGGCGTGCCTTTGTTGGCAAGGCGGAACGTGGTTTAGGTGCGGGAATTCAGGCCATCGGGCTGGGATGCACCCATTGGTTGCACATAATGGCCCTGTCCATGTGCGACGGGCGCCCGAGTTTTGCCATATTACCCAAGTTTACCTTCCGGCATGGGAAGTATGGAGAGCGTCATGACGATGCCAATACGCAAAATGACTGCCAACTTGCCGTTTGCAGCAGCGACCGCCAGCCCGCGTATCAGCGAGGTGGTGCCGGAGACTGCGGCGCATGAGTTCGTTGGAACGGCTGTCATCATCCCGACCTATTGGGGCTATCTGGTGCGGGATACCCGCCCTGAGGAATTGTTGGCGCAACTGGCGCAGGCCTCCGGCTGGGTGATTGGCATGCTGTTGATGATGTCCGCCTTCGGCGTTTGGTTGTTCCCCTCAGCGATTGCCATGGAGAGCGAGATGTTCGGCTTCCGCATGGCCGTGACGACAGCGCTCTTTGGCGGTGGTTTGCTGATGCTCTGGTACGCCAGCCGTGGTCGCCGTGCAGAGGTGCAGGTGGATACGTCCCTCGCGGAAGTGCGGGAAGTGCTGCGCCATAAAACCAACCGCGCGAACCTTTTGGGGCGGTTTCGATTTGAGGATATCGGTGGTGTTTTCATTGATCGGCGCTCTGCGGGAAAGGGCCACACAACGCTTGTCATGCGCGTGGGTAACAGCCATCGGCTGATCTATGTGGCGAAAGGCAGCGAAGCAGACATGATAACGCTGCGCGACAGGATCGGACGCGACCTAATCTCGGCGCAGATGCAGCGCCAAATGCCGCGCGTCGCGCCGCGCAGGCCGGTTTCAGGGCAAGGGCGGGCCGTCAGAGCCTCCTAACTCTTAAAAAATCTTTGACGGAAATGCCCGCTGTTCCAGCGGGTTTTCTTGTGATGGGCGGCATGACGCGCTAGAGCAAGGAAAACAGATCCGAAAGGGAGGGACTATGCACGCATTCGTGTTTCCGGGGCAGGGCGCCCAGACGATTGGGATGGGCAAGGCGTTGGCCGATGCATTTCCGGCGGCGCAGGCCGTTTTTGACGAGGTTGACGAGGCGCTTGGCGAGAAGCTTTCGAGCCTGATCTGGGAAGGCGAGATCGAAGAGCTGACGCTGACGAAGAACGCCCAGCCTGCGCTGATGGCGACCTCGATCGCGGCGCTGCGGGCGCTGGAATCGGAAGGGCTGAATGTGGCGGATGCCTCTTTTGTGGCGGGCCATTCGCTTGGCGAATACTCGGCCCTTGCTGCAGCTGGCGCGATCAGCATCGCGGATACGGCGCGCCTGTTGCGGACACGGGGAACGGCGATGCAGGAAGCCGTGCCGGTTGGCGTAGGCGCGATGGCCGCGCTGTTGGGGCTCGATTTTGAGGCGGCGCGTGCCGTGGCCGAAGAAGCTGCACAGGGCGAAGTCTGCCAAGCCGCGAATGATAATGACCCGAGTCAGGTGGTTGTATCAGGCCACAAGGGGGCCGTTGAACGTGCCGTCGAGATAGCGAAGGCGAAGGGTGCCAAGAGGGCGCTCTTGTTGCCGGTGAGCGCACCGTTCCATTGCGCGTTGATGGAACCTGCCGCGCGGGTGATGGCGGATGCGCTGGATCATGTGGAAATCCGCACGCCATCAGTGCCTTTGGTGGCCAATGTGGTGGCGCATTCGGTCGAGGAGCCGGCTGAGATTCGCTCCTTGCTCGTTGAGCAAGTGATGGGATCGGTGCGTTGGCGCGAGAGTGTCAGCTGGATTGTAGCGCAGGGCGTGACCGAGATGTGGGAAATTGGCGCGGGTAAGGCGCTCTCTGGCATGATCAAGCGGATTGATCGCAGCGTTGCGACGCGGGCTGTTGGCACGCCGGAAGATGTGGCTGCGGCGATTGCCGCGCTGAGCGCATAACGCGAAAAGCGAAAGGAAGAGGGATGTTTGATCTTACGGGCAAGAATGCACTGATTACGGGTGCGTCGGGTGGTATTGGCGGGGCTATTGCCAAGGCACTGCATGGCGCTGGCGCGACTGTGGCGCTGTCTGGCACGCGGGTAGAGCCGTTGGAGGCGCTGGCGGCGGAACTGGGGGATCGGGCGCATGTGCTGCCGTGTAACCTCAGCGACGCGGATGCAGTGAATGCGCTGCCGAAAGCGGCGGCGGATGCGATGGGATCGGTTGATATCCTCGTCAACAATGCAGGGATCACACGCGACAACATCTTTATGCGGATGTCGGAGGAGGAATGGTCCAGCGTGCTGGAGGTGAACCTCACATCGACGATGCGCCTGTGCAAAGGCGTGATCCGTGGGATGATGAAATCCCGTTGGGGGCGCATTGTGAATATTTCGTCGGTTGTGGGGGCCACTGGCAACCCCGGTCAGGCGAATTATGCCGCCTCGAAAGCGGGTATGGTCGGGATGTCAAAATCCATCGCCTATGAAGTGGCGAGCCGTGGCATCACGGTGAACTGCGTGGCGCCGGGATTCATCACCACGGCGATGACCGACAAGCTGAATGACGACCAGAAAGCCGGTATCCTTGGTCAAGTGCCTGCGGGACGGATGGGGGATGCAGACGAGATCGCGGCGGCGGTTCTCTACCTCTCCAGCCAAGAGGCCGGATATACCACGGGGACAACTTTGCATGTGAATGGCGGAATGGCGATGCTCTGAGGCTTTGCAAGCGCGAAGTTCTGGTGCATGTTAGCGGTACACGGCTGGATTGAACCGGTTTTGCCGTGAGAAATCGAAAGCGTTTGCCTAACGGGGAATCTCTGCTATAGGCGGCGCAGATTTGCCGGAAGGCGCCGTGGCGCTGGTCGGTTTGCCCATCGCGGGCAGTTGAGCCGCCCCGCGGGGCACGCAAAAAGAACGGGCAAAATGCCCAAAGGATCGTGAGGAATTTAATATGAGCGACGTTGCAGATCGCGTGCGTAAGATCGTTGTTGAGCATCTGGGTGTAGAAGAGGACAAAGTCGTCGACGGCGCGTCCTTCATCGACGATCTGGGCGCTGACTCGCTGGACACTGTTGAGCTGGTTATGGCCTTCGAAGAAGAGTTCGGCATTGAAATCCCCGATGACGCAGCAGAGACGATTCAGTCTTTCGGCGATGCGGTGAAGTTCATCAGCGAAGCTCAGTAATCTCCTAAGAGATTTTGACAGTTTGGCGGCACCCTTTTGGGGTGCCGTTCTCGTTTCTAGGGCTGTTCCGGCCTTGCCCCAGACGATTGCGCTGGGGTATCAGTACGGAAAGCAAACCATTAGGTGAGGGCAGATCATGCGGCGTGTGGTTGTGACAGGGTTGGGTCTTGTGACCCCATTGGCGGACGGCGTCGAAGCCACTTGGGAGCGGCTGTTGGCCGGTCAATCGGGGGCGGGGCCAATCAGCCTGTTTGATGCCAGCGGTTTGGCGACCACCTATGCTTGCGAAGTTAAGCGCGGCGACGGCAGCGACGGGACATTCAACCCTGACGCCTATCTCGCGTCGAAAGAGCAGCGCAAGGTGGATGAGTTCATCCTATTTGGAATCGCTGCCGCGCAGCAGGCGATCGAGGATTCCGGCTGGGTGGCTGATACGGACGAAAAACAGCACCGCACCGGCGTTATGATCGGCTCGGGCATCGGTGGCTTGCAGACGATTGCGGACACCGCCGTGATGATCAAGGAAAAGGGTCCGCGCCGTGTGTCGCCTTTCTTTATTCCGGGCGCGCTGATCAACCTGATTTCCGGTCAGGTGAGCATCAAGCACGGGTTCAAGGGGCCGAACCATTCGGTGGTGACGGCCTGTTCGACGGGTGCGCATGCGATTGGCGACGCGAGCCGCCTGATCAAATACGGCAGCGCGGATGTGATGGTCGCCGGTGGTGCTGAGGCTGCGATCTGTGAGATTGGCATTGCGGGATTCAATGCGTGTAAAGCGCTTTCGACAAAGCGCGGCGATGATCCGAAAGCGGCGAGCCGCCCCTATGATGCGGACCGTGACGGCTTTGTCATGGGCGAGGGTGCAGGTATTGTCGTGCTTGAGGAATATGAGCATGCCAAGGCACGCGGCGCGAAGATATATGCCGAGGTGATCGGCTATGGCCTGTCGGGTGATGCTTATCACATCACCGCGCCTTCCGAGGATGGCGAAGGCGGCGAGCGCTCCATGCGTGCAGCCCTTTCCGACGCGGGTATCGAGCCTGCCGATATTGATTACATCAACGCGCATGGCACCTCGACGATGGCGGACACCATCGAGCTGGGCGCTGTCGAGCGGATGATGGGCGATGCGGCTGCGAAGGTGACGATGTCATCGACCAAATCGATGACGGGCCACCTATTGGGCGCTGCGGGCGCGATCGAGGCAATTTTCTCGATCCTCGCGATCCGTGATCAGGTGGCGCCGCCGACGATCAACCTCGACAATCCGGCAGTGGAAACCAAGGTCGATCTGGCGCCGAATGCGAAGCGGGAGCGGGAGATCAACGTCGCGCTTTCCAATTCATTCGGCTTTGGTGGCACCAATGCGAGCGTGTTGTTCAGGAAAGTGAGCTGATGTGGCGGCATATCGCCTCTAATGCATTAACATTTTTCACGGTCGGCCTCTTCCTTTTGGGAGGGGTCGTTCTGTGGGCGGATCGTAGTTTTCGCGCGCAAGGGCCGCTTGAGCAGGCGATTTGCGTACAAGTGCCGCGCGGGGCGACGATGCGCCGGATGGCGGATGACCTCGTGGAAAAGGGCGCCATCACGTCGGCGGCCGTTTTCAACATTGGGGCGGATTATGCGGGGCTTTCCGACGATCTGAAGGCGGGGAATTTCCTAGTTTCGGAAGGTGCGTCGATGGAGCAGATCGTCGATGTGCTGACCCGTGGCGGGCAGAGCACCTGCGGCACGGAAGTCGTTTACCGTGTGGGCGTGGCGCGCACGGCGGTGCAGGTGCGGGAACTGGACCCAGTTTCGGGGCGTTTCGTTGAGCGGCTTGATTTTGTGCTCGGTGAGGATGAAGTGCCGGTCGATTACATTGAGGTGCGCGAGGAGCCGGATACGCGCTACCGCGTTGCCTTGGCAGAGGGTGTGACCAGCTGGCAGGTTGTTTCGGCGCTGAATTCGATTGATGCGCTCACCGAGTATACGGATTTGCGGCCTGACGAGGGCATGCTGGCACCAGATAGCTACGAGTTTGTCCCAGGCGATACGGTGACAAGCATCGTGGACGAAATGCAGCGGCGGCAGGCGTTGATCCTTGAGGAAGAGTGGCTCAATCGCGCCGATGATCTGCCAGTGACAACGCCAGAGGAGGCGTTGATCCTTGCCTCGATTATTGAAAAGGAAACCGCCGTTGCGGATGAACGCGGCTTGGTGTCGAGCGTCTTTGTCAACCGTCTGAGGCGGGGTATGCGCCTGCAAACAGACCCGACGGTGATTTATGGCGTCACGGGGGGCGAAGGCGTGCTTGGGCGCGGGTTGCGGCAAAGTGAATTGCGCCGCGAGACGCCCTACAACACTTATGTGATCGACGGATTGCCGCCAACGCCGATTGCAAACCCGGGGCGGGCGGCGATCCGTGCGGCGCTTAATCCGGATGACTCTGATTTCATCTTCTTTGTGGCGGATGGAACCGGCGGGCACGTCTTTGCGGAAACACTAGCCGAGCATAACCGCAACGTGGCGCTCTGGCGGGAAATCGAGGCTCAACAGCGCCGCGACGCTGCGGATGGTAACGAATAATTACCAAAATATATCAGTGATTTAATGCACCGGCTCGGTGTCAAATAAATTGACCGGCTCTGAATGGGCCGGCAACATCAGTCATTGCTAGACATGACATCCGACGGGCAAAGCCGCATCGGATGGCACGCACCTGCGACGGGTAACACGCAGGAAAGAACAGGCATGACACACACTCCAGAACCTGAACGGCTCGCGCCGGTGCTGGCGCATTTAAGGCGCTTCGTTGCGGATGAAGGCCAGCTAGAGGACCGCTTGGCGGTGATCGAAGCCATGCGCATGGCATATGAAATGGTGATACAGGCACAGGAGACACTGAACAATGAGCAGAACGCCAGATCCGCTGATGACGCCGACACTGGCGATGACCTCGACACATTGCGGGCCGATATCGGGCGCAAGCTGGATCGCCTCAGAAGCTGTGGCGGTTCAGGAGGCGTTTCTGGAGGACTTAAGCCCGAGTGAACTCCGCGCCTTACCGCATTTGTTCGAGTTCTGGGCGCTGCCGCATCAACTGCCGCCGAGAAATGAATGGCGGACATGGATCATTCTGGGCGGGCGCGGCGCGGGCAAGACGCGGGCCGGCGCCGAATGGGTGCGCGCAATGGTTGAGGGGGCGACGCCGCGCATGGCGGGGCGGGCGCGGCGGGTCGCCTTGGTGGGGGAAACCATTGATCAGGCGCGGGAGGTGATGATTTTTGGCGATAGTGGCATCATGGCGCTTGCGCCGCCCGACAGGCGACCGGAGTGGCTACCCGGTCGGCGGTTGTTGGTGTGGCCCAATGGGGCGACGGCGCAGCTGTTCTCGGCGCATGATCCGGAGTCGCTGCGCGGGCCGCAATTTGACGCGGCGTGGGCAGATGAGTTGGCCAAATGGAAGAACGGGCAGGAAACATGGGACATGCTGCAATTCTGTCTGCGGCTCGGCGATGATCCTCGCGCGGTCATCACCACGACGCCGCGTAAATCCCCAGTGCTGCGCGAAATACTGGCGCGACCGAGTACGGTAACGACCCATGCGCCGACCGACGCCAACCGCGCCAACCTTGCTGCCGGTTTTCTGGAAGAGGTGACACGCCGCTACGGGGGGACGCGGCTTGGGCGGCAGGAGCTGGAGGGCGAACTGCTCGATGATCTGGAAGGGGCGCTGTGGACCGCGCAGATGTTGGGGCAGGCGCGCGTTTCGGCGGCACCTCCCCTGTCGCGGATCGTGGTGGCCGTCGATCCGCCGGTCAGCGGGCATCAGGGATCGGATGATTGTGGAATCGTCGTCGCCGGGATCGTCTGCGAGGGGCCGCCGCAGAGCTGGTGCAGTTATGTGCTGGAGGATGCAACTGTCTCGGCGGCGACGCCGGAGGTCTGGGCGCGTGCTGCGCTTGAGGCGGTTGCACGACATGGTGCGGACCGATTGGTCGCGGAGGTTAATCAAGGCGGCGCGCTGGTTGAGACGGTGATCCGGCAGATTGATCCTTTGGTGCCGTTTCGCGCGGTGCGCGCAACGCATGGGAAGGCCGCGCGCGCCGAACCAGTTGCGGCGCTTTATGAGCAAGGGCGTGTGCGCCATCTGGAAGGGCTGACCGCGTTGGAGGATCAGATGGGCCAGATGTGCCGCACAGGCTTTGCCGGACGGGGTTCGCCGGACAGGGTGGATGCCTTGGTCTGGGCATTGCAGGAGTTGGTCATCGACCCTGCGCGCCAGTGGCGGCGGCCGCGCATGCGCGTGCTATAGAGGTGTTGCCGATCCCACCGCGCGGTGGGGTCGGATTATCGCAGGGATTGTCGGGCAATCTTTCCTCATCGACGGGCGCAAAGCGGTGCCTGTGCAGATGGGAGAGATGCATGTTTGACTTTCTGAAGAGGGCCGATGCCGAGGGAGATGGCAGGCCAGAAGGCGGTGCCGTGGAGGCGAAGGCCTCTGCCGCGGGGCGGGTGGCTGCTTGGGGCAGCAGCGGCCGTGTGGCATGGAGCCCGCGCGATGTGGTCACGCTGACACGGATTGGCTTTACCGGAAATCCTGTCGGTTACCGTGCGGTGACACTGATTGCCGAGGCGGCTGCGGCGGTTCCGCTGGTGCTGCAAACGCCTGAACGCCGCTATGAGACGCATCCTGTGCTGGCCCTGTTGGCCCGCCCGAACGCGGCGCAGGGGCGGGCTGCTTTGCTGGAAGCGATTTACGGGCATCTGTTGCTGACGGGTAGTGCCTATCTAGAGGCCGTCGGCGGGGACAGTGCTGGCGTGGCGCCCGATGAATTGCATGTACTGCGCGCAGACCGGATGCATGTGGTGCCCGGCGCAGAGGGATGGCCGGTCGCTTATGACTATGTCGTGAACGGGCGCAAGCACCGCTACGCAGTGCGGGAAAGTGCCAGCCCGATTTGTCATATTCGTGGCTTTCATCCACAGGATGATCATTACGGGCTATCAGCTTTGCAGGCAGCGGCCACGGCACTGGATGTGCATAACGCGGCGTCGCGCTGGTCAAAGGCTTTGCTGGACAATGCAGCGCGGCCATCGGGCGCGATTGTGTATCGCGGGGGGGACGGGCAAGCGCCGCTGAGCGCGGACCAATACGACCGGCTGCTCTCGGAAATGGAGAGCCAGCACCAAGGCGCACGCAATGCAGGCAGGCCCATGTTGCTGGAAGGCGGTTTGGACTGGAAGCCGATGGGTTTTTCACCCTCGGACATGGAATTTCAGAAAACCAAGGAAGCGGCGGCGCGGGAGATTGCCACGGCATTTGGCGTGCCGCCAATGCTCCTTGGCATACCGGGTGACGCGACCTACGCGAATTATCAGGAGGCCAATCGTGCCTTCTATCGCCTGACCGTTCTACCGCTGGCGGCGAAGGTATCGGCGGCGATCGGGACGTGGCTTGCTGGGTTCCTGAACGAAGATTTCGAGCTGCGGCCGGATCTGGATCAGGTGCCTGCCTTGGCGCCCGAACGGGAGGCGCAATGGCGGCGCGTGGCGGCCGTAGACTTCCTCAGCGAGGCTGAAAAGCGGGTTCTGTTGGGACTTCCTGCGCGGGAGGTTGGTGATGACCGGTGATGTCTTGAGCATGAGCCGGCAGGCGCGGGGCGGTGGCGATGGGCCAGTGACCGATTTCTGGCTTGCGACGGTGGATGTCCGGTTGAGCCGGATCGAGCGGATGATGGAGCGCATGGAAAGGCAGGTCTGGGCCTTGGCGGCGGTGGCGGGTGGCCTGCTGTTGGTCGACTTGATGCGGATGATCCTGCAACTGAGAGGGGGATTGTGATGCAGCTTGAGCGCAAATTTACGCAACTTACCAATGGCTTGGAGGTGAGTTCTGGCCACGAAATATCTGGCTATGCATCACACTTCGAAGCCAAGGATCAGGGGGGTGATCGCGTGGCGCGGGGTGCCTATGCGGCATCTCTCGCGCGGCTGGAAACGTCTGGCGGCAGGGTGAAAATGCTCTGGCAGCATGATCCGACGCGGCCCATCGGTGTTTGGGATGAAGTGCGCGAGGACGGGCGCGGTCTGTGGGTGAGCGGGCGCATCTTGACCAAGCTGGAACAAGGGCGCGAGGCAGCAGCGTTGATCGCGGAAGGAGCGATTGACGGTTTGTCGATCGGATACCGCACAGTGCGCGCGGAAAAGGCGCAAGACGGATCACGCCGGTTGCTGGAGGTGGACCTCTGGGAAGTGTCGCTGGTGACGTTCCCGATGCTGCGGGAGGCGCGGATCGACCGGAAAGAGGCGCCTTATATCAAACCACCGGAAACATGGGCAGAGGGATTGCGGATCGCGGCGGGGGTGATGGCCGAGACGCGCAGAGAACTTTCTTTTGAGCAAAGGAGCAGGACGAGATGAGCGACACAGAAGCGGCGGTGATTGCGACCGATCGAGATGCCGAGATCAAGGGTGCGATAGATGATTTCACACATGAAATCAGAGAGTTCACCAGTTCAGTTAAACAGAAACTTCAACATCAGGAAGAACGAATGACCCATTTGGACAAGAAGATGATCCGCGCAGCGCGGCCCGCTTTGGCGGTGAATGCGGAACCGGGACAGCCACATCAGAAGGCTTTTGCTGCCTATGTGCGAACCGGCGAGGATGATGGCCTGCGCGGGCTTGATCTGGACGCGAAGGCGATGTCCACGGCGGTGGCGGCGGATGGTGGCTATCTTGTTGATCCGCAGACATCCGAGACGATCCGCTCAACGGTCAGCGCAACCGCCTCGCTGCGGTCAGTGGCGAGCATCGTGTCGGTTGATGCGACCTCTTACGACGTTCTGGTGGATCATGCGGACATAGGCGCGGGGTGGGCTTCTGAAACAGCGAGCGCGACGGAAACCGCCTCCCCGCAGATTGACCGCATCTCCATCCCGCTGCACGAGCTTTCGGCGCTGCCGAAGGCATCCCAACGGTTGCTGGACGACAGCGCATTCGACATAGAAGGCTGGTTGGCGCAGCGCATTGCTGACAAGTTCGCCCGTTCGGAGGCGGCTGCTTTTGTGAACGGCGACGGCATCGATAAGCCGACCGGCTTCCTGAGCTATCCGACGGTGGATAATGATGTCTGGGCATGGGGTAATCTGGGCTACGTCACCACGGGCAGCCTTGGGGCGATTACCGATGGCGATCCAATCATTGAGTTGGTCTATGCCCTTGGGGCGCAATATCGCGCGGGCGCAAGTTTTGTGATGAACTCCAAAACCGCAGGCACCGTGCGCAAGCTGAAGGATGCCGATGGCCGCTTCTTGTGGTCTGATGGGCTTGCCGCGGGGGAGCCGGCGCGGCTGATGGGCTATCCGGTGCTGATCGCCGAGGACATGCCCGATATCGCGAATGACAGCTTCTCGATTGCTTTTGGTGATTTTGGAGCGGGTTACACCGTGGCCGAGCGGCCTGATCTGCGGGTTCTGCGCGATCCGTTCTCTGCCAAACCGCATGTGTTGTTCTACGCCACCAAGCGCGTGGGCGGGGCGGTAAGCGATTTCAGCGCGATCAAGTTGCTGAAGTTCGGCACCGCTTAAAGCGGACCGGACGGGGCGTCGCGCTGTATGGCCGTCGCTCCCGGGCGCGCACCAATTTGCGACCGTGGTGTCTAGCAACTCCTTCCGTCCGTGCGGCACGGCCGGTGCGCGCCCTTCCCAAATGCGGTCCTGACGGAGACCGAGAACCGGAGATGTCTATCAATGTTAGTTGAAGAAACAGTTGTGACCGATGCAGCCCTGCCGGTGGTCGCGTTCCGCGAGCACCTCAGGCTGGGGTCCGGTTTCGCGGAGGACGCGCTTCAGGACGGCTTGCTGGCGGGGTGTTTGCGGGCGGCGTTGGCGGCCATCGAGGCCCAGACGAACAAGGTCCTGCTGACGCGCCAGTTCAGCGCCACAGTTCAGAACCCACCGCGCGGTGCGGAGTACACCTTTGCGGTGGCGCCTGTTGGGCAAGTGTTGGCACTGACACAGTTGGCTGCCGACGGCAGCGAGACGGCGCTTGAGGTTATCGCCCACAGGCTTCTGCCCGACGCGCATGCGCCACGGTTGGTGCCGCACCCGCCAGTGCCGGTACGCGGGCAACTGAAGATCAGCTTTGAGGCCGGAATGGGGGCCGCCTGGGCTGATTTGCCTCATGATCTGGCACAGGCAGTGATGATGCTGGCGGCGCATTTTTACGAGACACGCAACGCCAGTGGCGGGGCGACGGCGGAAGCATTGCCTTATGGTGTGAATGCCTTGATCGCGCGCTACCGCGTGGTGCGCCTTTCGGCTGGCCGGAGATGGTCATGAGCAGGGCACCTGAGTTGACCAGAAAGCTGGTGCTGGAAGCGCCGCTTGAAACCGAGGACGGCGCGGGCGGGCGGCGGCGCGTTTGGCAGGAACTGGGTGTTCTATGGGCAGAGGTTGATGGGCGCAGTGGACGCGAGGTGCGGGGCGTCGCGGGGGCGCTAAGCCGCGCGCGCTACAAGATCACCGTGCGGGCGGTACCAGAAGGGCATTCAGGGCGACCGGCAGCAGGGCAACGCTTCAGGGAGGGGAGCCGAACTTTTGACATTCTGGCGGTGACGGAGCGGGATGCGGCAGCGCGCTTTCTCATCTGTCATGCGGAGGAGGAGTTGGCGACATGAGTTACGGGCAATCAGCAGCGTTGCAGGCGGCGGTCTACGCGCATCTCGCGGGCGACGCGACCCTTGCGGGGCTTGTGAACGGAGCGATCTATGACGCGCTTCCGAGCGGTACCTTGCCAACGACCTATGTGACGCTCGGACCGGAAGAGGCGCAAGCGCGCGGCGACAAGACGGGCAGCGGTGCCTTGCACCGGTTTGGCGTGACCGTGACGACCTCTGACGCGGGGTTTGCCGATGCCAAAACAATCGCTGCGGCAATATCCGACAGGCTGGATGGAGCGAAGCCTGCTCTGGTGCGTGGGGCCATCAGCTTCATGCGGTTCCGCCGCGCGAAGGCCGCGCGGCTGGGGAGCGGGAACCAGCGGCAGATTGAACTGATCTTCGAGGCAAGGCTGGACGACAGCTGAGGCCGGAAATGCAATGCAAATAAAGGACATGAACCATGGTGGCACAGAGCGGGAAGGACCTGTTGATCAAGGTCGATCTGACGGGTGGCGGGCAATTCGAAACGATGGCGGGCCTCAGGGCGACGCGGATCGCTTTCAACGCGGAGACAGTGGATGTCACCAGTTTGGAGAGCAGCGGAGGCTGGCGCGAGTTGTTGGCCGGAGCGGGGGTGAAAACGGCGGCAATCTCGGGCTCCGGGGTTTTCAAGGACGGTTCCAGCGATGCGCGTGCGCGGCAGGTTTTCTTTGACGGTGAAGCGCCGGCATTCCAGTTGATTATCCCCGATTTTGGCACGGTCGAAGGGCCGTTTGTCATCTCCGGTCTGGAGTATTCCGGCAACTACGATGGCGAGGCGACATACGAGCTGTCGCTTGCATCGGCTGGCGTGTTGACCTTCACGGCGGCCGTCTGATGGGGCGGGGCGGTCCTTTGGGAGGTGATGTCCTCATCGTAATTGACGGAGAGACATTGCCGGCACGGCTGACCCTGGGGGCATTGGCCGAACTGGAGGACCGCCTCGGCGAGGAAGGACTCGGTCCGCTTCTGGAGCGGTTCGAGGGTGGTGCGGTGCGAAGCAAGGACATTGCCGCGTTGCTGGCAGCAGGGCTGCGTGGGGGCGGCTGGACCGGCACGGAGGCGGATCTGATGCACGCGCGGCTGGGGGGCGGGGCAACAACGGCGGCGCGCCATGCGGCGGAACTGCTGATCCAGGCCTTTCGGTTGCCGGAGTGAACGGCGTGATTCTGGATTGGGAAGGCTTGATGCGGGCGGGCATTGGACAGCTGAAACTGCATCCCAAGGATTTCTGGGCGCTGACGCCGTTGGAGCTGATGTTGCTGCTGGGGTGGGAACCGCGCGCTGCGGGCGCCGGAGCAACCATGCGGGAACGGTTTGAGGCGCTATGCGCCGCCTATCCCGATGAGGAGAGACATGATGGAAAAATTTGAGGACGAGATGAACGCCTTTGAGGAGAAGCTTGCGCAGCTTGGCGAAAGCATGGCGGAGAGCGGAACGATTGCGCATGCTTTCCGCAGCGAGATGGACGGCATGCGCAGGAGTATGGCGCAGACGACCCGCGATCTGGGCAATCTAGAGCGCGGATTTTCCAGCGGGCTGCGCCGCGCGATTGACGGGCTGGTGATCGACGGGCGCGGCTTGGGCGATGTGCTCAAAGGGCTTGGAAATTCGATCTCGCAAACCGTTTATGCCGCGGCAATGCGGCCTGTGACCGATCATTTCGGGGGAATGATGGCAGAAGGGCTGAACGGGATCGTTTCATCAGTGATGCCCTTCGCGCGCGGCGGGGTCTTTCAAAGCGGGCGACCCTCCAGCGCGGGTGGCGGTGACGTGGTATCCGGCCCGCAGACGTTCGCCATGCGGGGGAGCAGAAGTGGGCTGATGGGGGAAGCAGGGCCAGAGGCGATCCTGCCGCTGACGCGCGGTGCGGATGGGCGGCTTGGTGTGCAATCCGCTGGGGGATCGGGCGCGGTTAATGTGACCATGCATATCACTACACCGGATGTTCAGAGCTTTCAGCGCAGCCAATCGCAGATTGCGGCGCGGCTCGGACGGGTCATCGGCCACGGACAACGGAACCGTTAGGGGGGTATGATGGGTTTTCATGATATTCAATTTCCGCCGTCGATCAGCTTTGGCGCGCTTGGTGGGCCGGAGCGCCGCACAGAGATCGTAGCGCTTGTTTCGGGGCATGAAGAGCGCAACACGCCGTGGGCCCATTCGCGCCGGCGTTATGATGCGGGTGTCGGATTGCGGTCGCTTGATGATGTGGCTTTGCTGATCGATTTCTTTGAGGCGCGGCGCGGTGCGCTGCATGGCTTTCGGTGGAAGGACTGGATAGACCACAAAAGCTGCGCGCCTTCGGCCACGCCAGAACCGCTGGATCAAATCCTCGGGTTTGGTGATGAAGTGCGAACTGACTTTCAATTGCAGAAACTTTATCGCTCAGGCGCTGATCACTACCTGAGGCCAATTTCAAAGCCAGTGGCGAGCTCGGTCATGGTGGCCGTGGGGGGCGTACAGGTTTGGCCAGAGGTTGATTTTACTCTCGATGCGCTCACCGGCATGGTGCATTTTTTCACGCCGCCGGACAACGGAGCAGAAGTCACGGCGGGATATGAATTTGATGTGCCGGTACGGTTTGACACGGACCGGCTGGAAACCTCGCTCGCGACGTTCGAGGCGAGCGCGGTGCCGGATGTGCCGGTGGTGGAGCTGCGCCAATGACCGGCTTGGTGGCACATCTGGCAGAAGGGGTGACGACTGTTTGTCGTGCGTGGGAACTTGCCCGTGCGGATGGGGTGAGGCTGGGCTTTACCGATCATGACGAGAGCCTGAATTTTGATGGGCTGACCTATTCGGCGCAGAGCGGGTTTGACGCGCGAGCGCTGGAGTATGGGCTGGGGCTCGCCGTGGGCAATAGCGAAGTGCTCGGTGCTTTGAGCGATGCCGCGATCCGCGAGGAAGATATCGCGCTTGGGCGCTACGATGGTGCGGAGGTGACCGAATGGTTGGTCAACTGGAACGACCCGACCATGCGGCGCATCCGGTTTCGTGGCCGTCTTGGTGAAATCCATCGCGAGGATGGACGGTTTCGCGCTGAACTTCGCAGCTTGAGCGCTGATTTGGGAACGCCCATTGCGAGGACCATTCAGCCCTTGTGCTCAGCACGGTTGGGCGATGCGCGCTGTGGTGTCGATCTCACTGCGGGGGAGCGGCAGGTTGAGGGCGCGGTTGTATCGGTTTTTGACGATCGCATCGCATTGAACCTTGACGCCGCGCCGGAAGAGGGTTGGTTCGCGCGTGGGGTGTTGCAGGTACTGAGTGGGGTGGCTGTTGGCATTGAAACAACTGTTCTGAGCGACAAGATTGCCGATGATGGGTTGCGCGAGATCGCGCTCGAGGATGCTTTGCCATTGGTGGGTGGAGATCGGCTGCTGCTAACGGCAGGCTGTGATGGTACCCCCGATAATTGCCAAGCCAAATTTGACAATTTCATCAATTTTCGGGGCTTTCCGTATGTGCCGGGTGAGGATTGGCGCATGCGTGTGCCGCGCGCGAGCGGCGCGAATGATGGCGGTGCCTTGCGATGACTGGGGCTTCCGAGCGCGGACATGAGGTTCTGAGTGAAGCACGTTCATGGCTGGGAACGCCGTACCGACATCAAGGGCGGTGCCGTGGTGCAGGCGCGGACTGCCTTGGCCTCGTGCTGGGGGTTTGGCAGGAGGTCATCGGACCGCTACCGGAAATTCCGCCCAGCTACAGCGCTGATTGGGGCGAGATGGGACGGCAGGAGGATTTGTGGGACGCAGCGCTCCGGCATTTGTGCTGTGTCGATCCCGCGGACGTGCAGATCGGGGACGTGCTGTTATTCCGCATGATGCCAAACGCCATTGCTAAGCACTTGGGCATCCAGAGTGCCGATGGCGCGATGGCGCAGTTCATTCACGCATATTCTGGGAGGGGTGTTGTTGAGTCACGTCTCTCCGGCTTTTGGGAGCGGGCGCTTTGTGCGCGCTTCCGTTTTCCCAAAGGGACGAAATAAATGGCGACGATACTTCTTTCTTCCGTTGGAATGGCAGCGGGTGGCGCGATTGGTGGCTCGGTTCTGGGGCTTGAAACCGCCGTGATAGGCCGGGCTATCGGTGCCGCGATGGGGCGCCGCATTGATCAAGGGATTATGCAAGGAAGAGCAGAGGCGGATGGCGATGGGCCGGACCGCTTCCGCCTCTCGGGCGCAAGCGAGGGGCAAGTATTGCCGCAGGTGTTCGGCCAAGCGCGGATCGCGGGAACGATTGTTTGGGCGAGTGATTTCAAACGTGACCTTGACGGCAGCGCAGGCGGTAAAGGGGGCGCATCTGCGGCCAACGACGGGAGCTATTCGGTGAGCCTCGCATTGGCGCTGTGTGAGGGCGAGATCAGCCGCGTTGGCAGGATCTGGGCCGAAGGGGAGGAAATTGCCCCCTTGAGCCTGAATATGCGGGTTTATACGGGTTCTGAGACGCAGTTACCCGATCCGTTAATAGAGGCGGTGCAAACAAATGCGCCGGCCTTTCGCGGTACGGCTTATGTAGTGATCGAGGATTTGAACCTTGGCCGGTTTGGTAACAGGGTGCCTTCGTTCTCGTTCGAAGTGACACGGCCAAGCCCCGCCGCGCTTCCGCTGTCACAATCCGATCCGGCACGCTTTATCGAAGGCGTGGCGCTGATCCCCGGAAGCGGGGAATACAGCCTTGCATCAACGCCACTCTACGGTGCGGAGGGGTTTGGTGAGACACGTCCGCTGAACGTCAATACGGCCGCTGATGAATCCGATTTTTCGACCTCGCTTAGCGCACTTGATTCCGAGTTGCCGCGCTGCAGCTCAGTGTCGTTGGTGGTGTCCTGGTTCGGGACAGATTTGCGCTGCGCAGACTGCCAAATCGCGCCGCGGGTCGAGCCCGAAGGTATTGACGCTGAGACAATGCCATGGCGCGTTTCGGGTTTGTCGCGGGGAGTGGCGGATGTTGTGCCGGTGGAAAATGGCGTTGCGCTCTATGGGGGAACGCCAACGGACCAGAGCGTTATTGAAGCGATTGTTGCGCTGAAGGAAAAGGGTAAGGCCGTTCTTTTCTATCCGTTCATCCTGATGGCGCAAACTGAAGGGAACGGCCTGACCGACCCTTGGACGGGACAGGCCGGGCAGCCGGCTCTGCCGTGGCGCGGGCGAATTACGACGAGCCGCGCGCCTAATGTGGCAGGCTCACCTGACGGGACTGCGGCGGCGGCGGCCGAAATATCTCAGTTTCTGGGGGCGGCGCAGGCTGGCGATTTCGTATCAGGTGCTGGTACGGTGGACTATAGCGGCGCGGCGGATTGGGGTTATCGCCGTTTCATTCTGCATTACGCGCATCTTTGCGCGCTGGCGGGCGGGGTCGATGCGTTTTGCATTGGCTCAGAAATGCGCGCCCTGACCCAAACGCGCGACGACACGGGAAGTTTCCCATTTGTTGAGGGTTTGCGGGCGTTAGCGGGGGAGGTCAGGTCCATCCTCGGGCCAAATTGCAGGATCAGCTATGCAGCGGATTGGTCGGAGTACCACGGCTATCAACCGGCGGGCACTAGCGACAAGCTTTTCCACCTCGACCCGCTCTGGGCGGATGAGAATATCGATTTCATCGGCATCGACAATTATATGCCGCTTGCGGACTGGCGGGCGCAGACTGACCATCTGGATGCGGCAGCGGGCGCGATCCACAACTTGGATTATTTGACGGAGAATGTGGCCGGTGGCGAGGGGTATGATTGGTACTACCACTCTCCCGAGGCGCGCGGCGCGCAGATCCGTTCGCCGATCAGCGATTATTGGGGAGAGGATTGGGTCTGGCGCTATAAGGACCTTAAAGGTTGGTGGCAGGCTCAGCATTTTGACCGGATCGGCGGCGAAAAAGCGGCGGTTGCGTCTCCTTGGGTGCCGGAGAGTAAACCGATATGGTTCACCGAACTAGGATGCCCTGCGGTGCATCTGGGAGCCAATCAGCCGAATGTTTTCGTTGATCCGAAATCGTCTGAATCTGCGTTGCCGTACCAGTCGGACGGGACGCCGGACGCCTTCATGCAGGCGCAATATCTGCGGGCAGTCATTGGCTATTACGCTCAACCTGAGCACAATCCCATTTCCTCTTTGACCGGCGCGCCGATGCTGGCATTGGATCGGTGCCATGTTTGGGCGTGGGATGCACGGCCTTATCCGGCTTTTCCGGCGCAGGGGGATGTTTGGTCGGATGCGGCGAATTACCGGCTAGGGCATTGGATCAACGGGCGCACCAGTGCGCGAGGGATGGCAGGGATCGTTGCTGAGCTTTGTGACAGGGCAGGGATCACACGGTATGATGTCTTTGGTCTATACGGGCAGGTCATTGGTTTTGTCGCTGATCGCGGGCAATCGGCGCGGGAGATTTTGGAGACCTTAGCGGTGCTTCAGCCTTTTGACGTGTTGGAGCGTGAAGGGGTGCTCGTCTTTCGCAGTGCGGCGCATCGGGAACATTATGCCATTGCGCGTGAGGCGGTGGTGGATATGGGCGCTGACGCGCCAGCAATTACCCGTCGGCGCGGCGCACAGGAGGAGGGGCTTGGTGCTTTTCGGTTGACCCACTGGGAAGGGCAGGCCGAATACGCAACGCGGGCGGTTGACGTGCGCAAATCACGCGGCGGGGGGGCGGCTGGGCGCGCCGCGCTCACCGCGGTGCTTACGGCGGAGGATGCCTATCGGTGCGCCGAGCGGCTTCTTGCCGAGGCCAGTGCCGGGCGCGAGGCATTGGCGTTGGCATTGCCGCCCTCTGCCTGCGTGGTGAACACTGGCGATGTTCTAACCCTCGACGGGGATCAGTCGCGAGAATATCAGGTGACTTCGGTTCTGGATGAAGGGCACCGGACGATTGAGGCGCTGGCGGTCCATACGGCGCAGGCATCTGAAAGAACGCCCGCGATGCCAGCGCCTGTCGTTGCGAAACGGGTGACAGCGCGGCCTGTGGACGGGGTTTTCCTTGATTTACCTTTACTGCGGGAGGGAGACAGCGCCCATCAGCCGTGGTTTGGCGCGACGAATGCACCTTGGCCCGGGGGAGTGGGGCTGTGGGCATCTGATGCAGGGGATCAGGATTATGCCCTTGTGCGCGCGGTGGATCGCCCTGCGATTATCGGCAAGCTGCTCGACCCTTTGCCCCGTTCCGAGGCGGGACTTTGGGATCGGGGCGCTGCGGTGCGGGTTAAGTTGGTGAGCGGTCATTTGTCTAGTGTTCCGGCGGCGCAGCTTCTGAGCGGGGCGAATGCGGCGGCGATTGGGGACGGGCAGAACTGGGAGGTGATGCAGTTCGCGCAGGCCGCGTTGGTCGGGGTAAATACCTATGAATTGGCCGAACGGCTGCGCGGGCAGGCCGGCACTGATGGTGTGCTGCCGGAGGCTTGGCCCGTTGGCAGCTATTTTGTGCGGATCGATGACAGGCTCGCACAGGTGCCTATGGCGCGGGACTGGATCGGCGTGACACGAAATTACAGATATGGGCCTGAAGCATCAGGGCTTGCCAGCCCTGCGATGCGCCATGAGGTGCGAGCGTTTTCTGGTGTTGGTTTGCGGCCGTATCGCGTTTGTCATTTGCGCGCCATGCGCGATGGCAGCGGAGACATCCGGTTGAGCTGGATCCGGCGCACGCGTAGCGGCGGTGATCACTGGTCCGAGGCCGATGTGCCATTAGGCGAAGAGCGCGAGGAATATATTATCGAGGCGGTCACTGGTTCGACTGTTTGGCGTCGTTGGGTCGTGGGAACATCTCAAACCACTTACAGTGCCGCGCAGATGGCTGAGGACGGTGCGAGCGGCGCAATGCGCTTTCGGGTCGCGCAAATGTCCGCGCTTTTTGGCGCGGGGCCAATTTCCGAGGTGGCCGCGCCGTGAGGCAGTGGTCGGTTTCGATCTGTGATCTGGATTTCCTAGTGCGGGCTGCGCTCTGCTGGCAGGAACAAGACCGTGAGGCGAGGATTGAAGAAACAGTCGCATCAGCCGCTGAGGCGCATCTCTATCGTTCGTCGCGGGGCAGGCCGCATCCGGCATTTGGCAGCGGCGCAATTATGGATATTCTAGGCGCTTGTCCCCGAAAACCAACGCAGGTTGGGCTTGATTTCGCTTATCTGGAGATAATGCAGCGCGTCATTGGAACGGTATTGGAGCACTATCCGCGGGTACAAGACATGCAGCGCGGGATGGTTGGATCAACGGATAGGCGCGCTGGTTCGAGATCCTCGCCACAATCGGAGCAGTAACCGAATTCATCGCTTTCGATCCGTGCAAGGGCGGCCATGAGCCTTTGCCGCTGCGCCGCGCGGCGCGTGGCTTGTGCCTTCGCCATTGCTTGGTTTTGCAGCGCATCCATGCGCGATAAGCGCCCGACAGCTTGTTGATCCAGCTCGACGGTTTTTTGTGCATCCTTGCCACGCGCGTCTTCAACCTTCAGTTCCTCAAGGCGTTGGTGAATTTCGGCGCGGTAGACTTCGAGATCAGGAGCGGGCATTTGGATTTATCCGCTTTTCGGTTTAAACTTTCATTTCACACCCTATCTGCGATAGACAGCAGGCGAAAGAGAGGGCCGAACGATGGCAAATCTGCATAGCAAATTGGCAAAAGTGGACCCGGTGTGGGATCGCATCTGCTCTGAGGCAGAAGCTGCCATTCGTGAGGAGCCGCTCATGGGGAGCCTTCTGCATCAGGGTGTGCTGCATCATGGCAGCTTTGAATGTGCGCTTGCCTATCGGATCGCCATGAAGCTCGCTTCTGAAGAGATGTCAGGCCAGATTCTGCGCGAAATTGCAGATGAGTTGTTGAAGGATGACCCCTCGATTTCGGCAGCAGCGCGGGCCGATCTGGTCGCGGTGAATGAGCGCGACCCTGCCTGCCATCGCTTCATGCAGCCGCTGCTCTATTTCAAAGGATATCAGGCTGTGCAGGCCTACCGTCTTGGTCATGCGTTGTGGAAGCAGGGGCGCAAAGACCTTGCATATTTCATCCAGATGCGGGTGAGCGAAATCTTTGGGATCGACATCCATCCTGCCGCGAAGATCGGCAAGGGGATCATGATTGATCACGCACACTCGATCGTCATCGGCGAAACGGCGGTTGTCGGTGATAATGTCTCGCTCCTGCATTCAGTGACGCTTGGCGGAACTGGAAAAGAGGACGAGGATCGTCACCCCAAGATTGGCGACGGGGTACTTATCGGTGCCGGTGCGAAAGTGTTGGGCAACATCACCATTGGCTGCTGTAGCCGTATCGCGGCTGGCTCTGTGGTGTTGAAGGATGTCGCGCCGAATACGACCGTCGCGGGGGTTCCTGCGCGGGTTGTTGGTGCGGCAGGTTGCGACCAACCGTCGGTCGCGATGGATCAGCTTTTCAAAGATCAGACCTAAGACAGCTTCGTCATTCTGTGTTATCGTCTCGAAAGTGCAAAAAATTTCGGGAGAGACGAATGACTGGATTTTCGACAAATGGGCGCGGGCAGAAATATGCGTCGATCGTTGAGACGGTCGGCGATACGCCTGTTGTACGGATCAACAAGATCGCCCCGAAAAATGTTACGATTTATGTGAAAACAGATGCCACCAATCCCGGTGGCTCGGTGAAGGACCGCCTTGCGCTGTCCATCATTGAGGCTGCTGAGCGAGAGGGCGCGCTCAAGCCCGGCCAGACCGTTGTTGAAGCAACATCGGGCAACACCGGCATCGGTCTGGCGATGGTATGCGCCGCGAAGGGGTATCCGCTCGTGATTACGATGGTGGAAACCTTTTCAGTAGAGCGGCGCCGGCTGATGCGCTTCCTTGGCGCGAAGGTGATCCTGACCCCGAAAGAGCAAAAGGGTTTTGGGATGTACCGCAAAGCGGAAGAACTGGCCAAGGCAAATGGCTGGTTCTTCGCGCGGCAGTTCGAGACAAAAGCAAATGCCGATATTCACGAGCGCACGACCGCGCGCGAGATTGTCAAAGACTTCGAGGGTGAGCGCCTCGATTATGTGGTGACCGGCTACGGGACCGGCGGCACCGTGACCGGCATCGGGCGCGTGTTGCGGAAAGAGCGACCCGAGACAAAGATCATTCTTACCGAACCTGCAAATGCCGAGATCGTAGGCTCGGGTTCAGCGCAAGAACGGCTTGATGATGGCTCTCCTGCTGGCAGTCACCCAAGTTGGCAGCCGCATCCCATTCAGGGGTGGACGCCTGATTTCATTCCGCTCGTGTTACAGGAAGCGATCGACAAAAATTACTACGATGAGCTGCTGCCGGTCGCTGGGACGGACGGCATGGCGTGGTCGAAACGTCTTGCGGCGGAGGAGGGCATATTCACGGGTATTTCGGGCGGATCAACCTTTGCAGCGGCTATCAAGGTTGTCGAGGATGCGCCGGATGGCTCGGTGATCTTGTGTATGCTGCCCGATACCGGCGAGCGCTACCTTTCAACTCTCCTATTCGAAGATGTCGAAGCGGTTATGACGGAAGACGAAATAGCGTTGATGAAATCAACGCCCGGGTATCACTTCGGCGGTTAAATATCTGACTCAAAAAGAAAAAGGGCGCCAAAAAGGGCGCCCTTTTTCTTTTTATAACGGTTTTTAGGCCAACATGGCCATTGGATTTTCAAGCCCGTCTTTGATCGCTGCCAGAAGCTGTGCGCCTAGTGCACCATCGATCACACGGTGATCGACCGAGAGCGTAACCGACATGACCATAGCGACGGTGAGATCACCATCCGGCCCGACAACGGGTTTTTTCACACCTGCGCCGACGGCGAGGATCGCGCCATGCGGCGGGTTGATCACCGCGTCGAAATTGTCGACGCCGAACATGCCGAGGTTGGAGATTGCAAAGCTGCCGCCTTGGTATTCGTGCGGCGCGAGCTTGCGATCGCGTGCGCGGGAGGCGAGGTCTTTCATCTCTGCGGACAAGACGGAAAGTGATTTTTGATCTGCGTCCTTCAGGACCGGGGTGAAAAGGCCGCCTTCGATCGCGACAGCAACTGCGACGTCGGAGGGCTTGAGTTTCAGCACACGATCACCCGCCCACACGGCGTTCGCTTCGGGCACCTGTTGCAGAGCCAGCGCACAGGCTTTGATCACAAAGTCGTTGACCGAAAGTTTGACACCGCGCACTTCGAGTTGCTTGTTCAACTGGCCTCTGAAAGCGAGGAGATTGTCCAGTTGGATGTCGCGCCGTAGGTAGAAATGCGGGATCGTCTGCTTTGCCTCTGTGAGGCGCGCCGCGATTGTCTTGCGCATCCCGTCAAGCTTGCTTTCCTCGTATTCCCGTCCTTCGTACATCTTGAGGACGGCGTCGGTGGACGGGCCTGCCGGGAGTGCGGCGGGTGCGGTTTGTGCGGCTGGAGCCTCGCTTGCGGCGGCTTGCGGGGATGCGGTCGCGCCTTCAACGTCCACTTTGATGATCCGGCCGCGCGGGCCAGAGCCTTTCATCGACGCAAGATCAAGGCCCTTTTGAGCAGCGATCCGACGTGCCAGCGGAGAGGCAAAGACCCGCTCTCCGTCCGCCGAGACCGGCGCGGCGGGTGCAGGAGACGCAGCAGGTGCGCTTACTGCGGCTTCGGTTTGGGGTGCCGGTTCAGCGGGCGTTTCTGGTGCGGTGGGAGCCGCCGTTGCTGACCCGATATCATCAGCGCTTTCGCCGTCTTCGAGAAGTACAGCGATGACGGTGTTAACTTTGACGTTTTCGGTGCCCTCTGGGATCATGATCTTACCGACGACACCCTCATCGACGGCTTCAAATTCCATCGTGGCTTTGTCGGTTTCGATCTCGGCAATCAGGTCGCCAGAGGAGATGGTATCTCCTTCCTTTACGAGCCATTTTGCCAGAGTGCCTTCCTCCATCGTCGGAGAAAGAGCGGGCATCAGAATTTCTGTTGGCATCTCCGGTTCTCCTTAGCGGTAGGTCACTTGTTTGACGGCAGCGATGACCTCGTCCGTAGTGACGAGCGCATGTTTTTCGAGGTTAGCGGCATAGGGCATCGGTACATCCTTGCCGGTGCAGTTCAGGACCGGCGCATCGAGGTAATCGAATGCGTTGGTCATGATGTAAGCCGACAGATGGTTGCCGATGGAGCCGACGGGCCAGCCTTCCTCGACGGTAACGACGCGGTTTGTCTTCATCACGGAGGCGATGATCGTGTCGTAGTCGATCGGACGCAGGGTGCGCAGGTCGATGACCTCGGCGTTAATGCCTTCTTCGGCCAGTTTTTCTGCGGCCTCAAGCGCGTAGGTCATGCCGATGCCAAACGAAATGATTGTGACATCCTCGCCTGCGCGCGCGATGCGGGCCTTTCCGAACGGAACGGTGAAATCATCGAGAACCGGAACGTCGAAGCTCTTGCCGTAGAGGATTTCATTTTCGAGAAAGATTACAGGGTTCGGGTCACGAATGGCGGATTTCATCAGGCCTTTGTAATCGGCAGCTGTGTAAGGCATGACGACCTTGAGGCCGGGGATTTGGGCATACCACGCGGCATAATCCTGGCTGTGCTGCGCGCCGACGCGCGCTGCGGCACCGTTCGGGCCACGGAACACCATCGGCGCCCCCATCTGACCACCGGACATGTAGAGCGTTTTGGCGGCCGAGTTGATGATGTGGTCAATCGCCTGCATGGCGAAGTTGAATGTCATGAACTCGACAATTGGCTTCAAGCCGCCAAAGGACGCCCCAACAGCGATACCGGCAAAGCCGTGTTCGGTAATCGGTGTGTCGATAACGCGCTTGGAGCCGAACTCATCAAGCAATCCTTGTGAGATCTTATACGCGCCCTGATATTCGGCGACTTCCTCGCCCATCAGGTAGACGTCCTCGTCGCGGCGCATTTCTTCGGCCATTGCGTCGCGCAGCGCTTCGCGGACGGTTTGGGTTTTCATTTCCGTGCCTTCGGGCCAGTCGGGGCTTGTGTCTGGGCTTGGCGCGGCAGGAGCGGCTGCGACCTTCGCTGGCGCGGGCTCTTCGGCGGCCGGAGTTGGCTCCGACGCGGGAGCAGCAGGTGCTGACGATGTTTCCGCGGGGACGTCTTCACCTTCCTCGACCAAAACGGCGATCGGGGTGTTGACCTTCACGCCTTCGGTGCCTTCCGAGATCAGGATCTTGCCGACCACGCCCTCATCGACGGCTTCGAATTCCATCGTGGCTTTGTCGGTTTCGATCTCGGCGATGATGTCGCCAGAAGAAATGGTGTCGCCTTCCTTGACGAGCCATTTTGCGAGGGTGCCTTCCTCCATCGTGGGGGAGAGGGCGGGCATAAGAATTTCAGTCGCCATGTCTTAAGCCTCCTGCGGGATTTCAGCGGCGTAAATATCAGTCCAAAGCTCTTCGAGCGCAGGCTCGGGGCTCTCTTTCGAGAACTCGGCGGCTTGGTTGACGATATCTTTGATTTCTTTGTCGATCGCCTTCAGATCTTCTTCGGAGGCATGTTTGCCGGTGAGGAGGATCGAGCGCACATTTTCAATTGGATCACGTTCTTCGCGAATCTTCTGAACTTCCTCACGAGTCCGGTATTTTGCAGGGTCGGACATCGAGTGACCGCGATAGCGATAGGTTTTGACCTCGAGGATGTACGGGCCTTTGCCGGAACGGCAATGCGCAACAGCGCGTTCGCCGGCGTCTTTCACCGCGAGCACGTCCATACCGTCAACCTCTTCGCCTTTAATCCCGTAGGCGGCGCCACGTTCCCAGAGGGATGGCGACTTGGTTGAGCGCTGGACGCTGGTACCCATGGCGTAGTTGTTGTTTTCAATGACGAAAACGACCGGAAGATCCCATAGTTGGGCCATGTTATACGTCTCGTAGACCTGACCCTGGTTGGCAGCGCCATCGCCGAAATAAGCGAAGGTGACGCGGTCGTTGCCTTTGTATTTGTCCGCAAAGGCGAGGCCCGCGCCGATCGGCACCTGCGCACCGACAATGCCGTGGCCTCCATAGAAATGCTTCTCTTTCGAGAACATGTGCATGGAGCCGCCTTTGCCCTTCGAGTAACCGCCTTCGCGGCCCGTCAACTCGGCCATGACCCCTTTAGCGTCCATGCCGCAGGCAAGCATATGGCCATGGTCGCGGTAGGAGGTGACGCGCTTGTCGCCTTCCTCGGCTGCGGCCTCAAGCCCGACAACAACGGCTTCCTGACCGATATAGAGGTGGCAGAAACCACCGATAAGGCCCATGCCATAGAGCTGGCCTGCCTTTTCTTCAAAGCGCCTGATAAGAAGCATCTCACGGTAATAGGTGAGTAATTCATCCGCAGATACATTAGGTTTTTGCGCTGGTTTCTTCGCGGCCATAGGTCCTCCGTCTGTCGCTAGAAGAATTGTTTAGCGTTAAACTATCTCATAAAGCATTCAGTTTCAAAAAGCGAGAGGCAATGACATTTTGATGTTCATAGGTGGGTTGCGGCAATTGCAACCCTGCGTGTTTAGATGAAATTGATCTGTCGCAATGCCGGTTTTGGAGGCGTAGGCTAGGTTCGTGATGCTGAATAGACTGGAGGGCCGACATGAAAGTTGCAATCGTATTTGGAACAATCGAGGGGCAAACAGGAAAGATTGCGCGCTTTGCGAAACAGCATTTGCGGGCATTGGGGCACGAGGTCGCGACGTTCGATGTCGCTGATCATACCGCTGTGATCGATATCGAAAGTGCCGATAAGGTCATTCTCGCCGGATCGGTGCATGAGCGGCGACATCCGGAAGATTTTGAAGTTTTTCTTCTGGCGCAAAGGGACGCCCTAAACGCAAAAGGGCCGTTATTGCTGTCGGTGAGCTTGAATGCTGCCTTCACGGCGGGGCGAGAAGAGGCGCAAGAATACGTCACCGAATTGACTATGCGAACGGGCTTGGAGCCAAGGCAGGTCGCGTTGGTAGCGGGCGCGGTGCGGTCAGGTAAGTACGATTATTTTGCATCGATGGTGTTGCGGCACGTCGTTTTGAAAGATCGACCGAGCGTTCCCGCCGATGAAACACATGAGTTCACGGATTGGGACCAGTTGCGGGCGGCAATTGACCTATTCGTCGAGGGTTAACACCTTAGCGGATGATGATTTCGTCCGTGCGGATGAGGCCCAAAACGTCACGCGCTTGCTGATCCAGAAGATCGAGATCCAGATACTTATCTGAGAGACGCAAGGTGAGGTTTTCCATTTCGGCAACCTCCGACTGAAGCTTTGATAGCTCGTCTTGCAGGTCTGTCTTCTCTGCGCCGACCTCAAGATGACGCAGTACGCCGAAATCACCCTGAATGGCCGAGTAGATGAAATAGAGGCCCAAGCAAAATGCTCCTGTAAAATACAGGGCTGCACCAAAGCCGTTCTTACCGAAAACACTCATCTCTCTGCCTCACTGGGCCTCTTCGTGCCCTATGAGACAGAGAATCGCACATTAGCGCGGACTTGTGAATCCCCTAAACGTATATAGAGGCTATTTGTTTCAGGCGCGCCCGCGATAGATGTCGACCAGTTTGCCGAGCATATCCAGTGCGTCCTCGCGGGACCGCTGGAACGAGTTGCGTCCGATGATCGAGCCGTTGCCGCCGCCGTCACGGATCGCGCGCGCGTCGTCATAAACGCTATCTGTGCCCTTTTTGGCCCCGCCAGAGAACACGACGATGCGGCGACCGCCGAACGAGGACTCCATGCAATGACGCACCCGTGCGGCTTGGGTGGCGATGTCGATGTTCTGGGCTTCGTAAACCTTTTTCGCTTCGCCAAGTTCAAGGTGATCGGTCGACAATTTGATCTTGATGATATGTGCGCCGAGAAGGGCGGCGATCTGGGCGGCATAGGCGGCGATATCGACGGCGGTTTCGCCATCATTGGAAATCGCCTCACCACGCGGGTAGGACCAGATCACGGTAGCGACGCCTTTGGCGGCGGCTTCCTTGCGCATCTCGACAATCTCTTCAAACATATCGAGGGCCATGTCAGAACCCGGATAGATCGTGAAGCCGATGGCGGCACAGCCGAGGCGCAGCGCGTCATCGACGCTTGCAGTCACGGCTTGGTTCTTGCCAGCGGTATCCGACATGAGCGAATTGGCAGAGTTCGCTTTCAAAATGGTTGGGATTTGGCCTGCGAAGGTATCTGCGCCCGCTTCTATCATTCCAAGCGGGGCGGCGTAGGCATTCAGCCCTGCGTCGATTGCCAATTGGTAATGGTAATGCGGATCATAGCCTGCTGCGTTAGGCGCGAAGCTGCGGGCAGGGCCATGCTCGAACCCTTGATCGACGGGGAGGATGATCATTTTGCCGGTGCCGCCAAGCTTGCCGTTCATTAGCATGCGCGCAAGATTTGCTTTCACGCCAGGTGTTTCGCCTTCGTAGTTAGCGAGAATTTTCTGAACGGTGCGGGTGGTTTTCATGGCGTGCTCCTCGAGTCGCGGGGGTGTTTCGTCCCGCATATGACGAGGAGGGCAAGGGCGCAAATGTGTTAGCGCCAACGACCCCTATGTTAGCGCAACCGGCGCGATAACCACCGCACCGGAGCTTGTTTTATCAACATTTTCAGTTGCTTTGGAGTGCTGCGACCCCAGGCAAGGTTTTGCCTTCCATCCATTCGAGGAAGGCGCCGCCAGCGGTGGAGATGTAAGTGAAATCTGACGCGACACCGGCTTGGTTCAGAGCGGCCACGGTATCGCCTCCACCTGCGACGGAGATCAGTGCACCTTTGACCGATTGCGCGGCGGCAAATTTGGCGGCGGCATTGGTGGCGGCATCGAACGGGGTCAGTTCGAACGCGCCGAGCGGTCCATTCCAGATGAGCGTGCGGGCCGATGCAATGACTTGCGTGATGTAGGTCACGGTATCTGGCCCTGCGTCGAGGATCATCGCGTCGCTGGGGCAGGCGGTTGCTGCGACGACCTCATGGTCCGCGTTGGCTTTGAACTCACGCGCAACGACGACGTCGCGCGGGATAATGATCTCGCATCCGGCCGCGTTGGCTTTTTTCAGGATCTCAAGCGCTGTCTCCGCCAAATCGTGTTCGCAGAGCGATTTGCCGACGTCGATGCCTTGGGCGGCAAGGAATGTGTTCGCCATGCCGCCACCAATTACCAGATGGTCCACCTTGCCGACGAGGTTGCCCAGAAGATCAAGTTTCGTTGAAATTTTTGCACCGCCGACCACGGCCACCACGGGCCGCTGTGGGGTGCCGAGGGCCTTTTCGAGTGCCGCGAGCTCTTCGGCCATCAAGCGGCCCGCGCAGTTTGGAAGGAGGCGTGCGACACCTTCGGTAGATGCATGGGCACGGTGCGCTGCTGAGAAAGCGTCATTGACAAAGACATCTCCCAGCGAGGCCAGAAACCCTGCCATTTGCGGATCGTTCTGCTCTTCCATCGCGGTGAAGCGGGTGTTCTCTATCAACACGACAGAATCTTGGGGCAGAGCGTCGATCATTTCGCGGCTTGGGCGTTCGATGAAGGTAACATCGCGGCCGAGCGCGGCTTCAAGCGCTGGCAATGTGACCCGCAGGCTCATCTCGGGTACGACCTGCCCCTTGGGACGGCCGAAGTGGGCCAGCATGATCGGCGTGCCACCCTTTGCGAGAATGTCTTTAAGCGTCGGAATGATGCGTTCGATCCGGGTGGCGTCCGTTACGCGGCCATCCTCTACCGGAACGTTGATATCGACCCGGACAAGCACCCTTTTGCCGTTAAGATCGAGGTCGTCGAGGGTCTTCCAGCTCATGGTGATGCTCCGTGTAGGTGAATTAACGCTTAGGTGCGGGATTATCGACGTAAGGTCAACATCTCGTGGCTTGCATTTCGGGTTTCGCAAATTAAGAAAGGGGTCTCATTCCCAAGGAGGAAACGCACAGTGGCCGAAATTAAAGATCCAGAGAACACCGTTATTATCGAGCTGAAAGATGGCAAAGTGGTCATCGAACTTCTGCCAGATGTGGCGCCGCATCATTGCGAGCGGATGAAAGAGCTTGCGCGTAGCGGGCAATATGACAACGTGTGTTTCCACCGCGTGATCGACGGGTTCATGGCCCAGTCTGGCGACGTTGCTAATGGGAATATGGAAAGCGGTTTTGACCTGCGCCGTGCGGGGACGGGCGGGTCTGACCTTCCTGATCTTCCGGCAGAGTTTTCGAAGCTACCCCATGACCGCGGCACCTTGGGCGCAGCCCGTTCCGCGAACCCCAATTCGGCGAATTCTCAGTTCTTCATCAATTTCAAGGACAATCACTTCCTAAATGGTCAGTATACCGTTTATGGCCGCGTGATCTCCGGCATGGAATTTGTTGACAATATCAAGCGCGGCGAGCCGCCTGCGGAGCCTGATCGGATGATCAGCGTCAAGGTTGCCGCCGATGCGTAGCGCGTTCTTGGCGCCGCTGCTTCTCGCGGCTGCACCCGCTTTCGCGACCGGGTTGGAAATCCGCGTTGCTGGTGAGGCCAATGGCGTGATCAAGATCGACTTGTTTGAAGATGTTGCGCCTTTGCATGTTGAACAGATCACGACGCTGGCCTCTGAGGGGGCATATGATGGCGTGGTGTTCCATCGTGTGATCGAGGGCTTCATGGCCCAGACCGGCGATGTTGAATTCGGTCGTATCGGTCAGGACCTGTCCATGGCGGGGCGCGGAGGATCGGCGTTGGACGATCTGCCGGCCGAGTTTTCGGATCTCCCCTACGAACGTGGGACCGTCGGCATGGCGCGGTCGCAGTCACCTAACAGCGCGAACAGCCAGTTCTTCATCATGTTTGCGCCTGCACCGCATCTGAATGGTGGCTATACAGTGGTTGGTGAGGTTACCGAGGGCATGGAAATCGTCGATGCGATCAAGCGCGGCGCCGGGTCAAACGGTTCGGTTATCGGCAGACCAGACGTCATGGAGGCGGTTACAGTTACCGAATAAGCTTTCACGCGCGCTCACATCTCAGAGAGCGTGGATATGAAAGTGGACGCAGGTGAGGCACCCTTCGCCACGGGGGGTGCCTTATGCGTTATATAATCGGTTTTCTTGCTATTGCTCTGTTTGGCAACGTAGCTGCCGCTGAACCACGGTTCTGGGTTCATGAGTGGCCAAATACAGATTTCGCGAGAAGTGCTGTTCAGAGTTGGGTTGAAATCCGCTCCGGAGGGCCGCCGAAAGACGGAATTCCTGCACTCCTTTCTGTAGACTTTGGCCCTGCCGCGCAGGAGCGTAGTTTGTCGCCGCGCGAACCTGTCATTACAGTCGAACTGGAGGGTCAAGCCCCAAGGGCGTATCCGGTGCGTTACTTGATGTGGCATGAGATCGCCAATGATACGATTGGCGATGTGCCAGTTGCGGTGACGTTCTGCCCGCTCTGCAATTCCGGAATTACCTTTGACCGGCGCACCGATGCAGGGGTTCTGAGTTTCGGGGTGTCAGGCAAGCTGCGTAATTCCGATATGATTATGTATGACCACCAAACTGAAAGCTGGTGGCAGCAGGCCATCGGTGAAGGGATCGTTGGTGAACTTACCGGCATGGAGCTGCAATCTCTACCGAGCTGGATGGAGAGCTGGGAAGTTTTCGTGTCTCGTAATCCGGAAGGGTTGGTGATGCAGCAGCCGGAGGGGCATCTGCGCAACTATGGCGAGAACCCTTATGTGCGGTATGACAGTTCGGTGCGACCGTTCCTCTATAATGGTGAAGTTCCGCCGCATGATATTCCGGCACTGGCGCGGGTCGTGCGGGTAGGGGAACGCGCATGGCCGCTCGAGCGGCTCTCGGAAGAGCGGGATATTCGAGAAGAAGGCGTCGTGCTCACATGGGAGATGGGCCAAGCCTCGGCTCTGGATACCCGTTCGATTGGCGAGGGGCGTGAGGTGGGCAATGTAAGGGTGAAGGATGGCGCAGGAAACGATCTGGCGCATGACATTCTCTTCGCCTTCGCCTTTCACGCTTTTTGGCCGGACGGGAAATGGATGATCGGCGGCGGCAAACGTGATTGACAATCGGTTGTGGCGGCAGTCTTGTCGCCGCGATGAGCCGTAAGACAGAAATAGACCTCTTTGGTGCAACAGCGCTGACTGGATTCGCCATTTTGCTGGCGTTCAATCAGGTTGTTATCAAAGTCACCAATGGCGGCATCCAGCCAGTATTCTTTGCGGCCCTCCGTTCGTTTGGCGCCTTGTTCTGCCTCTTGCTCTGGCTCCGTTGGCGTGGGGTGAGCCTGCATTTCCCCAAGGAAACACTGCTCCCCGGTGTGGTGACGGGTGTATTCTTTGCGCTGGAGTTTTTCTTTCTTTTCATTGCCTTGGATTATACGACCGTGGCGCGGTCTGGGATTATCTTTTATTCGATGCCGGTCTGGCTTGCGCTGGCGGGGCATTTCTTTCTGGCAGACGACCGGCTGACGCCTGCAAAGCTGATCGGATTGATCGTGGCCTTGTGTGGGGTTGCGTGGGCGCTTTTCGGGCGCGACCCCGAAACCGGCGGGAGCATTTGGGGTGATCTTGCTGCGCTGATAGCAGCCTTTGGCTGGGCTGGTTTGACCTTGGTGACGAAAGGCTCTGCGTTGAACAAGGTGCGCCCTGAATTGCAGCTCTTGGTTCAGCTGGCCGTCTCAGGGCCGCTTCTACTTTTACTGTCCTTCTTCATGGGCGATCTCATCCGCGATTTGGGGCCGATCCATTTGGCAGGGCTGGCGTTCCAGATCATTGTGGTGGTGGCGGCGGGTTATGTTTTCTGGCTTTGGTTGCTGTCGATCTATCCGGCGTCGCGCGTGGCATCGTTCAGCTTTTTGTCGCCGGTCTTCAGCGTGATCATGGGCGGGGGGCTTTTGGGTGAGGCGCTGTCGGGGGACATCCTCTTTGCGCTGGTTCTTGTCGCGATCGGGATATTCTTGGTGAACCGCCCGCGCAAGAAGACCTATGTGCCGCAGAACGTTTGAGTGACCCTTTCTTCACGGAGAGGAATAGCGGCGAAGGGGCGGGTTGCGTCGGTCAGTTGTGAAAAAGGGGCCGTTACAGCAGCGAGCATGTTTCTGAACGGTTCGAAATCGCCCGCGACACCTGATTGGATAATCTGTTCGAGCAGATGATTGCGTGGGATGAGCTGCGGATTTGTCCCCTGCATTACGGTTTCATCAGGTCTAAGGGCGCGCCAACGGGCCTTCCAATCCTCATAGCTGGCATGTCGGTCCAATGGGGCAACGCTTGCGTCGGTTGAAAGGGCGGCAAATGTCTGAGTGAAATCGGCTTCGGAGTCTGCCATCAAGGTGAGAAGCTCATTAGAAAGCCGCTCGGTGGCGTCGTCTGCGGCGGAGAAACCCAACTTCGCGGCAAAGATCTTGCGGCGTTCTGCATCGTAGATGCCGCCAAAGCCATTGATAATCAGCGTAAATTCCTCGACGGCGGCATCCTGATTATCTTCCAGCGGTATGAGGGCCGTGGCCAATTGGGCGAGGTTCCAAACCGCAATGCGCGGTTGATTGCCGTACGCATAGCGGCCTTGACGATCAATCGAAGAGAAGACCTTCGCGACATTGTATTCGTCGAGAAAAGCGCAAGGGCCAAAATCGATTGTCTCACCCGACACGGTCATGTTGTCGGTGTTCATGACGCCGTGAACAAATCCCACACCGATCCATTTGGCGATCAGCTTGGCTTGGCGTTCGACGATCATGCGTAGGAGATCCGCGACAGTGCCTGCCGATGGATAATGGCGTGCGGTTACATGGTCAGTTAGTGCTTGAAGGGCTTCTCTGTCTTGGCGCGCTGCAAAATACTGGAATGTACCGACCCGGATATGGCTGGACGCGACGCGCGTGAGTATGGCCCCGGGCAATATGGCATCCCTATAGACCGGATCGCCTGTCGTCACAGCTGCCAAAGCGCGGGTTGTGGGAATGCCGAGAGCATGCATCGCTTCGCTGACGATGTACTCGCGCAGTACCGGCCCGAGCCATGCTCTCCCGTCTCCCGAGCGCGAAAACGGGGTGCGGCCGCTGCCCTTGAGCTGCATATCGAAGCGCTGGCCGTCCGGCGCGACGACTTCACCCAGAAGCACAGCGCGCCCGTCGCCGAGTTGAGGGTTCCAATTGCCAAACTGGTGGCCGGCATAGGCTTGGGCCAATGGCGGATGGGTTCCATCGACCTGATTGCCCGAAAGGAGCACCAAGCCATCGGGGCTTTGGAGTGTTTCTTTATCGAGCCCGAGGCGCTCTGCCAATGCGTCGTTAAACTGGATAAAAGCCGGTTTCGAAACCGGCGTCGGCGCGACGAAGGCAAACATCTGCTCCGGCAGGCGGGCATAGCTTGTATCGAATGGAAGGGGCAATGTCATAAAGCAGAAATGGGGTCATGCGCAGCGTTTTCTAGAGCAAATCGGAAAGAATGCGGGTCTGATCCTCAATTTTCCAGCCAAGCTTTTCGCAAAACCGGCGCGCTCGGACGTCTTGGATATTGACCCGCGCATGAAATGCTTTCAGCCCTGCCTTCGTGAGGCTGACGGCAATCGCATTGGTTACCTCCTTGGCAATGCCGCGATTGCGCACCGAGGGGCGAATGAAAATCTCGTCAAGCCACGCTTCGCGGCCGCCGAGCGAACGGCTCCAGCCAAAGGTCACGAGCACATAGCCAAGCGGCGAGCGGCGCGGGCCGATGAGCCAGATTGCCCCATGCGGTTGACCTTCCAAGAGCGGCTGGACGGATTCTGCGAGCTGCACGTTATCAGTGGAATTCCGGCGCTCTTCGTCATGACGTTGCAGGAGCGGGAGTAGGGCGTCGATATCCGCAGTCGTGGCTAGGCTGATTGCTGTGCTCAAAGCCGTCCTATCCTTTCAACGAGGAGATCATAAAATCCATCTGCGTCCAGATCCCCTATGAACAGCGCATTTTCGGGTTTGCCGGTAACGCGCCACCAATCTGCAACCGTCATTCCCCGCGTCAAAGGCGAATTGGTTTCAATCTCGACGTTGATATTTCTGCCTGAGAATAACTCGGGCCGGAGCAGGTAGGCGATGACGCAGGGGTCATGCAGCGGAGCGCCTTCGGAGCCATATTTCTCCATATCGAAACGTTCAAAAAAATCGGTCCACGCTGCAACCATGTCGCCAGCCTTGGTCCCAAGTGAACGGAAGCGATCGATGCGGGCACGCGTTGTCAGCGCCTTATGCGTAACGTCGAGCGGCATAACGGTAATCGGGCGGCCGCATGCGAAAACTACTGCCGCGGCTTCCGGATCGACATAGATGTTAAATTCGGCTGCTGGCGTAATATTGCCTACCTCGAAATAGGCGCCACCCATCAAGACGATTTCTTGCACGCGCGGAACGATGTCCGGTGCCTTGCGGAAGGCCATTGCGATATTTGTCAGCGGCCCGAGGGGGCAGAGTGTTACCGTGCCTGACTGTTCATTGCGTAATGTGTCGATAATGAAGTCAACAGCATGCTGTTGCTGTAAAGGCATCACGGGGTCATCGAGTTTTGGTCCGTCCAACCCGGTTTTACCGTGGACATGCTCTGCCGTCACAAGCGGTTGCATCATCGGTGCCTCGCAACCCGCAAAAACGCGCGTTTCAGGCTTTCCGGCGAGCTCGCAAATAATCCGCGCATTTTTCTGAGTGAGCGCGAGAGGTACATTTCCTGCCACGGCTGTTACGCCGAGAACGTCAATCTCCTCTGGGCATGCGAGCGCAAGGAGAATGGCTACGGCATCGTCCTGTCCGGGATCGGTGTCGATAATGATTTTGCGGGGGGTCATGACTCGCTCCGTTTGGTTGGAGCGAGAGTGCTGGACTGGCGCGTCGGACGCAAGGGCGCGATCGCTAGATCCTGTCGTGCTGGCGCAGTTCCGCGTGCAGTTTGGGCGTCAGCGGATGGTTCATTTCCAAGCCGAAGATGTAGGCATGGGTCAAGTAGAAGCAGGACGCATCAACGGAATTAGCTGTGCGTCCTGCCTCGGCATATAATTCGACCAAGGCATGCCGATCGTCGCGCACATGCGCGTCCAGCAGGCGTTCGTCGAGATCACTCATACGGATTGCCGGTGCTCCTCAAACTTGCCTGCGACCCAGTCATGGAAACAATGCGTCGGCCCATCCATCGCAGGGCTGAAGCGCCCGCCATCGAAATGCGGCGCAAGGCGGCCTTTCTGCATTCCCTCAACGACAAAAACATCCTCTTCGAAAACGGTTTTCCAAAGGGCTGCGTTCTTGGCGCGCATGCCTTCGTCAGTGTTCGGTTGCGAATAGTAGAGGTGGATATGTTCTACGGTTCTGTCCTGCGCTTTGGGCTCAAGGATGATTGCGAATGCGTGATCGCGCTGAACGCCGAGAAGCACGTTGGGATACACAGCGACATATTCTGCGCCTTCATCCCATTTCTCAGAAAGGTTCGGGAAATCAGGGAACACTTCTTCGTTCACGCCGCGTAACTGGCGGTAAACAAGCGTGCCTTGACCGGAATACTGACCTTTCGCCTCGATATGATAGTGGTCTTCAAGGCGGGAATAGCTGTTCAAACCGGGATGTACCCAAGGAAGGTGATAGCTTTCGCAGTAGTTTTCGACCGCGAGCTTCCAATTCGTTTGAACATCAAGGTGGAAGAAGCTGTCTGCGCCGCCGTGGTAGAGTGGTTGTTCATGTTCGGACCAGCGGGCGATGAGATCGGCATGGACCTCTTCAAATGGTGCGGCACTGCCATCGACATTGATGAAAACGACATCTCGCCAGATATGACTGCGCACCTCAATCAGGCCCAGATCTTCTTTGACGATTGCTTCGTGTTTATTCTGACCCGGTCCTCCAACATGGGGCGTCGAGACGAGACGACCATCCGTGCTATAGCACCACGAGTGGTAGGGGCAGCGGATGGCGCCTTCGATCTTTCGTGGCTCCTGAACAAGGATCATACCGCGGTGGCGGCAAATGTTTTGAAAGACGCGAACTTCGCCGCTGCGGTCGCGCACGAGCAGAAGTGGCATGCCCAGGAATTCGATCGGCTTCGCATCGCCATTTTCAGGCACATCGGCGGCGACGGCGAGGCCGGCCCAAGAGGCAAAGAGAACAGCCTTTTTCTCCTCCTCCCAAACGGTCGGGTCGACGTAATATGCGTTTGGCAGTCCTTGCGCGGTATCAACGCTGCGGCGAACCGCTGACAGATCGCTATCAGGAATATCTTTTGCCATCGAAGCCTCCGGAAATTGAGTCTCTCTCAACTATCACGGAGGGTGCGCGTTCTATATTCCAGTCGCGACCTGCACTTTCATTACCGCGACCTGTCGTTTGGCTTATTCAGTGCCCCGCGAAAGGGCCGCGACGCCGGTGCGGGCTGTCTCAACGAGGCCAAGTGGCCGCATGAGTTCCGCGAATGCGTCGATTTTGTCTGAGGGGCCGGTGATTTCGAATACGAAGCTCTCAAGCGTCGAATCGACAACATTTGCGCGGAAAATTTCTGCAAGCCTGAGGGCTTCAATACGCGCGTCGCCGGTGCCGGCAACTTTCAGCAAGGCAAGCTCACGCTCGACTGCTGGGCCTTCTGCGGTGAGATCGTGAACATCGTGCACAGGAACAATACGGCCGAGTTGCGCATGAATTTGCGCGATCACTTGCGGTGTTCCGGTGGTCACGATTGTGATGCGGCTGAGGTGGCCTGCGTGATCCACCTCGGCAACGGTCAGGCTTTCGATGTTGTAGCCACGCCCAGAAAAGAGGCCAATGACACGCGCGAGCACGCCGGGCTCGTTTTCGACCAGGACCGCGAGTGTATGGCGCTCTACTTCTTCGCTAAAATTGGGGCGAAGATTATAGGCTGAATGGCTCGTGGAGCCTTTTTTGATACGGAGTGCGGACATCTTATCTGCCTTATCTAGTCAACTCTTTGGAGGAAGGGCGCGCGGGTTAGACCAACACCGCGCCTCCAGCCTGAATAGCGCCTTCTGTGGACGCATCGCCCAACAGCATTTCATTATGCGGCTTGCCTGATGGGATCATCGGGAAGCAATTTTCATGTTTTTCGACGAGGCAGTCGAAAAGAACCGGACCGTCATAGTCCAACATTTCCATGATCGCGTCATCGAGGTCTTTGGGATCTTTGCACAGGATACCCTTCGCTCCGAATGCTTCCGCCAGTTTGGTGAAATCGGGCAGAGCCTCCGACCATGATTGCGAATAGCGCTCGCCGTGCAGCAGTTGCTGCCACTGACGTACCATGCCCAAACGCTCGTTGTTAAGGATGAACTGTTTCACCGGCAGGCGGTACTGCACAGCGGTGCCCAACTCTTGCATATTCATGAGCCAAGACGCTTCGCCGGCGACGTTGATCACCAATGCGTCGGGATGGGCCAGTTGCACACCGATGGACGCGGGGAAGCCGTAGCCCATCGTCCCGAGGCCGCCGGAGGTCATCCAGCGGTTCGGGTCTTCAAAGCCAAGATATTGAGCCGCCCACATCTGGTGCTGACCCACCTCTGTGGTGATGTAACGGTCGTGTCCTTTGGTCAGTGCTTCTAGCCGTTGCAGCGCATATTGCGGCTTAATGACCGTGTCCGAGTTGCGATAGTTCAGGCACTCGACTGCCTTCCACTCGTTGATTTTCGCCCACCATTTCGCGAGGTTTTCTTTGTCGGTGACGCGCCCGCGCGATTTCCAGACCTTTAACAAGTCTTCGAGCACATGAGCGACGTCGCCGAGGATCGGGATGTCCACATGGATGACCTTGTTGATCGACGATGCGTCGATGTCGATATGCGCTTTCTTGGATTTCGGCGAGAATTCAGAAATCAGGCCGGTGATACGGTCGTCAAATCGCGCCCCGATGTTGATCATCAGATCGCAGTCATGCATCGCCATATTGGCTTCATAAAGCCCATGCATGCCCAGCATGCCGAGCCATTTCTCACCAGAGGCGGGGTAAGCACCCAAGCCCATCAGGGTGGACGTGATCGGGAAGCCTGTTGCGTCAACGAGTTCGCGCAGCAGTTGGCTCGCTGCATCACCGGAATTGATGACGCCGCCACCCGTGTAGAATATTGGGCGCTTCGCCTTTTCCATTGCCTTGGCCAGCTCGGTGATGGCGTCGATATCGCCCTTCAGTTGTGGTTGGTAATGGCTCTTGGTTTTGGTCTTTTCGGTGTAGGTGCCAGTTGCGAACTGAACGTCCTTGGGGATGTCAACAAGAACAGGACCCGGCCGCCCCGACGTGGCCACATGGAACGCTTCATGAATGACCTTGGGGAGGTAATCAGTTTCTTTCACGAGCCAGTTATGCTTTGTGCAAGGGCGGGTGATGCCAACGGTATCGGCCTCTTGGAACGCATCCGAGCCGATCATGAACGTGGGAACCTGACCAGTAAGAACGATGATCGGGATCGAGTCGAGGAGCGCATCCGTCAGGCCTGTGACTGCATTCGTCGCCCCCGGACCGGAAGTAACCAAAGCAACGCCCGGCTTGCCGGTCGAGCGGGCATAACCTTCTGCCGCGTGAATGGCGCCTTGTTCATGGCGCACCAATACATGCTTGATGTCATTTTGCTGAAAGATCTCGTCGTAGATAGGTAGGACAGCACCGCCGGGGTATCCGAATACCGTGTCCACACCCTGATCTTTCAGGGCTTGAACTACCATTTTCGCTCCGGTCATCTGACGTGTCATCGCTCTTTTCCTTATCTTGACGTCGTCTTTACTAACAAAAAAGCCCTCGGCGGTTGTCCGAGGGCGCATGGGGTTCCGAATGGAATACCGTTACCGGCCCATGCGCCATTTTCCCACTACTAGGAGTACGTCTGTCATCCCCGAAAGCCTTCAGTTTGTCGCGAAACCTTATGCATGTGCAGCGAGGAGCGTCAACACGACTTTTGGAGAAAATGTCGTGAAGTGAGCTTTTTTTGGAATTTTCTTTCTGAGGTTGCGATTTAACGTCGCGCTGGTTGCGCGCCAGGCAAAGAGATCTTGGCAACTTGTTCAGCGATGGGGTCCACGTTCAGGGGGTGTACGCTTCTGTGATAAGCTTCAGGATCACCAAGCGGCTGCCATGCACTGCCAAAATACACTTCCACTGCCTTGAACTTGGCCTTGTAATTCATCTTGCTGCTGCCCGGGACCCAGTACCCAAGGTACACATAGGGCAGGCCAATCTCAGCTGCCAAGGCGATGTGATCCAGGATGATGTAGCTACCAAGGCTATTCTTGGCGAGGTTTGGGTCGAAGAAGGAATAGACAAGCGAAAGTCCGTCTTCGAGTATGTCTGTCAAGCAAACCGCTGCAAGTTCTTCGTCACCATCATCAGTGGTCTTCGCATATTCAATGACGCGCGAACGGATCGGGGTCTCTTCTATCATTGCGGCGAACTCAAAAAGATCCATGTCCGCCATGCCGCCTTCAGCATGTCGGTCATCGAGGTAACGCCGGAAGAGGTCGTATTGCTCTTCTGTCGCCCAAGGAGAGCGGCTCTGCCGTCTGAGATCCTTGTTCTTTTTCAGAATGCGCTTTTGGCTCTTGCTCGGGGTAAAATCCGCAACGCGAATGCGTGCTGAAAGGCACGCCGAGCAATCGGGGCAAGAAGGCCGATAAAGCACATTTTGCGAACGCCTAAATCCTTGCTGGGATAGCGTATCATTGAGCTGGTCGGCGCTATCTCCTTGCAGTGCGGTAAACAGCTTTCTTTCCATGCGCCCTTCGAGATAGGGGCAGGGCTGGGGAGCCGTCACATAAAACTGGGGCGCGATGGGAAGTGTATGACGCATGAAGGCAGTAACGTGGTTAACCCGAAAAAGGTTAGCATTCACGCACTGTTTGGCAAGCTTCAAATCGGGATTGGCGCCCGATGCGCGCTAATCCCCCTGTGATTAGAGCGGTTTCCGGATCATCGCCGTCCCGAGTATGTGGTCGGTCAGGCCTTGTTTGCGCGTTGAGATCAGCATCAATAGAGCGGATACCAGTTGAAGCGGTGAAACGAGGACCGAAACCGTGTAGCCTGCGGTGTGCAAGAGTGCGGTCTGGTTGTCGAACCGTGATCCATCCTGAGAGCGCAGTTCAATTGCAAAGATGCGCATGCCCCATGTAGAGGACGAGGCCGCCAGCGTCCACCAGCGATACAGAAAACCAGTGACAAGCATTAGAAACGGGAAGAAAAACAATCCTGTGAACGCGGTGAACGGAACGATCATTGCGCTTAAAACCGCGATCAGGATGCTGTCGACAATCCAGGCCAGCAGGCGCTTCGTTCGCACACGTTCGTAGAACTGTGGCTCGGTAAACGGGTCTGGCAGACCGGAGAAGTGTTCTTGCGCGGTCATGGTCATGTTCTCTACCTTGGTTGATCGTGTGGCGCCCCTCAGGGCGCCCCACTGATCAGACTTCTTCAGTTGTATTTGAAGCCGGCGTTTTTCGCTCCGCCATGAATTGATCAAACTCGCGTTTGTCTTTAGCCTCTCTCAAGCGTTCCATGAACTCTTCAAAGCTTTTTTGCTCTTCTTCGAGCCGGCGCAGTGTGTCGGCTTTGTAGGAATCAAAGGCCGAATTTCCCGACGACCTCATCGCTGATGAGAAATGGCTGCGGGCACACCGTGTTCTTTGGCTGTGTGTATTGAACATGCGTTTGCTCCAAATCATGTAAGCAAGGAGAGCGAGGCCAATGGGCCAGAATATGATCAAGCCAAGGATGGTCGCACCTATCCATGCATATTTACCGCGGGCGTCGAGCCATGCCTCGGCTTGCGAAAATGGCCCCGGCCTGTGGCGCTCTCTACTTGAATGAAAATTTGTGGCCGCGTCAGTCATTGTAAACTCCCTTTCTATAATGTGAATACCTTTCACATGACCAATATCGGAATTCATATCCGGCATTCAAGGGGGTATGTTAAGATTTTTTACATTACGAGTTGGCAACCTGCAATGTCTTTAGCGGACTCGATTTTTCTAAACGGCTATTGGTTCGCCCCGTCGATAAATTCTGCTGTTCCTAATGCCGGCCGGGCGTGCAAAGTTTGAAGAACGCAAAGACCTGTTCATTTAGGAAGACGACAGAATGACTTTCTCTGACCGGATCAGACGGGCTCCATACAGTTTTGATGCAGAACGCGGTGCTGAGTGCGCGGCTTTGTTTACCGATTTTGATAAGAATATGAGGGATCTGGTGTCAGGCGCGGCGGGGTGCAGCCCTTTTTTGGCGGGTTTGCTTGCTAAAGAGCGGGATTGGTTGGCGAGCCATATCGATGCTCCGGAAGCGGCCCTGGCCAGCATTTTAAAAGAGGTGGCGGAGCTTTCGCCTGATGCATTGTCGACGGGGCTCAGAGTGGCAAAGCGGCGTGTGGCACTTTTGACCGCCTTGGCCGATTTGGGAGGGGTTTGGACGCTCGAAGAAGTAACACGCGCGCTGAGCGATTTTGCGGATGCTGCAGTTGATGTGATTTTGAAATCGTTGGTGGCCGCGGACATTCGAAGGGGAAAAATTCCTGGTCTTGTTGAAAAGGACGCAGCGGTCGCAGGCGGGCTCGTTACGCTTGCCATGGGCAAGATGGGGGCAGGGGAGCTCAACTACAGTTCCGACATTGATTTGATCATCTTGTTTGATGAGAGCCGCTTTGACGAGGACAGCTATCACGACGCGCGTGCCTCTTTCATTCGTATCACGCGCAAGATGACGGGGCTGCTTTCGGACCAGACCGCTGATGGCTATGTGTTCCGTACCGATCTGCGCCTCCGGCCGGATGCTTCGGTAACGCCGGTTTGCCTCTCAATGGGGGCGGCTGAATCTTATTATGAAAGCGTCGGGCGAACATGGGAACGCGCCGCCTATATCAAAGCCCGTTCCTGCGCTGGTGACATTGCGGCCGGGGAGCGGTTCTTGGAGACGCTCCGGCCGTTTGTATGGCGCAAGCATTTGGATTTTGCCGCCATTCAGGATGCGCATGATATGCGCCTGCGCATTAGGGATCACAAGGGGCTGCACGGACCGCTCAAGCTTACCGGTCATAATGTGAAATTGGGGCGTGGTGGCATTCGCGAGATCGAGTTCTTCACCCAGACCCGTCAATTAATTGCAGGTGGCCGTGATCCGAGCCTGCGTGTGCGCGATACCAAGACCGGACTTGCGCGTCTGGCAGAGGCTGGGTGGGTTCCAGAGGACACCGCGAACGCGCTTTATAAACACTATGCAGCGCACCGCGAACTTGAGCACCGATTGCAGATGATCGGCGATCAACAGACGCAAACCATGCCCACCACAGATGAGGGGTTGGCACGACTTGCTGCGTTTTGCGGCCGCGACCTCAACGGATTTTTGGACGACCTTGAGGAGCGGTTTGAAGAAGTTCACGAACTGACTGAAGGGTTCTTTGCGCCCGGGCAGGGGCAAGCCGAGCCTGTTGATGATTTCGGCACCGATATAACTGCGCGATGGCCGTCTTATCCTGCGCTGAGGTCAGCACGGGCTGGTGAGATATTCAAGCGGTTGCGGCCAGAAATCATGTCGCGTTTGAAAGAAGCTGCAAAACCCGACGAAGCGCTTCAGCAATTTGATGCGTTTCTTTCTGGCTTACCTGCTGGCGTGCAGTTGTTTTCACTGTTTGAGGCCAATCCGCAATTGACGCAAATGGTCGTCGATATATGCGGCACTGCACCTGCGCTTGCGCGCTACCTTTCTCGAAATGCAGGGGTTTTTGACGCGGTTATCGGCGGGTCATTTTTTGCGGAGTGGCCTTCGATGGCTGGACTAACGACATCGCTGGCGGAGGTCATGACCCTCGCTGACGATTATGAACTTAAGTTGAACGCTGCGCGCCGCTGGCTGAAGGAATGGCATTTCAGGGTCGGCGTCCATCATTTGCGAGGGTTGATAGACGCGGAGGAAGCAGGGCAGCAATATGCTGATTTGGCCGAGGCCGTTGTGTCTGGGGTGTGGACCGAAGTTGTAGCTGAGTTCAGCCGGAAACACGGGAAACCGCCAGGGAGGGGTGCTATCGTTGTTGGTATGGGGTCTTTAGGGGTGCGCAGATTGAATGCTGCGTCCGATCTCGACCTGATCATGATTTATGATCCGGACGGAGCTGAGAGCTCAGACGGACGGCGCCCGCTGGCGGTACGGACCTATTATGCGCGACTGACGCAAGCTTTGGTAACCGCGCTGACCGCCCCGATGGCGGAAGGGAAGCTTTACGAAGTCGATATGCGCCTGCGACCATCGGGCCGCCAAGGGCCGGTCGCGACGGCGTTGGCCAGCTTCGAGAATTATCAAATGCACGAAGCCTGGACATGGGAGCACCTTGCATTGACACGCGCCCGCCCGATCGCGGGAGCGGTCGCGCTCATGGCCGAAGTTGAGCGGATCCGGCAAGAGGTGATCAAGGCAAAGTCGGGCAGGGCAGAGATCTTGTCAGATGTGGCTGAGATGCGCCGACGGATCGCTGAGGCCAAGCCTGCTGAGGGTGGTTGGGATGCCAAGGTCGGGCCAGGCCGGCTGCAAGATGCCGAGTTGATTGCGCAGACGGCAGCATTGCGCGCCGGAAGTCCTGCGCAAACGGTTTCGGATCAGATCGCGGCAGGTGTCGCCTCTGGCTGGTTTGATGCCGCAGATGCAGCAGCGTTGGAGGCAGCGCTGGGGCTTTTCTGGCGCTTGCAGGCCTCGGCGCGACTCCTGACCGGAGGGCGACTTGATCCTGAAGAACTTGGCGAAGGCGGCCGCCGCTTTATCTTGAGGGAAACCGATCATGATACGATCAACGCACTCTCAAAGGCGATGGACGAGATCAGCGCGGCGGCGGAGCAGGTGGTCAACCGGCTGTTGTAGAACTAGGGCGAACAGAAGGCGGATGATTATGGTACGAGACCCATCGGATCTCAGAGGGTTAATCCGGGAAGCCTATCGCATCGAGGGGATCGGTGCGTCGGAATGCCGGTCAATTTTCCTCGATTGGGCTTTGGGTGTCCCTGCTGGCGAAGACCCGAAAGAGCATGTGCGGCGGCTGCTGGGGAAATATGGTTCTGATTTTCCAGATCATCCAATGACGGAGACGCTGCGCGCTGCTTTGGATGAGATTGCGGCTCCGCGCCGCCGCGGTGGGCGGGCGCGGAGGATCAGTCCAGACGGTTAACGCGCTAGTGTGGCCGCTGCACTTGCGAGCGTTTCGATGCCTTTCCAATCTTCTGCCGCGATAAGGTCTTTCGGGGCGACCCAGCTACCTCCGACGCAAAGCACATTGGACAGGGACAGGTAATCACTTGCATTCCTTGGACTGACCCCGCCAGTGGGGCAGAAGCTGACCTGCGGAATAGGGGCCCCGGTGGATTTCAGTGCAGGCGCGCCGCCGTTCGTTTCAGCGGGAAAGAACTTTTGTACCGTGTAGCCGCGCTCCAAAAGACGCATGGCTTCGGTTGCGGTCGCGCTGCCGGGGAGAAGAGGCAGGTCATTTGCTTCGCAGGCATCAAGGAGGCGGTCGGTCGCGCCGGGAGCGACGCCGAATTTGGCACCGGCGGCTTTTGCGTTTTCTACGTCTTTGGTGGTCAGAAGTGTGCCGGCCCCAACGACCCCGCCTTCAACCTTGGTCATCTCGCGGATGACATCCAGCGCGGCTGGTGTGCGCAGGGTGACTTCGAGCGCAGGAAGGCCGCCACGCACGAGAGCAGCGGCGAGTGCCTCTGCCGTCGCGGCGGAATCAATGACCAAGACAGGGATAACGGGCGCCAGTAGGCAAATTTTCCGATTGAGCTCTGAAGCGTGTTCTGGTGTCATCACCAGCTCCTTTTCGTTTGATTAGACGACGACCGCAGCGCCGTTGGAAGATTGTCCGACGGTTTGACGGAACATCTCAAACAGTTCGCGACCGACGCCGTTTCCATTGCCTGTCAAATCGGCGACTGCTGGTGTACGGGTCGACAGATCGACGTCGCATACTTGCAGAGTTCCGGTTGTTGCATCCAGTTCGATGACGTCACCATCGCGGAGATAGGCAAGCGGGCCATTATCAGCGGCCTCTGGCGAAACATGGATCGCTGCGGGAACTTTGCCTGAGGCGCCAGACATGCGCCCATCTGTAACCAATGCAACTTTCAGTCCGCGATCTTGAAGCACAGCGAGCGTCGGCGTCAGGGAATGCAGCTCAGGCATTCCGTTGGATTTTGGGCCCTGAAAACGCACCACGATGATAGTGTCTTCGGTGATTTCGTTTGCGCGGAAGGCGTCCTTGACCGCTTCCTGATCAGGGAAGATGCGGGCGGGTGCCTTGATGATGTGGCGCTCCGGAGCCACTGCAGAAACCTTGATGACGCCGCGCCCGAGATTGCCGCTGAGCTGGACGAGGCCGCCTTGTTTCTGGAAAGGGTCAGATGCGGGGCGCAGAATCTTGTCGTTCAGGCTGTCTGTCGGGCCGGCGACATAGGTGACTTTGCCATCGGTGAACTTCGGCTCTTGGGTGTAGAGCGCAAGGCCGTCACCTGCAACGGTCTTCGTGTCGGGGTGGAGAAGACCCGCATCAAGCAGCTGACCGATCATGTAGCCCAAGCCTCCGGCGGCGTGGAAGTGGTTCACGTCAGCAAGTCCGTTCGGATAAACCTTTGCCATCAAAGGGGTGACAGCCGAAAGATCGGAGAAATCCTGAAGATCGAGGGCAATACCGGCCGCACGCGCCATAGCTGGGAGATGCAGCACAAGGTTCGTCGATCCCCCCGTTGCCATCAGACCGACCATTCCGTTTACGAAGGTGCGTTCGTCGAGGATGTCGTAGACGGGGCGATAATCATTCCCCAGCGCGGTTATGGCCAGCGCGCGTTCAGTTGCTGCGGTGGTGAGCGCCTCGCGCAAAGGCGTGTTCGGGGTGATAAAGCTTGCACCCGGCAAGTGGAGCCCCATAAACTCCATCAACATTTGGTTGGTGTTGGCAGTGCCGTAGAATGTACATGTCCCCGGCCCGTGGTAGGAGGCCATCTCCGCCTCCATCAACGTATCGCGACCAACCTCGCCGACCGCAAATTGCTGGCGGACCTTGGCTTTTTGATCGTTGGGAATGCCGCTGGTCATTGGCCCTGCGGGAACGAAGACGGAGGGTATATATCCAAAGGTCGCGGCAGCCATAACGAGGCCCGGGACAATCTTATCACAAACGCCGAGATAAAGAGCGGAGTCGAATGTGTTGTGCGAGAGGCCTATGCCAGCCGCCATCGCGATGACGTCGCGCGAGAACAGCGACAATTCCATGCCCGTTTGTCCTTGGGTCACGCCATCGCACATGGCGGGCACGCCGCCTGCAACCTGTGCTGTCCCACCGGTTGCGCGGGCGGCTTCACGGATCAGGGCGGGATATGTCTCATAGGGCTGATGCGCCGACAGCATATCGTTATATGCGGTGATGATGCCGATATTCGGTGCGCGGCCTTCTGCGAGCGTGCTCTTGTCATCGCCCATTGCAGCATAGGCGTGGGCTTGGTTGCCACAGCTAAGATGCGCGCGGCGCGGACCTTCCGCAGCGGCGGCTTTCATACGTTCGAGATAAGCTGCGCGGGTCGCTTCGCTGCGTTCGCGGATGCGATCGGTGACGGCGTTAATGGTACGGTGCAGAGACATATCATGCTCCTAAAGCTCGAATCTTGGATGTGCCCTAACATGTTGAGTTAGCGCTAACAATGGGGGCTTGCACATATTCCCGCTCAGATTGTTCCCCCGAAATGACCACAACCTGCCATATTCACGCCCCAGTTTGGCGCAATCTTTCGAACATGAATTCGTTTGGCTGAAGAAAACGCAGCCTGAAAGGATCGACGAAATGGTACGCATCATCGCTCTCCTCACTTTGGCGCTTGGCATCGCTGGTTGCACGTCAACTGTCGACACGGCATCGCGTGCGACGCCGCTCGATATGCCACTCACGGCAGAGACGACGGCTTTCCAGCATTCGTATGCGGTAGAGGACGTACAGGTGTTTGTACCTGAGTCATTGTCAGTATCTGAGGCAAACAGCTTCTATCCGATCGCTGATATCGTTTGGCGCGGTGATCTCTTTGGTGATCGGCACCAGCAGGTAGAAATGCTGTTTGAGGAAGCAGCCTCCCTTGGTGCAGAAACCTTGGAAGGGGATATCCCTGTCTATGTGCAGCTGGTCGTAAATCGGTTTCATGGCGTCACAGAACGCACCCGTTATTCGGTCGGTGGTAGCTATCACATGGTCTTTGAAATGACGGTGTATAACGCCGAAACAGGCGTTGCGATTGAAGGACCGCGTATGATTGACCTAAACCTGCCCGCCCCGGGTGGCCAAGCGGCAATCGAGCTGGAACGCATGGGCCAGACCGAGAAAGTCCGTGTTGTCAGCTACCTGACCCAACAGCTTTTTGAACAGCTTGGTGGAAACGGAACGGCGCCTGCGATCATGGCGGCGAGCAGTTGACAGATTTCGCTTCCGAAATTCCGGTTTAAACTTTAGGAGGACGGCATGACGCTGTCCTCTTTGCCTATTGTCCGCCTTATGCCCAAAGCTGATGTTCGTGCCATCCGTCACGGATTTCCTTGGGTGTATTCCAATGAAGTTGTTTTGGATCGCCGCACAAAGGCGCTCCCCGCCGGAACAATCGTTTTATTGCAGGATGCCGAACGGCGCGATCTGGCTGTTGCTACTATCAACCCAGCTTCGAAGATTGCTTGCCGTGTACTGGATCTCGACCTAACAGCGCAAATTAATGCCACTTGGATTGCAGACCGGATTTCGCGTGCCTTGGCGCATCGGGAGGGGATGTTCGCAGAGCCATATTACCGCCTGATCCATGCAGAAGCAGACGGTTTTCCCGGTGTGATTGTTGATCGTTTCGGTGACGTTGCGGTGTTGCAGCCAAATGCGGCATGGGCTGACGCTATGGCGCGTTCGTTCGCCGAGGCGCTGCGCGATATTGCCGGCGTTACGACGGTTATTCTCAATGGCAGCGGGCGAGCGCGTGGTCTTGAGGGACTGGATGACCGTACGGAAATCCTCCTCGGTACAGCGCCGCAGGCTCCGATTCACGTTCCAATGAACGGAGCCACTTATATGGCGGATGTCATGGGCGGGCAAAAGACGGGGCTGTTTTTTGATCAGCGTCCCAATCATGCGTTTGCGGCGAGCCTGGCAAACGGAGCGGAAGTGCTTGACGTTTTTAGCCATGTGGGCGGTTTTGGGTTGGCTTGCCTCGCGTCGGGGGCGAAATCGGCGCTTTGCGTTGACGGCTCAGAACAGGCGCTGTCATTGGCCCAAAAAGGGGCTGAGGCGTCGGGCATGGCGGAGCGCTTCGCGGTACGGCAAGGGGATGCGTTTGAGGTGCTCGCGGCGCTTGCTGTGGAAGGCGCCAGTTTCGACGTTGTGATTTGTGATCCGCCTGCGTTTGCACCGTCCAAGAAAGCATTGGACGCGGGATTGCGGGCTTATGAGCGCATTGCGCGACTGGCCGCGCCGTTGGTGCGGGAAGGTGGCTACCTCGGTCTATGTTCCTGTTCGCATGCGGCCGACCTGAGCAAATTCCGCAACGCGAGCGCGCGTGGAATTGGCAAGGCCGGTCGGCGTGGGCAGATCATCTACACCGGGTTTGCAGGCCCCGATCACCCACAATTGCCGCAGCTTGCGGAGTCCGGCTACCTGAAGTCGGTGTTTTTCCGGCTATGAAGCTGGTCCTAGATGCCTGTGTCATGTTTCCGACCGTGATGCGGGAGGTTCTTCTCGGTGCGTCGGAGGCGGGGTTCTTTGAGGCGCTTTGGTCACCGCGGATCCTGGAGGAATGGGCACGGGCCGCCGCGCGATTGGGACCAGAAGGTGAGGCCGTCGCGCGCGGGGAAGTGGCGTTGCTGGCGGCACGGTTCCCAAATGCGAGCATTTTGGTGCCTGATGGCTTCGAACGGCGGTTCTGGCTACCTGATCCGGCCGATATTCATGTGCTTGCGGCGGCGGTCTTTGCATCGTCTGATGGGATCGTGACCTTGAACCGCGCCGATTTTCCGAAGTCGATACTGGCGGAGGAAGGGCTTCAACGGTTGGAGCCTGACGGGTTGCTCTATGGCTTTTGGTTGAAGGATGCCGCAGGGATGGAGACAGTCTGCGGTAGAGTGCTGGAAAAAGCGCGTGCTCTTTCTGGCGCCGAATGGACAAGCCGGAGCCTTTTTAAAAAGGCGCGATTGCCCCGATTAGCAAAAGCGTTGAGTGCGAATTAGTCAAGCCAGCGGGCTTCGTTTTTCTCGATAGCGGCAATACGTTCGGCTGTTTTCGGATGACTCAGAAGCCAAGCTGGCGCTGCGCCGCCTGCGCCGCCCGTTAATGCCTCCAGCTTTTGAAACAAGGACTTTTGCGGGGCGGTTCCGATGCCCGCTTTGACAAGCAGGGCGGAGGCGTAAGCGTCCGCTTCATATTCGTCAGAACGCGAAAGGCGGGCCATCAGAAGGCTGGAGAGGCCATTGGCTATATAGACGCCAATGCCGGGGAGGAAGCGGCTCAAGACCATTGCCAGTGCGGTGCGCAAGGCGTTCTGACCGGAAAAGTCGATCATCCGCCGCCGGCCGTGACCGAGCGCAACATGGCCGAGTTCATGTGCGACGACGGAGGCCAGTTCATCGGCTGTGACATGGCCGCTGCTGTATTTGCGGTAGAAGCCGCGGGTGATGAAAATGCGCCCGTCTGGTGCCGCGAGGCCGTTGACGGGGTCGATTTCATAAAGGTGCACTTTTATGCGCGGAAGATCGAGCGCGGTAGCGAGCCTTTGGAAGGTGTTTTGAAGCGTCGGATCGGCCAGCTCGGATGAACGGCTGTCGAGCTCCTTGCCAAGCCGCCATGATGAAAAGCGGTACATCGCGACGGCGTAGAGTATGGCGAGAAGGATCGGCGTGAATTTCAACATGAAGGTGATATGGGGCTGTTAGCGCGGTTTGCCAAGCGCCGAGGGGCGGCGACGACGGCCCAAGCGGCGGGCGCGCATGGCGTGGCGAAGCCAGAAGGCAAGAAGCGCGGTCACGGCAAGCCCAGCCAGCAGGCCGGAGATATCGGAGGCGAGTTCGGCTACGAGGCCGATATTGCTGGTGAAAGCGGTGCCAAGCGTGATGTAGAGGAGCACCCAAACCACCTCACCCGCTGCGCCCCAGATGGTGAACTGAAGCCAGCGCAGCCGTGTCGCTCCAGCAACAAAATTTGCATAGGGGCCAAGAGGTGACACCAGCCATCGGCTGAAGAAAACACCCGGCCCACCGTAGCGGTTGATCTGAACTTGGGCCTTTTGCATCAGTCGTGCGCTGCGCGGGTGTTTTGCGAGATACTGATCCAACCACCTGCTGCCCCAACGACCGATGCCATAGCCCGCCTGATCGCCCAGTATTGCTCCGCTGAGGGCGGCGGCAACTGCTGTGGAGAAGGGGATATCGCCTGCTGCAACGAAGGCACCGCTTGCCAACATCACCAGTGAGGCCGGAATTGGCATTGCAATGCAACTGAGAAAGGTCGTGATGAACAGCAGCGTTGCGCCGTAGTAGGAAAGCTGCGGGAGGATCCAGTCGGTCATTGCTGGCGCTCTTGCTCCGCAAGGATTTGCGCAACATCTTCAAGCAGTTCATCAGTTGATATATTGAGGAGCGTGGCCAGTTCTTCTAAGCGCATTCGAGGTGTGACCCTCGCGTCTGTGCTCAATGCGTCAATCAAGACATCGGGCGGAATGCGCCAGCTCTTTGAGATGAAGCCAATGGTCATCCAGCCGGCCGGTTCTTCCTGCCAATGGCTCGGATCGCTCCAGAACAGCGTGGCGACAACCATCCGTGTGCCGAAGCCTGCCGTCAGAACCAGCGCCAGCAATAGGCCGATGCTGGCGATGCGATGACGCGCCCATAACTGACGAATGATCCGGCGTCGTGCCATTGATCTTTCCTCCTTCAAGGATGGCTAGCGCAACAAAGCCATGCCGCGGTTCAGGCCTTCGAGGGTCATCGGAACCATTCGTTCCGCGCCTATGATATTCTGAACCATAGCAATAGAGCGGGTATAGCCCCAGTGCTCTTCGCGGGTGGGGTTGATCCAGAGGAAATTGGGCCAGTTCTGCGCGATACGGTTGAGCCAGACCTCGCCGGCCTCTTCGTTCCAGTGCTCATTGGCGCCGCCGGCGAAGGCGATCTCGTAGGGGGACATCGAGGCGTCACCGACAAAAATGCAGGTGTAGTCCTGCCCGTAGGTCCGCAGCAGATCCCATGTGGACAGGCGCTCGTTCCAGCGGCGTGCGTTGTCCTTCCACATGAACTCATAAGGACAATTGTGGAAGTAGTGATGTTCGAGATGTTTGAACTCTGCGCGCGCGGCGGAAAAGAGTTCCTCGACAGCGCGGATGTGAGGGTCCATACTGCCACCAACATCCAGAAATAAAAGCACTTTTACCGCGTTGCGGCGCTCGGGGCGGGTCTGAACATCGAGGTAGCCATGTTCGGCGGTTGCGCGGATCGTGCCGTCGAGATCAAACTCCTCGGCCGCCCCATCGCGGGCCCAGCGGCGGAGGCGCTTGAGCGCGACCTTGATGTTGCGGGTTCCGAGCTCAACCTGATCATCGAGGTTGCGGAATTCGCGTTTGTCCCAGACCTTGACCGCGCGTTGATGGCGGCTGGTGTCCTGACCAATGCGCACACCCTCGGGATTATAGCCGTAAGCCCCAAAGGGAGAGGTTCCCGCAGTGCCGATCCATTTATTTCCACCTTGGTGGCGGCCCTGTTGCTCTTTGAGCCTCTCGCGCAGGGTTTCCATTAGTTTATCAAAGCCGCCAAGGGCTTCGATAGCGGCGCGCTGCTCGGCGGAGAGTGTCTTTTCAGCAAGTTTCTCAAGCCATTCGGCGGGGATGTCGAGGGACTCGATTACCTGATCGGTACTGATGGTTTCTATGCCTGAGAAGGTCGCTGAAAAGGCGCGGTCGAACCGATCGAGGTGGCGTTCGTCTTTTACCAGTGCGGTTTGCGCGAGGTGGTAGAAGGCGTCAATGTCGTAGGTGGCAAGGCCTGCCCTAAGCAGGGCCAGGAAGGACAGAAATTCCCGCAAGCTGGCCGGAACTCCTTGCTTTCGGAGGTTGCCGAAGAACGGGAGGAACATCGCCCTAGCTGTAGCTGCGCTCGATCAAGACGAGGGCGAAAAGTCCAAGAACGCCACCGATCATCGCACCGACGGCTGCCCATTGGGCCAGATCAAGTGCCTTTCCTTGGCGTCTGCGTGCGCCAAAGCCGCCGATGATCGCACCCAATAGCAGACCGGAGAGCGGATAGATCATGTCGCATGCCTCTAAATGGCCGGGTTCAGCGCAGAGATTTCTGCCAGCTTTCGCCGGACGGTGTCGTCACTGCCAAACCCGTACCGCGCCCAACCGAGACTGTCCAGTCGTTGTTCGGCCGCTTCTTGCGGACGGCCCAAGAGATCGAGGGCCTCGGCGCGGAGCATCATTAGCGAGGCAAGGATGGCTGCGTTTTGATGTGCATAGGCGACAGGGATCGCTTCGTCCGTGAGGCGCAACGTCGTCGTGGCATCACCGGCCGAAAGAGCAAAGCCTGCGAGTTGGACTTTCACATGTGCGCTTTGGATCGCGGTTGATTGCTGTTGGCTATATATCCCGTCCGCAGCGCGGAATGCGCCATAGGCAACGCCGGGATCGCTTCGTAATTTTAGTTGCCCCAGCGCGAAGAGTGAGAACGCGCGCGACTGCGCCGGCAGCGTGGTGCTGTTGGCAAGGCGGACCGCATTTTCGGAGGCGTTGGTGCGCCTTGAGAACGACAGCGAGCCAGTCATCGAGGCGTTGATCGCCGCCTCCCATGCGGAATTTCCGCCGATGATCGGGGTTGGCCTGAGAGCGGCACCGGCGGGGTTGAGTTGCGCAAAGATCGCGGGAAGGCGGGTGGCTACGTCGTCGCGCGTCATGCCATTTGCGAGAGATGGATGGTAGTATGCCCTGAGCATCAGCATGTCATAAGGGGTGAGAACGGAGTGGAAGTTATCGTCGTTGAAGACGCTGTTTTCCAACCGGAAGAGGTCATTGAGCGGGCCAAGACCTTGCGCCAGTTCCTCGTGTAGGCAGTCGCGCACCTCTTGTGGTGGTGCGTCGGAGGGGACGAAAACGGTAGCGGTGGTGCGGCTACGAAGGGTTGTCCAGTCGAGGCGACCGCTATTTTTTGCCTTTTGAAACTCGGCCCAGCCGCGCACATTGGGAACAACGAAACAAGCCGCGCCGGAGACGGTGGACTGAATGCGTGCACGGGGGATCGCCTCAATAACAATCCGTGCATCGGAGCTGCGTGATAGGGTGATGGACAGTCCTGCCTCTGAGCGGAAACGGGCGAGCAATTGCTGGAGATCGCGCTGGCCGATCTGGTTGAGGCTTGGTGCAGCGTAGACCGTAATCGGACCATCGAAGCGGGTGAAAAATGGGAGAGGTCGTCCGCTTTCCAGTTGAAAGGAGAGCTCTATGAAATCGCGGGTCAGATTGGCATTGGCGAGCACAGGGGTGGCAAGTTGCGGCGTGGCGCTGAAGAGCTTAACTGGGGGAAGCTCCAGCGTCATCGGCATGGCGCGCGTGGCTTGCATCATAGGTGGATCTTGCGGGGCGCAAGCAACAAGGGCGAGGAGTGAGCCACCCAAAAGAAAGCCGCTGCGAAACGCTGGGGCGTTGGGGCGCGTTAACCGTTTGTTATACTTTTCAGAGAGGAAATCTCGCCAATTTGCGCGAAAAATGCGCGCGGGCCTCATTTTCGAAACTTGGATTGGCCGCTGACGCAATGGACGTCCTGCCTTTTCAAAAGAATGAATCATTTCTCTTACCAAAATACTCTTACGCCGTGCAGCGTTGGTGGGAAATGTGGCGCCCTAGGGGGCGAATTAAGAAAAACTCCGGAATATTCAGCGGCGCGGCGCCCCCTCCCGCCGCGACATAAAGGCGAGGCGTTCGAAAAGCTGGACGTCTTGTTCATTCTTCAGTAGCGCGCCGTAGAGCTTGGGCAGGGCGTTTTGGGCGTCGGCGCGGAGGTCTTCGGCTTCAAGATCTTCTGCAAGCAGGAGTTTCAGCCAGTCGAGCACCTCGGATGTGGAGGGTTTCTTCTTGAGGCCCGGCGTTTCGCGAATGTCGTAAAAACGGGTGAGGGCGGTTGCGAGCAGCTCTGCTTTGATGCCGGGGTGGTGGACATCAATGATCTGTTTCAGCGTGTCGGTATCAGGAAAGCGGATGTAGTGAAAGAAACACCGCCGCAGGAAGGCATCGGGCAGTTCTTTTTCGTTGTTCGATGTGATGATGACGATGGGGCGGGTTTCGGCGCGGATGGTTTCGCCGGTTTCGTAGACATGGAATTCCATGCGGTCGAGCTCTTGCAAGAGGTCGTTGGGGAACTCGATGTCGGCCTTATCGATTTCGTCGATCAAAAGTACGCATTTGCCGGTATGGGAGAATGCCTCCCATAGTTTGCCTTTGCGGATATAGTTGCGCACGTCATTTACGCGCTCATCGCCGAGCTGGCTATCGCGCAGCCGGCTGACTGCATCATATTCATAGAGTCCCTGCTGCGCGCGGGTTGTGGATTTAACGTGCCATTCGATGATCGGCAGACCGAGTGCAGAGGCTACCTGCCGCGCCAGCTCTGTTTTGCCCGTGCCTGGCTCGCCCTTCACCAAGAGCGGCCGCTCAAGTGTGACGGCAGCGTCGACCGCGATTCTGAGTTCGTTGGAGGCGACATAGCTCTCGGTACCAGTGAATTTCACGCTTTCTCTCCGAAGTTTGATAACGCGGACAGTATGTTGTGCGACGTCGAGCTTCAACAATCTGTTTTAGGGTTTTTTGGGGGGTGACACTTCTCCCGCGTGGGAGTAAACGGACCGAAATGTGAGGGAGAGCCGTATGGTTGACGCTCAAGACGCCCTAACCGACGGCGCAGAGAAGGGTCACAAGATGAAAGCTGAAGTCTTTCTGCCGGACGACTACCGTCCTGCTGATGACGAACCATTTATGAACGAGCGGCAGCTTGAATATTTCCGCCGCAAACTGCTGGACTGGAAGGCTGATCTTCTGGAGGACAGCAGGGACACTATCGAACATATGAAAGACGGCACGCGCAATATCCCTGATATTGCCGACCGCGCCTCTGAAGAAACCGACCGCGCACTTGAACTGCGGACCCGCGACCGCCAGCGCAAGCTCGTCAACAAGATCGACGCCGCGCTGCGCCGGATCGATGAAGGCGAATACGGCTATTGCGAGATCAGCGGTGAGCCTATTAGCCTCAAGCGCCTCGATGCACGCCCGATCGCGACGATGACGCTGGAAGTGCAGGAGCGCCACGAGCGCCGCGAAAAAGTTCATCGCGACGACTGATCGTCCGATGCAGCAAAGTTTGAAGGGCCGCTCGGTTGCCGTCATTGGCGGAGGACTGGGCGGCCTTTCTGCGTCTTTGAGCCTGCGGGCCTTCGGCGCGGATGTCACCGTTTATGAGCAGGCCGAAGCGCTGCGCGAGGTTGGTGCGGGTATTCAGCTGACGCCGAACGCCGTGCGGGTGCTGAATGCGCTGGGGCTGGCGGGAGCATTGGAAGGTGTGTCCGTCCGCTCTAAGGCGCTGGTGCCGGTTGACGCGCATTCTGGGAGAGTGCTGGCGCGGTTCTCACTTGATAAGGTCAGTGCGGATGCGCCGTATCGCTTCATTCACCGCGGAGCGTTTCTGGCGCTTATGGCAGAGGCCGGGCGGGCACGGGGCGTGGTGATCAAGACGGGGCAGGCGGTGCAGGCTGAAGATCCCGCTTTGGCAGGGTATGATCTGGTCATCGGGGCGGAAGGACTGCATTCAAAGAGCCGAAGCCGCCTGAATGGTGCTGATGAGCCGTTTTTCACGGGTCAAGTTGCGTGGCGGGCGGTCTTGCCTATTGCAGCGGCACCTGAGGCGCGGGTCTGGATGGGCAAGGGCAAGCATGTTGTGAGCTATCCGTTATCATCCGACAGCCTCAATATCGTCGCGGTGCAGGAGCGCACAGATTGGGCCGCGGAGGGTTGGCATTATCGGGACGATCCTGCGCATTTGCGCGTGGCATTTGATGATTGTGGGACTGCGTTGCGCGAGCTGTTGGCGCAGGTGGAGAACGTGGCGCTGTGGGGCCTGTTCCGCCATCCTGTTGCGGCGCGGTGGCATGACGGGGCGCGGCTGGCACTGCTGGGCGATGCGGCGCACCCGACGCTGCCGTTTCTGGCGCAGGGGGCGAATCTGGCCATCGAGGATGGCCATGTTTTGGCACGGTGTCTGGCTGGGGAGGAGGCGCAAGACAAAGCGCTTGCCATCTATGAGGCGCAGCGGAAACCCCGTGTGAGCCGCGCCATTGCCGAGGCCAATGCCAATGCGAAACGCTATCACATGGGGCCTTTGATGGGGATGGGTCGCGCTGTGGTGATTGGCGCGTTCGGGGCGCTGGCACCGGAACGGTTTTTGGCGCGCTATGATTGGCTCTACGGCTTCGACGTCACTGCTTGATCAGGCGTCGAGATCGACCCAGACCGGCACGTGATCGGAGGGTTTCTCGCGGCCGCGCATTTCGCTTTCGATCCAGCAATCGCGCAAGAGGTCTGCGCATTGCGGTGTCAGCAGGAAATGGTCGATGCGGATGCCATCATTACGCTGCCACGCACCTGCCTGATAATCCCAGAAAGAGTAATGCCCGGGGCCGTGTGTGCAGGCGCGAAAAGCTTCCGTCATTCCAAGGTTCAAGATCTCTCGGAAGGCGGCGCGGCTGGCGGGGCGGAAAAGTGCATCTTCGCGCCATGCGTCAGGGCGGGCGGCGTCTTCGGCTTGGGGGATGATGTTGTAATCGCCCGCCATCAACGCGGGCATTTCGGCGGCCAGAAGCGCCTCGGCGCGGGCTTTCAGACGGGCCATCCACGCCAGTTTGTAATCGTATTTCGGACCCGGCACCGGATTGCCATTGGGCAGGTACAACCCGCAAATCCGCAGCGCCTGACGGTCTCCCGTGACGGTCGCCTCGATCCAGCGGGCCTGCTCATCCGTATCGTCCCCCGGAAGGCCACGGCTCACATCCTCGAGCGGATATTTGGACAGGATCGCCACGCCGTTGAAGCTCTTTTGTCCATGAGTTTCAACGTTGTAGCCCTTATCCTCGATCTCCTGACGGGGGAAGTTCTCGTCCACCGACTTGATCTCCTGCAACAGCGCAATGTCGGGCGCGGACTCGTCGAGCCAGCGCAGGAGTGTCTCGTAACGGGCCTTGATTCCGTTGATGTTGAAGGTCGCGATTTTCATCGGGGTCTCCGCCTGTTTGCCCCTTTGTGGACGGTCCCGCCGCGCGGCACAAGGGGGATGCGACGCGACGGGCTGACCGAGGGGCATCGGAGCACCACGCGCCCCGTGCCGCAGCGCAGAAAAAGAGGGGAATCTGCGGTGAAATTCGGGGGCACAAGTGATGCACAATCCATGCACATCCTATGCATATCGCACCCGCAGAAAGTTAACGGAAAATTTAGCTGCACTGCGGCGGGGCGATGCTGATACACATTCCAATATTGGAGAGGGCGGAAACCGGTCGTTCGCTGCGACTGCGAAACCCGCGATGACGGGACATCATAGCCGACCTTCAATTCCAACAGATTCAGCGTACATTTGTGCAATTCGAAGATGGTGACCGAGTTTTGTAATTCCGATAAGAAGTGGCATGCTAGATCAAACCGAGAAATCATCTTTGATGGCATCATTGAGCGCCTTGGGCCAAGATTTGATGCAGCAAGCGCATGACGCGCAGGGACAATTGTTGAGTAAGACCCAGCACGCGGTTTCAATTTCTGACCCGCAAGTTCGTCAAAGCGTGCAGTCCAAACTTGACCATTCAGTCAATCTGCTCGCCATTGCGAATATTATGGCAATTTTCGAATATCACTTTCCTCGAAAGTATTGGGTTAAGACTTACAACGACCCTAAGCTGACAAAGCAATTGAGGGCGTTCAAGCACATGCAACATTGTGCAATCTACGGCTTCACCGGTGTCCGCGCTACAAACAACCGGGTCGACTTCGACCGCGTATTCTCAGCGTCTTCAAAACCCAACTGGATAGCGAGCCTATCGGACGACGAATTGTTCCTTAGCAACGGAGCCGCCGCGCATGTATATCAGGTCGTTCGAACTGCATGGGAGCGTGCCATCGTGGCCGTCCACCAGATGTGATCATGACTGTCGACCGCAACATTACAAAGTACTTTGGATTTTGGCCGGCCCCACCAAATTACTTTGAACCTGCAGAACTCTCGACAAACAGTGAAGGGTACATTTCGGATTCGACCAAGTCTCAGCTTCTAGAAAAGATCGTCGAGATCGAAAGACCTGGCTGGAAAATTGCGGTGACGGGAGACTATCTTTGTATGCTTCACTTGGACGAAATTGAAAGTGCCCTGCGAGCAGAACGGGAACACAACCAATCAGCGGACATAGCAAACTTGCGGCTGGGCGTCTCTCGAAGCGCCAGATTTGAATACGTTGAAGCACTCAGCGCTCTGAACTTCCTATTGTTTTGTGCCCGCTTTACCGGTCGAGGCGACTACACAATCCATGACTACTTTGAGCTCACCACTTGGCTTATCAGTCGGTTTCACTATGGAAGTGACGGTCTGGCTATTAAAGGAGGTGCGTTTAGCAGACCTCCACAACAACAACTCAGGCGTATTCGCGCGCTGAAAGTTGAAGCGCCGCAAGATCGCTTCCCGATAGACCTGAATGTCTTTCGCGATGCAATTTCGTATTGGGAAGTCTTGTATGATGCTGATCTTTTGTCGACCGCATCTGTTGGTTCAAAGCTGATTTCGGAGCACAGAAAAGAAGATTTTCGGGCTTGCGTGGGCCTTACTTGGTTCGAAATTGAGAAATGGCTTACCCCATTTGCCGAACATGCTGGCCTGAACGTGTACCAGTATCGACAAGGCAATGTCCGTCGAGACCGCAGAACTGGTCAGCCAATGTACAAAATGATCTCGACAGTCATCGATGACTTCCCAGAAGGGACTTGGATTTATGCCAATGCCGATGACTTGCGGAATGTCGCGTGGCTCCGCAACCAAGTTGCGCACAAAGGTTACATGCCCTCTCGTCCAGAGTCTGCGAACGCGATCAACGTATTCATGAGAGTTTTGAACTTTCGATCGGGACTATGTTTGAGGGCCGATACGAACCCAACCCCCACATCTGGCGTCAGTTGAATTGACCAAGCAGTGAGCTTTATTTTCCGCTTCAGGGATGCTGCGCCGCCGAAATGTGATGCTTCGCAGAGTTCCGCATGGGGCCGTCCATGACCACAAGCTCAAACTAACGCCCGCAGCGCCCCCAACTCACCCCCCATCCCGAAACCCGCCATATCTCCCACCGTGGAACACCAGCCCGTTGCCTTCTCTCGTGCGCACGTCAGTCACCCGTCCGACGATGATCAGGTGATCTCCGGCGTCGTGGGTGGCTTCGCGGCTGCAGATAAACGTGGCGAGGCAGTTTTCGATGATGGGGGTTCCGTTGGCGCTTTCGTGCCACGCGAGCCCGTCGAAGGCATTCACGTGGCGTGTGAAGGCGGCAGCGATGTCGCGTTGGGCTTCGGACAGCACGTGGATGGCGTAGTGGGGGGCTTCCGCAAAAATCGGGAAGCGGCCCGCGCTTTTGGCCGGCGACCAGAGCACCAAGGGCGGGTCGAGTGACACCGAGGCGAAGCTGTTGGCGGTGATGCCGGCTGGCCCCTCCGGCCCTTGTGCCGTGATCACGGTGACGCCCGTTGCGAAACGGCCCAGCGCATGGCGGAAGGCCATCGGGTTCGTCGCCGGATCGAATGCGGTGTCGTCGGTCATCAGGGCGGTGTCCATCATTTAGGGAACGGGGTGGCCGAGGGCGGAGGTGTAGATATCGAACCATGCTTCGCGGTCCATCGGGACATCGAACGCTTGCGAGAAGCTTTTGATCCGAGAAATCTGGTTGCTGCCCATGATCGGCATGATTTTGGCGGGGTGGGCGAGGAGCCATGCAATTGCCACGGCACCGCTGTCAAATCCGGTGCGGACGGCGAATTTGCTGATGGCCTGACGGAGGCGCGCGGTGGCGGGATCATCGCCAAAGAGCGCGCCGCCAGCAAGGGGGGACCATGCCATGATCGGGGTGTCGTTCATCTGGTGGAAAGCGACATCGCCGTTGGTGAAGCCGTGATGGGCGACGACGCTCAGCTCGATCTGGTTGGTGGAGAGCGGGGTGCGCATGGCCGATTGCAGGAGCGACCAGTCATGCGGCTTGAAGTTGGAGACGCCGACTGCGCGGACCTTGCCGGAGAACACCAGAGCATCCAGAGTGGCGCCGGTTTCGTCATGGTTCATGAAGGGATCGGGGCGGTGGATGAGCAGCAGGTCGATGTAATCGGTGCGCATCGCCATCAGCGAATAATCCACCGACTCGAGGATATGGGCGCGGCTGCTATCGTAATGGGGCACGCGCACGCCGCTGTGACGGGCGGAAGGCGCGACGATGCCGCATTTGGTGACGATCTCGATCTTGTCGCGCAGGTGGGTGCCTTCGAGCGCGTCACCGAGCGCGGATTCGGCCTGATAGCCGCCATAGATCGCGGCTTGGTCGATGGTGGTGATTCCCTGATCGAGGCAGGCGTCCAGCTTGTTGCGGATACGTTCGGGCGAGGTGTCGCTGTCGTCCAGCACGCGCCACATCCCGTAAATCAGGCGCGAAAGGGCGAGGTCACGGGTGATATTTATGCGCTCCATCGAGGTCTCCTGCAGTTGCCGCCATTCGGACGCATCCTTGTAGCGCCTTGGGGGGCGCTGTTCAAAACCTCATTTAGGACTATGACTGGCGGCGGCAAACAGGCATTCTGCTGGAGAAATAAATGTCTGAAATTGTTGATGAGATGTCGCCAAGGGAACAGTTTTCGCGGGGGCTATCGCAAGGCTGGCGGAAACGGAGGAGATAACATGCATTACGGTTTTATCGGGCTGGGGAATTTAGGCGGTCATTTGGCGGCGAGCCTGCGGCGGGCGGGGTTCGCGGTGACGGCGTTCGATCTGGACGCATCGCATCGCGCGCGGATGGAAGAATGCGGCGCGGTGTGGGCCGAGAGCGGCCTTAGCGTGGCGCGGGCGGTGGATGCAGTAATCACCTGCCTGCCGTCGCCGCAGGTATCGGAAGCAGTGCTTGAGGAAATCCTGCCGGAAATGGAGGCGGGCAATCACTGGATCGAGATGTCCACCCTCAGCCGTGACGAGATGAAACGGCTCGCGGCGCGGGCAGCGGAATTTGGTGTGCGGGCGATGGAACTGCCGGTGACGGGCGGGGTGCATCTGGCGGCGCAAGGAAAGATCACCATGCTGGCTGGGGGTGATGACGACCTCTTTGAAGCGCATAAACCCGCGCTGGAGGCGATGGGCGACAAGATCTTCCACATGGGGCCATTGGGCAATGCGGCGATCATCAAGGTGATTACCAATATGCTGGCGTTTATCCATCTGAAGGCCTGCGGTGAGGCGTTGATGCTCGCCAAGCGTGGCGGGCTGGACCTTGGGCAGGCGTGGGAAGCAATTCGCGCGTCATCAGGCAATTCCTTCGTGCATGAAACCGAAGGTGCGCTGATCCTCAACGGCTCTTATGACATCGCGTTCAACATGGACTTGGCGCTGAAGGATCTGGGCTTTGCGATGGGCTTTGGCCGCGAGTTCGGGGTGCCGCTGGAACTGGCGGGTGCAACGCAGCAGACCTATGTGGCGGCGAAAGCGGCCTATGGCGGGGATGCGCAATCACCGATGATCGCGAAACTGTTGGAGGACTTGCTCGACACTGATCTGCGGGCGCCGGGATTCCCTGCGCGGCTTGAATAGCGGGTTGACGTGGCTGGGTCTGGGGTGTCCAACAGAGGAAACGGACAAACGGACGGACCCATGCCGAAACTGATAACGATCCTCAATGGCCCGAACCTCAACCTGCTGGGCAAGCGCCAGCCGGAGGTTTACGGCCATGAAACGCTCGACGATGTGAAGCGTGCTTGCACGGCGTTGGCCGCCGAGCTGGGCTATGACATCGACTTCCAGCAGAGCAATTACGAGGGCGGATTGGTCGAGATGATCCATGCGGCGCGGGAGACATCGGCCGCGATCGTGATCAACCCTGCGGCCTATACGCATACCTCTGTTGCCATTCTGGACGCGCTCAATGCGTTCGACGGGCCAGTGGGCGAGGTGCATATCTCTAACGTTCACAAGCGCGAGGCGTTCCGGCATCATTCCTATGTGTCGCAGCGCGCCGACTTCGTGATCGCGGGGGCGGGCACGGAAGGATATTTACTGGCGCTGCGGCGGGTGGCGAGCCTTGTGGGGGGCATGTGATGGAATTGCCGAAGAACGCATTCAAAGCCGCGCTGAAGGCAGGTGAGCAGCAGATCGGGCTATGGAACACGCTGGGCGGCAACACCGTGCCGGAAGCGCTGGCGGGGATCGGCTATGACTGGATCGTGGTTGATACCGAGCACGCTGCACGGGGCGTAATGGACGTGCTGCCCGCTTTGCAGGCGATGGCGGCCTATCCGCGCACGACGCCGGTGGTGCGGGTTGTCGAGAACAGTGCCGCAACCATCAAGCGGGTGCTGGATTTTGGCGCGCAGACGATCCTTGTTCCTTATGTGCAAAACGCCGAAGAGGCCGAAGCGGCTGTGCAAGCAGTGCGCTATCCGCCCGCAGGGATGCGCGGCGTGGCCGGTGGCACGCGGGCGGGGCGCTACGGACAGATCAAGGATTACCATGCGCGGGCCAATGAGGAGATTTGCTTGATCGTTCAGGTGGAAACGCTGGAAGCGGCCGATCATCTGGAAGACATCGCGCTGACGGACGGGGTTGATGGTGTGTTCATCGGGCCTGCCGACCTGTCGGCCAGCATGGGCTATCCGGGCCAGGCGGGGCATCCGACGGTAAAGGAAAAGATCGCCGAATTGATCGGGCGCTTGAACGCGGTGAAAGTGCCTGCGGGCATTCTTGCAACCGATCCGGCCTATGCGAAAACCTGTATCGAGCTGGGCACTGCCTTTACCGCTGTTGGTCTGGACCTGCCGTTGATGCTGAACGCGGCGCGTGGGCTCGCGGCGGAGTTTGGACGAGGGCCGGCGGATGGCACGGCTTAAGGACAGGATTGCCCAAGGGCGCGGTGATGCGCCTGCCGATTTGGTGCTTAGGGGTGGGCGGGTCTTTGACCTGATCACCGGCGCGTTCCTTGAAGGGGACGTGGCGATTTGTGGTGATACCATCGTTGGCACCTGTGGTGCCTATGAGGGCAAAGAGGTGGTGGATGTTACCGGCCTGACGCTGGTGCCGGGGTTCATCGACACGCATTTGCATGTGGAATCGAGCCTGATCACGCCGTTTGAATTTGACCGCTGCGTGACGCCACGCGGGATCACCACGGCGATATGTGATCCGCATGAGATTGCCAATGTGATCGGGACGGCGGGCATTCGCTACTTTCAGGAGGCGAGCCAGCATCTGTTGATGGATTTGCGGGTGCAGCTTTCCTCCTGTGTGCCATCGACCGATATGGAAACAGCTGGTGCGCGGATCGAGGCGGAGGATCTGGCGCCGTTGATGGGGCATCCCTCTGGCATCGGGTTGGCGGAGTTCATGAATTACCCGGGTGTGATCCACCGTGATCCGGCGGCGCTGGCGAAGCTGCGGCTGTTTGAGGGTGGGCATGTGGACGGGCATTGCCCGATGCTGAGCGGCAAAGACCTCAATGCCTATATCGCGGCGGGGATCAGCACCGAGCATGAGGCGACCACCGCCGAGGAAGCCCGCGAGAAGCTGCAAAAGGGGATACGCGTGCTGATCCGCGAGGGATCGGTGAGCAAGGATTTGGAAGCGCTGGCGGAGGTGCTGACCGAGACGACCGCGCCCTATATGTGCCTTTGTACCGATGACCGGAACCCGCTGGATATCGGAGAGCATGGGCATCTGGATTACATGATCCGGCGGTTGATCGAAAAGGGCGTGCCGCCTCTGGCGGCTTATCGCGCGGCGTCGCTTTCGGCGGCGGAGGCCTTTGGCCTAAAGGATCGCGGTGTGATCGCGCCCGGCAAGCGGGCGGATATTGTGGCGCTTGGGTCTTTGGAGGCCTGTGACGCGCAAATGGTCTTTGCTGGCGGCGTGAGGGCCGATGCGGCGGCGTTTGCGGCACGGGAGGTGATCCCCGTGGTGGGGCGCGGCTCGGTCCATGCGCCGAAGGTCAGCGCGCGGGAGTTCCGCCATGGTGGAAACCATGTGGATACGGATGTGATCGGGGTGATCGAGGGGAAGATCATCACCGATCACCTGTATGTCGATATCGAGATCGAGGATGGCGACAAGCGCCCTGACCGGACGCGCGATCTGGCGCGGATCGCGGTAATCGAGCGGCATGGCAAGAACGGCAACATTGCCACCGGCTTTGTGCGCGGCTTTGGGATCGAGGACGGGGCGATTGCCTCGACCGTGTGCCATGACCATCACAACATCGCCTGCGTGGGGATGAATTACGACGATATGGCGGTGGCGGCGAACCGGCTTTCGGAGATCGAGGGCGGGTTTGTCGTGGTGCAGAACGGTATGGTGTTGGCCGAGCTGGCGCTGCCGGTGGCAGGGTTGATGAGCCTTGAGAGCTTTGAGGTGGTGCGCGAGCGGCTGGTGGCGCTGCGCACCGGCGCGCGGCGGTTGGGGGTGCGGCTGGAGGAGCCGTTCTTGCAACTGGCGTTCCTCGCGCTGCCGGTGATTCCGCGGCTGAAGATCACGGATCGTGGTATGGTGGATGTGATGAAGTTCGAGATTATCGGATGAGTGGAATTCTCATCAGGGATGCGACCGAGGCGGATATTCCTGCGCTGACGGTGATCCATAACTGGGGCGTGCGGGAAACGACCGCGCTGTGGACCACGCAGGAGGTCGATGCGGGCGAGCGCCGCGCGTGGCTGGAAGAGCGCCGTCGCGCGGGATTGCCTGTGCTCGTCGCGGAATCGGAGGCGGGGGTCTTTGTGGGATATGCGGCCTATATGCCGTGGCGGGCGAAGGACGGCTACCGACTGACGGTGGAGCATTCGGTCTACGTCAGTCCCGGATATGCGGGGAAAGGAATCGGCCGGGCCTTGATGCGCGAGCTGGTCGAACGGGCGCGGGCGCAGGGCCTCCATGCGATGGTTGGGATGATCGAGGCGGAGAACGCGGCCTCTATCGCCTTGCACGAGCGCTTCGGATTTGAGATCGTTGGGCAGATGCCGCAAGTGGGCCAGAAATTCGGGCGGTGGCTCAACCTGACGATCATGCAGTTGACCTTGGATGGAAGAGAGACGCCAGAAACGCCTCTTTAATTATCCACAAAGTTGATTTATTACTTCCGCGCAAACAGAAAAGGAGAATGATCATGTCCGCGACTTACCGTTGTGACAAATGCGGGATGGGGGTGAATGCCACCTGTGCCGACTGTAACGAGCCGCTGGTGAATGACACGCTCACCAAGGATGATGGCAGCACGGTGCAGATTTCGCGCTGCCCAAAATGCGAGGGCAAGATCAAGTCTCCGATGTGCTGCGGGCAGGATATGACCTGCGCGATCTGAGCTTGCATTGAATAACCCCGGCGCGTGGGGTAGCACGCGCGTGTGCGCCGCCGGTGGGGCGGCGCAAGACCCCGGACAGGAGTAAGAGAATGGCCAGCAGCCTGAGCCAGTTGCGCGAAATGACAACCGTTGTGGCCGATACCGGCGATGTGGATGCGATCAGGGCGTTGAAGCCGATCGACTGCACCACCAACCCGAGTATCATCCTCAAGGCGTTGCAAAGCCCGGCTTTCGAGGCGCTTGTCACGAAGGAGATCGAGGCAGGCAAGGCGGCAGGCAAGAGCCCCGAGGACATCGCCTTCGCGCTGACGATTGGCGTGGGAACGGAGCTGGCAGGCTTGGTGCCGGGGAAGGTATCCACCGAAGTGGACGCGAACCTGTCGTTCAACACCGAAGCCTCTGTCGCCAAGGCGCGGGCGCTGGTGAAGGCGTATGAGGAAAACGGCGTTGGCCGTGAAAAGATCTTCATCAAGCTGGCCTCTACTTGGGAAGGCATCCGTGCCGCCGAGATCCTGCAAGGCGAGGGCATCGAATGTAACCTGACGCTGTTGTTCTGCATGGCGCAGGCAGTGGCCTGTGCGGACGCGGGCGCGTCGCTGATTTCGCCTTTTGTGGGCCGGATCACCGATTTCTATGCGGCACGCGATGGCAAGACCTTCGGGCCGGACGAAGATCCGGGCGTTTTGTCGGTGCGCAGCATTTATGACTACTACAAGTCCAACGGCATCAACACGATCGTGATGGGCGCGTCCTTCCGGAATATCGGGCAGGTCAAGGCGCTTGCGGGCTGCGACCGCCTGACGATTTCGCCCGCGCTGCTGGAAGAGCTGGACGCCGAAGACGCGCCGCTGGAGCGGGTGCTTGCGCCGGAGAACGCCTCTGGCGTGGCGAAAATTCCGATGAGCGAAGCTGATTTCCGCTGGGCGCTGAACGCTGATGAAATGGCGACGGAGAAGCTTTCGGGCGGTATTCGCCAGTTCGACGCGGACCATCAGAAGCTGCTTAAGCTGATCGCGGAGCGGCTGGCTTAAGCCTTGGCCTAAGCCAGACAAAGTAGACTGTTCAGGAGGCGCGCAGGCCAAGCAGGCTGCGCGCCTCTTTGCATGTAGCGACGGGCCTATCGTGCGCCGCGCAGAGTTCGGCGGCGCGGGCCACCAGCGCGGCGTTTGAGGGGGCGAGGGTGGTGCGGTCGAGCCTCACGTTATCCTCCAACCCCGTGCGGACATGACCGCCCGCAACTATGGCCCATTCATTCAATGTGATCTGATTCCGCCCGATGCCTGCGGCGCACCACGGCGTGCCGGGGGCGAGGCGGTTGAGGGTTTCGATATAAAAATCGAAGGTGGGGCGATCCACCGGCATGGCATTTTTCACGCCCATCACGAATTGCACATAGAGCTGGCCGTAGAGCTTGCCCGCCTTGTGGAGCGCAACCGCCTGATGGATGTGGGAGAGGTCAAACGCCTCGATCTCTGGCGTGACGTGGTAGCGCTGCATCTCGGCGGCGAGCCAGTACACCAGATCGGGTGGATTGTCATAGGTGCGGGTGGGGAAATTCACCGAGCCTACCGAGAGCGAGGCCATATCCGGCGCGAGGGGCAGCATTCCGCCGCGTTCCTTCCCTGCGCCGGAGCGCCCGCCGGTGGAGAACTGGATGATCATATCAGGGCAGTGCTGGTGGATGCCTTCCATCAAGCGGGCAAACTTTTCGGGCTCGGATGACGGGGTTTCATCATCATTGCGGACATGGGCGTGAACGATGCTGGCACCTGCCTCATAGGCGGCATGGGTGCTTTCGACCTGTTCGGTGACGGTGATCGGCACGGCGGGGTTATCGGACTTGTGCGGCAGGGAGCCGGTGATTGCGACGCAGATGATGCAAGGGGTGGTCATGGGAGCTCCGCTCGTTGTTGAAGCAAAGCTAGGGCAGGTGGCGGCGGCTGGCTAGGGGGAGGTGTGCGCCCGAGCCCGAGGGTGGGCGTGTGGCGGCTGGCTCGATGCGCGGAGCTTGGCGTTTGGTTGGCGGCGATGACAACGTGCGAGCGGAATGCGCCCGCCCTTGGGGGCGGGGTCGGGCGCATACCGGATCGCGGTGCGATTCGGTGGTGGTTATTGTGTTTTGCGCGGATGGGTTTCTTTCAATGCCGTGAGCACCCAAAGGCCGGACAGAACCATTGCGCCGCCGGTAAACCAGAAGCCTGCTGCAAGGGTGCCTGTGGCATCTGCAATCAGGCCAATGGCGAGCGCGCCGATGGCGTAGCCCAGATCACGCCAGAAGCGATAAGTGCCGAGCGCTGAGCCGCGCCATGCGGGGTGGGCGAGATCGCCCATCGCGGCGATCAGGGTCGGGTAGAGGAGCGCCATGCCAACGCCTGTGATCACGGCGGCGATGGCCCATGCGGTGACGGTGGCGAGGAGGGGAAAGGCAAAGACGCCAGCCGCACAAAGGAAGAAGCCTGTTACGATGGGGATTTTGCGGCCGATACGGTCTGACAGGGGGCCGGTCCAGAGCTGGCTCGCGCCCCAGACGAGGCCGTAGAGGCCGGTGATCCATCCGATCTGGATCAGGCTTGCGCCTTTGGAGATGAGGAACGCGGGCACCAGCGCCCACATCAGCGCATCGACGAATTTTTCAACGCTACCTGCCTGTGAGAGCGCCATGAAGCTGCGGTTGCGCCATGTGACGAGCGCGAAGATTTGCGCGGTGGTTGGGTTTGCTGGGCCTTGGGCATAGCTGCCGGTTGCGGTGGGGGTGGCGCTCAGGCGGGCGGCCTCGGCGCGGGCGAAGGGCAGCGTTTCGGTAAAAGCGAGGCGGGCGGCGATGAGGGCAAGCAAGATCACCGTCAGGCCGAAAACGAACAGGGTCATCCGCGGGGCGAAGCTGCTGGCAAGCGCGGCGGTAGCGAGCCCCGCCAGCGCGACGCCGCTATAGCCTGCGAACTCGTTGAAGCCCGTGGCGAGGCCGCGCTCGCGGGCGGTGACGATATCCATTTTCGCGGTGACGGTCATTGACCATGCAAAGCCCTGATTGACGCCCAAGAGCACATTCGCCGCGACGATCCAGCCCCATGAGGGCGCCAGAAGGATCATGAAAGGGATCGGGAGTGCCACGAGCCAGCCCCAGATCAGCACCGGCCTGCGGCCGACACGTTCAGACAGGCGGCCAGAGACGAAATTCATCGCGCCTTTCACCACGCCGAAGGACACCACGAAGGCCATCAGCGCGGTGACGGAGCCTTGCGCCACGCCGAACTCGCTTTCCGCCAGCGCGGGGATCACGGTGCGTTGCAGGCCGATGGTGAGGCCCACGAAGAGGACTTGCAGGAGTTGCTCGGCGAAGGGGCGGAGGTTGGCGCGCAGGCCGAGGGCATAGTCTTTTTCGGGCAAGGGGCCGTCTCCTCGGTTGCAAATATTGGCCTGCTTGATAACATTCAAGCAATTACTTGAATGATTATGGTGTGGAGGCGGGCGATGTCAACAGGGGCAAAAATGGCGCTGCTGGAGGAATATGCCTCCATCGCGCGGGTGCTTGGGACGCCGGCGCGGCTGCAAATGCTGGAAGCATTGGCGCAGACCGAGCGTGGGGTGGAGGCGCTGGCGGAGCGGACGGGATTAAGCGTGGCAAACTGCTCGCAGCATTTGCAGCAATTGCGGCGCGCGGGGCTTGTCACTGGGCGGCGCGACGGCAAGCAGGTGATCTACGCGCTTGCGGATGAGGCGGTGCTGGGCGTGATGGCAGGGCTGAAGGTGCTTGCCACGCGCAACAAGCAACAGGTGCGTGACATCCTTGCAGCGCTCGTGGGAGATACTGGCGAGACAGAAGCGGTGAGCCGCGCATGGTTGGAGCCGCGCTTGGCGGACGGGCGGGTGACGGTTCTGGATGTGCGCCCCGAGGACGAGTTCAATGCAGGACATATTTCCGGCGCCTACCGATTGCCGCCGGAGCAGATCGAAGCCGCTGCTGCGCATTTGCCCAAACTGGTGGAGGAGGTGATTGCGTATTGCCGTGGGCCATACTGCATTTACGCCGAGCAGGCAGCGGCGGCACTGCGGCGCACGGGGATACGCGCACGGGTGATGGAGGGGGGCTTCCCCGAGTGGCGGCGTGAGGGACGACCCGTAACGCACGAATTTGATAACGCCCCCTAGCGAGGCTGAATGCTTAACGTGACGTCAACGAAACGTTCTGTTTCGTTGACTTGTAGCGGTTTGGTCTGGTATCCTTTTTGGTGAATAATATAATAATAACTATCGCATAAATTGAATATATTGCGTTTCCTGCGAGTTGCATTTGACCGCGTGAACCATTTTTCAAAAGCCCGACGCGGGCGTGGTAGAGGCAGGTTTAAGACAGGCAATAAACCCCGCGCAGGGTGTTTGAGAGTATGCCTGTCGGTGTTGTTGGGATTTCTGACAGGCGCGTTTTAATTGAACCGCGGGGGGCTGGTTCGCATGGAAAAACGATCGTTTGATACGGTTTTGCGCCGACCTCCGAATAGGCTTTGGGGGAGGCTGCAATGGCAACGGATTCGACAAGTGAGGTCATTCTAAGCGACGAGGAACTGTTCCGCGTCAGCACGGATTTAGAAGATTACGCACCTGGATCGACCGCGATCATCACCGCCGAGGGCGTTGATGTGGGCGGGTCTGTCACGTTCGAGGTGGAGCATGTCACCGATGCGGGTGAGGACGGTGTTTACGGCACTGCCGATGATACCACTGTAGACCTTGGCGGTGACGGTCATGACAGTTGGACGGTCGTGGACGGCGGGGAAGGTGATCTGGATGGCGAGGCCAATGGGGCCATCGTCACCAGCTGGTATGTGAACCCCGACGACAGCCTCGACGAGACGTTCCTCCTCAGCGCGGATGACGGGACGGACGTGACCTATGATAGTTTTACGGATAGCCACACGCCGGAGCTTGAGGCTGTTGTGGATAACGATCCTGATGCTGATTACCTGCCGCTTTTGAACTGGAACGACCACGGCACGATTGGCGATGCATGGTTCGTTCAGGGGCATGTACACGATACAGACAGCACCGGAACCGGCAATATCCTGCCGTTCGTGCGGATTCAGAGCACGGAATCGGAGGAGGGATATAATTCTTCCTATCGTCCGACCGAGTTTGACGAAGATACCAATGACAACTGGAACCATGATCTCCTGTTAGAGCAGATCCCGATCGTCACTGGGATTGACGTCGACCTTGACGGGATCATTGATGTGGCGGAAGGCGAGGCTTTCTACCAGTTTCGGCTCGATCTGAACGAGAAGAACAGCACACAAGGCGTGCATGTGTCACTGGACGAGCTGCAAATCTACCTTGGCACCTCGGGCGGCTATCATGATTTTACCATTGATGAGGGGTTCTATAACGGCGACGACACGTTGGACTCTTTGTCGGTTTACAATCTCGATGCGACCTTTGGTGAGGATGTCTATATCCTGATCAACGACGTTGAGCCGGGGAGCGGTCGCTCGGATATGTATTTCTACCTGTCGGTGGATGATGTCGCAGCCGCGACGGGTGGCGATGATGAGTGGACGCATCTCTATCTCTATTCGAAATTCGGCGAGAACCATGCGTCTGATGCGACCTTCGAGGAATGGTCCGTCAGCAAATGGGCTGCCATTGATCTGGAGAAATACGTCAGCGTTGACGGGCAAACGTCGTGGCATGATGCTGACAGCGCTACGGGGCCGGAAACCTACGAGGGTGATGACGTCTGGTTCAAGTTCACCATCGAGAATACGGGCAACGTTGATCTGACGAATGTGTCCCTGACGGATGACATTTTTGGTGAGTTGCTGCCCGCAGGCTCCGTAGTGGGGATCACTGGCGATACCGACAGTGACGGCGTTCTGGATTTTGATGAGACATGGGAGCTGATCTACGGGCCGGAGGATGCGATCCTTGGGCAACATGTGAACATTGCGACGGTGACAGCCTCGGCCAGCGGGTTCGATGACCTGAGTGACAGTGATGCAGCGCACTATTTTGGTAATCCGAAGGTCAATATTTTCGGCTCGAAGTTCGAAGACGACGATGGCGACGGGGTGCAGGACGCGGGCGAGGATGCACCGGCGACCTCGTTCCAGATGGGGCTTTATATCGTCACCACGGCTGCTGATGGCAGTGAGAGCGTGAGCGCAGTACAGGCGACGGTTTGGACGGATACGAACGGGGATTTCGCGTTCAACGATCTGGCGCTGCTGGCGGACAATCAGGAATACCGCGTGCGTGAGCTGGGGTATGAGGATGCCGAAGGTGCCTTCGTCGCGATTGATGCGACGGAGAGCGATTGGGTCGCGACGACGGCGAACCCTGTGGACATTGATCCGAGCGCCAATGCGGACGGGATTTACAATATCAGCTTTGGGAATTTCGATCTCTTCGACCTGTCCGGCACGAAATACGAGGACATGGATGGCGACGGGGATATGACGGATGTTGATCCCGGCTGGGGCGGTGTGACCGTGTTCATTGACCAGAACGACAACCAGACGCTGGACGAAGGCGAGCTGTCGACCACCACGGCGGGTAATGGCTCGTGGTCCTTCACGGGGCTGGATGCGTCCTATGCGGGTGGCGTCGTGATGGAGGAGGTGCCGGATGGCTCCTACCAGACCTATGGCAACGCGGGCTATACGGTGACGGGCACTTCTGGCGCGGATCAGTCGGGGCTGGATTTTGCCAATACGAAATACGGCAAGATCACCGTCAAGAAATACATCGACGCGGATGGCGACCTTGGCACGACTGGCGACCAGACGGTGAAAGCGGGCTGGAGCATCGGGCTGTTTGACGCGAATGATGTGCAGATCGGTGCATCGGTGGATACGGATGCCAACGGCGTTGTTGTCTTCGATAACCTTGCCCCGGGCACCTATACGGTGAAGGAAGCAACGCCGGAGGGCTGGAAGGTTCTGGGCGATGCGGAAGTGACGCTGAGCGATCTGGAGTCGGGCTTCGACGAGACTGTGGACTTCTACAACTTCGAGCTCTTTGACCTGTCCGGCACGAAATACGAGGACATGGATGGCGACGGGGATATGACGGATGTTGATCCCGGCTGGGGCGGTGTGACCGTGTTCATTGACCAGAACGACAACCAGACGCTGGACGCAGGCGAGCTGTCGACCACCACGGCGGGTGATGGCTCGTGGTCCTTCACGGGGCTGGATGCGTCCTATGCGGGTGGCGTCGTGATGGAGGAGGTGCCGGATGGCTCCTACCAGACCTACGGCAACGCGGGCTACACGGTGACGGGCACCTCTGGCGCGGATCAGTCGGGGCTGGATTTTGCCAATACGAAATACGGCAAGATCACCGTCAAGAAATACATCGACGCGGATGGCGACCTTGGCACGACTGGCGACCAGACGGTGAAAGCGGGCTGGAGCATCGGGTTGTTTGACGCGGATGGCGTGCAGATCGGTGCATCGGTGGATACGGATGCCAACGGCGTTGTTGTCTTCGATAACCTTGCCCCGGGCACCTATACGGTGAAGGAAGCAACGCCAGAGGGCTGGAAGGTTCTGGGCGATGCGGAAGTGACGCTGAGCGATCTGGAGTCGGGCTTCGACGAGACTGTGGACTTCTACAACTTCGAGCTCTTTGACCTGTCCGGCATGAAGTATGAGGACATGAACGGCGACGGCGACACGACCGGCGATGGCGGCTGGGGCGGTGTGACCGTGTTCATTGACCAGAACGACAACCAGACGCTGGACGAAGGCGAGCTGTCGACCACCACGGCGGGTAATGGCTCGTGGTCCTTCACGGGGCTGGATGCGTCCTATGCGGGTGGCGTCGTGATGGAGGAGGTGCCGGATGGCTCCTACCAGACGCTCGGCAACGCGGGCTACACGGTGACGGGCACCTCTGGCGCGGATCAGTCGGGGCTGGATTTTGCCAATACGCGCTATGGCTCCATCGAGGGCTACAAGTTCTTTGATGTGAGCCGTGATGGGACGTGGGACGCTGACGAGAGCGGTGCGCTGGGGTGGACGATTGAGCTATACCTCGATGATGGCAACGGCACGTTTGGTGCCGAAGACGGTGCGGCGGTTCAAACGGATGTATCGGATGCCGACGGTTTCTGGACCTTCACGGGGCTGGAGATGGGCACCTATTACGTCAAAGAGGTTCTGAAATCGGGCTGGATCCAGACAACACCGGAGATGAATGGCGATGGCTATTTCAAGGTGGTGGTCGACGAGTCTGGTGAGGTGGTGATCTCGGCTGTTGATCAGGCTGGCGCGCTCCCGAATGATGGGCTTCTCTACTTCGGCAACGACATGATCGAGGGGCCGGGGGTGCGGACGCCGGGCTTCTGGAAATCCGACCTCGGCCAGACCTATTGGGACGGCGATGACACCAATGAAGGGATGGTCGAAGGCACGGGCGTTGATTTCCAGAAGGAGGGCGATGAGTTTGCGGAGAATGATCTCTTCGAGTTGAACTATCCGGCCTATTTCGACGGTTTAGATGCGGATGGCGGGATCAACTTTACGCCGGATGCAGGTGATCTTGGTGCCTACCCGACTTATAAGGAAAAGGGCGAGGATCTGCCCTATCTGCTGGTCGGGGATTGGGACTGGAGTGCTTCTGAGACTGGGGACGAAACGGTCCGCGAGTATACGCTTGCCGAAGCGCTTATCGCCCTTGAGGGCGGCGAAGACAGCAAGGGCAAGAACACCGATTATGCCAAGGTTTCGACCGTGGAGCGCGATCTGATTGCGTCGTGGCTCAACCATATGAGCGGGAATGCGGTTGATACGGAAGTCGAGGGACAAACCATCGGCTACTGGATCGATCAGGCCATTCTTTATGTCGAACACGCTGATGGCAAAACCCGCAAGGACGGTAAGACCGAGTGGAATGACGGCGTGGATATTGATGGCGATGACATCATTGATACCGCAGCCGGTTCTGACATCCATACGGCCCTCGACGGTTGGAACAATTGGGGTGTGCTTGCCGGTGAGCAGGTCACATTTGATGCCGATGACGGCCAAGATCTGACGTCACAGGCCTATTACGACGCGGTTGCCTAACGCCTCAGACCGGCCAACTGCGCGATGCTGCGTGGTTTGGCCGGTCGTTGCGATGGCCTTTCGGGCAGGTGGTTCCATGAAGCGACTGGTACGGGTCTAGGGGACGGGTGATGGCACGACGCAAAGCAAGCCCGCTCACGTCACTTTTGCGCGCAATGCGGGGGCAGTGGCCCGCGCTTTTCGTGCTCAGTTTTCTGTCCAACATCCTGTTACTGACAAGCTCAATATACATGTTGCAGGTGTTTGATCGCGTGCTCTCCTCCGGTTCGGTGGATACGCTTTTGTGGCTCACCGTCATCGCGCTGGTGGCTATCGCGACTTATGGCGTGCTAGAATACGCGCGTCGTATGGTGCTGAACCGCACCGGCGCGTGGCTGGAGGCGGAACTGGCGCCGCATGTGATCCGGCGGGCGATTGCGGCACGGCTGGCGCGGGGGCGGTCGGAGGCGGACCTGAATGACGTTGCGGATGTGCGCAATTTCGTGGCGGGTGATGCGATCCTCGCCTTCTTTGACGCGCCTTGGACGCCGGTGTTCATCGCGGTGATCTGGCTCATGCATCCGCTTTTGGGAGTGATTGCCATCGCGGGTGCGGTTGTCCTCCTTGCGGTCGCGTTGCTGAACGATGCGATGACGCGCAAACGCACGGCGGCGGCGGGGCAGCGGGTGCGCAGCGCACGGCGGGACGCGGGGCAATTCATTGGAAACGCCGAGACGCTGGCGGCGCTGGGGATGGTCGGCGCGGTGGTGCAGCGCTGGCGGGCGGGCCATGCGGCGGGTGAAACGCTGGGCCGCGCGGCGGGCGATATGACGGTGCTCCTGTTCAATATCTCGCGCGGGTTACGCTTGGGCTTGCAGGTTGCGATTTTGGGCGCAGCGGCGTGGCTCGTCTTGCAAGGAGAGATGACGGCGGGGGGGATGATCGCGGCGTCGATCATCCTGAGCCGCGCACTTTCGCCCGTGGAGCGGGCAATATCGGCCTGGCGTAGCTATGGCAGCTACCGTGCGGCGAAAGGGCGGCTGGCGCAGCTCTTTGCGGCGACCCGCGCGCCGGAGGAGCGGATCGAGTTGCCGCGCCCAAAGGGGCAGATCAGCCTGCATAATGTGAGCCTGATGGCACCCGCCACCGGAAACCCGATCTTGAAAGGGATCGGCTTCCAACTGGCGGCGGGGCAGGTGTGTGGCGTGCTCGGGCCATCTGGCTCGGGTAAGACGAGCCTTTGCAAGTTGTTGGTGGGCGCATGGGCGCCGTCGATGGGGGTGATCCGACTCGACGGGGCGGATGTGGCCGATTGGGACAGCGAGCGGCTTGGCGCGTATCTGGGCTACTTGCCACAATCGGTGGAATTGTTCAGTGGGACGGTTGCGGAAAACATCGCACGGTTGGGCGCGGTGGATGACCAAGACGTGCTGCGCGCGGCACAGGCGGCGGGCGCACATGAGATGATCCTCTCGCTGCCGGAGGGATACGAGACAGATATCGGCCAGTTTGCCGATCAGATCTCTGGCGGGCAGCGGCAGAGGATCGGCTTGGCGCGGGCGCTTTACGGTGATCCGGCGGTTATTGTGCTGGATGAGCCAAATTCCAACCTTGACGGTATGGGGGAGGCGGCGCTCCTCAAGGCTTTGCAGGGGGTCAAGGAACGTGGCGCGACGGTGATCATCGTCTCGCATCTGCCGCATTTGTTGCGGTTGACCGACCATATCCTTGTTCTGAAGGACGGCGCGATGGCGCGGTTTGGCGCGCGTGACGAGATTTTACAGGAAATGATGCAGGCGGGTAAGAAAGTGCAGCCTGTGCCCCCGACTGGCGCGCCGAATGTTGCGATGAAGGCGGGGGAGTGAGGCGATGGATTTCACCGTGATCTCCAGCAGTTTTGCGCAAGGGATGGAGGAACTGGCTTCGGGCCGCTTGGGACCAGCGGCGCTGTTTGTGATCGGGGCGGCGGCGCTGTGCGTTTCGCTTTTGTGGTTCCTTTTTCGCTTACAGGTGCCGGCATCCGTGGTGGCCTATGAGGGGGCGCCGCTGGCGCGTGTTACGCGGCGCGGGCGGGTGACGGGCGTATTGGCGGCAGTGGTTTTCTTTGGCCTGTTCGGTGTTTGGGCGTGGTATGCGCCGCTTTCCACGGCGGCGGTCGCGCCGGGGGTTGTGAACCCTGACGGCTCACGCAAGACGGTGCAGCACCTCGAAGGGGGGATCATCCGCCGTATCCATGTGCGCGAAGGGGATTACGTCGCGCAGGGGCAGGCGTTGGTCACGCTGGAGAATGTGCGGGCGCTGGCGCGGTTTGACGAGTTGCGCGAGCGGCAGGTTATCCTCCGTGCGACCGAGGCGCGGCTGGTCGCGGAACAGACGGAACAGGAAGCGCCCGATTTTACTTTCCCTGATGAATTGCAAAGCGAGCGGCCGGACCAGATCGCCGAGGCGGTTGCGGGCCAGCGGGCGTTGTTCGAGGACCGGCGGGCGACGCAGGAGGCGCGGGAGCGGATCCTTGCCAGCCGGATGGAGCAATTGCGAGCGGAGATTGCCGGCTTGCGGGAGGTGATTACGGCGCAGGACGGCCAGCAGGCGCTTTTAGCGCAGGAAATTGAGGCGATGCAGGGGCTATATGATCAAGGGCTGCAACGGCTGGCGCCGCTTCTGGCGCTGAAACGGCAGGAGGCGGAGCTGACCGCTGAGCGGGCGAGCCACCGTGCCAGCATCGCGCGGCTGGAACAGCAGATCGGTGAGACGGAGCTGCAACTGCACGCCACGAACCAGCAGAACCGTGAGGCGGTATCTTCGGAACTCGCGGATGTGCGGGCGGAGCTGTCCACAGTGCGCAGCCAAATCCCCGAACGGGCCGATGCGCTGGCGCGGACGCAGGTGACGGCGCCGATTGCAGGGCAGGTGCTGAATGTGCAGGTCACGACGGAGGCGGGTGGTATCTTGCGGCCGGGGGGAGAAATCCTTGATATCGTGCCGGATGACGGTGCGTTGATCATCGAGGCGCGGCTACGTCCGCAGGACATTGATACCGTCTCGCCGGGAATGCAGGCGCGGGTGTTGCTGACCGCCTACACGCAGCGGAACCTGCCGCAAATCTATGGGACTTTGAGGACGATATCAGCGGATAGGCTGGTGGATGAGCGCACGGGGGAGCCGTATTTCCTCGCGCGGGTGCATGTTTCGGCGGAGGCGATGGCGGCGCTTGCGGGGCAGGTGGAACTGATCGCGGGGATGCCTGCGGACGTGATGATCCTGACCGGCGAGCGCACGGTGTTCGATTTCCTGCTCAAGCCGTTTGCCGACAGTCTGCGGCTCAGTTTTCGGGAAAATTAGCGGGTTAGGGTGCGCAGGCGGCGACGGGCGAGTTGCTTGTTGAGAACCGGAACGTCGCTCTTTCGGGCCGCGTATTGCCGCAGGAAGCGGGCCTGTTGCTCAAGCGCGTCGATCTCGGTTTCGGTCAGGAAATAATCATAGCGGTCAAAGGGAAGCCCTTCGGCAAGGGCGGTGGCGATCTCGGCGCGGATACGGCCACCGCCGATCAGCACGACATCTTCGCCGATGAACAAGCGAAACACGCCGATATCACCGTCTGCGGCGGGTTCTTCGGCACCATCGCAGCAGAACGTCGGTTCGATTTTGCCGACGTAATAATTCCCCTCGTGGTGCAGACGAATGCGCGCGGAATCGCCGCCTTCGTTCAGGAGAGCGGCCAATTGACGGTTGCCCTTGATGATGTTCGGCGCGTCGATCCGGCGGGTACGGTCGGTGCTGCCGAGATCGGACATGGGAAAGGTCCAGTCTGAGCGGCGGCGGGAGAAACACAGCGCGACCTTCTTGTTGTCGGCGCTGATGAAGATCTCGGCATAACGGTCGCGGGCGCTCAATTCTGCGCTGAGTGTTTCGTTCAGTTGGAAGCCATAGCGGCGCAAGGTGATCCAGAATTCAGGCTGCACTTCTTCCACATGGGACTGACGGATCCATTTCGTTTCGGTCATCTGTGGTTGGCCTTGCTGCTCATGGTTTCGCGTTGTGCTGCAAGAGGTATGCCAGCAAAGGCGGGGGACAAGCCGGTGTTGCATCCTGACCGACACCGTCAGCCTTCGCGGAAGGCTTTGGCGAAATAGTCGGTGAGCGGTTTGGTCAGGTAGTGAAGGGGCGTGCGGTCACTGGTGCGAAAGTAGGCCTCAACCGGCATGCCGGGAAGGAGCGTCGCGCCGGCGGGGAGGCGGGACAGGGTGCCATCGTCCAGTGCGATTTCGGCGCGGTAATAGCCTTGTGCGGTGGTTTCATCACGAAAGGCATCGGCAGAGAGGTTGGTGACGTGGCCGAAAAGAACGGGCGTGTTGCGGGTATCAAAACTGGTGAGCCGGAGGGTGACAGGTTGATCAAGGTACAGCGCTTCAATGTGGATCGGGGGGATCTGTGCCATGATGACCAGCGGTTTATCCTGCGGGACGAGGTGGAGAAGGGGCTGGGCGGCGCGAATGACCGTGCCGTTGCCAAAAACCTGAAGTCCGTAAACCACCCCCGATACTGGCGCGCGGACATAGAGGCGGGAGAGGCGTTCTTGCAGGGCGCGGCGTTGCTCTGCGAGTTCAAGCTCTTGGTAGTGGAGATCGCGTAGGCGGGCGATTGCTTCCTCGCGGTGGCGGCTTTCGAGTTTGATGATTTCGAGGGTGATATCGGTGATGCGGCCTTCGGCCTGAGCCCGTTGAGCGTGCAATTCACCCATCGCGCCGCTGAGGCGAACGGATTGGCGCTGCAAAGTCAGCACCGATTGCGCCTGTGCGAGCCCCTTGCCAAGGAGGGTTTGCTGATCGGTCAGTTCGCGCGCGATCAGGGATGCCTCGGCCTCAAGCGCGGCGATCTGGGCGTGAATGCCGGTGATCTGGTCGGTGATTTGGGCGCTGCGGCGGTTCAATTGGGCAATCTCATTGGCACGAGAGGCGCGGCGGGCGGTAAAGAGCTGTTGCTGGCCGGTGAGCTGTTCCTGCACCTCGGGGCGGGTGGCGGCGGCTGCCAGCAGTGCGGGGGCGAAGGTAACTTCTGTTGCGGCGTCACGCTCGGCCTCAAGCCGGCCACGTCGGGCGATGATCTCGTGCAGTTTGCCTTCGATAATGTGCAGTTCGGACAGGAGCGCCTCTGGATCAAGGCGAAGCAAGACGTCACCCGCGGCAACAGTTTTGCCTTCGGTTACATGAATTTCGGCGATTATGCCGCCATCAGCATGTTGCACGAGCTGTCGGTTTTGAGCGATTTCGACCTGTGCAGGGACGATTATGGCACCTGAGATCTGCGCCAGCGTGACCCATGCGCCAAGGCCGCCCAACAGGATCAGAAGCGTTGCGAGGCCCAAAAGAACAGGGCGACGGGCAGACCACATGGCGCTGCTCATGGCGTGTTTCCTGCCGCTGTACCCTGTATGACCGCGTAGTTCTTTACATTGGTTTTGAGCACCTCGTCGCGCGGGCCGTAAGCGGTGGCTGCGCCGTCTTTGAGGATCAGGAGCGCATCGCATTCCTGAATCGCGGCGGGACGGTGGGCCATGATGATCACCGATTTGCCAGCGGCTTTCTGGTGACGGATGGCGGCATTCAAGGCGGCGCTGCCGTCATTGTCGAGGTTGGAATTGGGTTCGTCCAGCACCAGAAGAACTGGCCGGCCATAAAGGGCGCGGGCGAGGCCGATGCGCTGTAACTGGCCGCCGGAAAGCGTGCTGGATCGCGGGGTGATGCGGGTTTCGTACCCATCGGGAAGCTGGAGGATCATCTCATGCGCGGCGGCGGCTCGGGCGGCTGAGACGACCGTTTCGGGATCAGGATCGGGCGTGAGGCGGGCGATATTCTCGGCGATTGTTCCCTCGAAGAGCTGCATCCGTTGCGGCAGGTAGCCAATATACAGGCCGCGCTGGTCAGCGGCGTAATGATCCAATGCGGCGCCGTCGAGGCGCAGCTTGCCCGCGGTTGGCGCCCAATGGCCGGTGAGCGCGCTGGCGAGCGTGGTCTTGCCCGCGCCGGAGGGCCCGATGACGCCCAGCGCCTGACCGGGGTGCAGGTCAAAGCTGATGCTGCGCAGAGCGGGTTGCGTTGCGTTTGGAGGGATAACGGTGAGGTTTCGCACCTCCAACGCGGCCTTGGGCGCGGGCAGCGGCATACGCGGCGCGGCGGCGGGTATTTCGGAGAGCAGGTGCGCGAGGTTTTGCCAGCCTTTGATCCCGCGTTGCATAACCGGCCAGTGGGCGATGGAGTGTTCGATCGGGGCCAAGGCGCGGCCCATTAGGATCGAACCTGCCACCATCGCGCCTGCGGTCATTTCGTCCTGCAGCACAAGATAGGCACCCAAACCCAGCATCGCGGATTGCAGAAAGAGGCGCAGGCTCTTGCCGAGTGCGGCGAAGGTGCCGGCGGTGTCGCTTGCGGCGATCGTGGCGCGCAGGGCCATGCTGCGGGCGCTTTGCCAACGGTGAAAGGCGGCGCTGCGCATGCCGAGGCTTCGGATCATCTCCGCCTCGGTGTGCAGTTGGTCTGAGAGGGTATCTGCCTGCAAGCCTGCGCGGGTGGCATCAAGCAGCGGTACGCGGGAGAGCTGCTGATTGAGCAGTGAAAACAGGACAAGGACCCCGCCACCGGCAAGCGCGAGGGCGCCAAGCCACGGGTGGAAGAGCGCGATGCAAGCAAGGAAAAGCGGCGTCCACGGAAGGTCGAACAGTGCCAGCAGCGCAGGCGAGGACAGGAGACGCTGAATCGCCTCAAGATCCCGTTGGGCGGTGGCGGCCATGCCAGCGGTGGCGGGTCCGGATGTGCTTAGCGCGACTTCGAAAACGCGCTTGTCGAGCCGGTCCTGAAAGCGGGCGGCGACACGGGCCATGATGCGGCCGCGCGTGTAATCCAGCACCCCCATCGTGGCATAGAGAAAGGCCGCAAGGAGAGTGAGCGCAAGGAGGGTTGCCTCGGACCTGCTACCGAGGACGCGGTCATAGACCTGAAGCATATAGAGCGGGCCGGTGAGCAAGAGCAGGTTCACGAAGATGCTGAACAGCGCAACGAGCCAGAAGAGGCCGCGGCTTTCGCGACGGGCTGCGCGCAGTTCGGCGCGGCCGGCATCGGTGGTGGAGACATGCATTGGCGTGACCGGCGCTCGGGGCTCAAGGATGGCGGGTCAGGTCAAGGTAGCAATGCCGGCTCGCCCTACCAATCCCCATAAAACAGGGCATTTAGCGCAAGTTTTAGGGGCTGTGCGCCAGTGTGAGGGAGCCGAAATGTATCCATTAGGCGCAGAATGTCATCCTTGTTGTTTGCGCGGTGACACGTTCATATAACCCACAAATTGTGAGTAATAGGGCGGCCGTGATCCGAATCCGATGAGGGGATGCCCATGGAGGCTATGTGTCAGGAGAGAGCCTTTTGGGGATAGATATTCTTAATTTCCTCATTCCCGCTTTGATTGGCGGTAGTGTTAGCCTGCTGGGCACATACCTCGCTAATGTCAGGGTTGCGCGTGGATTTAACGAAGCACTGACCGATCTGGCGCGCCATATTGAGGCCTCGCTGAAGAGCCTTGACGAGGTTCACCCCGATCAACCGAAATACTTCATAGCCGCGCGTGTTCGGTATTGCCGTTTTTTGGAGGACGTTCAGGACATTCGGTCAGGCTGGTGGGTGAGGGGTGGGCTGCGCCGGTCGCATCGGAAGTTGCTCCTCGCGATCCGGAACAGCGACATCTTCATTGAGGAAGCCGCATCCCGATTGGACGGGATGAACGATGAGGAAATTCTCCAGTGTTTGAAGGAAGTGAAGGTTAATCTGGATTTCCTGAAGAAGGCCGTGCAGGAATTCAGACAAGAGTGATGAATTCTGAATAAGTTCTCATTGCATCGCGTTGTCTTGAGCAACGTTTTCAGACAAATGTTGGAAGCGAATATTGCGCGCTAGAGTGCTCGCGCCTGCTCGGCGGGCCATTTTGGCAGCCGTTCCTGATGTGAACCACAGCATTCATGCAGATGAAAAGTGGCGGAGAGACAGTCCGCCATTAATTCTTCTGGAGGAGTCTCAAGTGATCGATAGCACGGCTATTTTTACCATGATAAATGGTTTTTCGGCTCCAATTTCTTCTTGTAATGTGCTATACGTTCCATAAATGTTTGGGGGGCCAAATGGGGGGCCATATGGGGCTAAGTGCGAAATTCGTAGAGAGCGTAAGCGAAGCCGGCAAATACTATGACCTTCATGGTTTATTTCTCCATGTGCGACCCAGCGGAGCAAAGAAATGGCTTCAGCGTTACACATTCAAGGGACGCAGAAGAGAGATTGGGTTAGGTAGTGCAAAGATTGTTTCGGTTTCCAGCGCTCGTAAGAAAGCTCTCCAGAACTTATTGCTGATCCATGACGGCATTGACCCAATTGAGGCTAAGAAACAGGACGCTGCAATCCCAATATTCGAGGTCGTCGCTCGCAAAGTCCATGAGGAAAATCGCCCCACTTGGCGGAACGCAAAACATGCTGCGCAGTTCATTAAGACACTTGAGGTATATGCGTTTCCAATAATCGGAAGTAAGCCAGTGAACGAGGTAAATTCTAGCCACATTCTTCAAATACTCTCGCCTATATGGGTGACAAAGGCGGAAACAGCCAAGCGCGTCAGGCAAAGACTCTCAACCGTTTTCAAGTATTGCGTTGCGCAACAATGGCGCCCCGATGATCCCGCTAATATGGCTATAATTAAGGCGCTACCGAATGCGAAGAAAAAGGTGCAGCATAGAAAAAGCCTGAGCTACGATGACGTCTCCGCATTCATACAGAAAGTCAGAAAATCTTCGGCAGCGATCAGCACTAAACTGGCAATAGAGTTCCTAATCCTAACAGCAACGCGCTCAGGTGAGGTCAGAAACGCCCGGTGGTCCGAGATAGAAGGTTCTTTATGGACTATTCCATCAGAGCGTATGAAGGCCGGCATTGCACACCGTGTACCTTTGTCTTCCAGGTGTATGAAGATATTGGATGAAGCGAAACGGATAAACCAAGGTTCGGATTTTGTCTTCGAAGGCACGAAGCAGAATAGGCCGCTTTCCGAGAATACTTTCAACAAGCTGATGAAAGAGCTGGGGGTCGAGGTCCACGCTCATGGCTTCAGGACATCCTTCCGGACCTGGACGCAGGAGAAAACAAACTACCCCCGCGAGATTGCAGAAACAGCACTAGCCCATTCGATCAAGGATAAGGCTGAGGCGGCATATGCACGGTCTGATCTACTTGCGAAGAGGGCGGAAATGATGGAGGCGTGGGCACGATTCATCAGGTCAGAAGAGGCTGACGTAATTAATTTTCGAGCTTGAGGTGCAAGTTATGAATGACAATTTCAATCTAGCCATAAAGTTTGCGAAACAGGAGCTGCAGGGTTTCTATGACCGAGGTAATAGTTTCAGCGCGCTCAATCAAAAAGGCCGATCGGAAATACTGGGGGTGTTCTCGGATGATTTTGATTGGCAAGCCAACCTGAGAAACTCAGCTGAAGACTTTCATTCATTCGATAGCGTCAAGCGATATTGCGCTCATTTGATTAGGGCTGAGAAAAAGATACCGGACGAACTCAAGCTTTGGATTGCAGATGTGCTAGAAGGAATTCGGCCAACGCCTAGTCGTTCGCGAGGCCCGATGGAAACCGGCCTGGAAAACAACATGTTGATCCCTCGCTTGGTTGAAAAGGTTGCTGTACATTTTGGCCTGATGCGCACACGCAATGATGAATCTCCGCCGCTTAGCGCCTGTGACGCAGTACATCAAGCCATCGTTCAGACCTCCAAGGCGACGGACATCAAGTCCAGGCAGTATCGCACTATCAAACAGGCTTATTTGGCTGCAAAGCGTCGTGGCGCGTTCATGGACACTTAAATCGCTATTTACTTGTCCATGAAGTTATAGGGCAGCTGGGAAATACTTGTTTCATCTTGATACTCAAAGGAGGCTAAGATGATCAAGAAGATTTACCGACTTCCCGATGTGATTGAGATGACTGGGTTATCGCGCTCAAGTATCTACCTTCATATGTCCCAAGGCAACTTTCCAAAGCCAGTCAAAATTGGAAGGCGAGCCGTCGGCTGGACTGAAGATAGCATCATTGCGTGGCAATCGAAAATGATGGAGGGCGTCCAATGAAGCTACTGAAGGCAAAAGAAGTCGCCGAACGAACTTCAATGTCAGTCCCTCACATACGCCACATGTCTCGCGAAGGTAGATTTCCGAAGCCCATCCAAATCAGCGCTAACCGGTTTGCATGGAGCGAGCAGGACGTAGAGGACTGGATCGATGCCTGCATAGAGCGGCATAAGCACCCTTAACCCCAGAAAAAGAAAAGGCGCACAAGGATGCGCGCGGATCAGGGAGCCTAGCTACTTCCGAAGATCGGATGGTTGCGCGCAAAACAATGAGGAGTTGCATATGCAGCGTCCAGATTTCTTGTCACCCAAAGCGGTGGCCTATCGTGGCGGCTGGTTGGATATCTGTCCAGCGCATGACGATACGAACCCCTCCCTCTCAATTACGCTTGGAGATAATAGACAGTGGATTTTCCACTGCTTCTCCGGCTGTAATTATCAAGACATAAAAAGTGCGTATAAGGGCGACGGCGCTGTGGTATCTGGCCCCACTGCCTCGGGCTTACGTAAGCATAGTGTCACAAAAATTGCGGGCAACAGTGGAAAACTTGAGGTGGTTCAACGACTATTGCGGGAAAGCAAACCTGTTCCTGGAACGCTTGGTGAAGTATACCTCAAATCCAGAGGCATTACGTTCATCTCCGACACGATCCGCTTTCATCCTAAGTTGTGGTACACCGGCGAACACAGCCCTTATGCAGGGCTTCTAATCCCCATTCCGTCGCTTGGGCAGCCAATAGCACTTCATCGGACATATCTGAATTCCGATGGCAGGGTGAAGGATAGACGTAGGCTCGGCTCACCAAATAAGCATGGAGCTTACCTGTTAAACAAATCAGGGCCGCTAGTGGTCGGCGAAGGGCTAGAAAGCACAATGTCTTGGTGGCATTTGAATGGGACACTCTCGTGTACTTTGGTTACCGCTCTAGACGCCGCTACTCTCGGCAAGCTTGATTTGCCCGACATACCCAACCGGCGCCTCATTATCGCCCCCGACAATGACGATGTTGGAATGCGCAGTGCGTATGAGCTGCGCCGCCGCGCAATTAGCCGTGGATGGGAAGTCGAGGTGGATGCACCGCCGCCAAATAGAGATTGGAACGACATTCTGATGGAGCGTTCTAATGAGTGGTGGTGATTTACAAGCGCGCATACAAGAAATACGTGTTTCGATGCATTCGTGCAGTGCACTGCCAAGTCTTGAAGGGCAGTCGTATTTGATCAAAGGCTGGTTTAATCAAGGTACCATCTCGGTGGTCTATGGTGATAGCAATACAGGAAAGTCTTTCTTTGCGTTGGATTTGGCCACTCACGTAGCTGCTGGCCAGACTTGGTTCGAATGCCGGACTACGCAGACGCCTGCCCTATATATTGCCATGGAGGGTGGGCGTGGTTTTGCATCTCGTCTATGGGCCTTTCAGATTGAACGTGCAGCGCTGTTTGCAGTTGCTAAAGAGCACTTCACGTATTTGCCGCTACAACTCGACCTTCATGCAGGCGATGATGTCGAGGCTTTGTGCGCAGCCTTAGGAGATCAAACTTTTGGACTTGTGGTCATCGACACACTTGCCATGGCTATGGGGGATGGCTCGGAAAACGAAGGTCGTGACATGGCAGCGCTCCTAAGGGGCGTCACCAAGCTGCGCGATCATCTGCAATGTCATATCATGCTGGTCCATCACTCAGGCAAGGACAAGACGCGTGGTGCACGCGGCCATACCAGTTTGCGCGCCGCGATAGACACTGAGATCGAGGTCACAGTTGCGGGCTCAGTCTGCGTTGCCAAGGCTACGAAGCAACGCGATCTGATTAAGGGCGAAGAAGTTGGGTTCTGTCTACGTCCGGTTACGGTGGGTATTGATATTGACGGCGACCCGATCACAAGCTGCGTTCTCGAACCTGCTGATTTGGTCAGCGCAAAAAGAAAGAAAATGCTGAAAGGAAACACAGAGGTGGCGCACCAAGCACTGCAGGATGCGTTGGAGGCAGTAGGGCGTCGAATAGAGAACAACCCAGGATTTCCTTCTTCGTGCTACATTGTCAGTCTGGACGAGTGGAGGCAACAATATAGCCGTAAAAGAGCTGATCAAGACATCCAGCCAGAGTCGCTAACCAAAGACTTCAACCGGCAGGCCGACAAACTTCAAGCGCTAGATTACGTGCGGATACAGGACGGCGAAGTATGGCTTGTTGCCTCAGGCAGACAAGACAAATGACGGACATGTCCGACTTTTCCCGAACCCAATTCAAAACGGACAGACAGGACATCCCCCTAAGGGGGTGTCCGCTTGTCCGTGTCTGGGCCGCTAGCGTAGCGTCATCCCAATCACATTTAAGTCTATTAGGCAGGTTTGGGTTATGCGCGCCCGTGCGAAGGCTACAGTGGTAGCCTTTCGTGCTGTTCGAATGATAAGCTGAGTTGCACGCAGAATAACCTAATTCACGTGTGCAGCGCATCGGGCCATCCTCCGATTGGGTTCGAATCGACTGGCAAGCTAGATTGATTGCCCTCTATAAATATTTAAAGGTTGGCAATCAGCCGGGTTAACCTCAAAGCCAGCCGCAAAAAGTTGTGAGGCAGGATGTAATGAACGCTGTAGAAATCGAAGAAGCGATATCGGCTCTCGCCGAGCAGCCGTTCGACGCTGAAGAGTTCCCCTTCGCTTTCCTCGAAGCATTCGGCAACAAGGCCACGACCATCAAGCGACTTCGCAGCGGTGCGTCGAACAAGTCCGATCTTGGCGGGGTGCTTCAGACCAATAATATCCACCTGAAGGTCTGCGGCGAGGGTGAGGTGACTAATGCACTGGCGGAGCTCAGGGATAGCCCTGCAACCGCCAAGGCCAAAGCGAAATTCATCCTCGCGACAGACGGCAAGACCCTCGAAGCTGAAGACCTAACCTCAGGTGAGACGATCGCCTGCGCCTATGCCGATTTTCCTGACCACTTCGGCTTCTTCCTGCCGCTGGCGGGGATCAGTACTGTCAAGCAAATCCGTGAAAGTGCCTTTGACATCAAGGCAACCGGACGGTTGAACAGGCTTTACGTCGAACTTCTAAAAGACAACCCAGAGTGGGGCACTGCTGCTCGTCGGCACGACATGAACCACTTCATGGCGCGGCTGATCTTCTGCTTCTTTGCGGAGGACACCGACATCTTCACAGAAGCCGACCAGTTCACGGCAACGATCGAGCGGATGAGCGCGAAGGACAGCTCCAACACCCATGAGGTGATTAGCGAGCTTTTCCGGGCCATGAACACCAAGACGGAAGATCGCGCTGCTGCTGGCATCCCCCGCTGGGCAAACGTCTTTCCCTACGTGAACGGTGGGCTTTTCTCTGGAAGCACCGATGTCCCGCGCTTCAGCAAGATTGCCCGGTCATATCTTCTCCACATCGGCAATCTCGACTGGACCAAGATCAACCCGGACATCTTTGGTTCGATGATCCAGGCGGTGGCGGACGACGAAGAACGGGGCGCACTGGGGATGCACTACACGTCCGTACCGAACATCTTGAAAGTGCTAAACCCGCTCTTCCTCGATGACTTACGCGAGAAGTTGGAAGAGGCCGGGGACAACCCACGCAAGCTTCTGAACCTGCGCAACCGGATGGCCAAAATCAGGGTCTTCGATCCTGCTTGTGGATCGGGCAACTTCCTTGTGATCGCCTACAAAGAAATGCGGGCGATCGAAGCGGAGATTAACAAGAGACGCGGCGAGGAAGATCGCCGATCAGAAATCCCGCTAACGAACTTCCGAGGTATCGAACTCCGCGACTTCCCCGCCGAGATCGCGCGGTTGGCATTGATCATCGCAGAGTTTCAATGCGACGTGCTCTATCGCGGGCAGCGAGAGGCGCTGCGCGACTTTCTGCCGCTGGATGCGATGAACTGGATTACCTGCGGCAATGCCCTTCGGATCGACTGGCTGAGCATCTGTCCGCCTACAGGTACAGGCGTTAAAATGCGTGGAGATGACTTGTTTAGCACTCCACTCGACCAAGCAGAGATTGATTTCGAAAATGAAGGTGGAGAAACCTACATCTGCGGAAACCCTCCATTCAAAGGCACACGCAAACAAAGCACCCAAGAAAAGGAAGACCTACAGCAGGTCTTCTCAAATCTCACTTCCAAATGGAAGAATGTCGACTATGTAGGTGCTTGGCTAATGAAAGCGGCGATATACAATGATACATGTCGCGCCCCATTCGCGTTTGTGGCAACCAATAGCCTGTGCCAAGGTCAGCAAGTTCCAATCACTTGGGCCTTGTTATTGGAGCGTGGGTTCCGCATTAGATTTGCTCACACCTCGTTCAAATGGGCAAACTTGGCTTCAAACAAAGCAGGGGTGACAGTTGTGGTCACTGGGGTTGATCGTGATCAAAGTGGCCGAAGGTGGATCTATACAGACGGAAAGAGACGAGAAGTTCTCAACATAAACCCATACCTTACTGAACATGAAATAAGCGTCGTTCCAGCGCGAAAGCGACCGTTGTCTTCGGTAATCCCTATGGAATACGGTGTGTATTACTCGAAGTCGGCCGGTTTAATACTGGACGGTGGGGAAAAGGATGAGCTTTTCGATGCCGGCCTGCCATTAAAGTTTATTAAGAGGTTTCAAGGTTCGACTGAGTTCATAAACGGCAAAGAACGTTTTTGTCTTTGGATTTCCGACAACGAGGTGGATGAGGCCACTTCTTTTGAGCCTGTGCGGTCTAGGATCGACAGTGTTCGCCGCGATCGCATTGAGACGGACGATGCCGCGGTAAATAAACTTGCTTCAAAACCACATCAGTTTCGTGAGAGGAAGGGTGATGAAGCTTCGAAGATATTTGTCCCAATCGTGTCGTCAGAGAACCGAGAGTATTTCCCGGCAGGACTGGCTGACCGTTCAGTTATCGCGACGAACAAAGCTTTTTTCATTCCGAAAGGACCTCTTTGGGCTTTTTCCATTATTACATCAAAGCTCCACTTGGCTTGGATTGATACGATCTGTGGGCGATTAAGGACGGACTATTCGTATTCTAATACGTTAGGCTGGAATACCTTTCCAATTCCAACGTTCACGGACAAGAACAAGGATGATCTCACTCGCTGCGCCGAGGATATTATTTTGGCACGTGAGGCTCATTTTCCCGCTACTATTGCTGATCTCTACGACCCTGAGAAGATGCCCGCAGATTTGCGAGCCGCCCATGAGCACAACGACGAAACCCTTGAACGGATCTACATTGGTCGTCGCTTCCGTAACGATACCGAACGCCTCGAAAAGCTCTTCGAGCTGTACACGAAAATGACCAAGAAGGTGCCCGCATAATGAGCTCGACTTACGAACCGGGCGGGGACGCCAAGGCCATTTCGAGGATAGCCAAGGCGCATTTTGGCGGAAGCTATAAGGCCATGTTTGAAGCCCAAGGCTGGGAGCTGGAGGACGGGCAGCACTACATGCATCAAGCTTCTTCTCGGATCAAAGACACCTATGGTTCGATCGCTGCCTTCGAGGCTCATTTCGATAGCAAGGATGTTTCATGATTAAATCCGTCCCCTCAGTCTCCGTTACGTACGCCCGCAACGGTAGTTCTACGAAGTCCAACGAGCTTGGCATGCGGGCGATGCAAGAGCGTGCCTATGAAAAGAGGGGCGAGCAGTACCTGTTGATCAAGTCGCCGCCCGCCTCGGGCAAGAGCCGCGCCCTGATGTTCATCGCACTCGACAAGCTGCACAATCAAGGGCTCAAGCAGGCGATCGTCGTGGTTCCCGAGAAGTCGATCGGGGCTAGCTTCAATGACGAACCGCTGAGCAAGTTTGGTTTTTGGGCCGATTGGAACGTCGAGCCGAAATGGAACCTCTGCAACTCGCCGGGTACAGATGGTGGCAAGGTCAAGTCGGTAGGGGCCTTCCTTGAAAGCAGCGACAAGGTTCTGGTCTGCACCCACGCAACATTCCGGTTCACTGTTGAGAAGTTTGGGATCGAGGCGTTTGACGATCGGCTGATCGCAGTCGACGAGTTTCATCACGTCTCAGCTAGCGAAGACAGCATTCTCGGCACACAGTTGAACGAGTTCATTGCTCGGGACCGTGTGCACGTTGTTGCCATGACCGGAAGCTACTTCCGTGGTGACGCGGTGCCGATCCTGTTGCCCGAGAACGAGGCCAAGTTCGACACGATCACCTACACCTACTACGAGCAGTTGAACGGCTACAAATACCTGAAAACACTCGATATCGGGTACTTCTTCTACGCGGGCTCGTATGCCGATGACATCCTCAAGGTTCTTGATCCAAATGAGAAAACCATCGTCCACATCCCGCACGTGAACTCGCGGGAAAGTACCAAGGATAAGTATCGAGAGGTAGAAGATATTATCGACGCGTTAGGTGATTGGCAGGGGACAGATGCAAAGACTGGCTTTCAACTCGTAAAGACGCGAGAAGGGCGAGTGATAAAGATTGCCGACCTAGTTGATGACGCACCAGGAAAGCAGGCGAAGGTCTCGACAGCACTCAAAGACCCAAGTCACAAAAACGACCGCGATCATGTCGATATTATCATCGCTTTAGGCATGGCCAAAGAGGGCTTCGACTGGATTTGGTGTGAGCACGCTCTGACTGTGGGGTATCGGGCAAGCTTGGTGGAGATCGTGCAAATCATTGGCCGAGCAACTCGCGACGCAGAAGGCAAGACTCGCGCTCGCTTCACCAACCTAATAGCAGAACCCGATGCATCGGAGGCGATTGTTACTGAAGCCGTAAACGACACGCTGAAAGCCATCGCCGCAAGCTTGCTGATGGAACAGGTTCTCACCCCACGCTTTAATTTCGCGCCCAAGACACCCAATAGTGGACCTGTGGAGGGTTTCGACTATGGCGAAGGTGGCTACGATCCTGAGAAAGAGAATGTCGGCTTCAATGAGAAAAGTGGACAGCTTCAGATCGAGATCAAAGGGTTGGCACAGCCGAAAAGCAAGGAAGCAGAACGTATCTGCAAGGAAGACTTGAACGAGGTGATCACGGCCTTCGTGCAAGACAAAACGGCCATCGAACGGGGGTTGTTTGACGAAGAACTTGTTCCAGAAGAGCTTACGCAAGTTCGTATGGGCAAGATCGTCGGCGCAAAATTTCCCGAGCTTGATGCGGAGGACCAGGAGGCCGTGCGTCAACATGCGATTGCGGCGCTCAACCTTACGCAAAAAGCAAAAGAGGTTGCGCTCTCAGCTAGCGATGATGATGCGCAAGTCAGCGGAAACACTGCTCTGATCGACGGCGTGCGCAAATTTGCCATGGATGTGCGCGAGCTCGATATTGACCTAATCGATCGGATCAATCCTTTCGGAGGGGCGTACTCGATCCTCGCAAAAACGATGAGCGAGGAAAGCTTGAAGCAGGTTGCGGCAGTGATTTCCGCCAAGAAGGTGCAGCTTGCACCGGAGGAAGCGCGGGACTTGGCGCGGCGAGCCGTGAAATTCAAGCAAGAGCGTGGGCGACTGCCCTCAATCACGTCGCCGGACGCTTGGGAGAAGAAGATGGCCGAGGGAGTGGCCTATCTCGCTCGCATGAAGCAGCAGGCATCCAATGGCTAGAGAGTTCACGGAAGATGATGATGCTCTGTTGGCCGAACTGGGCGTTGAGGTTGAAGTAGAGAAGGCAGCGAGCCGAACTCCGCGCGAAGAGCGCATCATTGCGGGCTTTGAAGAGATACAACGCTTCACGGAGGAAAACGGTCGAGCGCCACAGCACGGAGAGGATCGCGACATCTTCGAACGCATCTATGCGGTCCGATTGGATCGCATTCGTGAGCTTCCTGAATTTCGAGAACTCGTTGAGCCACTGGATCATCAAGGGCTTCTGGCTGGTGCTGCCAAAGCTGACTTTGACGATGTGGAAGAGCTCGACGATGACGCACTGCTTGCAGAACTCGGGATCGAAGCCGAAGTCCCACCGATAACAGAGTTGAAACACGTTCGCTCAAGCGCAGAGAAGAAAGCCGCTGAAGAAGTAGCAAATCGGCAAATGTGTGAGGATTTCGCAAAGTTTAAACCCTTGTTCGAGCAAGTTCAGAAGGAACTTGACACCGGGCTTCGAGAGACGAGACCTTTCGAGATGAAGGCCGAGATAGAGAAGGGCCGCTTCTTCATTGTTGGAGGCCAAAAAGCCTACGTTGCTGAGAAAGGTGATACTACCATCACTGACCAAGGTCGTACCGACGCACGTCTTCGCGTGATCTTCGACAATGGCACTGAGAGCAACATGCTTATGCGATCACTTCAGCGGGCGCTCAACAAGGATGATGCGGGAAGGCGGATTATGGAACCGACCGCTGGCCCGCTTTTTTCCGATCAGACGATCGACGGGGATGAGGCAAGCGGGTCAATCTATGTTCTTCGCAGCAAGTCCGATCACCCACTTGTCGCTCAGAACCGAGAGCTAGTTCACAAGATAGGCGTAACAAATCTGAGCGTGGAGAAGCGTATTGCTGGAGCGCGCCTTCAGCCAACCTTCTTGATGGCAAATGTCGAAATTGTCGCGACCTATGAGCTCTACAATATCAACCGCACAAAGCTCGAGAACATGATCCATCGCATCTTCGAACCAGGGCGTCTTGAGATTAGAATCAAGGATCGGTTTGGACGCCCGATTGTGCCGCGCGAGTGGTTTCTAGTTCCGCTATTTGTGATCCAAGAAGCCGTGGAGCGCATCAAGGACGGGACTATTGCAGAATACCGTTACGAACCATCCGAAGCCAAATTAATAAAGCGCTCCAAAATCTAGGGTCAGGATGCATTGATTTCCTGCGCGCTGCATGATTCATGGCTTCGAAAACGGAGCTGTGACATGGGCAATTTTTTCTGGCTGACCGACGCACAGATGGCGGGTCTGAAACCCTACTTTCCAAAGTCGCACGGTTGGCCAAGGGCCGACGGCGGGCGGATTCTGAGCGGGATAATTTCATCAACCGCAATGGGTTAAGGTTGCGCGATGCTCCTGAAGCCTACGGCCCACACAACACGCTTTATAGCGATTTGAAGCGGTGGAGCGAAAAGGGCATATTCGCGCGGATTATGTTGGGGCTGGCTGCCGATCACGGCGAACAGAAAATAGTCATGATCGACGCGACCTACCTGAAGGCACATCGAACAGCGACCAGCATGGCCGCAAAAAAAGGGGGGGCGTGGTCGCCTGATTGGCTGGACCAAAGGTGGTATGAACACCAAGCTTCACGCCATCTGACAACAGTCCGGGACGCCCGCTCGACCGCTTCGTCACCGCCGGACAGGTCAGTGACTATATCGGTACACGGGCATTGCTAGGCGGTTTACCAAAGGTCGAATGGCTGCTCGGAGACCGAGGCTACGACGCCGACTAGTTCCGAGATGCGTTGAAAGACACAGGGATACGCGCCTCCATCCCTGGACTAAAACAGCGCAAGAAGACCGTGAAATACGACAAGCGCCGATACAAACGGCGCAACCGCATTGAGATCATGTTCGGCAGGCTCAATGAATGGAGACGCGTGGCAACCCGCTATGATAGGTGTCCCAAGGCCTTCCTCTCGGGCATCGCGCTCGCAGCCGTCGTCATCTTCTGGTTATGAATCCTGACCCTAGGGGGCATTTGCGGCCTGGCGGGCTGCTGGAAGAGTGGGGATCAATCAGTTTGGAATTTCACAGGCTCCCTATTACCGAATTGTAGCCTCCGCTTAATCGACAGATGTCCCGTCGTCGGGATATTTGAATAGATAGTAAAAGTAGCCTCTGGTAGGGGGGCTACTTAAGCGTGATAGGTCCGGCAGCACGTACTTTGGTCCTTTCAGATAATGAGCGAGAGAGCTGCGAGAGGTTGCTCTCCGACGTTGCTGCCAGAACTTCTGGTCCTCCGGCGCTTCGCTTGGCGTGGATATCTACTTCTTTTGGGTCTGGCTGGGATAGTCGCGCATTGGAAGCACCTGTCCTTCCTCATCAGCGTCTAACTCTTCCATCGCGTCCCAATCGATCTCCGCCAGCCATTGCTTTGCTCGTTTGGACAAGTTTTCTTGCGGCGATTGCGTAGTCCGGCGCTTAGTCATCAGGATATCCTTTGCGTTCTGGTACTTAAAGTGTGATCCACATTGCCTCATTAAGGCTCTTGACCGCTGCTAGGTCTTTGATGCTGTTCTCGAACGGGGTAACGTGCTCTCCGGCCTCGATCTTTAGAGCGATGTATTTAGCGGACAACTTTACTTTTTGAACTGTTGGAGGATTGCCCTTGCGCTTTTTGGCAATCTGATCTTCTGGTCCTCCGGCACTTCACTGGGCGAGAAGATCTTCTCCTGATTGTCGTGAGAGGCGAGGTTCCCTTCCTTGCGCTTCTGAGCCAGAGCCACTAGGCCATCGATGAAGTCTGTCATCAACTCTTCCGGCACCTGACTGACTATCGATTGCTCCGTTTCTTCCTGCATCGGAGAGTGCTTCTTGGATTTACTCATTCGAGATACCTTTGTTCAGTGCTAGTTCGCTTGCTGCGTCTTGATAGTCGTTAGCTGCTCTTCTTCAGGGCGCGACACCCAGGTGGGGGAGGATACGCTTGATAGTATCCTACAAAAATGCCTTTAGGCAATTTATGTTAGCGTTTGGTTGGAGCGAAGTGTCAACGAGGGTTCCTTGGTGAGGCGTTCTAATACCCGCTCGAAAACTGTGAAAATAAAGTTGAGTTCGTTTGTGCCGGCAGGAGCCTTAACTTGACCTTCGAGTTTCTTTGGCACAGCGTTTGAGGTCAACCTAATTTTTGGCACGATCATTCAGGTGTTTCATCTGCAAGTTTACAGGGTCTTGTGCACATACTTGGGCTTAGTTGTTCCATTGGAAATCGAAATGTATTTGATAATCAACCAGTTCGTGTCACACGATAAGTTAACGCAACCGACTACATCACCACTGCTCAAAGGGGCGACATGCTGTTAGTCAAGAAATTCCCGATGCTTCTAGGTTTGTCGTTGAGCGGTCCATTGATTGTAATGGCTGATGAGTTTCAGGTTCCCTACAACGATTTCCTGGCCCAAACTGAAATCTCAGTAGCCGCTTTGGCGGTCCTAGAAGACTACAGGATCAAGGGCTGTGAGCAGAATGATGGCGTCAGGGGGTATCGTCCGAATATTGATTACGTTCCGGAGTTTATGCTGGTGCAAGATAGCTATCGCCGTGTTGAATTAACGACCGATGGCGTTAGCGCAGAGTTTATTCAGTCGAGCGGCATGAAGTGTGGCCATCTATATCTAGAGTACTGTGGCTCAGGAGGCTGCCAGAGCCAGATCGTCGTTGACGACAAGGTTTATCCGATTAGCGGGCAGCCGTTCCTGCTGGTGCCGGAACCGTCTTATGAAAGCGCGTCTGAGAACCCTCTCAGTGCGATAATTGCATGGTGGGGGTATGGGGGATCATGCAGGACGCAAGAAGTTGAGGAAACCGACCCAATTCAGATAACTAACTCAGCCAGCTGTTTATTGACTGCTCAGTATGACCATCAGCTAAACAGGCTTGTGTTCCAGCATGATTACAATCAATGGCCAACAGGTCTTGATAAGCAATGATTGTGGACCCTGGAGCGCGGGATACATCCCGAGGATCGCTCCTGATCGAAACAATGGAACTCTGAAAGAGCAAAGAAAGTTGCGACACTCACAATAAGCTTACGTTTGAGCCCTAATCTTGGCGATTAGAGGCCGCGAGCCGTATTGATAGCCGTTCCCAGGCAATTTGAGATTTACATAAGAGTTTGCAGGGTCTTTCTTCTTTACCCCTTGCCGTAGTTCGTTGGTACAACGCCGTTCAAGGGTATAAGCTTAATGCGTCCTCATATTTTCTAGAACGTCCTCTGTTAATAAGCACCTAGGCTCCGGAAATGGTTCTTGATGAGCACGCTCGCTCCGTCGATCCCATAGCGGTAAGAGCATCAACATGATCGCTTCGGCATTAGTGCTTCAGCCGCAGTCAAGCTTATCCCCTACAATGTCCTCAGCGCGCGACTGTTTCATATCTTTGAGGGAGTTTCTCAAAGAGGGGTTCCCCGAAACAAGTTCGTCGGTCAGCAGCACTACCATTTGAAAAGAGCCGGACGTTGTGCAGCCATGGTGCAAGCTTCAGTTCTCGTGAACCCCGCGGGTGAGTTCTTCCTCTGGCTAATAGTGGTTGGAAGTTGGCATCACGACACCTTAAAAATCGTAATCTGCTTAACACTAGCCCTAACATTTGCGTTTAGCTGAACGAGCTTCGTACCTTTTGGGAAAAAATGCGAGGGCAAGACAAGTTTCAGCAAGACTTTACCGAATTTTTGCCCCCCCCTTATCTAGAATAACCGCATCAACGTTTTTTCATGGTCAGCTGTGGGGCCAGGTGTGGGGTCAGAGTTTGTTAATTTTCATAAGTTATTGGTATTAAATATTATTTAAGAAATTTGTGGCGGAGAGACAGGGATTCGAACCCTGGGTGGGCTTGCACCCACAACGGTTTTCGAGACCGCCCCGTTCGACCACTCCGGCACCTCTCCGCGGGGGTCTTGGCGGCGTTTAATGCGTGACGGTGAGAGGCGCAAGAGGCAAATCGGGGAATATTTGACTGCCGATTGATCACGCTCTGGTTAACAGGGTTGGAACTGCGCGGGCCGCGCCCTATCCTGAAAGAGTGACGCAAGATTTCATGGAAAAAAGGGCGATGATCATGATGGCATGGCGCGGGATGGCCTTTGGAGTGACGATAGCAGTCGCCTCGCTAACGGGCGGAGTGGCACAGGCGGCGGGGCACGGCGACGATATCGATGCTTTGAGCGCGGCGCTTTTGTTGCCTGAGATGGTGGATGTGATGCAGGAGGAGGGGCGCTCCTTCGGCACGCAGATCGGCGCGGATATGTTGGGCGACCGCGCAGGCGCGCGGTGGGAGAAGCTCGTTGCGGGGATTTATGACGCGGACTGGATGTATGCGCGCGTGATCGACACGCTCAGCGCGGAATTGAGCGCTGATGAGGCACAGGCGATTACGGCCTTTTTCACCACCGAACCCGGGCTGACGATCGTGGGGCTCGAGCTATCGGCGCGGCGGGCCATGCTGGACGAGGCCATTGACGAGATGGCGATCGAAGCTGCCGCGCTTGCGGCCGCAGATGAAACACCGCGCTTCAAGCAACTGGAATCCTATGTGGAGGCCAATGATCTGGTCGAACAGAATGTGGTCGGGGCGCTGAACTCCAACTATGCTTTCTTTATCGGCTTGCTGAACGGTGGCGCATTTGCCGGCGGGATGAGCGAGGACCAGATCTTGCAGGATGTTTGGGCGCAAGAGCCAGAGATCCGCGACAGCACGGAGGAATGGATTTATTCCTTCCTCAATCTGGCATATCAGCCGCTGAGCGATGCGGAACTGGAGACTTATATCGCGTTCTCAGAGACAGAGACGGGCAGGGCGTTTAACGCTGCGCTGTTCGCCGCGTTTGACCCGCTCTTCGAGGAGATCAGCATGCGGTTGGGATATGGTGCCGCGCAGATGATGCAAAGCTCCGATCTGTAAGCCGCGCAGGCTTGACAAGGGGGCGGTTCGTACTCATAAGGCGGCTTCCTTGGCGTTTTGCGCTGGGGTTATACGGTAATTCGTCCTCACATAGGGCGCGCTGTTCACGGGTGGCTTTGGCCGAAACGCTCCGCAAGGGGGACCCTAGAGACGCGGAAAATGAAGGAATAACATATGTTTGCGGTTCTTAAGACCGGTGGCAAGCAGTACCGGGTCGCTTCGGGCGACGTGCTGCGTGTCGAGAAACTGGCCGCCGATGCTGGCGACAAGATCCAGTTCAACGAGATTCTCATGGTTGGTTCCACGGTTGGCGCACCCTTCGTTGAAGGTGCTGGCGTTCAGGCCGAGGTCATCGACCAGATCAAAGGCGAGAAGCTGATCAACTTCGTTAAGCGTCGTCGTAAGCACTCGTCCAAGCGGACCAAGGGCCACCGTCAGAAGCTGACGCTGGTGCGCATCACGGACATCCTCGAAAAGGGTGCAGACAAGTCCGGCGTTAAAGCCGCTGTTGGTGCGGGTTCGGTTGCTGGCGTTGCTGCTGCTGCCGCTGCGCCGAAGAAAGCCGCGCCGGCGAAGGCCGCTGCTGCGCCGAAGGCAGAAGCTGCTGCATCCGCTGCTGACGACCTGAGCCAGATCACTGGTGTTGGTCCGGCAGCTGTGAAGAAGCTGAACGCCGCTGGCATCACCACCTTCGCACAATTGGCAGCTGCCGATGCGGAGACTGTGGAAAGCGCGAAAATCAAGCCCGAGTGGGTTGAACAGGCCAAAGAACTGGCCAAGTAAGCGAAGGCAAGGAGAGAGACTATGGCACATAAAAAAGCAGGCGGTTCCTCCCGTAACGGTCGCGACAGCGCAGGCCGTCGCCTTGGCGTGAAGAAGTTCGGCGGCGAAGCCGTTCTTCCGGGGAACATCATCATGCGTCAGCGCGGCACCAAGATGTGGCCGGGCGAGGGCGTTGGCATGGGCAAGGATCACACGATCTTTGCAACTGTCGAAGGCCAAGTGAAATTCCACAAAGGCCTCAAGCAGCGCACCTTTATTTCGGTTCTCCCAGTGGCGGAGGCCGCTGAGTAAGCCGAACCTTCACAAGGCATCACATTGGGGGGATCGGCGAGAGCCGGTCCCCCTATCTCGTTTTACGATACCTACATAAATTGTTGATGATGACCGTTTAGAGGAGAGCGGGCTTCATCCGGGGAAATTAAGAATCCCCGAAAAGTTGTTGAGGAGGAGCAACAATGTTGCAGGAACATATCATCGTGCAGCCGGTCATTGAAACGGCGCGCTTTGTCTTGCGGCCGCCGCGCGTTTCGGATGCAGGGCTGATCGCGACGCATAGCGGTGACGCGCGGGTGGCCAAAGGCACGCGGTCGATCCCCCATCCTCTGCCGCCGGGGGCGACGGAGGCGTTTATCGCCAAGGCGCTGGATGACAAGCGTGACGAGGATGTTTGGGTGATAGACGGTACCACCAAGGCGCATGCCGAGGTGATGGGCGTGATCAGCCTGCTGCGGCTCGACCGTGACCAATCGCAGATCGGCTATTGGGTGGCGCCGGCATTCTGGAACGCAGGTATCGCGACCGCTGCCGTGACCGCGCTGTTGGAGGCGAACCCGCATCAGGCGGACCGGACTTTTGCCGAAGTCTTCCAAGATAACCCGGGCTCGGCGCGTGTGCTGACCAATTGCGGTTTTGACTATCTGGGCGATGCAGAGGCGTTTTCGGTGGCGCGTAACAGCACTGTCCCAACCTGGACTTATACACGAAAGATGTGAGCAATGCGTGACACTCTGATCACCGGGCGCCTCACTCTCCGGCCCCCGGTGGCGGAGGATGCGGATGCTTTGACAGCAGCGATTAATGACTGGGAGGTCGTGCGCTGGCTGTCCGTGGTGCCTTACCCTTATACCCGTGAAGATGCTGTCTGGTTCCTCGGCGAATGCGTCGCGGGGCGGGAGGACAGCCTTGCCATTTGCGATGCGGATGGCCTGTGCGGGATGATCGGGACGACCGAGACTGGTCTTGGCTATTGGCTGGCGCGGCGCGTGTGGGGGCGTGGATATGCGGCAGAAGCGGCCCGGGCGGTATTGGGTGCGTATTTTGCCGACAGGGCGAATGACGCGATCCAGTCTGGTTATTTCATCGAAAATGAGCGCTCTGGCGCAGTTTTGCGGAAGGTGGGGTTCGTCGATGTTGGCGCGAAAACCTTGCCTTGCCGTGCGCAGGGGCGGGATATGGCGAGCCGCGACATGCTGCTGACCCGCGAGAGATGGGAGGCGCTTCAGCATGGAGATCAGGACTGAACGGCTGCGCTTTGCCCCGCATGGGCCGGAGACGGTTGCGCCGATGCATGAGATTGCGAACGACTTTGATGTGGTGCGGATGACATCAAGCTGGCCATGGCCCGCTGATCGTGCGTTTACCGAAAGCCGCTGCGGCATCATTGCGGAGGAGACGGGCTTCGTTGGGGCGATTTGGCGCGGGGATCGGGTCATCGGCGGCATGGGCGTGATTGCTGGCGAGATGGGCTACTTCCTGCATCGCGAGGCGTGGGGGAAGGGCTATGCCACGGAGATGGCGCAAGCGGTGATCGCGCGGGCGTTTGACCGTTATGACTGGGAAGAAATCACAGCGGCGGCTTGGGTCGATAATCCGGCCTCGGTGCGGGTGCTGCAAAAGCTGGGCTTTGAGAACCGCCCTGACAGCGTGGAGGAGTGCGCGGCGCGGGGCGAACGGGTTCTGGCGCGCAACTTTGCGCTGACACGGGTTCGCTACGAAAGCTTGAAGAACCGCGCGGCATAGAGTATCGCCTGCGCAACAGACAGAAAGCCAATGCTATGAAATTCCTCGACCTCGCAAAAGTTTACATCCGTTCCGGCGGTGGTGGGGCGGGCTGTGTCTCGTTTCGGCGGGAAAAGTTTATTGAATATGGCGGGCCGGATGGTGGCGATGGCGGCTGTGGCGGCGATGTGATCGTGGAGGCCGTTGAAGGGCTGAACACGCTTATTGATTTCCGGTATCAGCAGCATTTCTTTGCCAAGAGCGGCCAGCATGGCATGGGCAAGGGCCGGACGGGTGCCGACGGCGATGACATCGTGATGCGCGTGCCAGTGGGCACGGAAATCCTTGATGAGGATGAAGAAACGCTGATCGCGGATATGACCGAAGTGGGCCAGCGGGTCGTGCTTGCCAAGGGCGGCAACGGCGGCTGGGGCAACTTGCATTTTAAATCCGCCACCAACCAAGCGCCGCGCCGCGCCAATCCGGGGCAGGAAGGGATCGAGCGGACGATATGGCTGCGGCTGAAACTGATTGCGGATGTGGGCTTGTTGGGCCTGCCGAATGCGGGGAAATCCACTTTCCTTGCCGCGACATCGAACGCGCGGCCGAAGATCGCTGATTATCCGTTCACCACACTGGTGCCCAATCTGGGCGTGGTGGGCGTTGACGGTGCGGAATTCGTGGTGGCTGACATTCCGGGGCTGATCGCAGGTGCGTCCGAGGGGCGGGGCTTGGGTGATTTGTTCCTTGGACACGTCGAGCGCTGCGCGGCGCTGTTGCATCTGGTGGATGGCACATCGGGCGATCCAGCGGGCGATTGGCAGACGGTGATCGACGAGATCGAGGCCTATGGCGGGCATCTGTCGGAAAAGCCGCGGATCACCGCGCTCAACAAGATCGACGCGCTGGACGACGAAGAGCGCGCGTTTATCCGCGAGGAGCTGGAAGCAGCGACCGGCGAGACGGTGCTGATGCTGTCGGGGGCGTCGGGTGAGGGATTGCAAGACGTGCTGCGGACGCTGAGGGCGCATGTGAAAGAGCAGCGCCTTGCGGAAGCAGGGCCTGAGGAGGAAGAGCCTTGGCATCCCTAAGCGCCGCGCGGCGGCTTGTCGTCAAGATCGGCTCGGCGCTGTTGGTGGACCGCGCGAGCGGGGCGCTGAAATCGGACTGGTTGACCTCGCTTGCCGAGGATGTAGCGCGGTTGCGGGCGCGGGGCACGGATGTGGTGCTCGTCTCCTCTGGCTCGATTGCGCTGGGGCGGGGCATTCTGGGCCTGCCAATGGGCGAATTGGCGCTGGAACAATCGCAAGCGGCGGCATCGGTCGGGCAAATCCGGCTGGCGCGAGCCTATGAGGAAGCGCTTTCACCGCATGGGATCAAGACAGGTCAGGTACTTGTGACATTGGAGGATTCCGCCAATCGGCGGCGCTACCTCAACAGCCGCGCGACGATGGAAACATTGCTGGCCTTAGGCGTGACGCCGATCGTCAACGAAAACGACACGATTGCCACCGATGAAATCCGCTATGGTGATAATGACCGCTTGGCGGCGCAGGTGGCGGTGACGGTGGGTGCGGATCAGCTGGTGCTGTTGTCGGATGTGGACGGGTTCTATTCCGGCAATCCGAATGTGAACCCTGCGGCGCGGCGCTTTGATTTTATCGAGAAGATCACGCCCGAGATCGAGGCGATGGCGGGGGATGGTGTTTCTGGCCTCTCCAAAGGTGGGATGATCACCAAGCTGATGGCGGCGCGGATCGCGACCGAGGCAGGCTGCGCGATGGCGATTACCTTGGGCGCGGTGATGCACCCCCTGCGGGCGCTGGAAGAAGGCGCCGCAGCGACGTGGTTTGCCGCGCATAGCGACCCGCAAGCGGCGCGGAAGCGGTGGATCGCAGCGATGAAGCCAAAGGGCAAGCTGGTCGTGGATAATGGCGCGGAGCGGGCCTTGATGGGCGGCAAGAGCCTTTTGCCCGCGGGTGTGGCCGAGGTGCAGGGCAGTTTTGGGCGGGGTGATCCGGTGGAGATCGTGAGCGCGGCTGGAGCGCGTTTGGGGCTGGGATTGAGCCGGTACACGGCTGAGGAGGCGCGCCAGATCAAGGGCCGCCAAAGCGCGGAGATTGAAGATCTCCTTGGGTATAAGGGGCGCGCGGCGCTTGTCCATCGGGACGATATGGTGCTGTAGAAGACGGGGAGAGGCAGAATGAGCGACACAGATATTGCAGCGATGATGCAGGAAATTGGCGCGAAGGCGCGGGAGGCGGCGGCAGAGCTGGCCTTTGCCAGTGCCGAGCGCAAGCACGCGGCGCTGATCGGGGCGGCGGAGGCTGTTTGGAAGGCGCGGGCGCAGATCATCGAGGCGAATACGCTTGATCTGGACTATGGGCGGGAAAAGGGGCTGAGCCCCGCGATGATGGACCGCTTGATGCTGGATGAGGACCGCATTCGCGGCATCGTGGACGGGTTGCGTACGGTTGCCGAGCAGCGAGATCCCGTGGGCGAGACGATCACCGAATGGGATATGGCCTCGGGTCTGCATATTCAGCGGGTGCGGACGCCTTTGGGCGTGGTCGGCGTGATCTACGAGAGCCGCCCGAATGTCACCGCCGATGCGGGCGCGCTTTGCCTGAAATCAGGTAACGCGGTGATTTTGCGCGGGGGATCGGAGAGCTTCCATTCCTCCGGTGCGATCCATGCCTGCCTTGTGCAAGGGCTGAAATCTGCCGGCCTGCCGGAAGCGGCGATTCAGCTGGTGCCGACGCGGGACCGTGCGGCGGTGGCGGAGATGCTGCGCGCGGTGGAGCATATTGACGTGATCGTGCCGCGTGGCGGTAAAGGGCTTGTTGGCCTCGTGCAGCGGGAGGCGCGGGTGCCTGTTTTCGCGCATCTGGAAGGGATTTGCCATGTTTACGCGGATGGCGATGCCGATTTGGAGAAAGCGCGGCGCGTGGTGCTGAATGCCAAGACCCGCCGGACGGGGATTTGCGGTGCTGCGGAATGCCTGCTGATTGATCAGGACTTCTACGACAAGCATGGCGCGGTGTTGGTGCAAGACCTGCTCGATGCCGGTGTTGAGGTGCGGGGCGATGGCGCGTTGGCGGAGATCGTTGGCGTTGTTGCCGCCACTGACGATGATTTCGGCAAGGAGTTCCTCGACAAGATCATCGCGGCGAAGATCGTCGATGGTGTGGACGGGGCGATTGCGCATATCCGGCGTTATGGCTCGAACCATACTGAGGCGATCCTGACGGAGAATGACGCCACGGCGGCGCGGTTCTTCGAGCGGATTGATAGCGCGATCCTGATGCGCAATGCCTCGACCCAGTTCGCTGATGGTGGTGAGTTTGGCATGGGCGCTGAGATCGGTATTGCCACTGGCAAGATGCATGCGCGGGGGCCGGTTGGTGCGGAACAGCTGACGAGCTTCAAGTATCTTGTCACCGGCGACGGCACCTGCCGCCCGTAAACCTTAGAAGGTGAGCTGGATACCTCCGTCCTGCATGGTCAGGGTGGGGGTGATGCCTGCTGCCGCCAAGCTGAGGCCGAGTAGCAGGAAATGCACATCCGCGGCGCGTGGCGGGGGATCTGCGCTTTCTGGTGACAGGACATGGTGCCAAAGCGCGTCAATATCGCTGCGCAGGGGGCCGTCGGCTTGCAGATGGAACTGCCCGTGAGTGGCACTTGCGCTGACCGTGACCGTGCCGCCGCGTGGCAGGCATGTTTCGGCACAAAGCAGGGCGAGGCTGATCTTTTTTGCCGCGTCCATTGTGGCTGCCTCGATCTCAAGCGTTAGATTTATGCGGCGTTCTGCAAGGTGGGCGGCAAGGGTATTGTTCAGGCGCCCCATGGGGCATGGGGCCGCGCCGCCAGCGCCGAAAGCGAGGCGAAAAAGCTCGATCCGCGTCAAAGCGGCATTTGTCGATTGCCGGATAAGCCCCATCTCTGGTCCTGAGAGGCGCATTGTCATGGCGATCAGTTCCAACCCGTTATCGACGGCGCCGATGGGGCTGATAAGATCGTGGCAAATGCGCGAGGCAATAAGTGCGGGAAGTGTTTGGTAATCTGACATAAGCAATCTGAGGTAAAAAATGAATGAATTGAATGCGATCCTTGAGCCGGGGATGCTGGTGCGCCATCCGGACCGCCCAGATTGGGGGGTAGGACAGGTGCAATCCAATATCGGCGGCCGGATTACGGTGAATTTCAGGGAGGAGGGGAAAGTTGTGATTGAGGGATCTCGCGTGCTCCTCCTGCCGGTGATGGATGCCGGTTCAACCTAAAGTAGATATTGTGAATATTCTGTCAACGAAAGCATGCGGCAGCAGGGCTTGAACGCCGCAATGCAGCCGCCTATAGCGCTGTTCAGAAGGAAAACCCGATTATTATGACCGCGCATACCAGCACATATGTCGTTCGTTTCGCCCGTGATGAGGCGGATCTACGCGCGGCGCAACGGCTGCGCTATCGGGTTTTCGTTGAGGAACTGGGCGGAACGGGGCCACTTGTCGATCATGACGCGCGGCTTGAAGCGGATGCGCTTGATCCGTTCTTCGACCATTTGCTGCTGATCGATCCGACAAGGCCTACTGGTGATCATGTTGTGGGTGCCTACCGTTTGCTGCGTGGTGAACGCGCGGCCGAGGCGGGGGGGTTCTATTCAGGGTCGGAATACGATCTGTCGCCGCTCATTGCCGGCGGCCGTAAGCTGTTGGAATTGGGGCGGTCCTGCCTTGACCCAGCGCATCGGGGTGGATTGGCGATGTATCACCTGTGGTCCGCGCTTGCAGCTTATGTGACCGAACAGGAAATTGATATTTTGTTTGGGGTGGCGAGCTTTCGCGGGGCGGACATAATGGCTCATGCGCAGGCTTTGACGCTGTTGCACCAGCGGCATCTGGCGCCAGCGGACCTGCGGGTGCGGGCGCGCGATGAGGTCTATATGGCGATGGACTTGGTGCCTGGTGCACAACTGGAACCGCGCAAGGCGATGCTGGAGACGCCTGCGTTGATAAAAGCCTACCTAAAGCTGGGCGGCTTCGTCGGCGAGGGCGCGTTTGTTGATGCCGAGTTCAACACGACAGATGTGTGCCTCATCCTAGATACCGCGCGGATGAACGCGGCGCAGAAGGCGATCTACACACGGGAGCAGAGAGGATGAGCGTCACTTGGGACAAGGCGGAGGTGCCTGATCCGGTTAAAGTGGGGCCGATGGGATGGCTTCGGGCGGTGCTGAAAGGCATACCGCTGGGGATTGTGACCTTCGGCTGCTTGCTGATCCTGCTGCTGGTGCGTTTGATTGAGCAACCGCTCTATGGGGCGCGGCGCCCTGTGACGCCGTTTATCACGCAGTTCGTCTGTACTTCGGCCTTTCGTATCATGGGCATTCGACACCGGATTGAGGGCGATATCATGCGCGGGCCGGGGGCGATCGTGGCGAACCATTCGAGTTGGCTGGATATTTTCGCGCTGAATGCCCGCAAGCGGATTTACTTCGTATCCAAGGCCGAAGTGGCGAGCTGGCCGGGGATCGGCTGGCTGGCGCGGGCAACGGGGACAGTCTTCATCCGCCGGAACCCGAAGGAGGCGCATGAGCATGTGGATGTGTTCCGCAAGCGGCTGAAACTGGGGCATAAGCTGTTGTTCTTTCCTGAAGGGACATCGACGGACGGGCGGCGGGTGCTGCCGTTCAAGCCGACCCTTTTCGCGGCATTTTTCGATGATGATCTACGCGACACGCTGAGCATACAGCCTGTTTCGGTGATTTATCGTGCGGCTGTGGGGGCGGATGCGCGGCAATATGGCTGGTGGGGCGATATGAGCTTTGGCCGCCATTTGCTGGAGACATTGAGCGCACCAAAGCATGGATCGGTCACGATCCGTTATCATGCGCCTGTGCGGGTGGCTGACTTCAAGGACCGGAAGGTTTTGGCGCGGCATCTCGAAGCCGAGGTGCGGCGCGGCTTTGAGGAAGCGGGGCTTTTGGAAGCCGAGTAGAGGCGCGGTTGCGAATTCGCTATGCGGAACGCGCGGCGGGCCGTAAGCTCAGCCGATGACAGGCATCGAACACCAAAAAGGCAGCATCGTACGCGGCGGGATCGCGTCTGCGGTGTTTTTGTTGGGCTTGCCCATCGTATCGGCGCGGGTCGCCTTCGGACGGATGGACAGGGATGCGGCCTGCGCGGCCATTGCCGCACATTTTGGCCGGTTTCTGAAGCTATGCGGGGCGGAAGTTGTCGTTGAAGGCGATCTTCCGCAGGGGAATGGCGGCTATGTGCTGTGTTACAATGAAAGTTCGTTCGTGGATGTCGCCGCGTTTTGCGATGTGATGTGGCCCCATATCGACCGCGCGGCAGCGGCGGACCTTTATGCCTATATCCCGTTTGGCCGCAGAATGGCGCGGAAGGCGGCGATCGAAATGGTGCCGCGCGGCAATCGGGCTGGAACAGAGCGGCTGCTGGCGGAGGTCGTTGCGCGGGTGCGCGCTGGTGAGCGGCAGGCATGGGGTGGCGAGGGAAGGATTGCGGGGATTGACGGGGTTGGTCGGTTCAAGGTCGGGGCGAGCCTGTTGGCCATTCGCGCACAGGTGCCGGTGATTCCCGTGACGTTTTATGGTGGACATCAGATCATGCCGCTGGGCAGCTTGCGCGCGCGGGCGGGGCAAGTGCGTGTGCATTTTGGTGCGCCGATCGCCCCTGAGGGACTGACCGAGGAGGATGCGCGCGCGTTTGCCGACCGGCTACAAGCGGCGATAGCAGCGCGATACGCTGAAATGAAGGCCAGCGCCGCTGTTGTTGCTGTGGACGTTCCTGCGGTTCCGGCCTAGCCCATCGCCGCGACAAGGCGGGAGAGGGCAGCGGCGGGGTTGTCCTGATCCCAGATGCCTTCGCCCAAGCCAAAGAAATCCGTCACCGGAGTGAATTCGGCGATCAGCGCTTCGGTCAGCGGGCCTTCGGCGACGCAGGGCACTTCGATCATCATCGACCACCAGTCGAACAGTTCTTTTTCTGCCACTTCGCCCGTGCCGAGGGCGGTGGCGGCGATGGGGCCGAAGCTGATGTAATCGGCGCCCAATTCGCCTGCTGTCATGCCGTCATGCCGGGAGTTGCCGCAGAAGGCACCGACAATAGCATCCTGACCGAGCGTTTTGCGAGTTTTGCCAACCGAGCGCGAGCCATCGGTGAGGTGCACACCGTCAAGGCCGAGGCGCTCGACGAGCTGCACATGGTTTTCGATCACCAGTGCGACATCGCGGGCATGGGTCACTTCGCGGATCGCGTCGGCGGCTTTGGCGATGCGGTCCTCGTCGCGGGTGGCAAGGCCGAGGCGCACGCAAGCGATCTCGGTCGAATCGAGGCAGGCGGACAGATCGGGAAGGAAATGCGACAGCTCCAGTTCGGGCGGAGAAACCAGATAAATCTGCGGTTTTTCGACACTGTCCTGCGGCATGATCTCGTCTTTCCTTTGGGCCGTTTGAGGCGGCGTATAGCGGGGAATTTCGGGCTTGGCTATGCCTTCGGCGGTAGGCTGCGAGCATAGGCGAGCGCCATGGTCAACCATGCGGCGCGGCGGTCGTCATCGACCAGCGCGTCATCGCTGACATCGATAAAGCCGCCCATGCGCCTGCCGGTAAACATCATCGGGCCTGCCCCCTCGATGGCGAGGGCATCGGCCTCAGCCTCCTTGCCGATGCGGAACATGCCGCCGCCCTGATGCACCCCACAGACCATGTGGCCGTCGAGCATGAAAGCGATACCGCCGAACATCTTCTTCTCGGAAATGCCGGCGACATCTGCGAGATCTTCGCGCATCAGTTCCGCCAGACCGGGATCATAGGCCATATCTGTTGCTCCTTGCCTGTGGTGCTTGTGCAGCGTATCACGCGGCCGGTTTCATGTGAGGAAAAAGATGCCAACCGGACAGCCGCAGCCAGCTTTTGTTTTGATCCGCCCGCAAATGGGTGAGAATATCGGTGCCGCCGCGCGGGGGATGTGGAATTTCGGGTTGGACCGGATGCGGATCACCAGCCCGCGTGACGGTTGGCCGAACCCGAAGGCGGTGGCGATGGCGAGCGGTGCGGGGCGGCTCTTGGACGAGGCGCAGCTGTTCGAAACAACGGCGGATGCGGTGGCGGAGTGCCATTACGTTTATGCAACGACCGCGCGGCCGCGCGGGCTGACCAAGCCGGTAATGAGCCCAGAAGCCGCGATGCGCGATGCCGCCGCGCGGATCGGACGGGGTGAGAAGGTCGCGGTGATGTTTGGGCCGGAGCGCGCAGGCATGGAAAACGACGACATCGCGCGGGCCAATGCGATTATCTCGGTGCCGGTGAACCCTGAGTTTGCCTCGCTCAACCTTGCGCAATGTGTGCTGCTGACGGCCTATGAGTGGCGGCGGGCGAGCGCCGAGATTACGCATGAGCGGGTCGATATGGCGAGCGAATGGGCCGAGCAGATCGAGATCGAGAAACTGGCCGAACATTACGAAGGCACGCTTGAGGCGGCGGGCTTTTTCTTCCCTGAAACAAAAGCCGCCGGAATGAAGCAAAATCTGCGCAACCTGTGGAGCCGGATGCCGCTGACCCGCGCCGATGTGCAGATGCTGCATGGGGTGATGCGTCAGATGGTCCGCTGGAAGGGGCGCGACTGACGCTTGCCGCGACAGGGGGAGCGACATAGGTTCCCGACAAACATAGTTTAGGAGCAGGTTTGATGGCCCAGACACCGCGCAAGCTGTTTGAGGATGTTGGTGACCAACCAAAAGCGCAAGCCGCGCCGGGTGGTATTGACCGTGCGCCGCGTGGCGCGCGCGGAGCGATCCGGCTCTGGCTGATGGGCATTTTCGCACTTGTGGCGGTGATGATCGCTGTGGGCGGCATGACGCGGCTGACCGATTCTGGCCTGTCGATCACCGAATGGGCGCCAGTGACGGGCGCGTTGCCGCCGCTGAGCGAGGCAGCATGGCAGGTCGAGTTCGACAAATACCGGCAGATCCCTGAATACCAGCTTCAGAATAAGGGGATGAGCCTCTCGGAGTTCCAATTCATTTACTGGTGGGAATGGGGCCATCGCCAGTTGGGCCGTGTGATCGGGCTGGTTTGGGGCGCTGGTTTCCTGTTTTTCTGGGCGACGAAGCGCATTCCGGCTGGCTGGACGCCGCGCCTTTTGTTGCTGGGTGGCTTGGGCGGATTGCAAGGCGCTATTGGCTGGTGGATGGTTTCCAGTGGGTTGCGCGAGGGGATGCTTGATGTGGCCTCCTACCGGCTGGCAACGCATTTGGGGCTGGCGTTTGTGATCTTTGGCTTCCTCGCGTGGTACATGTTCCTGCTTGGGCGGAGCGAGGCGGACTTGATGCAGGCGCGGCGAGCGGCAGAACCGAAGCTCTTTGGCATGGGAACGGGGCTGATGCATTTCGCCTTTCTGCAAATCCTGCTGGGTGCTTTGGTGGCAGGGATTGATGCGGGCCGTGCCTTCCCCACATGGCCGTTGATGGGCGATGGGTTCTTACCGCCTGATCCGTTCATGATCACGCCGATCTGGCGCAATTTCTTTGAGGATGCGGGGCTGGTGCAGTTCATCCACCGGATGTCGGGCTATCTCCTGTTTATCTTTGCGATCGTGGTTTGGCTGCGCTCGCGCCGCTCGCCCAATACGCAGACGCGCTTTGCGTTTAACGTGGTGCTGGGGGTGATGTTCCTGCAGATGGTGATCGGCATCATGACGGTGCTCTATTCCGCTCCCGTTCACATCGCGATCGTGCATCAGATTGGCGCGGTGGTGCTGTGGGTGGTGATCCTGCGGGCGCGGTATCTGGCGCGCTATCCGCTGGCGCAATCCATTCGGGGAAGCGCCGCATGAGCAATGTAGCCTATGCCGAACTGATGGCGCATCAGCGTGAAACCGAGGCGCTGGCGCAGGTCGCAGGGCGGCTTGGCTGGGATCAGGAAACGATGATGCCGCGCGGTGCCGCAGACCAGCGGGCAGAGGAAATGGCCGCGATGGAGGGGGTGCTGCATGCGCGGCGCACCGATCCGCGCGTCGGTGACTGGCTTGAGGCGGCGGAGGCTGCCGACGAGACGCAAGAGGCGATGCTGCGGGAGATCCGCCACAGCTATGCCCGCAGTTGCCGTGTGCCCGCTGCGCTGGCGCAGGAGATGGCGCGGGTTACGTCGCGGGCGCAGGGGATCTGGGCAGAGGCGCGGGGCAATGAGGATGTTGCGGCCTTTCTGCCGGTGCTGGACGAGGTGGTTCGGCTGAGCCGTGAAACGGCTGCGGCTTTGGCCGTGGACGGACAATCGCATTACGACGCGCTGTTGGACGATTACGAGCCGGGTGCGAAGGCCGAAACGCTGGACGCGATGTTTGCTGCATTGCGGCCGGAGCTGGTCGCGCTGCGGGGGGAAATTCTTGAAAAACCGGAGCCAGCGGCGCTGACGGGCGCATTTGACCCCGATGTGCAGGTGGCGCTCGCGGAGGAAGTCGCTGTGGCCTTTGGCTATGACATGGCGCGCGGGCGGATCGATAAGGCGGTGCATCCGTTTTGCAGTGGCTCGGGGCAGGATGTGCGGATCACCATGCGCACCGATCCGGCGGACCCGTTCAATTGCCTTTATTCGACGATCCATGAAACGGGCCATGCCTGCTATGAACAAGCGGTGGATGCAGAATACGGGCTGACGCCGCTGGGGCAGGGTGCCTCGATGGGGGTGCATGAGAGCCAGAGCCGCCTGTATGAAAACCAGATTGGCCGCTCGGCGGCGTTTACCGGCTGGCTGCACGGGAAGATGGTGGCGCGGTTTGGTGCTGATGCGCTGCCGGATGCCGAAGGCTTCTACAAGGCGGTGAACCGTGTGCAGCGCGGGTATATCCGTACCGAGGCCGATGAGGTGCAGTATAACATGCATGTGTTGCTGCGCTACGATCTGGAGCGGGCGCTGGTGGCGGGTGATTTGGCGGTGGGTGATTTGGAGGCGGCTTGGAATGATCGCTTTGAGGCGGATTTCGGCTACGCGGTGGACAAGCCCTCAAACGGGGTGTTGCAGGATGTGCATTGGTCGGTGGGGCTGTTTGGCTATTTCCCGACCTATACGCTGGGCAATGTCTATGCGGGCTGCCTTAATGAAGCGTTGCGCACGGCGGTGCCGGATCTCGATGCATCGGTGGCGCAGGGGGATATGTCGCCCGCGACTGACTGGCTGCGCGAAAACTTGCAACGCTATGGCAAGCGCTACCTGCCGCGCGATGTGATAGCGCGGGCAACGGGTGCGGAGCCGAGCGAGGCGCCGCTGGTGGCCTATCTACGCGCTAAGTTTGGCGCGCTTTACGATCTGTAGCGGAGCAGGCAATGGCATTGGCGATGGATAAGGCCGCTTTGATGGCGTTTCTCGAGAGCGACTTCCCGCAGGCCAAGGATGGCTTCGTTGTGGAAGAAGTGGCCGACGGACGGCTGACCATGCGGCTGAAAGTGACCGAGGCGCATTTGCGGCCCGGTGGGACCGTTTCAGGTCCGGCGATGTTTGCGCTGGCTGACGTCGGGGTCTACCTTGCGATCCTCGCGATGATTGGCCCGAAGGCGCTGGCGGTGACGACCAATGCGAGCCTCGATTTCATGCGTAAACCAGCGGCGGGCAAGGATATGCTCTGCGAGGTGCGGGTGCTGAAGCTGGGCCGTGCGCTGGCGGTATGTGACGCCCTCCTCTACAGCGAGGGGCAGGTGGAGCCGGTTGCGCGGGCGAATATGACCTATTCGATCCCGAAAGATATGGGGTAAAATAATACCTATTTTGCAAGATATTGTTTTTACTATATTATTTCAGTAAACATGCGCTTGACTGCGCTTGGAACTCCCGTATAACCCGCCCATCCCAAGACCGGCGGTGCGCCGCCCATAGATAAACATTGGTGAACCATGAAAACCTTTTCTGCTACTCCGGCAGACATCGAGAAAAAATGGATCCTGATCGACGCTGAAGGCGTTGTTCTGGGCCGTCTTGCCTCGATCGTTGCCATGCGGCTGCGTGGCAAGCACAAGCCGTCTTTCACCCCCCATATGGACATGGGTGACAACGTCATCGTGATCAACGCCGACAAAATCCAACTGACCGGCAAGAAGCGCGAGAAGCCGAACTACTGGCACACTGGCCACCCGGGCGGCATCAAATCCCGCACCACCGGCCAGATCCTTGAAGGGGCGCATCCTGAGCGCGTCGTCATGCAGGCCGTCAAGCGCATGCTGCCGGGCAACCGCCTGAGCCGCAAGCAGATGACCAACCTGCGCGTCTTTGCCGGTGCCGAGCACGGCATGGAGGCACAGAAGCCCGAAGTTCTCGACGTTAAGTCGATGAACAAAAAGAACACGCGGAGCGCATAATCATGGCTGATCAGATCAACTCCCTCGAAGAGCTGGGCACTGTCGCCACTGGCGAAGAAGCTGTCGTCGAAGTCGCTGCGCCCCGCGAGCCGGTCCGTGACGAGCTGGGCCGTTCCTACGCCACTGGCAAGCGTAAAGACGCTGTAGCCCGTGTCTGGATCAAGCCGGGTTCTGGCAAAGTTACCGTGAATGGCAAGGACCAAGGCGTTTACTTTGCGCGTCCGGTTTTGCAGATGATCCTGCGCCAGCCGTTTCAGGTTGCTGGTGTCGACGGTCAGTTTGACGTGATGGCAACCGTTAAAGGCGGTGGTCTTTCCGGTCAGGCTGGTGCGGTCAAGCACGGCATCTCCAAGGCGCTCCAGCTTTACGATCCCTCGCTGCGCAACGCTCTGAAAGCCGCTGGCTTCCTGACCCGCGACAGCCGCGTCGTTGAGCGTAAGAAGTACGGTAAGCGCAAAGCACGCCGGAGCTTCCAGTTCTCAAAGCGTTAATTCGCGAGACAGTGGAATTATGGAAAGGGCGCCTTCGGGCGCCCTTTTTTGTGCCTACTGATCCGGCGGGAGGAGGCCTAAGCCTCTGAGATAGACGCCGATGCCGGATTCTAGGAGATCTTCTGGCGGGAAGGGCGATTTGGTGCCGGGGTTGCCGCGGGCGAAGAGCTCGACCACGCCGTGGCTCATGGCCCAGATATGGGCGGAGAACATTTGTGGCGGCGGGCGCTTCTCTGGCGGGATCTGGAGGGAGAGTTGTTCAGCGGCTGTTTCCAGAACGCCCATTGCCTGTGTCGCGGCGGCGTATAGCTCTGGTGTGCGCTGGATCGAAATGCCGCTTTCGAACATCGCGACGTAATGACCGGGATATTTGCGAGCGAAGGCGAGATAGGCGCGGCCTGTGGCCTCGAACGCGGCGAGCGCGGAGGGTGTGCCATCGCCGTAGGCGCGGGACATCAGGCCGCCGAAAATCTCGTAGCCTTGAAGTGCGGCCGCTGCGATGATGTCGTCACGGCCCTCGAAGTGGCGGTAGACGGCGGCAGGGGTAACGCCTGCCTCGCGCGCGGCCTCGGAGAGAGAGAAGCCGGTTGGGCCTTTCTCTTCGATCAGGCGCAGACAGCCCGCAATCAAGGCCTCGCGTAGATTGCCGTGATGATAGCCCTGTTTGGCCATTGGGGACCGCTCCGCTCGCTTTGCTGGTGAATGTTAATACGTTTTATATGGGGTCGGAAAGCGGTTATGGCAAATCCGCGCGGGCGGCTGCGCGGTCGATTGCCGCAATCACCTCATCGGGTGCGGCGTGATGCGGCATATGGCCGACCTCACTGAGGACGGTGAGGTGGGCATTGGGGATCTGTTGGGCCAAGGGGCGGGAATGGATGGTGAGAGGAACGATTGTATCTGCATCTCCGTGCACGATCTCTACGGGCAGATCGAGTGCGGGGTAGTGTTCAACCATTTTGACAACTTCGGGCCGTAACCAATTGACTTGGCGTGCATTTGCGCGAATCGCATCGGTGCGGAGGGCGAGCGCTGCGCCGACGTCATGGCCGTAATTCTGGGGTACCGAATTAGGATCAAAGATCGCGCCGATGGTGCTTTCGACATAGGAGGTCGGGACGAAGGCGGCGATCAGCGGCGCGATAAGGCCGCCGCCCACTGACGAGCCGACGATCTGATAGAGCGGACCAAGTGATCCGGGCCAGGGGTTTGAGACGCCGGAAATATCGACGAGGGCAGAAAGTGTCTCGGGCCGATCGATGGCCCATGCGAGGGCAACAGCAGCGCCATAGGAGTGGCCGAGGACAATGGGGCGCTCTGCGCCGAGTTGTGCGGCAGCGGTTTGCAGGAGGCGGGCCTGTTCCAGAGGCGTTTCTACGGCGGTGGCGAAAGCGCGGGCGTAGGCAGGGGATACTTGGTCGGTGTAGCCGAGGCCGGGGCGGTCGAACATGATGACGCGGTAGCGGGTGGCGAGGCGGTCGCCCAAAGCGAGATCCATATCGCGGGCGTTGCCGTTGGCGCCGTGGATGAGCACGAGATCAGGGCCGCTGCCCTTGATGATGGCGTGGACGGTGCGGCCATCGACCTCGATCATCCGGCCAATTGGGGGGGTGTCGCGAGTTATGGTGGCACTATGATAACGGGCGAAGCCGAGAACCGCCAAAATGGCCGTGGCGAGAAGAACCAGCAGGATTATCAGTGTGTTACCGGCCAATTTCATTGATATCATAAGGGGTGGACTGGTAAATTTCGTTCACCCAGTTGCCATAGAGCAGGTGCGCGTGGCTACGCCAGCGGTTCTGCGGGGGCTGCGATGGGTCGTCATCCGGGTAGTAGTTGACGGGCACATTGATCGGCGTGCCGGCGGCAACGTCGCGATCATATTCTTCCTTCAGCGTGCCACTGTCATATTCGAAATGATTGAAGATGTAGATCGCGCGGTGTGCGGGATCCTGTACAAGGCAGGGGCCGGTTTCAGAACTGTCGATGAGGATGTCGAGCCCGCCTGCGGCTTCGATCTCCGTGCGGCGCATCTCTGTCCAGCGGCTGACAGGAATGACCATATCATCCGAGAACCCCCGCAGAAACGGCGAGGCAGGAGCGCAGTTGCGGTGGCGGATACAGCCGAATGCCTTGTGATCGAGCATATGTTTCTGCACGCCATGGAAATGGTAGATCATCGCCATGCCGCCCCAGCAGACGCCGAAGGTGGATTGGACGTGGCTTTGGGTCCAGTCCATGACGTCGCGCAGCTCGTCCCAATATGTGACCTCCTCAAAGGGGAGGTGCTCAATCGGGGCGCCGGTGATGACGAGACCGTCGAACTTCTCGCCGGAGGCCGCGACATCGGCAAATGGGCGGTAAAACTCCTCCATATGCGCGGCGGCGGTGTTCTTGGTCTGGTGCTCGGTCATGCGGATCAGCGACAGCTCGACCTGTAGCGGCGTCGCGCCGATCAGACGGGCGAACTGGTTCTCCGTCTGGATTTTCTTGGGCATCAAGTTGAGGAGGCCGATGCGCAGCGGGCGAATGTCCTGCCGCGCGGCCCGATCATCGGACATGACCATAACGCCCTCTTTGGAGAGAACGTCATAGGCAGGCAGATTTTCGGGCAGTTTGATCGGCATGGGGTATCCTCTGTTCGAGGCAAACAGATAGGGCTATTGGCCGTGGGCCTCAAGGGTGCGGGCCACCAGTTCCTCGAAATCGGCGGCGCTGGCAACGGCGGCGATTTCCTCTGCCGTTACCGTGATCCCCCAACGCGCGGCCATCTTCTCGTAGCGGGGCTGGCGATGCGCGAGGGCCTTGGCATAAGTCCAGCGGATGAAGCTGTCAGGATTGACCTCGTCTTCGGAGCAGTCGTGTTCGGCCAGATAGGCGGCCCAGCTTTCGGCAAGGAATTGGGGCTGGTAGGCCATCGGCTTCGGCGCGCGGTCGAAGCGGCGGATCAGTTCCTGAGTATGTTCTTCGCTGCCTTTGATCCAAATCATCAAGGTTTCGGCGGCGAGGGCCTCCATGATCGGGTTGTTGGTATCGTCGGGATCAACCCATTCGCAGATTGAGCCGCCCGTATCGCAGACAAAATGTGGATAGTTATAGAGATCTTGCGAACGGCGGATGAAATGGCCGGTATCCATGAGTGCGGCAAGCTCGGCGCGGCGGAACTGGTCCTGCCGGCGGCGGTATTCATCCATTGGCAGGCCGCCCAGCGCGGGATCGCCCGGTTTGCCGAGATAGGCGGAGACGGGGGCAAGATTGTTAAACGTGATATTGGTGCCGATATAGATCGAGTCTGACAACAGGAGGTCGCGCAGGAACGGAACCTGCATCGCCTGTTTCTTGGCGTTATCGGCGATCAGCTCGCCCATGTAGCGGGTGCCTATGCGGTAATCAATTGAGTAGTGGAACCACGCACCGCTGGCGCGAAGCAGGTTGGAAACATGGGTTTTGCCCAGTCCGGACATTGCGAACAGGAGGACACGTTTCTGCGGCGCGGCGCGCCATTCGTCGGCGGAAGCATAGATCATGCACGATGCCTAGCCGCAGGTGGCGCGTTGTTCCAGTGAAAATTGCGGGACGGGGCGGAGAGGAAAGAAAGGCTATTTCGCCAGACGGAGGCGCTTGCGAAGTTTGCGCGCCCGCTTGCGAAGTGTCGCAAGCTCCTGTCGTATTGCCGAAATGATCGGGTTTGGTGGCTTGGCGATGGCTTTACGGTGGGACAGGTCGCGGAGCTTCGCGCCATCGGGTGTGAGGCTCTCTGGCTCTTTGCTTGCGAGCGCTGTGAAAGTGTATGACGCAAGCTCCCGTTCGGCAATCATGTTGCGGTTCGTTTTTACGAAGAGCGATTCCAGCGGGGAAAGGGTGCGGCCGTAGAAGGCATTGGCAAAGAGCGGATCGCCGTCCTCTAATGTCCCCAGATATGGCGGCTCTGCGTTTGTGCCGGAGAAGCGCGTATAGGTTGGCAAGAGCGCAGCGATTTCAAAGCCTCCTTGCAGGAGGAGTTGCGACAGAAGAATTTCATATCGGGAAACAACGTCGTGCTTTCCGAGGTGCTGCGGCTCGCTGAAGAAACCTTTATCGTAAAGGTAACGGGCGCCCTTACCAGACAACGCATAGGCAGTGGTTTGCACATGGGTAAACGGTGGTGTGATGCCGTAGTCCTGCGCGAAAAGTGCTGAATGTGGCGCGTCAGAGGGCAGGTGATTGATTGAACTGCCGACGAGGGCGACTTTATCCGTCAAGCGCGCGGTATAGGGCGCGTACCACCGATCCTGATGGTAGGTCGGCAGGAAGGGGCCGCGCATGCTGCTGTTAACGAAGATATAGGCGTCGTAGCCCTTCGAGCGTGGATCATTGAAGAACGCGACAACACCGCCAAAATCGTTGTTCTTGTTTTCGATCTTTTTATAATGCAGGTTCGGGCGCTTGGGGAGGTTTGCGCTGCATGTGCCTGAAATATATATGAAATAGTGAACATCTTCATGAAGGGCTGCGCTCAGAAAGAAGACAAGGTTATCTTTGTAGATCTCGTCTTTTTCATAGTAGTGATAAATGACGGCGAGCTTCATTGGGTGCAATTGATCCGGACAGTTCTGCCTCAGGCTATATCAGTCTGAAGGTGCGGAATACCTTAAATCCTGTCTTATGGTGCCGTTGCCGCTGCCCAGCGACACCAAAAAGGCGCCGAGGAACCCTCAGCGCCTTTGGTATGAGATCAGATCCTGCGGGACCGAAACCGTGGGATTACTCCCACTCGATGGTTCCCGGGGGTTTGGAGGTCACGTCATAGGTGACGCGGTTGATGCCTTTGACCTCGTTGATGATGCGGGTCGCGGTTTCACCGAGGAATTCATGGCTGAAAGGGTAGTAATCAGCCGTCATGCCATCCACGCTGGTGACCGCGCGAAGGGCGCAGGCGTAATCGTAGGTGCGGCCATCGCCCATGACGCCGACAGTGCGGACGGGCAGGATCGCAACGAAGGCCTGCCAGATTTCATCGTAAAGGCCATGCCTGCGAATTTGGTCGATGTAGACGGCATCTGCCTTGCGCAGGATTTCCAGCTTTTCGCGGGTGATCTCGCCGGGGCAGCGGATGGCGAGGCCCGGGCCGGGGAAGGGATGCCGGCCGATGAAGCTGTCGGGCAGGCCAAGCTCGCGGCCCAGCGCGCGCACTTCGTCCTTGAACAGCTCGCGCAGTGGCTCGACGAGCTTAAGGCCCATCTTTTCAGGGAGGCCACCAACGTTGTGATGGCTTTTGATGGTCACAGATGGGCCGCCGGAGAAGCTGACCGACTCGATTACATCAGGGTAGAGCGTGCCTTGGGCGAGGAATTCGGCGCCTTCGATCTGATTGGCGTATTTCTGGAACACGTCAATGAACAAACGGCCGATGGTTTTGCGCTTGGTTTCGGGGTCACTTTCGCCGTCCAGCTCGCCAAGGAACAATTCCGACTCGTCAGCATGGATCAGCGGGATGTTATAGTTGTCGCGGAACATGGTGAGGACTTCTTCCGCCTCGCCCTGTCGCAGAAGGCCGTGATCGACGAAAACACAGGTGAGCTGATCGCCGATGGCTTCGTGAATCAGAACCGCGGCAACGGAGGAATCGACGCCGCCGGAGAGGCCGCAGATGACCTTTTTGTCACCGACCTGTTCGCGGATTTTGCGGATTGCCTCATCGCGATATGCGCCCATTGTCCAGTCGCCGGTAAACCCTGCGATACGCAGGAAATTTTCCAGCATCGTCTTGCCGTTGGGCGTATGGTGCACCTCGGGGTGGAACTGCACGGCGTAGAAGCGACGGGCCTCATCTGCGATCATTGCGAAGGGGGCGTTGGGGGAGGTGCCGATGACCTTGAACCCTGGTGCGAGGGTGGTGACGCGGTCGCCGTGGCTCATCCAGACCTCTTCGCGGCCAGACGTGAAGAGGCCGGAGAAGATACCGTCGCCACGATGGCCCTCAGCCGGGCTGACATAAGCGCGGCCAAATTCTGCGTGGTGGCCGCTTTCGACAAGGCCGCCAAGCTGGGTCATCATCACTTGCTGGCCGTAGCAGATGCCGAAAACCGGCAGGCCCATTTCGAACAGTTCCTGCGGCGCGCGGGGGCTGTTTTCCTCGGTCACGGAGGCAGGGCCACCGGAGAGGATCACGGCCTTCGGCGCCATCGCGCGGATGCTTTCGGCGCTGACGTTTTGGAAGGGATGGATTTCGCAGTAAACGTTCAGCTCGCGCAGGCGTCGCGCGATGAGCTGGGTGACCTGCGAACCGAAATCGATGATAAGAAGGCGATCATGCTGTGTCATGCAGGCGCAATAGGGCGGGCGGCAACGACTCGCAAGTCTTATGTGGGATTCGCGATCTTCAACGCGCCACGCGACGTGCAATGCGCGGCTGGTGTCGCTTTCGGAAGGAAAGGGGCGCAATTCCGTCACAGGCATTTCAGGTGCGGGGGTATCAGCATGCCAAACACCTAAGGAGGGCTTTGGGCATGTCGGATGTTGCAGCACGGGCAGGACGTCGCGGGCGCGGGGGCGGCGGTGCCGCGCGGAGGGCCGAACGCACGGCCGTAAGCGTGGAAACCGCAAAATTCATCGAACGTAACATACCGAACTTCGAGATCCTCAATGAAGAGGCGCTCGAGATCATCGAGTACAACGCCGAGACAATTCTTGAAGAGGTCGGTGTTAACTTTGTTGATAATCCTGACGCATTGGAGCGCTGGAAGGACGCGGGCGCCACTGTTGAGGGCGAACGGGTACGCATCCCGCGCGGGCTGGCACGCGAGCTGTGCAAGACTGCGCCGAGCGAATTCACGCAATATGCGCGTAATCCGGAGCGCTCTGTGGTTATTGGCGGGCGCAACCTTGTGCTGGCGCCTGTTTATGGCCCGCCCTTTGTCCGCGACGCTGACGGTGGCCGCCGCTATGCGACGATGGAAGATTTCCGCAAATTCGTGAAGCTCGGCTATATGTCGAAGTGGCTGCACCATTCGGGCGGCACGGTTTGCGAACCGACCGATATTCCGGTCAATAAGCGCCATCTTGATATGCTGCTTGCGCATATGACGCTTTCGGACAAGCCCTTCATGGGATCGGTGACAGAGCCAAGCCGTGCGCAGGATTCGGTTGATATGGCGGGCATTCTGTTTGGCGAAGAGTTCGTTCAGCAAAACACGGTCATGACCTCGCTGATCAACATCAACTCGCCGTTGACCTTTGACAGCATCATGATGGGCGCGCTGGAAGTTTATGCGCGGAACAATCAGGCCGCGATCATTTCGCCGTTCATCGTCGGTGGCGCGATGGCGCCGGTTTCGGTGGCGGGTACGTTGACGCAGGTTCTGGCGGAAGTTCTGGCAGGTGTTGCGTATAGCCAAATCATCCGTAAGGGCGCGCCGGTGATTGCGGGAACCTTCGTGACCTCGATCGACATGAACTCTGGCGCGCCGACCTTCGGCACACCTGAAGCGGCGCATATCACCTATGGCTGCGGGCAGCTGTTCCGCCGCCTTGGCCTGCCATATCGCTCGGCCGGTTCGTTCAACGGTTCGAAATTGCCTGACGCACAGGCGGCCTACGAGACGGCAAACAGCCTGAATGCGGGCCTGATGGCCGGCGTGAACTTCATGCTCCACTCCTGTGGCTGGCTGGAAGGTGGCCTTGTTTCGTCCTTCGAGAAGTTCGTGATGGATGCGGATCAGTTGGGCGTTTTGCACCATCTGGCAAAGGGTGTCTCGGTCGATGAGAACGGGCAGGCGATGGATGCGATCCGCGAGGTTGGCCCGGGTGGGCATTACCTTGGATGTGCGCACACGCAGGCGAACTTCAAATCGGCGTTCTGGCGCAGTGATCTTCTCGACTACAAGCCCTTCGAGACTTGGGACGAGGAAGGAGCGCGGGATACGCAGGCGCTGGCCAGCATTCGGGTGCAGAAACTGCTCGACACCTATCAGAAGCCAGCCATGGATCCTGCGATCGAAGAGGCGCTCAACGCCTATGTGATCAACAAGAAAGCAGCGGAGCCGGATAGCTTTATGTAATCTGGCTTCGGGATGCGGGGGCAAGGGCCGCCGCTTCGCCCATAATCGCCGTCAGAAGGCCGATGTGATGTTTAACATCATATTCCGGCGACTTCTGGCGGCGTTTTTGATTCAGGCTGTCCTCAAGATCGAAAAGCTTCGCTAAGGCGTCATCCGCCCGCAAACCGGGGTGGGATAGGATCGTTTGCGCCGCGGCGCCGGTACGGTAACGCGCCAGACCGGCGCGCGCGGTTTCGATCAGCAGGCGTGGGCGGCGCAGGGCGGTGAGTTTGTGGATTGTGTCGCTCATTTGGCGTTCCTCCTTTTGTACAGTGGGAAAGCCTACACCCGGTTACAGGGGCGTTGCGCGGGTCGGGAGGAACCGTGCGATGGGCTTAGAATTGTTTATCTTTTGGAAACAATTCTGAAGAGAGTGACCATGTGCCTTAACGCTTGGGTAAGAAACTCCCTTCAGTTTGGTTAACGGTGAGGCGGGTGCGCGGGCACTGCCGTGGGAAATCGAACCAAAGGAGCTACGATGGCTACCATCCACAGTGATGGGTGCGACATCACTTTTCCTGACTGGGTGCCGGTCGCAGCACAAAATTATATCGCTCATACGGAGCGGGGACTGTCGATCCGTGCGCTGGCGCGGGCGCGTCAATGCCACGCTTCGACCGTCTTGCGACAAGTGCGCCGTTTCGAGAGCCGTCGCGATGATCCGCTGGTGGATGACGCTCTGCGGCAGTTGTCATCGGGGGTTGTTGGGGCTGGAAACAAACAGGAGTACTGCGAGATGAAACATGTGAGTTTTGGTTGTTCTCCTGCGCAGGGTCGCGCCGCGCTGGATGTTTCGGAAAGGGAGGTTCTGCGGCTTGGCGGGGGCGTTTTGGAAGCGCTTGCGGTGCCTTCGGCGGTGCTGGTGGCGGGTCGCCAGCTAGAGACGGCGGTGGTTATTCGTAATGCGCCGGATGGCACCACTGAAACGCTCGAAAGAGTATCGCGTGATATCGTGCAAGCGATGGCGCTGCGGGAATGGATCGTTAGCGCAGGCGGTGACGCGCCTGTGATGCGCTACAAGATCACTAACGCGGGACGGACCGCGCTGAACGGGATCAATGCCGGAAAGCCGAAGAAATCGCTTCGTTATCGTGCTGTCGGATATGATGACGGTCAAGGACTGCGGGAGGCACCGGCTGGATATGCTCTGGATGGGGATTGGGAGCCTGTGGCGCATGAAGCGGTCTGGAAGGATCGGCAGGCGCGGATTGCAGCGGGCGAAACGCCGCTATTGGGTCTGGCGCGGCGGCGCGACAAGGGCGGCCAGCGGTTTCTTACCCGCGAAATGGTCGATGCTGGTGAGCGGTTGCGGCAGGATTACGAGTTGGCGGAGCGGGCAAGCACTGCGGAGATTGACTGGGAAGCTTGTTTGCAAGGAGCGCCATTTGGGGATTGGGTTAGCGGCAGCCAAGCCCGCGCGGCCGGAGAGCGGGTGGCGGCAGGGTTGGCGGATTTGGGCATGGGGTTGGGCGAGGTTGCACTGCGATGTTGCTGTTATCTGGATGGGCTTGAGCAGGCGGAACGGGAATTGGGATGGGCGGCGCGCTCGGGAAAGATCGTTTTGCGCATCGCACTGGACCGGCTTCACCGTCATTATGAGGCGCAGTACGGGCGGTTTGGGCCGTTGATTGGCTAGGACAGGACGCTTGCAAGCGGCGCAATCCTGCCATGCACCGAAGCAACAGCGTTGGACAACTGGCCACCAGAGCGATAGATGAAAGCCAGCCAGCAGGAGGAAAGGCATATCGATGGCGTCGCGCGATCTGAAAATCCCCGAACAGCGTCACCCCGAAAAGGCCCATCGGCCCGACAACGCCCAGCCGCGAAAGCCGGACTGGATACGCGTGAAGGCGCCGACATCCGCCGGATATAAGGCCACGCGGGACATTATGCGGGACAATAAGCTTGTCACCGTGTGCGAGGAAGCGGGCTGCCCGAATGTGGGCGAATGCTGGTCGCAGGGTCATGCCACGATGATGATCATGGGGGAGATCTGCACCCGTGGCTGTACCTTCTGCAATGTGGCGACCGGACGCCCGCAGGCGCTTGATGCGTTCGAGCCGGGGCGGGTCGCCGATGCGGTCAAGAAACTTGGGCTGAAACATGTGGTCATCACATCAGTTGATCGTGACGACGTTGATGACGGCGGGGCGGAACATTTCGCCCAGACGATCCGCGCGGTGCGTCACCAGAGCCCCGAGACGACCATCGAAATCCTGACGCCGGACTTTTTGAAATGTGATCCGTCGGTGCTTGAAACCGTGGTCGCGGCAAAGCCGGACGTATTTAACCACAATCTTGAGACGGTTCCGGGTCTTTACCCAGAAGTACGCCCTGGCGCACGGTATTTCCATTCATTGCGGCTATTGCAGCGGGTCAAGGAGATCGACCCGACGATGTTCACCAAATCCGGCATCATGGTCGGATTGGGTGAGGACAGGCAAGGCGTGACACAGGTGATGGACGACATGCGTGCGGCCGATGTGGATTTTCTGACCATCGGGCAATATTTGCAGCCGACGTCGAAGCATCACAGGGTTGATCGCTTTGTGACGCCAGATGAGTTCAAAGCCTATGAGAAAGCTGCCTATGGTAAAGGTTTCCTCATGGTTTCGGCCACGCCGCTGACGCGCTCCAGCTATCACGCGGGCGATGATTTTGCCCGGTTGCGGGAGGCGCGGCTGGCAAAGATGGCTGCGAATTAATCTTTACTCCACCGGCGGTACGGCTTTGAGGTATCGGGCGATGGCCATGCGGTCATCGTCGCTCAGGCGTGATGTATTGGCGATAACCTCTATCATCTTACCGCCAGCAACATCGAATTCCGGCGTGAAGCCCGATTGCAGATAGGCTGCGATTTCTTCGATGCTCCAGTTCAGGCTGGCGCTGGTGATATTGGGAATGCGCCCTTCGCCGGAGGGATGGGGCGCGCCGCCGAGCCATGCGGTGCGTTTAAGGCCGCCGAGCGCGTTGCGGGGGGTATGGCATTCACCACAATGACCTAGGGCCTCGACCAGATAGCGGCCACGGGCGATGTCATCAGGTAGTGGATCGGGTAAGACGGGCGCGGGGTTGGTGAACAGTGCCTTCCAGAAGGCCAGCGTCCGGCGGATATTGAATGGGAAACCTACCTCATGCGGCGGTGGCGTGGAGGAGACAGCGGGCAGGGTGCGCAGATAGGCGATCAGGTCCGCTATATCGCTCGACGCGGCGCGCTGGAAGCTGGCATAGGGGAAGGCGGGGTAATAATGGCTGCCTTCAGGCGACGCGCCAAGCGTGATGGCGCGGACAATGTCGCGATCGCTCCACGCCCCGATGCCGGCAGTTGTGTCTGTTGAGATGTTGGGTGCGATGAAGGTTCCGAACGGCGAAGGGAAACGCCGCCCGCCCGGCAAGGCGGGGAGGCTGCCAGCGGCCCAATCGGCCTCGGGCGCGAGGTGGCAGGACGCGCAGCCCGCAGCCGCAAAGATATATTCGCCGCGCTTGGCGTCGCCTTGCAAGCCGGCGAGATACCCCGCCGGCAGCTCACGCGCATTTGTCAAAGCAGCGAACCCGCTGACAATCATGAGCGCAAGGACGAAAAACCCTGCAATGAAGGCTCTTTGCGGCGTCATTGCGCTAGTTGGACTGGCGATATGCCCTGTGACATGCGCCGCAAGCACCGCCAACAGCGCCGAGTGCGCTTTGAAGCGAGGCCAGATCGGTGCCCGCATTCGCGGCCAAGCCTTCGGCAGCGGCAGTGAGGGCCTCGGCTTTTTCTATGACATCGGGGATGTTGGCCCAGATCGCAGGCAAGGCGCGGGTGCCTTCGACGGAAGCGTTATCGGAGCCTGGTGCCCAGTAGCTGCCTTGCATCAGCTGGCTAAGTGCCAAGATATTTGATGCGGCGGCGCTGGCGCGTTCTGCGTCATATTCCGCGTTGCCCTGTGCCATTGCGCCGACAATGCCGAGGTTATGCGCGTAGAGACGCATATGGGACTGGCGCGCGGTGATCGCGCCCTGAATCGCGGGATCGATATGGCTTTCCGCCACAGCGACACCGGCAGGAGCAGCAAGCGCGAGCGCCAAACAAAGATTTCTGAGAACTTTGGCCATTGTCATACCTCCTGAATTTCTCATGTGACAAAGGTGAGCTGTGAGCATATTAAAAGGAAGTCACCATTATTGCACGAAGGCTCCTAAATTATGCACAAGCTGAATTGGGATGACTTGCGCTTTGTGCTCGCCGTGGTGGATGCAGGATCGGTCAGCGCGGCAGCAAAACTCATGGGGGTCAACCATGCGACCGTGCTGCGGCGGGTCGGTGCGGTGGAGGAGGCTGCGGGGCAAATCCTCTTTGACCGGACAGCACAGGGTTACAGGATCATCCCTGATCAACTTGCCATTATTGACGCCATGCGTGAGGCCGAGGGCGCCATTGGCGCGGTCAATGCGCTACTGAAGGGGCATGAGGCGCGGCTAACGGGGCGGGTGCGCGTGACCTCGACCGATACGTTCTGCCAATATGTGCTGCCCGAGGTGATCGCGGAGATCACCGCACGGGAACCGGAGTTGAGCGTCGATCTGCAATCCAACAACCTGCATATCGACCTTTCGCGAATGCATGCGGATATCAGTGTGCGCCCGACGATAAAACTAGGAGAGAACCTGATCGGAGAGCCTGCGGGGCAGATGGCTTTTGCAGTTTATGAAGCATGCGAGAGAGCGCGGGAGGTCTGGCTTGCGCCGACGGGGGCGTTGACCCGCTCGGCGGTTTCCGGATGGATCGAAGCGCGCGACGATGGCTTGCCGGTGCGCTCTGGTGCGGACAGTTTTATCGTCATGCGGGAAATGGCGGCGGCAGGGATGGGCCGCGTTGTGCTGCCGGCAATCCTTGGGGAGGGCGATGCGCGATTGCGGCAGATGGATATGGCGGGAGCTGCGTCGTTGCCAAAAGTGCCGATTTGGGTGATCAGTCATCAGGAGCTTGCGCACGCGCCACGACTGCGCCGCTTGCGGCGGCAGATTGCGGAAGGGTTGCTGGCGCGGGCCGAGCTGTTTGATCCACAAATTGGGTGAATGAGGTAAGGTGGTGGTTTTCACCACGCGCACGTCTATGTATAGCCTGCAGCGAAACAGACCAACACCGCTATCATACACCGTGATGAAGAGGGGGGACGCTCCTTTGCCAAGCCAGATTGCTGCCCGCGCCTCTCGCCTATCGGTCGCGCCAATGATGGATTGGACGGATCGCCATTGCCGGTATTTCCATCGTCTGATGAGCGCGAAAGCGTTGCTTTATACCGAGATGGTCACGGCTCCGGCGATTGTGCGGGGCGATCATGCGCGGCTGTTGGCGCATGATGCGCGTGAGCACCCTCTTGCGCTTCAGCTTGGCGGCTCTGACCCCGATGAGCTTGCGGCGGCGGTGCGGATCGCGACGGAATTCGGCTATGATGAGTACAACCTGAATTGCGGCTGCCCATCGGACCGCGTGCAATCGGGGACGTTCGGGGCGGTGCTGATGAAAGACCCCGGACGCGTGGCCGAGTGCGTCGCGGCGATGCGGGATGTGTCTCCGGTGGATGTGACGGTGAAATGCCGCATTGGTGTGGATGAGCAGGAACCGGAAGAAGTTTTGCCGGAGTTTATCGCACGGGTGGTAGCGGCAGGGGTGGAGCGCATCTCGATCCACGCGCGTAAGGCGTGGCTGCAGGGGTTATCACCTAAGGAAAACAGGGACATCCCACCGCTGGATTATCCGCTCGTTTATGAAATGAAAGCGCTGTTTCCGCATTTGCATATCTCGATCAATGGTGGGGTGATGTCGCTCGACGAGGTGACGGCGCATTTGGAGCAGGGGATGGATGGGGTGATGGTGGGCCGTGCGGCCTACCATGCGCCGGCGGATGTGCTATTGGGCGCGGATCAGGCTGTGTATGGCGCAGAAGGAAGCGCCAAGACAGCCGAGGATGTTGTTCTGGAAATGCTGCCTTATATTGAGGCGCATTTGGAGAGCGGTGGGCGCCTGCACCAGATCACACGGCATATGCTTGGCCTGTTCACAGGGCGGCCCGGCGCACGCGGCTGGCGGCGGGTACTGTCCGAGCAGGGCACCCGCGACGGCGCCAGTGTCGCAACCGTGAGGGAAGCGTTGGGGCGGGTCACGGGCTGAATTTGCCGCTTGCGGAAAGTCCCAAATTCCGGTGAGTTGCGGGCGATAGCGGCGCGCGGGCGGGAGAGAGTCATGGAGCCTATGACATTGATCATAACTGCTTTGCTGATCCTTGCACTTGGCGCGGTGGCCGGTGTGCTGGCTGGGATGCTGGGTGTTGGCGGCGGCATCGTACTGGTGCCCGGGTTTGTCTATATCTTCACTTCGCTTGGCTATGATGGCCCGATGTTGATGCAGGTCTGTTTGGCGACTTCGCTTGCGACGATCATCGTGACATCGGCGCGGTCTGTGATGGCGCATCACAAGCGCGGCGCTGTGGAGTGGGGCATTTTGCGCGGCTGGGCTGCGGGGATCGCTTTGGGAGCGGTGCTGGGTGTTGCCGTAGCCGCGTGGCTGAAATCGGATGTTTTGCAGTTGATTTTTGCGGGTTTGGCCTTTTGCGTCGCGCTTTACTTGATTTTCGGTCGGACGCGGTGGCAGTTGGGAACCGAGATGCCGCGTGGGGTTTTGCGGATGATCATTGCGCCTGTGATCGGCTTGTTATCGGTTCTGATGGGGATCGGTGGTGGATCGCTTGGCGTTCCTCTGATGAGCCTGCACGGGGTACCGATGCACCGCGCGGTTGCGACGGCGGCGGGATTTGGCGCGCTGATTGCGGTGCCATCGGTGTTGGCATTCCTTTTCGTTCCGGTCGATGCATCGTCGGCGCCACCGTGGACGGTTGGCGCGGTGAATGTGCCGACGTTCCTGATCGTGATCTCGATGACGCTGATTACCGCCCCCTACGGCGCGACGTTGGCGCATCGGTTGGATGCGAAACGGCTGCGGAGGGCGTTCGGGTTTTTCTTGATCTTTGTCTCGCTTAATATGATGCGGAAGGCCGTTGGATGGTAGAGTGGATTGAAGATGCACTGTCGAGCCAAAGCTTCGCGGTATTGCCACAAGATCAGGGCGTTCTGACGTGGGCGGAGGCCGCAGCGGCAGCCGGAAAGCGGGTTTTGGCCGATCCTGAACAACGGGCGAAGTGGCTGCGGCATGGTGAGACGTGGTTTGTTGGTGTTGACGCGCTGCCCAATGCAGCGGACGGGTCGATTGACGGCGTTCCCTTGAAAGGGCCGTGGGAAGGCCAGATCAGTACATTGCCGTTGCATCCGGCGCAGTTGTCGGTGGTTTATCCCGGGTATCCGAAGCAAGACCCCGACGAGAGCGACGCCGCGCATCGGTTCCGGCGAGAGCGCTGTGCGGCGCATCTGGACGGGCTGTTGCGGGTGGGGCCGGAAAACCGGCGGTACCTAAAAGAGCCGCATGCGTGGGTATTGGGCCTGCCGCTGACCGACGTGCCTAACGCACCGTTGGTGGTGTGGGAAGGCAGCCATGAGATCATACGCGAGGCGTTCATGGTCGCCTTTGCAGGGATGCCACCGGCGATGTGGGGCGACATTGACGTCACCGAGATTTATCAGGAGGCGCGGCGCGAGGTGTTTGACCTTTGCGAACCGCGCGAAGTGCGGATGGTGCCGGGGCAATCAGTGATCTTGCATAGGCTGAGTATCCACGGGGTTGCGCCTTGGGGCGCGGGCGGTGGGAAAACGCCACGCATGGTGGCCTACTTCCGCCCCCTGATCCCAGAAACGCGGGATTGGCTCCGCGCGCCCTGAGCGCTGTTACTGACCTTGAAAGCGTGCGCTGCGGCCGCCGCGGCGCTTTTGCAAGCGCGGTGCGCGGCTTGGAAGTTCGGCCATGATCGCCTGCCGTTCTTCCGTGCTCATCCGCGACCATTGGCTGATCTCGTCAATGGAGCGCAGGCAGCCGGTGCAGAGCCGTTCAGCAGGGTGAATGACGCAGATCTTGACGCAAGGGCTGTCTATTTCCTTGCGTGCCCAGATGCGGTCGGTGTTTTGTGATGTGCTCACTGGTCGGCCCTCAGATGACGAATGCGGTCGAGTGCTCCTTGCAGGATATACGCGGCGGCGACATGGTCGATCACCTCTGCGCGACGTTTCCGTGTCGTATCCGCCTCTAGGAGCGCCCGTTCGGCTGCAACGGTGGAGAGGCGTTCATCCCAATAGGTAATCGGCACTTCGGTGAGCCGCGTCAGGTTGCGGGCGAAGGCGCGGGTGGATTGACAGCGCGCGCCTTCAGTGCCGTCCATATTGCGCGGCAGCCCGAGGACGATGCCGCCAATGTTACGCGCGGTAAGGATGGCGAGGAGCTTCTCCGCGTCGAGCGTGAATTTCTTGCGTTTGATGGTTTCGAGCGGGGTCGCCACGGAAAGAAATAAATCGGATACCGCGACGCCGATGGTCACTGTACCGAGGTCCAGGCCAGCCAGCGCGCGGTGGCTTGGCAGCGCGTCGAGGAAATCGGTGATCTCCTCATGGATCATTCGACTGCCACTCCGGCAGATTGGGCAGCGGCGCGGAGTGTTTCCATAGCGGCTTCGGAGGTGCCAAATACTCCGCGGGCCTCGAGCCAGATCGCCTCGGCCTGTTCGGTATCGCCCAAAACGCCATAAGCGTTGATCAGGCGCGCCCAATCGCTGGCGGGTCCACCCTCGTTGGCGAGCCTGTCAGAGAGCTGCGCGACCATGCCACGGATCATCGCGTCGCGGTCTTCGGCGTTCATGTCGGAAGCGGCGGCGATATCAGCGGCGGAGGGGCCACGCTCGGGAGGCAGGGTGTATTCGAGGCCTGCCTTGAAGGCGGCTTCTTCGATCTGACCCCGCGCGAGGCGCACATGGAGGCTCTCTGCGTCGCCCTTTTCGACCACATCACGCCAGAGACGGAAGGCGATATCGGGACGGTCGGTTTGGGAGTAGAGCTGGCCCATGTAGTATGCAGCAACGATGCTGTCGCTTTCGCGGGAGACGATCTCGTTCAACACGGCTTGTGCTTCGAGCGAGACGACCCCGTTGGCGGCGGCAACCATCATATCCACGAGATAGGCCAATTCTTCCGTGGTGGTGGCGTTGCCTTTGATGCGGATCACCTCGTTCTGGGCGCGTGCTGCGGCGGCGAAATCACCCAATCGGCGCTCGATCGATGAAAGATAATGCCAACCTTGAAGTTCGTCAGGATTATCGGCCACGATCTGGCGCAGACGGGTCACGATTTCTGTTTGGTCATCGGGCAACTCGATAGCGGGCCGGGCGGCATCGGGGACGGCGGCCTCTGCTTCGGCTTGGGTGGGGCGGTCGCGGAGCATCTCGGCTGCATTCGCGAGCCTGTCAGCGCGCGGAATATCGGGATAGCCGGGTGCCCCGAGTTGCCAGTAGAGCGCGCCGCCACCTGCAAGGGTGCAGAGGAGGGCGAGGACGACTATTCCGCGCGACAATCCTTGCGGCGCCGTGCCTTGAGGAGCAGGGACAGCTTGGTCTGCGGCCAAGAGCCTGCGGGCAATTTCTGTGCGGGTGCGCTCGGCTTCTTCGGGTGCCAGAACACCGCGTGCAAGATCGCGTTCAACCTCGGCAAGCTGATCTTTGTAAAGGAGCACGTCAGCGTTGGCGTTTGGCGCCGTATCGGCCTGTGGCCGGCGCAGCAATGGTAACGCGATGTAGAGCGTCGTGAGCAGCGCAAGCGCGATGACCGTGGCCCAGAAAATCATATTGTCTCCGTCGAATATTTCACCCTACCTAGCGGGCGTTGCGATGCTTTGAAAGCCCTGCTGCGGTCACTTTGACGACATGTCGCATTCTCACGGAATTGTGGCGTTGACAGTCGTTACGAAAAAGGGCCGAAGGTCCAGTTAGAACACGCAGTCGCCCCGGGCCAGAAAGAGGGATTCGGCAGTCATGAAAAAGTACTCCGTATTTGCCGTCGCGCGTGAAGCGCTCAGATATCACAGCGGATGGGAACGCGCTTGGGCGAGCCCTGAACCAAAGAAGAAATATGACGTCATCATCATTGGTGCGGGCGGGCATGGTTTGGCTACGGCCTATTACCTTGGCAAGAATTTCGGGATCACCAACGTGGCGATCATCGAAAAGGGCTGGCTGGGTGGCGGCAACACGGGCCGGAATACCACGATCATCCGTTCGAACTATTTGCAGGATCCGTCAGCCGCGATCTATGAAAAGGCGCGTTCGCTCTACGAGACGATGAGCCAAGACCTGAACTACAACGTGATGTATAGCCCGCGCGGCGTCATGATGCTGGCGCAAACCCAGCACGAGATCCGTGGCTACCAGCGGACCGCTCACGCGAATGCGTTGCAAGGCGTGAAAACCGAGTTCATCAGCCCGCAGCGGGTGAAGGAACTGGTGCCGATCATCAACATTGACGGGCCGCGCTATCCTGTTCTGGGTGCGCTGTGGCAGGACCGTGCGGGAACGGCGCGGCACGATGCGGTTGCGTGGGGCTATGCGCGGGCATGTTCTGATATGGGCATGGACGTGATCCAGAAATGCGAAGTCACTGCCGTGCGCCGCGAAGGTGGCAAGGTTGTGGGCGTTACCACCAACCGCGGGGACATTGACTGCGACAAGCTCGGTGTCGTTGTTGCGGGGCATACGGGGGTGCTGGCCGATATGGCGGGCTTCCGCTTGCCGATCGAATCCGTGGCGCTGCAGGCGCTGGTGAGCGAGCCGATCAAGCCGTGCATGGATGTGGTTGTGATGGCCAACACGGTTCACGGCTACATGTCGCAATCCGATAAGGGCGAGATGGTCATTGGTGGCGGTGCTGACGGGTATAATAACTACACCCAGCGCGGATCGTTCCATCATATCGAGGAAACGGTGCGCGCACTGGTCGAAACCTTCCCGATGATCAGCCGGTTGAAGATGCTGCGCCAATGGGGCGGGATCGTCGACATGACCGGCGACCGTTCGCCGATCATCTCCAAAACACCGGTTGAGAACGTATTCATCAACTGCGGCTGGGGAACAGGCGGCTTCAAGGCCATTCCGGGATCGGGCTGGGCGATGGCCGAACTGATCGCCAAGGGCGAACCGGGGCCGCTGGCCGAGGAATTTTCGATGTGGCGTTTCCGTGAAGGGAAATTCATCGATGAAAGCGTCGCCGCTGGCGTTGCGCACTAAGGAGGCACGGATATGCTGACACTCAAATGCCCCTATTGCGGCGTTCTTGCCGACGAGACAGAGCTGCACCCGGGCAGCGAGGCGCACCTGAAGCGCTATGGACCGGGCAGCTCGGACGACGAGTTCGAGGGATACCTCTTCATGCGAGAGAACCCCAAGGGCGTTCACTTCGAACGCTGGCGCCATGTGTACGGCTGCGGAAAGTGGTTCCTCGCTGCGCGGGATACCAACACGCTTGAGGTCTTTGGCACTTACAGCGCGCAGAGCACCGAACCGCCACAAGAGATCAAGGATGCCATCACGGCCAAACGGCCCGGTTGGAGCTGGAGGGAATTTCAATGAGCACGCGTCTTTCGAGCGGGGGCCGTCTCGTCAATAAGGACAAGCCGGTCGAGTTCCAGTTCAATGGCAAACGGATGAAGGGCTACGAGGGCGACACGTTGGCCTCGGCGCTGCTGGCCAATGACCAGATGCTTGTGGGACGGTCGTTCAAATACCATCGTCCGCGCGGCATCGTTGCGTCGGGTGCGGAAGAGCCGAACGCCTTGGTGAACCTCGGGCAGGGCGGCAAGTTCGAGCCGAACCAGCGGGTCACGACTACTGAGCTGTTTGATGGGCTTTATGCTACCAGCCAGAACCACTGGCCGACGCTGGAGTTCGATATCGGTGCGATCAACACCTATCTGGCGCGTTTTCTGCCGGCGGGCTTCTACTACAAGATGTTCATGTTTCCGCGTCCGTTCTGGAAGCATGTTTATGAGCCGTTCATCCGCCAGTCTGCGGGCCTTGGTAAAGCACCGAAGGACCGTGATGCGGATACCTATGAGCATTTCTATGCTTTCTACGATGTTGTCGTCATTGGTGGTGGCATTGCGGGCCTGACGGCTGCGCTTGAAGCCGGCAAATCCGGCGCGCGTGTCCTCGTTATGGAGCAGACCGCTGCTTGGGGTGGCCGTGCAGTTGTCGATGGTGTGGAAATCGATGGGCAATCTGCCGAGGATTGGGTGGCTGCTACCGTCGAAGCATTGCAAGGCATGGAGAACGTGGAAATCCGCACCCGTTTGATGGGTGCTGGTGTTTATGATCACGGCTATCTGCTCGCCTATGAGCGGCTGCGCGATCACCTGCCGAATGAAAAAGGCCCACGGCATCGCCTGTGGCGCATTCGCACGAAGCAGATCGTTACCGCCACTGGTGCGATTGAGCGTCCGCTTTCCTTCGCTGGGAACGACTTGCCGGGCGTGATGCTGGCGAGTGCGGTGCGCGACTATGTGGTCAACTGGGGTGTTTCGATTGGCGACCGGACGGTCGTTGTCACCAATAACGACGATGCCTACCGCACCGCAATCGTGCTGAAGATGGCAGGGCTTGATGTGCCTGCGATAATTGATGCGCGCCAAGGTGGCGGAGGTGCATTGATGGATGAAGCACGCGGTTTGGGCATTCGTGTCGAAACCGGCAAGGCGGTTGCCAAGGTGAAGGGCAAGGGCCGCGTGACTGGCGTTGCCATTTGTGCGCAGGCTGGTGAGGGCGGTGTGCTCGACGAGATCGCCTGTGATTGTGTTGCGATGTCTGGTGGCTGGTCGCCAGTGGTGCATCTGTGGTCCCATTGCGGTGGCAAGCTGATCTGGGACGATGCACAGGCCATGTTCCGCCCTGATCCGGCGAAGCCACCTACAGGTGCGGCAGGCGAGGCATTTGTCATTACCGCAGGGATCGCCAACGGTCACCTACGCAGTACAGAGGCCGTAGCCGACGCGTTTGAAGCGGGTCGTGCAGCGGCGAAAGCTGTTGGCGGTAAGGTTAAAGCGGGTAAAGCGCCTGTGGCGGCTGATAACGATGAGGCTGCACTGGAAGCCATTTGGCTGATGCCGCAGGGGGCTTCGATCAAGCTGCGTATGAAGGCTTGGCTCGATTTCCAGAACGACGTGAAAGTCTCGGATGTGCAGCTTGCGGCGCGTGAAGGCTTCGAAAGCGTTGAACACGCGAAGCGCTATACCACCTTAGGCATGGCGACCGATCAGGGTAAACTGAGCAACATCAATGGCTTGGCGATCCTTTCTGATGCACTGGATCAACCAATCCCGCAGACAGGGACGACCACGTTCCGCCCACCTTACACGCCGATCTCCATGGGTGCGATTGCCGGTGAAGCGCGCGACGAGTTGTTCCAGCCGATCCGCCGGACGCCGATGCATGAGTGGCATGAAGCCAACGGTGCGGATTTCGAGCCGGTGGGCCATTGGCGGCGTCCTTATGCTTTCGTCCGGTCGGGCGAGAGCGTGCATGACGCGGTGAACCGTGAGGTGATCAACACCCGCGAGAAACTCGGGCTTTTGGATGCATCGACGCTTGGTAAGCTGATCGTCAAAGGGCCGGATGCCGGCAAGTTCCTCGATATGATGTACACCAACATGATGAGCACTTTGCCGGTGGGCAAATGCCGTTATGGCCTCATGTGCAACGAGAACGGCTTCCTCTCTGACGATGGCGTCGTTGCGCGGATCGACGAAGATACTTGGCTCTGCCACACCACGACTGGTGGCGCGGATCGTATCCATGCGTGGATGGAAGACTGGCTGCAATGCGAGTGGTGGGATTGGAAGGTCTACGTTGCCAATGTCACCGAGCAGTATGCGCAGGTGGCGGTTGTTGGTCCGAACGCCCGCAAGGTGCTGGAAAAGATAGGTGACATGGATGTCTCGAAAGAGGCGATCCCGTTCATGCAATGGGCCGATGGCGAGCTGGGTGGCATCAAGGCACGGGTTTACCGGATTTCGTTCTCTGGTGAGCTGAGCTACGAGATTGCAGTGCCTGCGAGCCAAGGCCGCGCGTTCTGGGACATGTTGCTTGAGGCGGGTGCAGAGTATGGCGTGATGCCTTATGGAACTGAATGCCTACATATCATGCGGGCCGAGAAGGGCTTTATCATGATCGGTGACGAAACCGACGGTACGGTGATCCCGCAAGACCTCAATCTGAACTGGGCGATTTCCAAGAAGAAAGAGGATTTCCTTGGCAAACGGGCGCAAGAGCGGAGCCACATGGCCGATCCGAACCGTTGGAAGCTTGTGGGCCTTGAAACTCTTGACGGCTCGGTTTTGCCGGATGGCGCCTATGCCGTGGCACCGGGGCTGAATGCCAACGGGCAGCGCAATGTGATCGGGCGGGTGACATCGACCTATCATTCGCCAACGCTGAACAAAGGCATCGCGATGGGGCTTGTGCTCCACGGTCCTAACCGGATGGGCGATGTCATCGAGTTTAGCAAGGTTGATGGATCGACCATCAAGGCGCGGATCGTTGATCAGGTCTTCTACGACAAGGACGGGGAGAAGCAAAATGTCTGAGGCGGTAAGCGTGATGAATGGCGCCGAGCGCGGCACCTCGATCCGTGTGCGTGATGCGGGCCTTCAGGGGATGATCACCCTGCGGGGCGATCTTTCCGCAGCCAAGCTGAAAAGTGCGGTGAAGGCCGCGACCGGCCAAGCAGTGCCAAAGGCGCGTGGTATCGCCTATGCGGACGGCAAGGGCGTGGCGTGGATGTCGCCGGATGAGTTGTTGCTGCTGGTGCCTTACAGTGAGGCGGATGCCGCTGTTGCGGCGCTTGAAAATGCGCTTGCGGGAACGCATTCCCTTGCGGTGAATGTATCTGATGCGCGCGCGTTCTTCGCTGTCGAAGGCGCTGGCGCACGGGAGGTGATCGCCAAGATCGCCCCTGTGGACATGCATCGCGACAGCTTCGGCCCTGGTGAGCTGCGGCGCACTCGTATGGCGCAGGCAGCGGCTGCATTCTGGATGAGCAGTGAAGAAACGATACATGTGATCTGCTTCCGCTCCGTCGGGCAGTATATGTTTGACCTACTGTCCACGAGTGCCGAAGACGGGCTTGTCGGCGCGCTTTAAGGTCGCGTGACTGTATACAACTACTACGGCCTGCCATCCACATGGTGGGCCGTTTTCTTTAGCTGTGGCGGTTCTTATGAGCGCGACGCGGCCTTGCTCTGAAATCGAGTTACCTCCATAGTTGTAAAAAAGCTGTGTGAAACACGGCGGCAGGGGGCAAGATGGACAGAGCAGATATCGACTACATCAAACCTGTGCGGACGTTTCTGCTGCATTGGCTGAACGAAACCCGCGAGGGCGACGTGAAGGTGGTGCAGGTCGGCGCGAATGATGGATCAATGGCCGATCCCCTGGCGCCGGTTCTGGGGCGGTTTGGCTGGCAGGCGGTTTTGATCGAGCCGGTGCCGCGTTACTTCAAGGCTCTTTCGGCAAAATATGCGTCGAACGATAATGTTCGCCCGCGCAATTTTGCCATTTCGAAAGAGGCCGGCAAAGCGACGATCTATCATCTCGACGAGGCGCATGAAGAAGACTACCCCGGATGGGCGCGGGGGTTGGCATCCTTCGATCAAAAACACCTGCAACGCGCGATCAAGCCGGAACATCTGACCTCGGTGACAGTACCATGCTATCCTTTGGCGGACATCCTGACTGAAGAGGGGTTCGAGGAAGCGCATGTTCTGGTGGTGGATGTAGAAGGGGCGGAAAAACTGGTGTTCTCGTCGTTTCGTTGGGCGCAATTCCGGCCATTGATGATCGAGGTTGAAACGCGCCATTTGCCAGCGGGTGAAAAGAACTGGCTTTTCAAGCGATTCCACAAGGGTGGCTTCGATGTTTACGACTTTGGTTTTGATACAATTGCGATAAGACGCGGTTGGCTTCCGGCGAGTATGCGGCATCTGTTCCAATTGACCCGCTTGAGCGATTTCAAGGTAGAGCCGGAGGCGCTGGTGTGACGGCGGCTGTCTCTTCAATCCTGTTTGAGGGGACGCATTACGCGGTGCGGCGGGTGCTTTCGAGTGCTGAAACGCGCGGGCCTGTTGTTGTGGCCTTTCCCCACGCGGGTGGGCCTACTTGGAATGCGAGCGTTGCATTCGGGGAGATGTTCCTGAAATCGCGCGGCATTGATGGGTATTTTATACTTAACAGAGAGGTCGACTGGTTTCAGAAACGCGAGTTTTTCGATGCAATGGCGGCGATCCGCGCGGATGTGCCTGCCGCACGACCTATCGTGGCCTACGGGGCCAGTATGGGGGGATATGGCGCGCTTTTGGCGTCGCGGTCGTTAGAAGCTGCACGGGTGCTATCGGTAGTGCCGCAATTCTCGATCGACCGCAGTGTCGTGCCTTGGGAACGGCGGTGGGCGGCTCAGGCGGGGCAGATCGGCGGGTTCATCCATGATGTCGAGGCCGAGATTTATGATGGCGCGGAGATTTATTCGCTGCATGATCCGCGGAATGTTGATGCCCAGCAGATGGCGTTGTTCTCTGAGCGTCCGAATTGGACACAGCTGAGGGTTCCGTATTGCGGACATACGCCACTTGTGGTTCTGGCGCAGGCTGGTCTTCTTTCGGGCTTCGTTCTGGCTGCGATCAATGGCGATTTTGATGCGCAAGGATGGGCGCGACGGTTCTTGGCGGCGCGGCGGGAGACAATCGCCTACTGGCGGATATTGGCCACACATGCGGCACGAAGGAATAGGTTCGAGATAGCGCAGCACGCGGTGGAGCGGATGAAACTGATCGGAGCGAAACCGCAGGAGATCGAGATTGCCATGCAAATGGTGCAGCGGCGTCAGCAGAGCGTGATTGCGCAAACCGAGCGGTTAGCGACAATCGCGAAAGAGAAGGAAGCAGCGCGGCAGGCGCGGCTCCAGCGGGCAGGGGGTGCCAGATGAGCGGCGCACGGACTGTCATCGTCACCACCAAGAACGAGGGGCCGTTCCTTCTTGAGTGGGTGCTTTATCACCGTTTGATTGGCTTTGATAACATCGTTGTTTTTGCCAATGATTGTGAGGATGGCAGCGACAAGCTCCTGAAACTATTGGATAAGGAAGGGGTCATCCGCTTTTTTGATAATTCGGAACTGTCGGATGATCTGCCCGCAGACCCTCAGAACCGCGCCTATCGCCGCGCCTTCGAGATGGACCATGTGCAGGAATCCGAATGGGTGCTGGTGATCGACGCTGATGAATTTTTCAACATTCATGCGGGTGAAGGGCGGCTGGACGATCTTTTTGCGGCGGTGGGCGAAGCGGATGTGATTTCGGGTACTTGGCGGGTTTTTGGCAATGCAGGGCTTGTTGAATATCGCGATGACCTGGTGACGCAGACGTTTACCCGCTGCGCGCCGGTCGACCGGCAGGTAAGCTTTCGTCATTTCGGGATGAAATCAATGTTCCGGCCTGAACCAGTGCATCGGTTGGGTATCCATCGCCCGTTTCTCAAGGGACGGTACAAGAAACCTGAAGGCGGGTTGCGCTGGGTGAACGGCTCTGGCGTCGATGTGACACGATACTATCTCACGAAGGGCTGGTCTTCCTCACCTGCGACGGTTGGTTACGCGCTGTGTCAGGTTAATCACTACATGATCAAGAGCAATGAGTTGTTCCTGATGAAGCGGTATCGCGGCACGGCGAACAGTCAGGATCAGGACCGGATCAACTTCGATTATTATGATGCGTTCAACTCGAACCATGTCGAGGATCGCAGCATCACACGATGGTCTGATGCGATCCGAGAAGCGAAAGAGGCGCTGATCGTTGACCACCCGGAGATCGGCAAAGCACATGACAAATGCGTAACTTTCTTCGAGAAAAAGATCGGCGCGCTCATCAAGAGCCTGAAGAAAGACGATCCTGAAGTGTGGGAGAAGTTGATCGAGCCAAAGTCTTTGCGGGCGAGCATAGATGCCGATGTTGCATGGCTCAAAGCGACCCCGCCGCTGCGCCAGAAAGTGCAGGAAAGGGCTGGGCCAAAGGCTGCTGAAACATTGACCGATGAGGATGATGCCCCACGGTGGTTGGCCGATTTGCGGCGGTCGGACTATCGGCGGGGGTTTTATCATTCGGACGATAAGTTTGCGGCACATTTTGCAGAGCGCGAGCGCGACGTTTTGATGATCTCGTTCGACAACTTATCGAACGTCAATGACAAGGCGCTGTCGCGCGAGGGTTGGGGATACAGCTTTTATCGGGATCATAAATGGTCACATCTGGGGATCATGAGCTTCGAGGCGAATTGGTATCGCGACCCGCGCTTGTTTGACTGGTTCGAGGCGCGCGTCGCAGACGGCGCGTTTAATGGCTTTGGCAAGGTTGTGCTGACCGGCACCTCGATGGGTGCCTATGGCGCGATGGCTTTTGCGCGGCTGTTCAAAAAGGCGGATGTGCTGGCGTTTTCGCCTCAAACCAGCCTCGATGGCAAGCTGGTACCGTGGGAAACCCGGTTCGCCTCGGGGCGCAAGCAGGACTGGAGTGGGCGCTACCGCGATGCCACGCAGAAGCTCAAGGGCTGTGGCAATGTATTTGTCCTTTATGATCCGGGCTTCGAGCTGGACCGCAAGCATGCGGAGCGCGTGAAAGGGGCGAATGTCCATCACCTGAAAACTTGGTTTTCGAGTCATAAATCGGCACTGTTTCTGCGGCGGGCGAACCTATTGAAACCGCTCGTCGAGGCGGCGGTCGCCGGACAGCTGGATGAGCAAACCTTTTACAAGCTTTACCGGCAGCGACGGTCTTTGCCTTGGTATGTGAACGGCCTAACCGATGCTGCACTTGGCCGCGGGCATCATGGTTTGGTTGGAAATGTCGCAAATGTGCTGGAACGTGAAGGGCGCGTGCATCTGGCAAAATCGGTGCGGCAGAGGCTGACGGAGGCGGATTAAATCAGGTTGCAGCGGACCTTTGCGCCTGAAATGCTGTAGATGGACCAAGAGAGCAGATCGACCTGTAATATGGACAATGACAGGCATATCGAAAGGGTTGACGCGGCGGTTGCGTTTGCGCGCGCGAAGCAGAATACAGACCGTAAATATCCGTCACCTGACCATCACGGAAACCGGCTGTATCCGTTGGCGAGCCCACGAACGCGGCCGAGTTTTCAGATTGAAGAGCATGAAACGGTTTTCGCGATCGGCTCTTGTTTCGCCCGCAACATAGAGAATGCGCTGGAAAGCCACGGGCGGGAGGTTTTAAGCCGGAAATTCGATCTTGGCCCGATCGGTGAAAGCCTGACTGACGCGGCGAATTTCTTTAACAAGTATTCCATCCATTCTGTCACCAACGAGGTCATATGGGCGCTGGAGCGGGAGACGTTTCCCGGGGGTGATCTGATCTACAGGCTGGGTGGCGGTAGGTATTGTGATTGCCAGCTCGGCATGGCGAAAATGCAATACTCGAAGGATGAAATCCTCGCATTCCGCGAACGCTATCTTGATGCAATGGCACAGGTCGTCGAGGCGGATGTGGTGATCCTGACGCTTGGTTACGTCGAGACGTGGTATGATCGGAAGCTGGGGCTTTATCTCAACGTTTCTCCCCCCAAGCCGCTGATCAAGAAGGAACCTGAGCGTTTCGAGTTCAGGGTTTTGTCCTATCAGGATGTGCTGGATGGGCTCGAAGCGCTTTACGCCGCTTTACAGAGGCATCGGACGAAGCCGTTAAAAATGTTAGTGACGGTATCTCCGGTGCCGTTATTGGCAACCTTCCGCGATATGGATGTGCTGGTGGCAAATGCTTACTCGAAATCGGTTCAACGCGCAGCGATTGAAGAATTCGTTCAGGGGAAGGCGTGGGTAGATTATTTTCCTTCCTATGAATTTGTGACGCTTTCCAATCCGGCAATCGCTTGGTCGCGCGACGATTACCGGCATGTTTCACCCGATGTGGTGAACCGGATCATGGCATCGGTTCTTGCTTCCTATGTGCCCGGAGGGGAGGCCAGCGACCTGATCACGCGGGAGGGATTGTTGGCCACCGTGAAGCAACTCCACCAGCTTGAAGAACAGGAGGCGATTGTATCGGTCTTGGACGAGTATGACGCCTTGGTGGCCGGTGACGGACAACTCCTCATGGCGCGGGCCGCCGCGATGCGGCGCCTTGGGAGGCTGGAAGAGGCATGGGAGGCGCTATCGGTTGCAATCGAGGTCGCGCCGAGGCGGCCGTTTGCTCTCGAACGGCTGATATCGCTTGCGCGGCCCCTGAAGCGCCATATCGAGGCGCGGGCATTGCTGGAGTTGCACCGGCAGCGCTTCCCCAAGCGAAATCAGTTCCGCAAGCGGCTGGATTGGCTCTAGCCTGTCCTTTCCGGTGAAATTTGGCGGCTTTGCTCCCTTGACCCGCCTGCCTCTGGGGATCATGTAACGTGCAGACGCAACAGAAGAGGTGCTGCTATGGCTTTTGAACTTCCCGATCTTCCGTATGCCCACGATGCGCTTGCCGCTAAGGGTATGTCGGCTGAGACACTCGAATATCACCATGACCTCCATCACAAGGCCTATGTCGACAACGGCAACAAGCTGATCGCCGGAACCGAATGGGACGGCAAGTCGATGGAAGAAATCATCGTCGGCACCTATGACAAGAGTGCTGTCGCGCAGAACGGCATTTTCAACAACATCAGCCAGCTCTGGAACCATAACCAGTTCTGGGAAATGATGGGCCCAGGCAAAAGCAAGATGCCGGGTGAGCTTGAAAAGGCTCTGGTTGAGAGCTTTGGTTCTGTCGATGACTTCAAGGCGCAGTTCTCCGCCGCAGGTGCAGGCCAGTTCGGCTCTGGCTGGGCATGGCTCGTAAAGAACGCTGACGGCTCGCTGGCTGTCACCAAGACCGAAAACGGCGTGAACCCGCTCTGCTTTGGTCAGACCGCGCTGCTTGGATGTGATGTGTGGGAGCATTCCTACTACATCGATTTCCGCAACAAGCGCCCTGCCTATCTGACGAACTTCCTCGACAATCTCGTCAACTGGGAAAACGTCGCTTCGCGCATGTAACTTGGAGCGCACCTGCGATTTCAGAGGCCCGGCCGCGGAGACGCGCCGGGCCTTTTTGATTGAAAAATGCCGGCGACCAAGAGCCGCCGGCAGGAACGTGTGCGCCGAGCGGCTTCGTAAGCAAGCCGCAAGATGGCGTTCACACGGGGAGTTCAATCTGGATGGATGTCGCGCGGCGTACAGCCTGCCTCGAGGATGACCGCCATCCAATTGATCCGATCCGGGAGGCCACGCTCTGCCAGCCATTGAGATTGCAGCTCATAGGCGGATTTTTCCTGTGCGCCGGCACAATACCAATGTGCGGCGCCATGTTGGCGATGGTGGACCAGCTCGTGAAGGACCACTGAGAGGTCATACGGGTCATGCGGGTCAAACGGGGAAATGAGAGCGATTACCGACTTCGCCGGATCGTAAAAAGCGCGTGGTGTGACGCCGAACCGTCCTGCGCGACCTGTTAAGGCGTTGGCCTGGTCCTGAGAAACCAGTCTGATTTGTGGTCGCGCTTGTTTGCGCGGCCACGGGCTATTCAGGTCGAGCCAATCTTCCAAAGCCGCGATCTGATACGCTGGAACGACAGGCTGTGGTTGCGAAGCCTCCGCGAGATGAGGATTGATGAGCGCCATCAGGAGCGCCAACGCAAGCGTTGCGGGTGCTGGCAGAGGCATGTCGACCTCCTTTGCTGATTTTGAAATGAACTCAAAAAATGGTAAAATGGACGGTGAATTCGCGCAAAAGGAGTATTTTCATCCATTGTTGAAAGGAGTTCATCCGAAATGAGCCGCCGCCTTCCACCATTCGCTGCCGTCCGTGCCTTTGAAGCCGCAGCGCGGGCCATGAGCTTTAAAGCGGCTGCCACAGAACTGTGCCTTAGCCCATCAGCGGTCAGCCACCAGATTAGGGGTTTGGAGGATTATCTAGATACAAAGCTTTTTGAACGTGACGGAAACCGACTGCGACTTACACTGACCGGCGAGGGCTATGCATCGCGGCTCACGTTTTTGCTCGATGATCTGGATCAATCCACAGCAATCGCGCGTGGCCGGTATCAAGAGGCTCCTTTGAGAGTGCTTTGCACGCCGGGCTTCGCGGCACGGTTCATGGTGCCGCGACTGGGAAACTTGCCTTTTTCCGAGGAGATACGGCTGCGGGTTTCGGAGGGAGCGCCTTTGTGCGACTTCTCCAAGAATGACGCAGATGTTGTTATCCATTGGGGCGCAAGCGCGGTGCCCGGCGCGATAGTAGAGCCTTTGATGGAGTCATTACGGTATCCCGTGGCTGCACCGGAATTTATCGCCCGTCATGGCATTTCGGCGCCTTCTGATCTGTTAAAAGTGCCGCTGATGTATGACGAGGTCATGGATGCATGGGGTGAATGGTTCGGGCTTGCAGGCGTCAAGATCACAGAGATGCCGCATGGGCCGGTGTTTCCGAACTGCGAACTTGCAACAACGGCGGCAGAGCAAGGGCAAGGTGTCGCGCTGGCGTATGATGCGATGGTTCGCGACACGGTGAAATCAGGCCGTTTGGTGAGGCTCTTTGATACAGTCACAATGCCAATCGTAATCTATTCTGTCGCCTATCACGAGGCGCGGGTCGATGAACCGCGCATCCGTCAGTTCCGCGATTGGATTTTCACCGAAACCTTTGCAAGCGGACGCGGCGCGCGGAGTGGGACCGTGGCAGCCGAATAGCCTGAGGACAGCTCCGGTGTCTGCGGGGTTGCCATCGGCGGAACCGCATGCGGTAGTGCCGTGAACCTCCGGGAGATCGGTATGAGTGAGTCGCTCAAAGGCGTATTGGCGATGGTGCTGGCCTGCATCATCTGGGGATTGTCATCGATCTTTTATGCACAACTGCGCCATGTGCCGCCGCTGGAGATCTTGAGCTACCGTACCGTTTGTTCGCTTGCCTTCTTCCTGATCGTTTTGCTTGCCCAACGGCGTATCCGGACACTGATCGATGCCGTATCCGACCGGAAGCAAGTGCTGACAATATTCGGAGCCGCGCTCTTCATCTCTGGGAATTGGTTCGGCTTTATCACGGCGATCAGCCTTGGTTATGCGTTGGAAGCATCTTTGGGGTATTTCATCTTCCCGCTCGTTGCGGTGCTGATCGGGCGCGTCTTTTTTGCCGAAGCGCTGGGGCGTGTGCAATGGGTGGCTGTGGCTTTGGCGGGCGCAGGTGTAACAGTACTGACGGTTGGACTTGGGGCGGCGCCGTGGATCGCCTTCTGGCTGGCAGCGACTTTTGGTCTTTATGGTGCGGTCAAGAAAGGGCTGGCATTGGGGCCTGTTGTTTCGGTCACGGCGGAGGTTTTGCTGCTCGCGCCGGTGGCGCTTGCCTGGATCTACTTCAAAGGTAGTGGCGCGATGGGGAGCGATTGGTGGACCTCATCGTTGCTGGCGCTGTCGGGACCGCTCACGGCAATACCGTTGATATTATTTTCTTTTGCTGCACGGCGTGTACGGCTCGCGACTGTTGGTCTGGTGCAATATCTCAACCCCTCGATCCAGTTCGTCGTGGCGGGGCTTGTCTTGCTGGAGCCGGTGACGCTGTGGCACTCCATAGCGTTCCCGATCATCTGGCTGGCGCTTGGTCTTTATTCGTTCTCCGCGCTCCGTCAGGAGAGAGCATCGCGCAAGGCGGCCTCCAGTGCGGCGACATCGGAAATGATTGAAATATAACCGAGCAGCGATGGGTCGGCGAAACCTTCGTTGACAACGTGGTCCATCAGCGACAGGAGCGGTTGCCAGTAACCGTCTGTATCAAGCAAGTAGATGGGTTTCTGGTGCAGGCCCAGTTGGCGCCATGTGAGCACTTCGAAAAACTCGTCGAGCGAACCCGCGCCGCCGGGGAGAACGACGACAGCATCAGAATTCATGAACATCACCTTTTTGCGCTCGTGCATCGTCTCGGTAATGATGAAATTGTCGAGATCCCGTTTGCCGACCTCCCATTTGAGCAGGTGGGTGGGAATGACACCGAATGTTGCGCCCTTTTGTGCTTGGGTCGAGGCGGCGACCAAGCCCATCAAGCCAACATCACCCGCGCCATAGACAAGTCGCCAGCCGTTATCGGCGATCATTTTGCCGGTCGCGGTGGCGGCTTCTCCGTAGGCCGCACGGCTGCCCGCGCGGGAGCCGCAATAAACGCAAACGGACTTTTGGGCAACTTTCATCAGGCTTCCCTTCAATGATGGTTCAGATCGCTTTGACCACCCATATCGCCGTTGCTATGGTCGCTCAACCGTCCTGCTTCGGGAGGGGTGAGGACGTGATCCAAGAAAGGGAATGAACGGTGGCAAAAGGCGGCGGTTCGAATGCGGGTCGGCTTGCGGTAGCGGGTGGCGCGATAGTGGTTCTGGTAGGGGCATTCTGGTTCTTTGGTGCGGATTTCGGGGACGAAGGCGAGGTGCTCGTTGAAGCGCCTGAGGTAACGGCAAGCGCAGCCGAGACAGACGCGGGATCTTCCAACGCTGGCGCGGTCACCGAAGAAACCGAACCAAGTACCGCAGAGCGCGTCGCTTCCGAAGCGACTGCTGTTGAATTACCTGTCTTTGATACGGTTCGTGTCGAAGCGGATGGCATGATGGTGGTGGCCGGACGCTGGATCATCGGCGAAGAGGTCGAGGTCGTGCTCGATATCACGCCGGTGGTGCGGGCGGAGGTTGATGGAACAGGGCAGTTCGTGGCGATTACGATGATCGAACCCTCGGCACAGCCGCGCATGTTGTCGCTGGTGGGTGATCCTGATGGCGCGCGTGTGCAATCGGCCGAGACGATCCTGATCGCGCCGTTTACGACGCCCGCGCCGTTGGAGCCGGTTGCGGAGGCAGAGGGCGTCACAGAGAGCGAAATGGCGGAGCAGGCGGGAACTGATCGGGAGGGCGAGCCACTTGGGGTTGGTGAACCCGTATCTGAAACTGGTGAAACCGACGCGGAAAGCGATGATACTCAGCAGGATGAGCAGGTCATCGTCGCTGAAGCCGTGCCCGCCGCCGAAGAGAATGTCTCACAGGAGGAATCCATAGAGGCAGAGCAGCAACCTGTCGCGGGAGCAGACGATACAGTTAGTGGCGCGGTCGAGCAGACTACTGAAGACACGGTCGCAGCGGTAGAATCGCCTGCCCCCGCTGAAACGGCTGAGGCTGAAGTGGCTGACGCTATCGCCCCCGGAACGGCTTCGGAACCTAATGTGCCGGAGGTGGAACCAGTCGCTGAAAGCGAGAGTGCAGATGAAGCTGCTCCGCCGGTCATGACAGGGGGTGCGGAAGATAGCACGGCTGCGGAAGAAACGATTGCAGAGGCTTCCGAACCTGTTGCTGATGTAGTGGGCCAAGAGGCACCTAGCGCGGCGAACGAGAGCGCGGAAAGTGCCGAGGAAAAAGAACCCGTTATCGAAGAGGAGACGGTAGCGGAGAGTACGGCACCCACAGCGCCTGCACTGATCGTTGCGGACGAAGAGGGTGTACGGGTCATGACCGACGAAATCCCAAGCTCTGGGATCTCGGTGGATACGATCAGCTATGATCTGGAGGGCCGTGTCGTTGTCTCCGGTCGTGGGCTGCCGATTCATGCTGTTCGGATCTACCTCGATAATGCTCCGATTGCAGAAATGAACACCGGCGAGAGCGGGCGTTGGGAAGTGCGGCTCGATGCAGTTGATCCGGGAGTTTATACGATGCGGGTCGATCTTGTGGCTGAGGACGGTAGCGTCGAGGCGCGGATTGAATTGCCGTTCAAACGTGAAGAGCCACTAGCGGTGGCCGCAGTCATGGCGCGGGATACGCAAGCGCCGGAGTTTTCGGGCGTGGCGGTCAGAACGGTACAGCCGGGCAATACGCTATGGGCGATCTCGCAGGAACGCTATGGGCGCGGTATTCTCTATGTGCACATCTTCGATGCCAACCGGAACCAGATCCGAAACCCTGACCTGATCTACCCGGGGCAGCTTTTCTTGTTGCCGGAACTGACGGATGAGCAACTGACCGAGCAATATTAAAAGGGCGCGTGGGCTGGTGCCCATGCGCTTGCGTGCCTAGATAAGTGGGCCAGCCAGAACGGAGAGCCCGATGCGAGGATTAACCAAAACCAGCCGGAACCTGAACAATGAACAGGTTCAGGGGATGCAGGTGATCCGGCGGGTGGTGCCGTATCTGTGGCCGGAAGGGCAAACTTGGGTCAAGCAGCGGGTCGTCTTGGCGATGCTGACGCTGTTTGTTGCTAAGCTGATCGCCGTAGGTACGCCAGTCCTTTACAAACAAGCGGTAGACACGCTCTCGCCTGATCAAAGTGCAGAAACATTTCTCGCGCTTGGGGCGGTCGGACTGACGCTGGCCTATGGCATGGCGCGGTTGATGAATGTGGGGTTTCAACAGCTCCGCGACGTGATCTTCGCCCGCGTAGGGCAGCGCGCGTTGCGGCAACTGGCGCTCGAAACGTTTACCCATATTCACCGCCTCTCGCTGCGCTATCACATCACGCGCAAGACAGGCGGGTTGAGCCGTATAATCGAGCGCGGGGTGAAGGGCGTCGAATTCCTCTTGCGGTTCATGCTCTTCTCGATGGGGCCGTTGGTGCTCGAGTTACTGATGATCGCGGCGGTGCTCTTTGTCCTTTTCGATGTGTGGTATTTGGCTGTCGTCGCTGCTGTGATCGCGGGATATGTGTGGTTTACGTTCAAGGTCACGGAATGGCGGGTGAAAATCCGCAAGGTGATGAACGAGCAGGACACGGATGCCAATCAGAAGGCGATCGATAGCCTACTTAACTTTGAAACCGTCAAGTATTTCGGCGCGGAGCGGATGGAGGCCGAGCGCTATGACGGGGCGATGGCTTTGTATGAGAACGCGGCACTACGGACCTCATACTCTCTCGCCTTCCTGAATTTTGGGCAATCCGTTCTCATCACTGGCGGTTTGGTCGCGGTGATGGTGATGGCGGCTGTCGGGGTGCAGAACGGCGATCTGACAGTTGGCGATTTCGTGATGGTGAACGCCTATATGATCCAGATCACCATGCCGCTCAACTTCCTTGGTACGGTGTATCGTGAGATCCGTCAGGCGTTGATTGATATGGGCGATATGTTCGATCTGCTCGAGCAGCCGGCCGAAGTGAAGGACAAGGCCGATGCGCCTAAGCTGGTGGTTTCGGGAGGCGAGGTTGCGTTTAACGATGTTGCCTTCCACTACGATGCCGACAGGGTAATCCTGAAGGGGATCAGTTTCACCGCGAAACCGGGTGAGACGATTGCGATTGTTGGATCTTCGGGATCGGGGAAATCGACGATCGGGCGGCTCTTGTTCCGTTTTTATGACGTGACGCGCGGAGCGATCCGCATTGACGGGCAAGACCTACGCGACATCACGCAAGAAAGCCTGCACAAAGAGATCGGCGTCGTGCCGCAGGACACGGTGCTGTTCAATGACACAATCCGCTATAACATTGCCTACGGGCGGCCTGATGCGACCGAGGAAGAGATCGTTGCAGTGGCGAAGGCAGCGAAAATCCACGATTTCATTCGAGGGTTGCCGCAAGGTTACGAGACGACCGTTGGCGAGCGGGGGCTGAAGCTGTCTGGTGGTGAAAAGCAGCGCGTGGGGATAGCACGGACCTTGCTGAAAAATCCGCCAATCCTTTTGCTGGATGAGGCAACCTCAGCGCTCGATACGGATACCGAGCGCGAAATTCAGGCGGAACTGAAGGCTATGGGCGAGGGTCGAACAGTGCTAACGATTGCGCACAGGCTTTCGACCATTGCGGAGGCGGACCGGATTATCGTGCTGGAGACGGGCGAGATCGTCGAGACGGGTACCCATGAAGAGCTTGTGGCGCGCAGCGGGCGTTATGCGCAACTGTGGCATCGCCAGCAAGCCGAAGAGGAGACGAACGCGGCATGATCGCCATGACCGCCGCTGAAGCCGCGAAGCATTTGCGGTCACTTGGTTATGCGAGCGAGTTCATGGTGTTGGGCGCGCGGAGCGTTGCGGAAGTCCATGCCGACAGGATCGTCTTGCGCACACCTGAACAGCCGGATTTCTGGTTCGGGAATATGGTTATCTTCCGTGGTGAGCCATCAGACCCCAGTGCGGTAATTGCCCAGTTCCAGCGCGATCATTCGGAAGCGGAACATGTGACGCTTGGCTGGGATGATACTGATATGGCGCGTTGGAAAGAAATCGCTGTGCTGGAAGCGATGGGCTTTACCATTGATGAAACCGAGGTGTTGGCGCTTGAAGGCCGGGAAACACATTTCGACCTACCAGATGGCCTGACAGCGGGCGCAATATCGGGTGACAGCGATTGGGCGCAAGTGACTGGGCTGCAAACGGATACAGGTGTTGAGTTGGGGTATTTGCGCGAAAAGCACGCGCCCTTCATTGCCCAAAGGGTAGGGGAATGGCGCCGCGCAACGGAAGAGGGTCGCGGCGCATGGTTCGGTGCCTTTGATGGCGCGCAACTGGTTGCTGATCTGGGCATATTTACAGATGGCAGGGTCGCGCGGTTCCAATCGGTGGAGACAAGGCAAAGCCATAGGGGGCGGGGAATTTGCCCCGCTTTAATCACCCGCGCGTTAGCTTGGGTGCAGAGCGTTGCGCCGGATGCAATTCCGGTCATCCTTGCCGATCAAAACGAGGTCGCAGGCCGGATATATCGGCGGTGCGGATTTACGCCGAAGGAAGGGCTTATAGCGGCTTACCGCGCACCAGAGGGGTATCGCGCGGGTCAATGACCGCGCGCGTGGAAGATGAAGCCTAACGTGTTGAGCAGGATTTGCGCTGCGAGAATGGCGGTGCCGCCGGTCTGATCATAGTCGGGGGCGACCTCAACGAGATCAACGCCAACAATCTCATGGCGCTTGGCGACCGCTTGGAGGAGTTCCAGCACTTCGTAGTAAAGAAAACCGCCGTGGCTGGGGGTTCCGGTACCCGGGGCGATGGACGGGCAAAAGCCGTCAATGTCGATGGTGATGTAGATGCGCGCACCTTCGGGGATGCGGGCGGTGAGGGCTTCGGCCCCCAGTTTCCGGGCTTGGCGAACCGAAAGGATATCAGATCCCATCTCGCGGGCGGCATCGTAACCTTCCTTCGCGGTGGAGGAGACGTTACGAATTCCAACCTGCGTAAGGCCCGTGACATAAGGCTTTTCAGCGGCGCGGCGCATGGGATTGCCGTGGCCGAAGCGGACGCCGTGGCGCTCGTCAACAAAATCGAGATGGGCGTCGATTTGGAGGATGTGAATATCGCCTTGATCGTCGAAGGCGTTGATGCATGGAATGTTGACGGAATGATCACCGCCCAAAGTGACAGGAAGTGCGCCTGCTTGAAGGATCGCGTGAACGCCAGCCTCTATATTGGCGTGGCTCTTCAGTGTGTCAGTGTGGACGATATCGGCGTCTCCTATATCCACGATCCGAACTGAGGCCGGCAGGTAGGTTGCGTCATCCTCATGATCATAGGCACCGGCATGACCAAAGCTGAACAATGTCGAGGCCTCGCGGATGCCGCGCGGCCCGAAGCGTGCGCCAGAGCGCCATTGGGTGCCGAAATCAAAGGGCGCCCCGAGGACAGCGACATCCGCGTCGATCTGCGACCAGTCGCTCACATAGGGCCGTTTGCCGAATGTGGAGATTCCGACAAATGGCAGATCGAGACGACCGCCTTCATATCCGTGCGCTGACATGTGCTCTCTTCCCTTCTGCAAGACTTTGGTTCAGTTTGACGCCAAGCCTCCAAGAAGGGCAAGAGCGAAAGCAAGGGGCAAGAGCATGGCAGAGCTGAACGAGGGTAAAGCGCCCTGGGGGACAGTCGTTCCGCCGACGATATTCCCGCCGGTATTGGGTTTGTTCGCGCTGGCGAACGGCTGGCGCGTTGCTATGGGTGGTGCGGGAGCAACGCCGTGGCTTGGCTACTTCATTACAGTGCTGGCGGTGATAATGTTGCTGGTTGGCGCAATAGCATTTGGCAGGAAGATTTCGCGGCGACCCGGCGTGATTTGGGATGATCTGAAAGGTATTCCGGGAAGGGCTGGGATCGCTGCGCTGATTTTGAGTTGTTATCTCTTTGCAGGCGTATTGGTGCTGATAGCGCCAGTTCTGGCTGAAGTTATTTTGTGGAGCGCGTTTGTAGCGCATGGTGGTTTGGTGGTGATGATGATCACTATTTTACGTTCCGCGCCGCCGGATATGCGCAAGGTGACGCCGGTTTTCCACCTGCATTTTGTGGGCTTCATCGTGATGCCACAGGCAGCGGTGCCGCTTGGCTATACAGGTTTTGCCTTTGTTGTTTTTTGTCTGTCTCTCGTTCTGGCTGCGATCATTTGGCTGGCGAGTTTGCAGCAGGGGCTGCGGGCATCATTGGCACCACCGATGCGGCCGTTATTGGCGATTCATTTGGCGCCCATTGCGTTGCTAGGCTCGGTCGCACTTCTGTTAGGCTATGACGCTATTGCGCTTGGCTTCGGGTTTGCCGCGCTTGCCGTGTTGGCGGTGATTTTTGCGCGGGGGCGCTATCTGCTCGCGGCTGGCTTTACGCCGATGTGGGGCGCACTGACCTTCCCGTTGGCAAGTAGTGCCACACTTTTGCTCGCCCTTGCGCAAGCGGATAGTTCGTTGCCGTTCATGATCGCGGGGATGGTCACGCTGTTGGTAGCATCGGTAGTGAACCCCTATGTTGCGATGCGTGTCTGGAAAAGCTGGGCCGCGGGTGCGCTTGCAAGCCAGACGGGCGCTGCGCGGGCCTGAGACAATATTGCACATGGGCGTTTCCGCTCTTTTCTTTTTGCCCCAGAGGTGAAATAGGGAAGCGCCAAACGAAGCAATCCATGGAGCTCCCCGATGGAGATTCGCGAGGCACTCACTTTCGACGACGTTCTGCTGGTTCCGGCTGCCTCAAATGTGCTGCCGTCTACCGCCGATACGCGCACTTTTGTTACCAAGAGCATCGGCTTGAACATCCCGCTTATGTCGAGTGCGATGGACACCGTGACCGAAGCCCGTATGGCGATCACGATGGCACAATCGGGCGGTATGGGCGTCATTCACCGCAACCTCACAGTCGATGAACAAGCGCAGGAAGTGCGGCGCGTGAAGCGCTTTGTGTCCGGAATTGTTTATAATCCGATCACCCTGACACCTGATCAGACAATGGCAGATGCGCAGGCTTTGATGGAGCGCTACAGGGTGACGGGATTTCCTGTTGTCAGGCCAGACGGCCGCGTCGTAGGGATCGTGACCAATCGCGACATGCGCTTTGCGAGCGATGAGACAACACCTGTCAGCGCCGTGATGACCACGGATAATCTGGCTATTTTGCAGGAACCGGCGGACCGTGAAGAAGCGCGGAACCTGATGAGAGCGCGCCGGATCGAGAAGCTTTTGATCACAGACAAAGACGGAAAATTGACTGGCCTGCTGACCCTTAAAGACAGCGAGCAGGCCGTGCTCAACCCCTCGGCCTGTAAGGACGATCTGGGACGGCTGCGCGTAGCCGCTGCATCGACCGTGGGAGATGCGGGTTTCGAGCGTTCGCAAGCTCTAATTGATGCAGGTGTCGATATCGTTGTGATCGACACTGCGCATGGCCACTCGGAGGGTGTGGGGAAGGCTGTGGAGCGGGTGAAGAAGCTGTCGTCACATGTGCAGGTCATTGCGGGCAACGTGGCCACGGGTGCCGCGACCAAAGCGCTGATCGACGCAGGCGCGGATGCGGTGAAGGTGGGGATCGGTCCTGGCTCGATCTGTACGACGCGGATGGTTGCAGGTGTCGGGGTGCCGCAACTCACCGCCGTGATGGACTGCGCGGCGGCGGCTGGCGAAACACCTGTCATCGCCGATGGCGGTATCAAGTTCTCGGGCGATTTTGCGAAGGCGATTGCGGCCGGAGCATCCTGCGCGATGGTTGGCAGCATGATTGCCGGTACGGACGAAAGCCCGGGTGAGGTGATCCTCTATCAGGGCCGTTCATTCAAAGCCTATCGCGGTATGGGAAGCCTTGGCGCGATGGCGCGCGGGTCGGCGGACCGGTACTTCCAGAAAGACGCCGCAAGCGACAAACTGGTGCCGGAAGGGATCGAGGGGCAGGTGCCCTACAAAGGACCAGCGGGCGCTGTTTTGCACCAGTTGGTTGGCGGGCTGCGTGCGGCGATGGGCTACACTGGCTGCGCAACTGTCGAGGAGATGCGGAAGAACAGTTCTTTCGTGAAAATCACAGGTGCGGGCCTGAAAGAGAGCCATGTCCATGATGTGCAAATCACCCGCGAAAGCCCCAACTACCGTATTGGATAAGTTGCTGGGTTGAACCCGACGCGGCGCGATGAAACAACGCGCCGCACCGAAGCTATGCGATAAGGAGAGCAGTTTATGCTCGATCTGACTTTCATCCGCTCGGAACTGGCGGCGCATTATGATCTTGCGCCCGATCCGGACTTGGCCGCGAAAATGAGCCCAATCTATGCAAAGATCGACAAGGTCGTGACGCCATTCGACTTTGCGACTTTTGCACCTTATATCGCCGCGATCAACGCGCTTAAGGCTGAGCGAAACGCCGCAATACTGGCGCATAATTATATGACGCCGGAGATTTATCACGGCGTTGCGGATGTGGTTGGCGACAGCCTGCAACTCGCGATCGAGGCGACAAAGGTGCAGGCCGATGTGATCGTGCAATGTGGCGTTCATTTCATGGCGGAGACATCCAAAGTTCTGAACCCGTCCAAAATAGTTTTGATACCGGATATGGATGCTGGTTGCTCGCTGGCCGAAAGCATCACACAAGCCGGCATTGCCGAGATGCGCGCGCGGTATCCGGGAGCGCCTGTTGTCAGCTATGTTAACACCACAGCCGAGGTCAAAGCGGCGTCGGATATTTGCTGCACCTCATCGAATGCCGCTCAGATCGTCGCCGGTTTGCCGGATGAGACGGTCATCATGACGCCGGACAAATATCTTGCGCAGAACGTGGCAAAGCTGGTGCCGCACAAGAACATCGTTTGGTGGGATGGCTCTTGCATTGTGCATGAGCAATATACGGCGGAAGACCTGCGGGAGTTTCGCAGTTGGAACCCCGGCACGCGGATCATCGCGCATCCGGAATGCCCACCTGATGTCGTCGCGGAGTCGGACTTTAGCGGCTCGACTGCCGGAATTATCGCCTATGTGGAAAAAGAGCAGCCCGAAAAGGCGATGCTGGTGACAGAATGCTCGATGGCGTCCAACATCGCTGAGGCCAATCCTGCTGTCGATTTCGTCGGTCCCTGCAATATGTGCCCCTACATGAAAAAGATCACGCTGGAGAAAATTCTCTGGTCGCTGCACAGCATGGAAACACCTGTGGAGGTTGATGCCGCTGTGGCTGAGGGTGCGCGCCAAGCCGTGCAGCGGATGATTGATCTAAGCCAGAAACTGGCTGCCTAAGGGATCATCGGCATGACTGCCCAAATACATACGGATCGGGTGGTCATTGTTGGCGCAGGGCTGGGGGCGCTTTATGCGGCTCTCTCCTTCGCACCGTATCCTGTGCTGGTTATTTCGCCGGAAGCCTTGGGCGCGGGCGCGAGTTCGACCTGGGCGCAGGGTGGTGTTGCGGCGGCGATGGCCAAAACCGATAGTCCCGAGGCGCATGCGAACGATACCATCGCGGCAGGTGCAGGGGCCGTTGATCCGGTGATCGCAGCGCTGGTTACCGCAGAGGCCCGCCAGCATGTGCTCGCCCTGACTGAGCTGGGTACGCCATTCGATCGCGACGCGCAGGGCAATTACCTCCTCAACCATGAAGCAGCGCATTCCGAGGCGCGGGTGGTGCGGGCGCGCGGTGATCAATCCGGCGCCAAAATCATGGAGCGGTTGGTCGCAGCTGTTGAAAACACGCCGTCTGTTCAGGTCTTGGAAGGTTTCGTTGTGACAGGGCTGATCAAGACCAATTCGCAAGTGCGCGGGGTTGAGATCATACCAGTTGCTGGTGGTGCAGCGGCGTGCCGGATCATCGCACCGGCAGTGCTGTTGGCGGCAGGCGGGGTAGGCGGGCTCTACGCAAAAACCACAAATCCGCCGCAGATCCGTGGTGAAGCACTGGGGTTGGCAATTCGTGCGGGCGCGAAGGTTCGGGATCTGGAATTTGTGCAGTTTCATCCCACAGCGATTGATATCGGGCTTGACCCATGCCCGCTGGCGACTGAGGCCTTGCGTGGCGAAGGTGGACTTCTGCTCAACAATGAGGGGGTGCGCTTTGCGCTTGCGCATGATCCACGCGGAGAGCTTGCACCCCGAGACGTCGTTGCAAGGGCGATATTTTCGGAGGAGCGCGCGGGGCGGCGACCTGTTCTGGATGTGCGAGAGGCTGTGGGACAAGCAATGGCGGAGCGCTTTCCAACCGTAACATGCGCTTGCTTGCGCGGAGGGGTCGACCCGTCGCGAGAGCCGATCCCTGTTACCGTCGCCGCGCATTTTCATATGGGTGGCGTGGCAACGGATGAGAATGGGCGGACCAGCCTTGAGGGGCTGTGGGCCTGCGGAGAGGTGGCCTGTACGGGGCTGCACGGTGCAAACAGGCTCGCATCGAACGGGCTATTGGAGGCGCTGGTTTTTGCACAACGCGCGGCGGCTGATATCAGGCAAGGGCTTTGCGGCAATCCTGATCTGACTATGGCGATCGTTCCCCAAGCGAGCGCGGGAAGCGGCGCAAAGATTGATCTGGGTTCCGTGGCGCTTGTGCGCAGAACGATGAGCCGAGATGTTGGCGTCGTGCGTCGGGCTAAGGGGTTACGCTACGCGATTACGGTTATCGGAGAGCTTTTGGCCGCACACGCGGATGACATCCGTTTTATCAATATGTGCACAGCCGCGCTGGCGATTGCCGAGGCGGCACTGGCACGGCCTGACCCATGCGGAAGCCATTTCCGAGATGATCTGTCTAAACTCGTCGATGGCGCGAAACATGAACAATTGAAGGAGCCGCTATGAACGCGCATCTGCCCGACATCATCCTCGAACCGCTCGTCCGCGCCGCGTTGATGGAGGATTTGGGCCAGTTCGGTGACGTTACGACCCGCGCGGTTGTACCTGCTGGAACGCGATATCGCGCACGCATTGTTGCGCGCGAGGAGGGTGTTGTCTCAGGCATGCAAATGGCGCGACTTGCTTTTAAGCTTGTTGATCCGCAGCTGGAGATCTCGGTGCTTTGCGAAGATGGCATGACCTGCAACCGCGGGGATGTGCTGATGACCATCGCTGGAGATGCTGCATCGATCCTGTCTGGTGAGCGCGTGGCGCTTAATTTCGCCGGTAGGATGGCGGGTATTGCAACGATGACGGCGGCCTTCGTTTCGAAGGCAGTCGGAACACAGGCAAAGATTACCTGTACTCGCAAAACAACGCCCGGCCTGAGGGTCGTTGAAAAACAAGCTGTGCTGCATGGCGGAGGCAGTAGTCACCGGTTCAGCCTGTCTGATGCGATCCTCATCAAAGACAACCACATCGCCGCGGCAGGTGGCATTGGCCCGGTGTTGACCGCTGTTAGGCAAAACGCCTCTCATATGGTGCGCGTCGAGATAGAAGTTGACCGGATTGATCAGCTGCAAGAGGTTTTGAACGTTGGCGGGGCGGATGTGGTGTTGCTGGACAATATGACAACCGAAACGCTTGCGGAAGCCGTGCGGCTCGTCGGCGGGCGTTTGGTGACAGAAGCTTCCGGAAACATGAACCTTGGAAGGATCGCAGAGGTCGCAGCAACCGGAGTGGATTTTATTTCGGTTGGCGCTTTAACACATTCTAGTAAGGTATTGGATTTCGGACTAGATTTCTAAATGAAAGTACAAAGGCCTTGGTGGAAAGTTGGAACAAATGACTACCATTTATTGATGAAAAGCTCGAAGACTCGCGGATCCCGCAGGCAAATACCAATCCACATCGCGACACCTAAATAAACGCCGAATAGCGTATGACTGAAGAGTGGTGCGTTGATCCGGAGCTGCGCCGCGATCGCGCCTCCCAAAAGGCCCATCATCAAAATGCCGGAGATCGGGGCTGTGTGTGGAACGAGCACCCCTAACGCGAGGAGCACCTCTAGGATGCCAATTGGTACGACCCACCTCCGGTCAAATCCGAGGGCATCCATCGGTTTGTTTGCAACATCCAGTCTTAATAATTTGGGCGTGGCAGATGCGCCTATTAGAAACAGGGCAAGCAAACTCAGGATTAGCCAGCCAGCAATGACCATTCTTGTCTCCAATCCGGGGAGTGAAACGGGCGAAGTGGTGCGCGCGCTTTATGTCATCAAAACAAACATGCGATTTTGAGAAATGTCGAGGCTTATAGTCGCCAGAGATGTGGGGGTGATAACAACAAAGGGCGCCGATGGATTAACCCATTGACGCCCTTGGTTTTTTGGCTCCGGCGGTAGGGATCGAACCTACGACCAATTGATTAACAGTCAACTGCTCTACCGCTGAGCTACGCCGGAACACGAGGGCGATATAGCAATGTGATTTTCCGGCGTCCAGAGGCATTTGGTAGAAAATTCAAAGAAGTTTTCCAACGCCTGAGAGGGAGAAGATGCCTTGCGCATTGACGGGACCATTGGTGCCGACGCGGCCTTGTTCGTAAAGCGCGATCAGATGGGCAAGCACATTGCGCTCTGCCGCAGGAAGCAAGGCGGATGGAATGTCGCTGTAAATTTTTTCAGCCAGTTGCCGCGGTGTTGCGCGGGTCGTTTCTAACACTCGGAGGATGGCATCGGTTCGCGTTTCGCGGTGCGCGATCAGTTCTCTCACACGATCGTGCGGTTCGGCAATCGGAGCACCATGACCGGGGAGGTAAGTTTCAGACGGAACGGTCAACAGCTTGTGGCAAGCCGCAAGAAAATCATTCAAATCGCCGTCTGGTGGCGAAATGAGGGAACTGGCCCAACCCATGACATGATCGCCACTGAACAGAGCGCCGCGCCAATCGAAGCACATGTGGTTGCCCATGTGGCCTGGAGAGTGAATGGCGCGAATCGGATCTCCTTCTAGATCCATGTCATCACCATCCATCAACGTTTCATCAGGCTGGAAGGCACGATCCACGCCTTCTCCGCCTTCGGCGTTCAGTTGGGGGCGCAGCTCATTCATGATGGCGCTACGGCCGGTATCGGAGTCGCCAAAGGCCAATACCGGAGCGGCGAGGCTGTCTGCGAGGTGGCGCGCGAGCGCCGAGTGATCACGATGGCTGTGGGTGACAAGTATTCTGGTGACTCTTCTTCCATCAACCTCTTGCAAAATTGAATCATGATGTGATGCAAGGTCGGGGCCGGGGTCAATAATCACGAGATCTTGCCGGCCGAGAATGTAGGTATTGGTTCCGCCATAGGTCATCGGAGACGGATTGGCCGCACGGATTCTTACGATATCTTGCGGGAAGCGGCGGAGAGAATCTGCGTCGGTATCTGACACTCTTGGCGCTTTCATATGCTGTGACCATTGGCTAGCGTGCGTTTATGGCCCGATTTACAATCAAAGACTATTTGCCGCGCAGCCTTTACGGGCGGGTTTTCGCTATTTTGATCTTGCCTGTCTTACTGTTGCAAGTGCTTCTCACTGTGGTGCTGTTCCAGCGGCATTTCGAGCAGGTCAGTGCGCAGTTGAGCGAGATCGCGGCTCGGGAGATTGCTTACGCGATTGACGCCTGGCGGGCGGATGACATCAAGCCGCACTTTGATATCGCCCTGACACCGCGTGAGGACCCTGTGCCAGAGGATTCGTGGCCGGTTTATGATTTTACTGGCGCGACAGTGGCAAGAACGCTGAAATCGCGCATCCCGGAAATGAAAGCGTTGGTGATGGAGAACAGCCCCGACGCGTCGCTCTGGCTGGAGGTGGACGGGCGATATCTGGTCGCCTCTATTGCGCGTGAGCGACTTGCGGCGCGAAACCCCCACCAATTATTAGTGATTCTGCTGTTCTCGGGGATCGTTTTCCTATTGATTGCGGTCGTTTTCCTACGCAACCAATTGCGACCTATCCGGCGCTTAGCCCATGCAGCGACAGAGTTCGGGCGCGGTCGGGTCTTGCCTTTGACACCTGCTGGCGCGCTTGAGGTGCGGGCTGCTGCGACCGCGTTCTTGGACATGCGTGCACGGATCGAGCGGCAGCGGCAAACGCGAACACTCATGCTATCAGGTGTGAGCCATGATTTACGCACGCCTCTGACGCGCTTAAGGCTTGGGCTGTCTCTTATCGACGAACCCGAAGCCGAAGATTTGCGCGCCGATGTCGATGATATGGAACGGCTGGTGAACGGGTTTCTTGATTATGCGCGGGATGCAAGCCTTGAACCCGCCACACCCGTAGATTTGACGCGCCTCATCGAAAACTGCGTTGAGTCAGTCGCAAGCGCGCATGTAGGAGTACCGTTTGAGATTATCGGTACGCTCCCAGCGCATGTTTCGGTGCGGCCGCTGGCACTGCAACGCGCGGTCGTTAACCTGCTGGAAAATGCAATGCGATACGGCACGAATATGCGGCTGAGTTTAAAAGTATTGGAGCGATCATTCGCGATCATCGTCGAAGATGATGGCCCCGGTATCCCGCCCGATCAACGGGAAGAAGCGTTGAAACCCTTCGCCCGACTGGACCCCGCACGCAACCAGAGTAAGGCAGTGGGCGTCGGGCTCGGTCTGGCAATTGTGGCGGACGTTGCGCGTATGCATGGCGGAGCCGTGCGGCTTGGGGAAAGTACACTTGGTGGGCTGAAGGCGGAGTTGATCATCCCGTTCTAGGGATGTGGTAGGCCCGGAGGGACTCGAACCCCCAACCAAAGCGTTATGAGCGCTCTGCTCTAACCAATTGAGCTACAGGCCCGCCTGAATGCGTCCTAGCAGAGCGCCGCGCGGCGTCAAGTTGTGACTGGCTCTTTTTGAGAGCATGCGGTAGGGGGAGGCAATCTCAGATAGCGGGGCGCCATGACCGATAAATCCCAACTCACTTATGCCGATGCTGGCGTTGATATCGATGCTGGAAACACTCTCGTAGAGCGGATCAAGCCTGCCGCGAAGGCAACAACGCGCTCTGGTGTGATGGCCGGATTGGGCGGTTTTGGTGCGCTGTTCGACCTGAAGAACGCGGGCTACAACGATCCTATTCTTGTGGCGGCAACGGATGGCGTGGGAACGAAACTGCGCATTGCGATCGATACCGGCAAGGTGGATACCATCGGTATTGATCTGGTGGCAATGTGCGTCAACGATCTTGTGTGCCAAGGTGCGGAGCCGCTGTTCTTCCTGGATTACTTCGCCACAGGGAAGCTTGATGTCGACTCTGCGACCCAGATTATCAATGGTATTGCGAAGGGATGTCAGGACTCGGGCTGTGCGCTGATCGGTGGAGAAACCGCCGAAATGCCGGGCATGTATGAAGCGGGCGATTTCGATCTGGCCGGCTTTGCCGTGGGAGCGATGGAACGGGGTGCTGACTTGCCGCGCGATGTATCCGAGGGGGATATTCTGTTAGGGCTGGCGTCCAACGGTGTGCACTCCAACGGCTATTCCTTGGTCCGCCGCGTGGTTGAACGGGCAGGGCTCTCTTGGGAGGATGATGCGCCCTTTGCGGAGGGCACTGTTGGTGATGCTCTGCTGGTGCCAACACGGCTTTATGTCACCTCCGCTTTGGCGGCATTGCGTACGGGCGGTGTCCATGCGCTGGCCCATATCACCGGCGGTGGCTTGACGGAAAACCTGCCGCGCGTCTTGCCGGAGGGGATTGGCGCAGAGATCAACCTTGATGCGTGGGAATTGCCGTCGGTTTTCAAGTGGTTGGCTGAAGGTGCCGCGCTTGAGGAAGCCGAACTACTCAAGACGTTCAATTCAGGCATTGGGATGATTGTTGTAGCCGCGCCTGAGGACGCTGACAAAGTGCGCACAGCGCTCCAAGATGCGGGTGAAACTGTGTATGAAATGGGCCAGATCGTCTCGGGTGAGGGTGTGCGCTACGCGGGCGCGCTGCTGTGAGAAAACGGGTAGCGATCCTGATTTCGGGCGGTGGTTCGAATATGGTGTCGCTGGTCGAGTCCATGACAGGCGATCATCCTGCGCGTCCGGTTTTGGTGCTTTCTAACATCGCGGGAGCGGGGGGACTGGCTCGCGCCGCTGAACGCGGGATTCCAACCGCAACAGTGCAGCATACAGATTTTGGCGGTGATCGTGGGGCGTTTGAGGCCGCACTTGATGAAGTGCTCGCGGAAGCCGCGCCGGATATCATTTGTCTGGCAGGGTTCATGCGTGTTTTGACTGCCGGATTTACTGGTAAATGGGCAGGGCGGATGCTGAACATCCATCCGTCACTTCTGCCCAAATACCGCGGACTTCATACACATCGCCGTGCGCTTGAGGCGGGTGACCATGAGCATGGCTGTAGCGTGCATGAGGTGACAGCAGAACTTGATGGCGGGCCGGTTCTCGGGCAGGCGCGCTTGCCGGTGCTGCCAGACGACACCGAAGAAACGCTTGCTGCCCGCGTGTTGGAGATGGAGCATAGGCTCTATCCGGAGGTTTTGCGCCGCTATGCCGCTGATGACCGGACCCCGGTGGTGATGTCCAGTTCTTCCTGAATGAGACTGCCCTCATAGGCTTTCAGACAGGGGCGAACGGTTTCGGGGATCCTTTGACCATCGCGGACATCGGGGAAGAGGTCCAAGATTTCCCGCGCAGTTTCTGCGCCGAGAAGTTTGAGAGACTCCTGTCCGAGATGGAGTGACTCGGTCGCGATTCCTTCGGAGAAGATCGCTTGGTGGCTGTCGAGCGCCAAATGGTAATACCGCACAGTAGGGCGCGGATCGAAACGGACAGTCTTTCCGTTTACGAGATATTTGGCAGAGACAAGAACTTGCGGATCACCAAAAAACAGCGAATTATTATGATTATTGATTAAAATGCGATGCAGCGGCGAGACGTATAGATCGCGGTAGTTCCCCAGTACCCCAGCAGCAAAGCGAACGGGCGCATAGTCGCCAGATGCGTCGAATTCAGAATTGCCGATCCAGCGGATTGCCATCGGGCCGTTATCAAGCGTCATAACGCTATCGCCGGGGCGCAACGTTTCGATCGGCAGGGGGCCGTATTCTGTCTCGATCAATGTGCCACGCACAAAACAGGTCGCCTGATCGCGCTGCAAATGCGGCGGTTTGGCCTGTTCTGGTAAATCAAGGCTTTCGAGGACTTCGTTGCTCTTGCCACGAATCTTAGGAGGCATCTGCGCCTCCTATTAGCCGAACGCTGATCGGATCCTGCCTTAACGCCGCTTTAGCGACCTGATCGTAATGGTTGCCCACTATGCTGCCTATTTGCCAAGTGCCCCCCCAGGCGTGGCGATAGCAATATCTATATGTATACATGCACTACCACTAATGAGCAATATCCATGGGTCACCCACAATCTTTGGCATGCACTTCCATTCCTGCTTGCCTTGACCTATCAGGGGCAGGAGATGTTTCATCGCAGTGTAGAAATCGAGATCTGACGCCAATGGATATTATTCGTACAACCGAAGCACTGGCCGCGTTTTGCGACCGGGCCGCGCAGCGCCCATATGTCACTGTTGATACGGAATTCCTGCGGGAGCGGACCTACTACTCGAAGCTGTGCCTGATGCAGATGGCCTATTCAGACGAAGACGGCGGCGAAGCGGTGTTGATTGACACCTTGGAAGAGGGGCTTTCTCTTGCGCCGGTTTACGAGCTGTTCCGCAATACGAATGTCGTGAAGGTGTTCCACGCTGCGCGGCAGGACATTGAAATTTTCGTTGTAGACAAGGGTGTTGTGCCTGATCCACTGTTTGATACGCAAGTTGCGGCTATGGTTTGCGGCTATGGCGAACAGGTTGGCTACGAGACACTTGTGCGAAAAATTGCGAAAGCTGATCTCGACAAATCTTCCCGTTTTACCGACTGGTCGCGGCGACCGTTGACCGATGCGCAGGCACAATATGCTCTTGGGGATGTTACGCATCTTCGTCAGATCTACGAGGTTCTTTCAAACAGGCTGGAGAAGACTGGCCGCGCGCGTTGGCTCGCTGAGGAAATGGCGATCCTGAAGGATCCGGATACCTATCGCGTTCACCCTGATAATGCATGGAAACGGGTTAAGACGCGCACGCAATCAGCCAAATTCCTCGCTATTGTGAAGGAGCTTGCAGCCTTCCGAGAAGCCTACGCCCAACAGCGGGACATTCCGCGCAACCGCGTTTTCAAAGATGATGCTTTGGTTGAGCTTGCTTCCACAAAGCCGCGAAATGAAAAGGATTTAGGCCGTTCGCGCCTGTTGTTAAGAGAGGCGCGGAAGGGCGATATCGCTGAAGGTATTCTGAAGGCGATCACGGCGGGGGTTGAAATGCCTGCCGATCAGATGCCGCAGCCCGACAAACATCCGAAATCCGGCGCGCAGGTCAATTCGGCGCTCTCGGATATGCTGCGCGTACTGCTGAAAGCCAAATCTGAAAATGCAGACGTGGCGCAGAAGCTGATTGCCAGCGCTTCCGACCTTGACCTGATGGCAAGTGGCGAGCGCGACCTGCCCGCACTTAAGGGTTGGCGGCGCGAGGTATTTGGCGACGATGCATTGCGTCTATGCGAGGGGAAGATTGCGCTCGCGGTGCAAGGTCGTCGGGTCATCACAATGGCCATTGATGCCTGAGTGATTTGCCCCCGCATAGCGGATTTTTCGGGTTCCAGAACAGGCATATCATTGCAAGCTGTACACTTGGAAGCGTGAGGGCGTACTGGACCTTTGCGGGGTTGGCACCTAGATAAACCGAAAGAAAGAGGTGGCACCAATGACGACCGATGCTTTTGAAGAAATCGCGGATACTTTTGACTTCCTCGATGATTGGGAGGACCGCTATCGTCATGTGATCGACCTTGGCAAGGCGATGCCGCCTTTGGAGGATGCATTTAAGGTCCCTGCAACGAAAGTTGACGGCTGTGCCAGCCAAGTTTGGCTGGTTCCTGAAATCAGTGGCGAGGGGAACGCCGCGACATTTGATTTCCGCGGGGATAGCGACGCCATGATCGTGCGTGGTTTGATCGCGGTTCTGAAGGCACTTTATGGTGGGGTTGCGGTTGGCGAGGTTGGCCGGATCGACGCACATGCAGAACTCGGGCGTCTGGGCCTTAACGACCACCTGTCGGCACAGCGGTCAAACGGTGTGCGCGCGATGATCGAGCGTATTCGCAGCACCGCAGCGGCACATCATTCCTGAGCAGAAAGGGCTGTTTCGAGGTCGCCATATCCAGTGAAGCGGCGCTCGAATTGAAGGCCAAGACGCTCCGCGCAGTCCTTGGCTTTGCTCGTTAGTGCCGGATCATCGGTCTGTGCCTGATAAACAAGCTTGGTGTAATTGCCGAAATACATGTCGCGCAATTGCGGATGACGGTCGAGGCCGAGAGGTTTCCAGACAAAGGCATCGAACTGGCGTACAAGAAAATCGGTGAGGTAGAACGCGGTAATCTCGTCACGCGCTGAGAAAGCCGCGTTGCCTTCGAAAAACGAATAGCAATGTGGCCCCTCGATCATCTCGACGCCCAGTTCGTCGCAGGTTTTTTGAAGGTGACCGCCGGTGCCGCAGTCCGCGTAGACAACAAAGATCTTTTGATAGGCTGCGCGATTTTTCATCACTGCGTCGCGGACCCCATCGGGGAGTTTATCAGGCGTGTTGTGCCATATGGCAGGCAGGCATGTGAGGTCGAGATGGAACCAGCTGTTTGCTTCTTTGATGGCTAAGATCTCACTCGCAAGTGCGCCGCAAGCCACGAGAAGAACGCGACCTTTGCCTTCGGGCGAAAGGCCATTCTCTGTTAGCTCCTGATCGGTCAGTGTCATTCGGTGATCACCGCTGTCCCGTAGGCCACGATTTCAGAGGCGCCGCCCATGATCGTCGATGTTTCGATGCGGATCCCGATGATCGCGTTCGCACCGAGCCGGGAGGCTTCGTCACACATCCGATCGATAGCCTGTTCTCGAGCACCGGCAAGAAGCGAGGAATAGCTAGCGATTTCACCGCCGACCAAATTTCGCAGGCCGGCAACGATATCGGTGCCGATATGCTTTGCGCGCACCGTTGAGCCCCGCACAAGGCCCAGGGTTCGGATGATTTTATGATCAGCGAGGGTATCGGTGGTGACGAGCAGCATTATTTCTCTATCCTGTCATAATGGTCGTCCTCACGGTTGGAGAGGCGGTCGTTGATTACCCTCACAACGATATAGAGGACGAGAGCGATCGGGAGCAGAACTGCGATAGAGAGAACCGGATTCAGGCTGAAAGCCGCTAGCAGCATGCCGGCAATCCAAATAGTCAGACCCGCCGCAGCAATGACGGCGACCAAAATCAGAACGAGACGATCCAAAGGCATGATAGGCCTCCCTTCGCACTCAAGATGGGGATGAAATGGCCAAAAGAAAAGGCTCCGCAAAAGCGGAGCCTTCAATAACTTTCAGCAGGATCAAGCAGTCGCGCCTTGATTATGCTTTCTGGCGACAAGTGTTTTTGCGGTTTCCACTGCGACAGCGGCGTCACGGCAATAGGCGTCCGCGCCGATGGCTTTGCCAAATTCTTCGTTCAGCGGGGCGCCACCAACCAGAACGATGTAATCTTCACGAATGCCTTTTTCGACCATCGTATCGATCACGACTTTCATATAGGGCATTGTGGTTGTCAGCAGAGCAGACATGCCGAGGATATCGGGCTCTTCAGTTTCCAGAGCCTCGAGATAGTTTTCGACCGGATTATTGATACCGATATCGACAACTTCGAATCCGGCGCCTTCCATCATCATCGAAACGAGGTTTTTGCCGATGTCGTGAATGTCGCCCTTCACGGTGCCGATCACCATCTTACCGACGCGCGGAGCGCCAGTTTCTGCGAGAAGCGGCTTGAGAATGGCCATGCCGCCCTTCATCGCGTTTGCTGCAAGAAGCACTTCAGGAACGAAAAGAATACCGTCGCGGAAATCCTGACCCACGATGGTCATCCCGCCGACCAGTGCTTCAGTCAGAATGCGGTATGGTGCCCAGTCCCGCTCCAGCAGGATGTTCACACCTTCTTCGATTTCCTCTCGTAGACCATCGTAAAGGTCGTCGAACATCTGTTGGACGAGCTCTTCGTCATCGAGCTCGGAAAGGATGATGTCGTCTTCGTCGGACATGGGCATTCTCTCATTCATGTGCGGCATGGCGCAGGTTGATATACGGATTTGCCCTTTTCGAGCGCAATCGGTCTGAACCGATTGCGACACTGCCTGCCCCTGAACCGACCAGATTACAAATGAATAATTTTGAACACTTGGCTGATTATGCTTCATTTGTTCTTCTTATGTTCTATACTGGCGCAATGAGCGAGCCAATTACGACTATCCCAGCAAAGTATCGGCGCGGACGCGGCGCCTTGGGCAATCCTGCGAACCGGTTTGAAGCCAGATCGGTTGAAGACCTGCCGGAGCGTTGGGAAGCAGACGGGGAGGGTGCTGGCCGAAGCATTGTTTTCGAAGAAATTGCGAAAACAGCGATTACTTACAACAGGTCACCAGACATCTCGTTCGACCGCTCAATCAATCCGTATCGTGGGTGCGAGCACGGCTGCACTTACTGCTTTGCCCGCCCGAGCCATGCCTATCTTGGCTACTCGCCGGGGTTGGATTTTGAGCGAATTTTGGTGGCGCGACCGAATATCGCCGACGTTTTGCGCAAGGAGTTAGCCGCAAAGCGATATGCACCTGCACCTTTAGCGATTGGCACCTCAACTGATCCATATCAACCCATTGAAAACGAGCGCAAAATCATGCGCGATGTGTTGCAGGTTTTAGGCGAAACCAATCACCCTGTTGGGATCACAACGAAGGGGTCACTTATCGAACGCGATATCGACCTGATCGCGCCGTTGGCAGAAAAAGGGTTGGCGCGGGTCGGGATCTCAATCACCAGTTTGAACAAAGATATTTCGCGCGCAATGGAGCCGCGCGTCCCCAGCCCGCAAAAACGCTTGCAAACAATAGAACGGTTAGCAAAGAGCGGGATCCCTGTGCGGTTGATGATCGCGCCAATCGTTCCGGGCCTGACCGATAGTGAGCTGGAGAGGATCATTGCAGCGGGTGCGGACGCAGGCGCTTGCGCTGCTTCGACGATCAATTTGCGCTTGCCCAGAGAGGTCGCGCCGATATTTGAGCAATGGCTCAGAGAATCCTTCCCCGAGCGGGCTGAAAAAGTGCTGGCAAGAGTGCGAGATGTGTACGGCGGCAAGCTATATGACTCGCGCTGGGGACATCGGTTCAAAGGGCAGGGCATCTGGGCGGACTTACTGCGACAGCGTTTCGATGTGGCCATTGCCAAGAACCGGCTAAAACATCGGCTGCCCCCTCTGCGCACGGATTTGTTCCGTCCGCCGAGGGGTGAGAGTGCTCAATTATCGCTTTTCGACGAGATGCCCTAAGAGCGGCTCCTACGGCGGCCGCCACGCGCGGCGCGTTCCGGGGTGGCACCGTCTGTCCCGTCAGACGCAGACGAGAAGGCGCCGAGTTTTTCGGTGATCAACTCAAGCGAAGGGCGTTCACCGCGGGGCTGTGTCTCCAGCGCGGCGCGCATCTTCACGAGGTGTTCTGCGGTCGTACCACAGCAACCACCAATAATCGTTGCCCCGCTATCGCGTGCGAGAACTGCGTAGTCTGCCATCAGTTCCGGCGTACCGTCATAGTGGATATGACCGTCGTGATATTTGGGTATGCCGGCGTTGCCCTTCGCGATGATCGGGGTTTCCGGCCCAGCAGCGGAAAAACCCAACACCGTCCGTAAAAGATCAGATGCGCCAACGCCGCAATTTGCGCCAAATGCCAGCGGCGGCCAGTCAAGTTTTCCTACGAGCTTCACCAGCTCCGCTGAGGTCAGGCCCATCATTGTCCGGCCAGCCGTATCGAAGCTCATAGTCCCGCACCACGGCATGCCGGCCAGTTTGAAGGCTTCAGCGGCGGCTTTAAATTCCTCGCCCGCGGAGATTGTCTCGACCCAGAGTACATCAGCGCCGCCAGCTTTGAGGCCTTCTGCCTGTTCATGGAACATTTCGACAGCGGCATTATGCGTGAGGCTGCCCATTGGGGCCATGATCTCGCCAGTCGGGCCAACAGACCCAGCCACGACAACCTGACGCCCCGCGGCATCGGCGACTTCACGCCCGATTTCCGCGGCGATCTTGTTCAGTTCATGCACGCGCCCTTCAGCCCCGTGCAGTTTGAGCCGAGATGCATTGGCGCCGAAGCTGTTCGTCAAGAAGATATCCGAGCCTGCATCGACCGCGCTCTCGTAAAGTTGGTGAATGCGGTCGGGATGATCGACGTTCCACATCTCGGGCGCGTCACCTGAGGCGAGGCCCATGTTGAACAGGTTCGTACCGGTCGCACCATCCGCGAGCAGCCAATCGCGGGTCTGGAGAAGTGTTGAGAGCGCGTTTGTCATATTCATCGTCCTATTGCAGGGCCGAGCGAGCGGCGATCACCTATTCAATCGCATGGGGGAGCACTGAAACACAACGCGATTGAAATGCTGTGCAGTACTGGCCAATTTCCCATAGAAAAACGGCCCGACAACGGGCCGCTTCAACAATCGTAGAGAACCATCAGTGCTCGTTAAGGAGCTGATCTTTAGCGACGGCGAGCAGTTCTTTCATCTTGGCGCGAATGGTCGCTTCATCGCAAGCCTCGCCCAAGTCGCCCGCAAGTTTGCGGTAGACGTCTTCGTCGCCTGCCTCTGCGAAGTCGGCCTTGATGACGTCCTGTGCATAAGCATTGGCGTCGTCGCCTGTTTTGCCCAGAAGTTCAGCCGCCCACAGGCCGAGCAGCTTATTTCGGCGCGCCTCGGCTTTGAACTGCATTTCAGCGTCATGGGCGAATTTGGCTTCAAAGGCGTGTTCGCGGTCGTCAAAAGTGGTCATTTGCCAGCCCTCGTTATGATTTATCGTCAAAAGAGATATGCCTGTGGTTCCGCTTGCCCGCAAGGGGGGCATCGCGTATGACGCGCTCAATTCGCCGTGTTAGAGGCCCTGCCACCGAAGGCCGCCGGCGTTTGAGAGGTCACTATGGCACGTCGCAAAAAGATTTACGAAGGCAAAGCTAAGATTTTGTATGAAGGCCCCGAGCCGGGCACAATCGTGCAATACTTCAAGGACGATGCGACTGCTTATAACGCAGAAAAAAAAGCTGTTATCGAGGGCAAGGGCGCGCTGAACAACCGCTTGTCTGAGTACTTCATGACCGGCTTGCAGGCGATTGGCATTCCGACTCACTTTATCAAGCGACTGAACATGCGCGAGCAGTTGGTGCGGCAAGTGGAGATCATCCCGCTTGAGGTGATCGTGCGCAATTACGCCGCAGGGTCGATGGCGAAGCGTCTCGGGCTTGAGGAAGGTACCCAACTACCGCGCCCGATTGTTGAGTTCTCCTACAAGGACGACTTGTTGGGCGACCCGCTGGTGCCGGAAGAATACATCATCGCTTTTGGCTGGGCGTCGCAGCAGGATCTGGATGACATCGTGTCAATTGCACTGCGGGTCAATGATTTCATGTCTGGCGTGATGCATGGCGTCGGCATTCGTCTGATCGATTTCAAGATCGAGATTGGCCGCATTTGGGAGAACGAATTCCAGCGGCTTGTCGTTGCGGATGAAATCAGTCCTGATTCCTGCCGCCTGTGGGACATCGAAACCAAACAGCGGCTTGATAAGGACGTGTTCCGGCGCGATTTGGGAAATTTGGCGGATGCCTACACCGAGGTTGCGCGGCGCTTGGGTGTTCTGCCTGCGGCAGCCACCCACGCGACGAAGCCGACGCTGATCAACTGAGACACAACTCCAAGGGAAGAAAAATGAAGGCCAAAGTACACGTTATGCTGAAGAATGGCGTTCTTGACCCGCAGGGCGAGGCAGTGCGGCACGCACTTGGTGCTCTCGGCTTCGAGGGTGTCGAGGGTGTTCGTCAGGGAAAGGTGATCGAGCTGGAACTGAGCGAAACCGATCCGGCCAAAGCGGAAGAGAACGTGCGCGCTATGTGTGAGAAGCTGCTCGCGAATACGGTGATCGAAAGCTACTCGGTGAAGTTGGCCTGAACCGATGCGCGCCGCCGTCCTAACCGGCTTTCGCCAAGAGCTGACGGTCGGGACGACCGCGGATCCTGCCTGCCCATCTGACGGTGTTGTCATTCGAGTCCTGGCGTCGGGTATTTGCCGATCTGACTGGCATTGCTGGACTGGTGCTGATCCTGACGTCAGCCTCCCCCACATACCCGGTCATGAATACTGTGGTGAGATTGTTGAGATTGGGCCAGAGGTTCGGAGCTGGTCAGTCGGAGACAGGGTTATTGCGCCGTTCATTCTAGCGTGTGGGCGCTGCGCGGATTGTTCTGCCGGACATCAAACAATTTGTTCCACCCAAGTTCTGCCCGGTTTCACCGTGAATGGAAGCTTCGCGGAATACGTTGCGGCGCCGCATGCCGACGCCAATCTGAGTCGCCTACCGGATGATCTAGACCCTGCAGTTGCGGCCGCACTTGGCTGCCGTGTGACGACAGCTTGGCATGCGCTTACAGGTCGAGCGGCGTTGAAAGCTGGCGAGTGGCTGGCGGTTTTTGGCGGCGGCGGTATTGGCATTTCTGCGTTGCTCCTCGGACGAGCCATTGGAGCACGGGTAGCGGTTGTCGATGTAGTACCTGCGAAACTCGACTACGCGAAATCGCTGGGCGCTGATGCGGTTTTCGATGCTCGTAGCGGCAATGCACCAGAGGCGATCCGTACGCTGACCGGCGGTGGTGCGGATGTTGCGGTAGAAGCGCTGGGGATTGCGGAGACAACGCGCGCTGCCTTGGGTTCGCTGCGGAAACTTGGGCGCATGGTGCAAGTCGGGATGCCGACAGGGCCGCATGCAACCATGGAAATCCCGATGGATCAGCTCTATGCAGACCAGCTTGCAATTTACGGAACGCGCGGAATGCCGAGCTGGCGTTATCCAAGTCTGCTGTCGCTGGTTAGTGCGGGGCATGTGGACTTTGCACCGCTGGTGACGCGACGTGTTAAACTATCGGATGTGACAACAGAACTTGCCGCATTTGACGGACCGGCAGCGCCGGGCGTCGCGGTCATTACGGAATTTTGAAAGTTAGGATCAGGCACATGAAAGCTGCAGTCATCGTATTCCCCGGCTCCAATTGTGATCGTGATATGGCGGTTGCGCTGCGTCAGGCTGGTGCCGACGTTTCGATGGTTTGGCACAAGGATGCCGATTTGCCGAAAGTGGACATCGTAGCGGTGCCGGGTGGGTTCTCCTTTGGTGATTACCTGCGCTGTGGGGCGATTGCGGCACAGTCACCTATCTGTAAAGCGGTCGTGTCGCACGCGGAAGCTGGAGGCTATGTGCTTGGTGTTTGCAATGGCTTTCAAGTTTTGACCGAAACGGGGCTTCTCCCCGGCGCATTGATGCGCAACGCGGGGCTTAAGTTTGTGTGCAAGACTGTTGGGCTGAACGTCGAGACGACAGACAGCCCGTACACCAGCGAGTATAAGGCTGGGCAAGTTGTGGATATTCCGATTGCGCACCATGATGGCAATTACTTCGCCGATGACGACACGCTTGCGCGTTTGAAGGGCGACGACAGAATCGCGTTTACCTATAGCCAGAATCCGAACGGTTCAGTTGCGGATATTGCTGGTATCCTGTCTGAAAACCGTCGCGTGCTTGGCATGATGCCGCATCCCGAGCGCGCTGTAGAAGCGGGTCATGGTGGGACAGATGGACAGGCGCTTTTCCGCGGATTGGCGGGGATTTTGGCCGACGCCTAACGAGCGCGATTGCGGGTCCTTCCAACGAGTCATAAACTGACAGGATGGACGCGAAACACTTTGCGAGAATTGCGCGGAATTGGTTTTGGGTGTGGGCGAGCAGGCTTGCACTCATCGCATTCTGCATCGTCGCTGTCGCTGTCATCTACTTTACGAATGCACTGCTGACAGAGCGGTACACTGAAGCAACGCGCAATCGCGCAGAGGTGCGCCTTACACTTTATGCAGGAAACCTGATCAGTGAACTGCAACGGAACTCAATTGTTCCGCAGCTTCTTTCGCGCGACCAAGAACTGATAAACGCGCTCAGAAACAATGATTTTTCGACCTCAAGCCAAAGGCTTTTGTCTTTCGTGGACGAAATTGGTGCGGCCTCGTTGATGATGTTTGACCGTGATGGTCGGATCGTGGCCGCCACAGATCGCAACCGGCTGGGGGAGAACCATCGCGGCACCCCATATTTCCTTGATGCTTTGCGCAGTAATCAAACTGTATTTACCTCTCAAGTCGAGGAAAACGGTGCGTATGCGTTTGCCTACTCTCGGCGGATCGAGGACGCAGGAGCGGGTCTCGGCGTGATCGTTGTCGAGGTTGACCTGCGCAAGCTGGAGCGTGGTTGGGCGAGCATTTCAGATGCGGTCTTTGTGACCGATAGTGAAGGCAGAATCATTCTTTCAACCGAGGGGCGGTGGCGCGGTAAGATGGAAGAGGAGGCGCTGGCTACGCTGTCTCCTTCAGTTGCCATCGAGCGTTCTATCCAGCGCCAAATCGACTGGACAACCATCCCGATCGACGCGTTCTTGCGTGGGGATAGCCTGTTGCGCAGGGAGATGCGGATTCCGTTTCAAGGTTGGCGGATCGTCGGTTTTACGACCTACGCCTCGGTGCGCGAGCGGGTGAATGGTATTCTCGCGCTCGAAATTATGGGATTTGCTATCCTTTTGTCGGTTGGAGTGTGGTTGTCGTCGCGCAAAACAGCGTCTCGGATGGTGTTCTTTCAGCGTGAGTCTGCCGAGCTGAGAAAGTTGAACATCCGCATGCAACGCGAGATTGCCGAACGTCAAAAGGTCGAGCGAACACTTGAAGTTGCGGAACAGACATTGGCGCAATCATCAAAGCTTGCAGCCTTGGGGGAGATGTCCGCTGCGGTGAGCCACGAGCTGAATCAACCTTTGGCTGCAATGAAAACATATCTTGCGGGTGCGCGGCTTTTGCTAACGCGGAATCGCCCGCAAGAGGCGCTGGCATCGTTTCACAGGATAGATGATTTGATCGACCGGATGGGCGCGATCACGCGTCAGTTAAAATCCTACGCGCGCAAGGGTGCGGAAAAGTTCAGCGCAGTCGATGCAAGAGAGGCAGTGATTTCAGCGATTTCGATGATGGAACCGCAACTGCGGAGCAGGAAGGTCGAGATTACGCGGACTCTCCCCAACGGTCCTGCAATGATTTACGGAGATCGGCTGCGATTGGAACAAGTGATCGTGAACCTCTTGCGCAACGCGCTCGATGCGACCAAGTCTTCTCCTGAGCCGCGCGTGGATGTGATCCTTGCCGTTGGTGAAACCGTTCACCTGATGGTGCGGGACAACGGACCGGGTATCGAAGACCTGGATGCGCTCTTTGAGCCCTTCTACACGACCAAGCAACCGGGTGATGGTGTTGGTCTTGGGTTGGCGATCAGTTCTGGGATCGTCGGCGATTTGGGTGGGCGGTTGACGGCGCGAAATGGCAGTTCACAAGGCGCGGTGTTCGAAGTCGAACTACCGATTTACGAAGAAGAGATTGACGTAACAGCGGCTGAATAGGAACGACGCATGAGCAAAGCGATGAAAATTGCCATCGTGGACGATGAAAAAGATATGCGGCAGTCGATCAGCCAATGGTTGGCGCTGTCGGGCTTTGATACAGAGTCGTTTTCCGGCGCGGAAGAGGCATTGAAGGTGCTTGGTCCGGACTACCCTGGCATTGTCGTGACCGACATCAAGATGCCCGGCATGGACGGGATGCAGTTCTTACGCAAAATCAAAGGCGTGGACAGTTCGATTCCGGTGATCATGATCACAGGTCATGGCGATGTGCCGATGGCGGTGGAAGCGATGCGGATCGGGGCGTTCGACTTCCTTGAAAAACCATTCAACCCCGACCGCATGACAGAGCTGGCCAAAAAGGCAACGCAGTCGCGCAGGCTGACCTTGGATAACCGCACGCTGCGTAGAGAGCTTTCGGATGCCGGTGCATTGATGAAGAAGCTCGTGGGGGAAAGCAGCCCGATGAAGCGGTTGCGCGAAGACATCCTCGACTTGGGACAGGCTGACGGGCATGTCCTAATCACTGGGGAGACTGGAACCGGCAAAACGCTCGTCGCGCATGCTCTCCACGCGGTAGGTGCGCGTGCGAACAAACGGTTTGTACTATTTTCTTGTGCCGCATTTGATGAGGATACATTGGCCCGTCGATTGTTGGGGCCAGCGCAGGATGATGAGCCGATCCCTGCGATTGAAGAAGCACGCGGCGGTACACTTGTGCTTGAGGACATCGAAACGCTCAGTCCAGCATTGCAGCTCAAGTTACTGTCCGTCATGAACGAGCAGGGCACACCACCGGAAACCCGCATTATTGCGATCTGCAACCTTCAAGAACAGGGAAAAACCTGTGAAAGCGTGTTGCGACCGGATCTGTTCTACCGTCTTGCAGCACTGCAAATCACGGTGCCGCCCCTGCGCCAAAGGGGTGAAGATATTCTTGTGCTATTTACCCGCTTGGCGGAAGAATTTGCCGACGAATATGGATGCGAAACGCCGCAGCTTTCTGCGCAGGAAGCCGCTCAGGTCTTGCAGGCGCCTTGGCCGGGTAATGTGCGCCAATTGATCAACATGGCCGAGCGCGCCGTTTTGCAGAGCCGTCGCGGTAGCGGTTCGATTACTTCGTTGCTGATGGGCGATGAAGAACAACAGAAGGCAGCGATTACTACCGAAGGGAAGCCTTTGAAGGAGTTCGTCGAGGCTTTTGAGCGCATGCTGATCGATAACACGATGCGACGGCATAAAGGGTCCATTGCGTCAGTAATGGACGAGCTATGCTTGCCGCGCCGGACACTGAACGAAAAAATGGCAAAATACGGCCTTCAACGCTCGGATTACCTCTAATCTTCGTCATCGTATCGTTTGACCATTGTCATTTGCGCCGCGCATCACTTATGTAGAGGATACGGTTGGCCGTGCGATGCTGCGCGGTGGCGACCGGACAGTTTCAAGGTTTCGGACAGGTCGGCGCATTGTTCGCTGCGTCCTAAACCAAGAGATTTGGCCCCAAAAGGCCAGAGGAACGCCCCGAAGCGGCATGAAAATGGCGGTTGCGGGCATATAACGGGCGCTGACCAACACAAGGCAGCGTCGGAGACCAAACGCGATGAACCGCGCAGAACAGAGATACCGCGAGATAGACGCCGATTCCGGCCGCCGCGCTGTCTGTGAGCGGATCGCCTCAATACATCACGCCTTCGATCAACTGACCCCACCCGGGCGGCAATCAAGGCGTGGATCGGGATATAATGGCAAAGAAGATGTTAATCGATGCCACGCACGCGGAAGAAACCCGCGTCGTCGTGGTAGATGGCAACAAGGTCGAAGAATTTGATTTCGAAAGCCAGTCGCGCAGGCAGCTGGCAGGAAATATCTTTCTGGCAAAAGTGACACGGGTAGAGCCGTCACTACAAGCCGCCTTCGTAGACTATGGTGGAAACCGGCATGGTTTCCTCGCGTTCTCGGAAATCCATCCGGATTACTACCAGATTCCTGTCGCGGATCGGGAAGCGCTGATTGCTGAAGAAAAAGCTTATGCAGAAAGCCTCGCCGCAGAGGCGGAGAAGGAAGCTGAACAACCATCGAGATCCAAGCGGCGGCGCCGTTCGCGCGGCAAGGCAGCCGCGAAGGAAGGTTCAGCAGATGCAGTCCTGACACAAGAAGTGGCGAATGAAACCGTGGATGGCAGCATCACGGGTATGGAAACCATCGATTTTGGTGACGATGACGCCGATGACAATGCGCTGGTTTCTGAAGTTGCTGCAACTGAGCCTGAAGGCGAGGCAGGCGCAACTGAAGTCAGTTCCGTAAATGCGAGCGAAGATCAGACCGGCTCTTTCTCCGAGCAGGACGATGATGGCGTCGAGGAAAATGATGACAGCGCGGATGACGAGAACGCCGCTGATGACGACGGGTCCGAGGACGATGGTATCGAGAGCGTTGCTGACGAGGATGACAGTGACGATGTGCGCCCCGTTCGTAAGCCGCGCCCGAAGCGCTACAAGATTCAAGAAGTTATCAAGGTCCGTCAGATCCTGCTGATTCAGGTTGTGAAGGAGGAGCGCGGCAACAAAGGGGCGGCGCTGACGACATATCTTTCTCTGGCTGGCCGATATTGTGTCTTGATGCCGAACACTGCGCGCGGTGGTGGGATCAGCCGCAAGATCACCAATGCCAACGACCGCAAGCGTCTGAAACAAATTGCCAACGAACTGGATGTGCCCGAAGGTGCCGGACTGATTGTGCGGACAGCGGGTAGCCAGCGGACGAAGGCGGAAATCAAGCGCGACTATGAATATCTTCAGCGTTTGTGGGAGCAGATTCGCGAACTGACGCTGAAATCTATCGCGCCAAGCAAGATCTACGAAGAAGGCGACCTGATCAAACGGACAATCCGTGATCTCTACTCCAAGGAGATCGATGAGGTGATTGTCGCGGGTGAGCAGGGTTATCGTGTGGCCAAGGACTTCATGAAAATGATCATGCCGTCCCACGCGAAGAACGTTAAACAATATGCCGACCAGCTGCCGCTTTTTGCCCGTTATCAGGTTGAAGGGTATCTTGCGGGAATGTTCAATCCGGTGGTTCAGCTGCCCTCCGGCGGCTACATCGTAATCGGTGTGACCGAGGCGCTTGTGGCGATTGATGTCAACTCTGGCCGCGCCACCAAGGAAGGCTCAATCGAGCAGACCGCGCTCAAGACCAACCTTGAGGCCGCTGCTGAAGTTGCCCGTCAATTGCGATTGCGTGACCTTGCGGGTCTGATTGTAATTGACTTCATCGATATGGACGAACGGCGTAACAACAACGCTGTTGAAAAGCTCCTGAAAGACAAGCTCAAAACGGACCGCGCCCGTATTCAGGTGGGCCGGATTTCTGGCTTTGGCCTGTTGGAAATGAGCCGCCAACGTTTGCGCCCGGGTATGCTGGAGGCCACGACGCAACCTTGTCCGCATTGTCATGGGACCGGCTTGTTGCGTTCGGATGAAAACGTGGCACTGGCAATCCTACGGCAGTTGGAAGAAGAAGGTGTGCGTGGTCGGACCAAGGAAGCCTTGGTCAGGGCACCGATCAGCATCGTCAACTTCCTCATCAACCAGAAGCGCGAGCATGTTGCCGATATTGAAGCGCGCTACGGGATGTCGGTCCGTATTGAGGTGGACCCGTCGCTGGTGTCGCCCGATTTTGCGATTGAGAAATTCAAGACGGCAACCCGCGTTGTCGCGGAGGTAGAGCCTGTGGTGACGGCAACGTCCGAGATGATGGATAGTGTCGACGACGAGCCTGAGGTTGAACAGGAAGCCGAAACCACGGAAGACGACTCCGCGAGCGACAAGCCCAAAAAACGGCGCCGGCGGCGGCGGCGGCGGCGGAACTCGGGCGGCGAAGATGAGAACGGCACAACGCAGAACACCGAGGAACAGAGCGAGTCTTCTACTGAAGCTGCGAGTGCGACGGAAACCAGCGGGGCCGAAGAAGGCACAACTGAACCGGCAGAGGAAGACAAGCCCAAGAAACGGACCCGTTCGCGCCGGAAGAAGACGGATACCGTGGTTGAGGCGGCCGAGACTTCTGAAGACAGCGCCCAAGCTGATGACACCGCTGCGGCACCTGCGGTGGAGCAAGCTGAGGAACAAGAGAAGCCAAAGCGCAAACCTCGCGCCCGTAAAAAGAAAAGCGAAGTAGATGAGGTTGCGACGCCTGCGGCAGACGGTGCGGAAACCGCTACGGTAGAGCCTGCGGCTGCCGAGGCAGAAGAGAAACCGAAGCGTCGCCGCACCCGCAAGAAAGTGGAACCTGAGAAGGCGCAAGAGGCACCTCAGAGTGCGCCGGAGGCGGCGGCTGAGCCAGAGAAGGGCGCTTCAGAAGAGGCGCAGCCGGGAGCAACTGAAGCACAGCCAACTGTTGAAGAAGCGGTGGCTGTGGTCGAAGAACCGCCTGCGGAAGCGAAGCCAAAACGCCGCGGCTGGTGGTCTTTGGGAAAATAGAGACTTAAAAACAAAGGGCGGGGATTTGGGTTCCCGCCCTTTTGGTTTTTCACGGGATTGTCAGGTTTCGGCAGTGCGATTTCCAATGACAGTTTTTCGCTTCTCGCGTATCTCACGATGACGGAGGACGATAAATGATCGACGCTGGACTTGTGCTTGATGCAGGGCTGTTGCCCGCGATGTTGGTGGCCGCGCTGGCAGGGCTTCTGTCGTTCATGAGCCCATGTGTTTTGCCGATTGTGCCGCCGTATCTGGCCTATATGGGCGGGGTAACGGTGTCGGAGCTTGACGGCGGGAAAGAGGCTCGCAGGAAAGTGTTTCTTGCGGCGTTATTTTTCGTCCTCGGGTTATCGGTCGTTTTTCTGACGCTCGGGTTTGCCTTTTCGGCCATTGGGCGGCTCTTCCTACAAGCGCAGGATGTTTTGTTGATGGTCGCCGGTGTGACCATCATGATTTTTGGTGCGCATTTTGTGGGCGTGTTCCGCATTCCATTCCTTGACCGTGATTTGCGCGTTGAAGCAGGTGATCAGGGTGGCTCTGCATTCGGCGCGTTTATTCTTGGCCTCGCGTTTGCCTTTGGTTGGACGCCATGCCTTGGGCCAATCCTGGGGGCTATTCTGGGCTTGGCAGCCACTGAGGCAGACATGGCGCGCGGCACAGTGTTGCTGGGGATGTATGCCGCCGGATTGGGTGTTCCGTTCCTGCTGGTGGCGGCATTCTTCCCGCGTATGAAGGGAGCCATGAACTGGATGAAAAGGCATATGGGGCGCATTGAACGCACTTCCGGCCTGTTGCTTTGGACGGTCGGACTGATGATGCTGACCGGACAATTCACTGCATTCAGCTTCTGGCTTCTTGAGACATTCCCGTTTTTGGCAAGCGTCGGCTAAAAACTGACGAAACGGCTTATTCTTGCCCAAAGGCCGCGTTACAGTCGTGACAACGACAGCGGCCAAAGGCACAGGCATGAGCGATACCGGCAGCAGGATTGGGCAAAGGGTCAGGAAACGGCGGGTGTTTTATATCCCCGGTTATGATCCGTTTCATCCGCGCCGCTATCGCGAGCTTTACCGCAGTGAAGGGGCCGAGCAGGCGCGGATCAGTGGCTATAGCATTGCCGTTGCGGGCCGGTCTGGAGAAGGTAAACCGCACAGCTGGCACGTTGAGACAGAGATCGAGGGCTTACGAACGGAAGCCGATGTCGATGTGCTGGTGTGGTCGGACATTGTGCGCGACTCGATGTCGAACAGCATTCCGGCGACCTATTGGCAATTGGTCCGGACCGCGTGGACTTATATCGCTTCGGGTGCATTGCGCCGGTTAATGTGGTTGCGCAAGGGGCCGGTGATTGCTGCACTGTACCCGATTGGAATGCTCTTGCTACAACTGGCGCTTGCTATCTTAATTGGGTGGGGGAGCAGTGCACTCGTCGCGTGGATGGTCGATTCTCTGCTTGGCCTTATTGGGGTTCACTTGCCTGCCATTGCGCATGGCGCGCGGCTGGCCGTGGGGCTTGCCTTGGCGGTGTGGATCCTTCGTTGGTTCAAGAAGAAGGACGGCAAGTTCTTCGCCTATTATTTGATGCATGATTACGCCTATTCCGCCCGCTGGAAGGGCGGGAACCCGCCAGAGTTGGAAGAGCGTATGGCGGCGTTTGGCGAGACGATTACGGAGGCGTTCGCCGACCCAGAAGTGGATGAGGTGCTGGTTGTTGGCCATTCGTCGGGCGCGCATTTGGCTGTGTCCATTCTGGCGGACCTTATTCGCGATGAACGCCTGAAGGAGCCACGCGCGAAGCTGGGCTTTCTGTCGCTTGGGCAGGTGGTGCCGATGGTGAGCTTTTTGCCGAAGGCCTACAGGCTCCGCAATGATCTGTATTTCTTGTGTCAACGCGATGAACTGACATGGCTTGATGTCACGGCACCGGGTGATGGCTGTGCCTTCGCGCTATGCGATCCGGTTTTAGTGACGGGGCTGAAGCCACCTGCGAAAAAATGGCCGCTCATCATTTCGGCAGCCTTCACCCAGTCCCTGTCGCCGGAACGGTGGAAGGAATTGCGGTGGCGGTTTTTCAGACTGCATTTTCAGTACCTTTGCGCGTTTGATCGACCGAAAGACTATGACTACTTCCAGATCACGGCAGGCCCGATGACGCTTGCGGAACGATATGCTGAGCGGGTGCCATCAAAGAGCCGGATCGATGTTGCCGCGTCGAAATATAGGGCTCTTGCGCCATGATCCCGCCCAAGCCGGAAAGCCGTCAGGAACGGGTGTCTCTTTGGCGCTATATGCGACTGTTCCGGCGGGACATCCTCTCGGCGCAGCCGCAGAAGCTTTATCATGCTTGGATGGCCGAGTTTAAGACGCCGTTTTTTCGGAGCTATATGGTCAATGATCCAGCGCTGATTGATGTGGTTTTGAAGCTGCGGCCTGACGATTTCCCGAAGTCGGATCGTGTTGGGGCAGGCTTGCGGCCGGTGTTGGGGAACTCTGTCTTCCTGACCAATGGGGAGGTTTGGAGGCGCCAGCGACGCATCATTGATCCTTCTTTTGAAGGCGGGCGGCTGCGCGAAACATTCGACGCGATAAATGCGGCAGTGGATGCCGCACTCGTGCGGTTGGCGGCGGCACGGAACCCTTGTGAGGTGGAGTTCGAGGCCAGCCATGCAACGGCGGATGTGATCTTTCGTACGCTGTTCTCGGTGCCGATCGAGGACAAGATCGCGGCGCAGGTTTTTGATGCGTTCCGGCGGCATCAGCGGAGCCAGCCGATCTTGAATCTTGCGGCGTTCATTCCACTTCCTCGTTGGGCGCCACGGTTTTTTAAACGAGAGTCACTTGAGACGGCGCAGACCATCCGCAGCTTGATCCGTGAGATGACCGAGAAGCGGCTGAAGGAAATAGATGCCGGAACCGCGCCGGATGATCTGGCAACGAAGATCATGACGACCGTTGATCCGGAAACAGGTGACAGGTTCGACGTGGAGGAAATGATTGATCAGGTGGCGATCTTTTTCCTCGCCGGTCACGAGACGAGTGCTGCGGCGCTCTCTTGGGCGCTGTACCTGTTGGCGACACATCCCGAATGGCAGGACAGGGTTGCCGAGGAGGTGGCGGATTGGGAGCCGTCATTCGCGGCGCTATCGCAATTACGGGTGACGCGGAATGTGTTTCGGGAGACGTTACGGCTTTATCCGCCGGTGCCGATGATGGTGCGGGAGACAGTACAGCCTGAGGAGTTCCGCAAACGAGTGGTGCGCAAAGGGGCGCAGGTGGTACTGTCGCCTTGGCACTTACACCGGCATGAGCGGCTTTGGGATCGGCCCGATATTTTTGACCCTTCGCGGTGGGACGACCCCGCTTCGCAAGAGAGCCAGCGGCAAGCCTATATGCCGTTTTCGGCAGGGCCACGGGTGTGTACGGGGGCGGGATTTGCGATGGTGGAGGGTGTACTTCTCATCGCGCGGTTAACCAAATATTATCGATTTGAGCCGGTTGATGGGCGTGTTCCGGTGCCGGAAGCGCAACTGACCGTCAGATCGCGCGATGGAATTTGGCTGAAGGTCACTCCGCGCGGGTAGCGGCGGCACTGCGATAATGCTCCAATACAAAAAGTCGGATCGCGGAGGCGAGGCCGATGTCACCGCGAGATTCGTCGATCTGGGCAGCAAGTTCGTTAATCGGGGTCTGCTGCTGGTCAGCGATTTCGCGAAACGCTTTCCAGAACGGGTCTTCCAACGAGACACTGGTACGATGCCCGCGCAGGGTTAGGGAGTGTTTAACGGGGCGGTCCGTGCTCATTCGTCTTCGAACTTTAGATTGTCGAGCCGCTTCTTGGCCTGTTCGGCGCGGGCGACATCGAGCAATCTTTCGGCTTTTGTCCGCCCGAAGGCGACTGCATTCTCATTCGCTTTGGCAACCCGCTCTTCGCGGGCTTTTTGTTTGCGAACTTTGTTGAGATTGATCGGAGCGGACATAACGACCTGCAAGGAAGAGGGAAGTGCCAACCGGCCCGAACCGGTTGGCCAACGGGTTATTTGGGGCCGATCATATCTTCGGGACGGACGATACGGTCGAAGGTTTCCTCATCGACGAAGCCCAGCTTGACGGCCTCTTCACGCAGCGTGGTGCCGTTTTTATGCGCGGTCTTGGCGACCTTGGTGGCGTTGTCGTAGCCGATGGTCGGTGCCAGAGCGGTCACGAGCATCAGCGACTCGCGCATGAGCTTTTCAATCCGTTCAACGTTGGCCTGTGTTCCATTGAGCATACGCTCGGTGAAGCTATCTGCCGCGTCACCCAAGAGCTGCATGCTTTGTAGAAGGTTGTAGGCCATCATAGGGTTATAGACGTTCAGCTCGAAATGCCCCTGCGAACCGGCAAAGGAAATAGCTGCGTCATTGCCGAGGATATGAGCGCAAACTTGCGTGAGCGCTTCGGCCTGTGTGGGGTTCACCTTGCCCGGCATGATCGACGAACCTGGCTCGTTTTCGGGCAGGATCAGCTCCCCCAAGCCGGAGCGCGGGCCGGAGCCGAGGAAGCGCATGTCATTGGCGATCTTATAAGCTGCCATTGCGGTTGTTTTGATCGCACCTGACATGAACACCATCGCGTCATGAGCGGCCAGCGCTTCGAATTTGTTGGGCGCGGTGACGAAGGGCAGGCCAGTGATCTCTGCCATATTGGCGGCGACGGTGGTGTCCCATCCTTTGTCAGTGTTGAGGCCGGTGCCAACGGCAGTGCCGCCTTGGGCCAGCTCATAGATGCCGGGGAGGGCCATCTTGATCCGCTCGATGCCGTTGCGGATTTGCTTGGCATAGCCGGAGAACTCCTGCCCCAAGGTTAGCGGTGTTGCGTCTTGTGTATGGGTGCGGCCGATCTTGATGATATCTTTGAATTCTTCCGACTTCTGCTCCAGCGCGGCGGCGAATTTCTCAAGGCCGGGGAGGAGCACGTCGCGCGCGGTCATTGCGGCGGCGATGTGCATGGCAGTTGGGAAGGTGTCGTTCGAGCTTTGACCCATATTGCAGTGATCGTTCGGGTGGACGGGGTCTTTGGAGCCGATCACGCCGCCGAGGATCTCGATCGCGCGGTTAGAAATCACCTCGTTGGCGTTCATGTTCGACTGGGTGCCAGAGCCAGTCTGCCAAACCACTAGCGGGAAATGGTCGTCCAGTTTGCCGTCAATCACCTCGCCAGCGGCCTCGATCATTGCGTCGGCCAGTCTCGCATCAAGATTGCCGGACGCCTTGTTCGCCATAGCGCAGGCTTTCTTGATGACACCAAGCGCGCGGACGATGGCGACGGGCTGCTTTTCCCAACCGATGGGGAAGTTCATCAACGAACGCTGGGTCTGGGCGCCCCAATAGCGATCGGAAGGAACTTCAAGGGGGCCGAAACTATCGGATTCCGTGCGGGTGCTGGTCATGGTCGATCCTTGGATTGGTATACGCTTGTATGCCGTTTACAAGCTGGCGCGTTTTGCCGCAACGCTCAGGTTGCCGCTGGTTATTTGCGAAAGCTGTCGAGGCTGACGACTTCGGCGTCCTTGTGGCCGGTATCTTCATCATCCGCTTCGGCCATTTCGTCCATTGGGGCTTCGTCATCATCGTCGACATCATCGCTGTCGTCGTCTTGGGTTTCGAAGCGGAGGCCAAACTCGACGGAGGGATCAACGAACGTTTTGATCGCCTCGTACGGAATATAAAGCGGCTCGGGCGAATTGCCGAAGTTCAGCGTCACGGCGAAGCCTTCGTCGGTGACATCAAGGTTATCGAACCAATGCTGGATAACGATTGTCATTTCACCCGGGTAGCGATCAGACAGCCAGTCGGCCAGTTCCACATCAGGATGAAGCGTGTCGAAGGTGATGAAGAAATGATGCGCGCCGGGCAGGCCTTCCTCGGAAATACGGGTCAGCACCTTCTGGATAAGGCCACGCATGGCCTCGTGCATCAGGTTTCCATAGTCGATTGACGCGGTCACGTCTGTTCTCCCCTTGGTGTGTGCTCAGCATACGGGATTCGATGGCGGATGAAAGAGGGGATCAAGGCATTCCCGTCAGGAAAACCGAGAGGCCAGCACAAATGGCAAGGCAGAAAGGCAGCGGGGTTTTGCGCCACAAAAGCAGGGCGGCGGCCACCAGCGAGAGGGAGAGCGGTACTGGCAAGATGGTGCCGATGGCGGGCAAGGTCAGGGTGCCGAGGGGCAGGGGAATTGCGTGGGTGTGCGCGAACCAGACATTCAGCGCGAACCAAACGGAGAGGTTGAGAATCACGCCCACGACGGCGGCCGTGACACCGGCAAGCGCGGCTTGCAGGCGCGGGTTTCCAGCGATGGATTCAAGGGAGGGGCCGAAGAGGAAAATCCAAATAAAACAGGGGATAAACGTCACCCACAGGACCACCAGACCGCCCTTGAAACCGGCGGATAGGGTGCCGACGAACTGGGTGACGAGGATCAGCGGGCCGGGCGTGGTTTCGGCGAGGCCCAGCGCATCAATCATTTGGGTGGTGGTGATCCAGCCGTAATCGCGCACCACTTCTTGGGTCATGTAGGTGAGGACGGCGTATGCGCCGCCGAAGGTGACGACCGCTAGCTTGGTGAAGAAGAGGCCGATCTCTTGCAGCAGCGTGTCGCCCGCAAGTGCTGCGGCGAGGATGGGCAGCGGCCAGAGGAGGAAGCCAGCGATGATGGCGGGCCAGTTCCGTGTGGGGGTGTGCCTGGCGGGGGGTGATGGCGTGTTGTTGGTGGGGCGCTCAGTCACGGCGGCGATCAGGGCCGCGGCGGCGAGTACAAGCGGAAAGGCGAGGTTGAACACATAAAGCGCGATGAAGGATGCCAGTGCCAAGCCCTTGAAAAGCGGGCCTGAAAGGGCTTTGCGCGACAGTTTGAGAAGCGCGGAAATGACGATGATCACCACGCAGGCCTGAACGCCGGTGAACATCGCGGCCACCCACGGCACGCTGCCGAACCCCATATAGGCCCATGCCAGCAGGAAGATCACCAGAGCGCCCGGGAGGATGAACAACCCGCCCGACACCAAGCCGCCGAGAATACCCCGTTGCTTCCAACCGGCATAGGTGGCGAGCTGCATGGCCTCGGGGCCGGGGAGCAGCATGGTCAGCGATAGGGCGCGGAGGAATTCGTCCTCTGCGAGCCATTTGCGACGGTCGACATATTCCTCGTGCATCAGGGCGATCTGGGCGGCGGGGCCACCGAAGGACAGGAGCCCGATCCGAAGGGAGACGCGAAAAATGTCGCTCAAAGGGGTCATATCGCGCCTGTCTTGGAAAGGATTTATTAAGCTCTCAACAATCTCCATGCATATAAAAATGTCAAATCGTGACCGGCGCATTTGCTGCATTGCGGCAAAGAAGCCAGCCAAGACCACAATACACTGCCGCGCTTACGGCGGGGTTAAGCCATCGGCGTAGCGAGAAAGTGCAGGAAAAACAGGAGTTTGAAATGCAGGCTTCTGTTGCCAGGTGCCTGCGAACCCCGCCAGACCTTGCTAGAGGGCTGGGCTTAATTTTCGGTTTTTCGCACCGCTTACGCGGCGAGAGCTACCGGAGCACGATTGTCGTTGGCAATTATGCTTAACGGACCGATATCGGTGGTACCTCACCGAGACAAAGCATTCCTCTTTACACGTTCGTCTATCCTGTTTCGGCCCCTAACACCCTCCAACGAAAGGGAATTTGGTGGAGCCGCCGGGTACCGCCCCCGGGTCCGATCCGCTTATTACAGGCGCGTTTATGTCCATAGTCCCGAAGGACAGTTTCAATATAGGGACGCAGAGGCGCAGGCTCAAGGGGCGATCTGCGGAGCCGGAACCGGCGATGCACAAGTGATGCACAATCCATGCACATCCTATGCATATCGCACCCGCAGAAAGATGAAGGAAGGGTTAAGGAATGGGGGAACTGGGTGCGAGACTAGTCTCTTGTGAATTTCAGATTTTGCCAAAACTCATCTGCGCGGCTCCTACAAATTCTTCGAACGTCGTTATTCAAATCGTAAGAGATGCCATTCACACTGCTGTATAGAATTTCACAAACTGCGACCGTGTCCTGCAGTAACTCATCGAGGTCCGTAATGGTCAGTTGAACAGATTTACTACTTTTAGGATCGCGAAGATATTCGAGAAAGTGAGCGCTGAGGTCACGGTATTTTTTCGCGTTTTCCACTACACTTTGGCTCAAAATTGCTCGCGCATCGGCGATGCAGTTGTAAAGGTTTGTAGTGTTTGCGACTGCCATATTATTTGCTCGAGACTGCTGACCTTCCGATACAGCTTCGATCATTGCTCGTTGAAGCGAGGGGTCATGCTGGTTATTGAGAATTCTGAGCTGTCTGGCCCCAATCTTTTCCTTCATGCGGTTTTCGAGCGCCGCAAAAACTCTGTGATCGTCAACGAGTAAAATAATTGTCGGAATTGAGTAGGAATTCTCGGCTGGCTTTTCCCAGATAGAAAGGAGCCGAATAATACTAAAGGAAAGGGCATCGTGTCGAAGTTGATCAAATGCTATCGATGCTGGTCAAATAATACTTTCGAGGAACAAGTTTTGTTCCAAGAACATGTGTCTAATGTTCTCCCAACGTTGAAGGGACTGGTCCAGTTCTTTCGTTACCTCTTTAATAGCTATCTCTGCGCGTTCTATGCGCTTTCCAGGCGACCAATTCGAAATCGTGGAATTGAAATTTCTCCTCGTCATCGACTGTTGCCTTGTGCAGAAAGAGGTCAGCGCAAATTTTTGATATCTAGTTAACCTAAACAGCACAGAAATTAGCGTGGCGTCAACGAACGTTCAACCTTGCGCAAGCCGCGCGTCGGCGGGTAGCGGTGCGGCGAACGGGCGTTGGACAGGCAGTGCTTTATGCCGTCACATCCGAATGAGGTCAGATCATAGCGCTTGCGACAGACAAATCGCCGCGCCGGGGGGCGGCCCGGCGATGCGCGGCGGCCTTCGGCCTTGATCCCGCGCGGAAGAGCACCGGGGGAACTTGGGGTATTCACGTCCGCACGGAAACGTGGGGGCTTCAATTGTAGAACCACTTCATCCCTTGAGTTGAAGTGGCTCCTTTGCCGACTGCGACATTAGATGCAGTGTGAGTTTCACACCGTGAAAGGCCAAGCCATGCGCGGGCGGGCATGGCGGCTGACAGGGTGGCACCGAGCATCGGCGGGGCGCGGTGCGGCGAGGGAGCGTCTGAGCGCCAGCGCTTTATGCCGACACGTCCGCGATAGATCAGATCATAGCGCTTGCGACAGACAAATCGCCGTGCCGGGGGGCGGCCCGGCGATGCGCGGCGGCCTGCGGCCTTGGTTCCGCGTGGGCCTGATGGGGGGCGGACGCGCCGGAGGAGACTTTAGATCGCGGAGATGTTGAGGCCGAGGGCGAGCGCTGCGACAGCGGCCTCGATGCCGAAGAAGACCCATTTCTTTTGGGTTTGGCCGTCGAGCACCAGAGAGGTTGCGCGGCCCAGAGCGGCACCGGCCCAGCAGGCGCCGAGCATGGCGTAGGCCTCATAAGAGCCGAAAAACAGCGCGCCAAGCCCCATGCCGACGAAGAGCGCACCGGCGCTGGCGCGAATTTCGGAATAGCCCATCGTCGTCGTTCCGGCTTGCAGATCGACGACGGTCAGCGTGTAGCGGGGGAAGAGCCAGCCGTAGACTCCGAGCACAATACTGAACAAGGCAAATAGCGGGTTGAGAATATCCATCGTAGTCTCCGTCGACAGGTTCTTTTCTGCTTATACGGGAGGTTTCACCCCGTTGGATCAAAATGAACGAGCAAATCTTCAAGAAAATGTGAGGGGCCGGAAAATGTTGCACAACAAGGCGTAGGGGGCTGCCGAAGGGAGCTTAAGAATATTGCCCAAAAAGCCGCATTCGCGGGCCTCAAACCGGCGCGGACACGGGCATTTCGGGCGGTAGAACATCATAAAAGCGACATGTTTTATGTCGCTTTTTGGGCAAATGTTACCTCCTTTGGTTGTTTTTTGCGACTACGGGCTGTTAGCATGGGTGTGTGCTCTGGGTCGTAAATGACCTTGAAACACCCATAAAACGGCGCGTGAAACCGGCGAACAGGCTGAATTTCATCCAAAAAGCGCCAGATTAGGAGGGAAGAATGTTCAGCAAGATCATGGTTCCGGTCAATTTGGAACATGCCGACAAGCTGACAGCGGCTTTGCAGGTCGCGGCGGATCTCACGAAAACCTATGGCTGTGGGCTCTGCTATGTGGGGGTGACGGCCGCAGCCCCTGGCACGGTGGCGCATAATCCGGTGGAATATGCGGACAAGCTCGCCGCCTTCGCGGCGTCGCAAGCGGCACTGGCAGGCATTGAGGCCAGCAGCCATGCCGTTGTCACCCACGATCCGGCCGTCGATATGGACGCGGCGTTGGTGCAGGCGGTGGCGGATATCGGGGCAGATCTGGTGGTGATGGCAAGCCATATCCCGAATGTGGCCGATCACCTGTGGCCGAGCCACGGAGGACAGCTTGCGCGGCAATCGGCGGCATCCGTCTTCCTCGTCAGGGCGTCCTGAGCACGCTGGAACCAAAAAGACCGCAAGCCGGAACGCGCGGCCTGCGTGACATGCAACAAAATACAGGAGGGGCCATCCTATGGCCGACACATCCAACAATCAGGGGATTCCCGAGCCGGAAGGCGCGTCGGACCTCATTGAGACCGATTACGAGATCGGTCAGGACAATATTGAAACCACGGTGGGGCCGATTCCGCTCGACATTCACAATCCAGTCTTTCTGATTTCCGGTCTGTCTGTCGTCGCCTTCGTGATCTACGCGCTGCTGGCGCCGGATCAGGCGGCCAGTTTCTTTGGCTGGTTGCGACCGACGCTGACGAGCAGTTTTGACTGGCTGTTCTTGATGGCGGCGAATGTGTTTGTGCTGTTCTGCCTGCTCCTGATCGTCACGCCTGTGGGGTCGATCCGGCTGGGCGGCGCGGATGCGCGGCCCGACTATGGTTATCTGGGCTGGTTTGCCATGCTGTTTGCCGCCGGTATGGGCATCGGGCTGATGTTCTTTGGCGTGTTGGAGCCGGCTTACTATTTCGGAACCCCGTGGGGTGACGAGCCGCTTGGGGCTGTCCGACCCTTTGGCGAAGACGGTGCGCTGATCGCCGCGAATGTCGAAGAAGCGCGGCGCATGGCGCTGGCGGCGACCTCCTACCACTGGGCGCTGCATCCTTGGGCGATTTATGCAGTGGTGGCGCTGTCGCTGGCGCTGTTCACCTATAACAAGGGCTTGCCGCTTTCGATCCGCTCGGCGTTTTATCCGATCCTTGGAGATCGCGTTTGGGGCTGGTGGGGCCATATCATCGACACGCTGGCGGTTTTTGCGACGCTGTTTGGCCTAGCGACATCGCTGGGGATCGGGGCGCAACAGGCGAATGCCGGTCTGGAATTTGTCTATGGCATTCCCAACAACATCACGGTGCAGGTGATCCTGATCATCGGTATTACCGCTATTGCGCTGGTATCGGTGCTGCGCGGGCTTGATGGCGGGGTGAAGGTGCTCTCCGAGATTAACATGGTGATCGCGACGCTGCTGCTTCTGTTCGTGCTGTTCGCAGCGGGTGCTGGTGGCATTCTGGCGGATTTCGTAGCGGGGCTGGGTGCCTATGCGCGCGAAGTGGTGCCGCTGTCGAACCCGTTTGGCCGCACCGATGACGGCTACCGCGAAGGCTGGACCGCGTTCTACTGGGCGTGGTGGATCAGCTGGTCACCGTTTGTTGGTATGTTCATCGCGCGCGTTAGCCGTGGGCGGACGGTGCGCGAGTTCGTGACTTGCGTGCTGATCATTCCGAGCCTTGTCTGTGTGTTCTGGATGGCTGTTTTCGGCGGCACGGCAATCAACGACATGATCGCCAATCCCGAAACATCGCTGGTGAAAGCCAATGTGATCGACGCCTATAAGCCGGAGCTGTCGCTCTTTGCGATGCTGGAGAGCCTGCCACTGACGGCGATCACCTCGACCATCGGGATCGTTCTGGTGATCGTGTTCTTCGTCACCTCATCGGACTCGGGCAGCCTCGTGATCGATACGATTACAGCGGGCGGCAAGGTCGATGCGCCGGTGCCGCAGCGGGTGTTCTGGTGCACGTTTGAAGGGCTTGTTGCGATTGCGCTGCTGATCGGTGGCGGGCTTGGCTCGCTACAGGCGATGGTTATCTCGACCGGACTGCCGTTCACGATCGTCCTGTTGATGATGTGCTGGGCCATCTGGAAGGGGCTGCAAGCCGAACGCAGCTAGACCCGCCTACATCAACGATAATAACGTCCCCGCCAGCATGTTTGGCGGGGACTTTTTTATGCAACACACTTGCCGCGAGGTGATCTGCGCTAGCTAATGCCCAAAATACCGAGGGCAGCATGGCAGATATGTCTCCGATCCTGATCTGGTACCGCCGCGATCTGCGGTTGGGCGACCATCCGGCGTTGTACGCCGCCGCCGAGAGCGGGCGGGCGGTGATCCCTGTGTTTATCCATGATGAAACGGTCGAAGCGCTCGGCGCGGCCCCGAAGATGCGGATTGGCGCGGGGGTGGCGCATCTGGCGCAAGCGTTGGAGGCGAAAGGCAGCCGGTTGATCCTGCGGCGCGGCACGGCGCTGGACGTGCTGCAAGCATTGATCGCGGAAACCGGCGCGGGCGCTGTCTATTGGACACGGTGCTATGATCCCGAGGCCGTTGCGCGCGACGCGGAAGTAAAGGCGACACTGAAAGAGCAGGGCATCGAGGCGCGCTCTTTCGGGGGGCATTTGCTGTTTGAGCCGTGGACCGTGCAGACGGGAACCGGCAGCTATTACAAGGTGTATTCCCCCTACTGGAAGGCGGTGCGCGGCAGAACGGTCGAAACCCCATTGCCTGCACCCGAAACACTTTGCGCCGCAGGCGCGTGGCCGGAGAGCGACGCGCTGGAAAACTGGCAAATGGAGGCCGCGATGCGGCGCGGCGCGGATGTATTGCGTCCCTATATGGTGGTGGGTGAACACGCGGCGCAGGAGCGGCTCGCGCGGTTTATCGACGCGAAAGTCAACCGCTATGCGGCGCAGCGCGACCTGCCAGCGGTGGACGGCACATCGGGCCTGTCCGAAAACCTCGCATGGGGGGAGATTTCCCCGCATCAGTGTTGGCACGCTGGGATGCGGGCGATGCAGGACGGTGCGCAAGGTGCGGAGACGTTCCTTAAGGAACTTGTCTGGCGCGAGTTTGCCTATCACCTTGTGCATCATACGCCGCAAATCACAACGCAGTGCTGGCGGGCGGAATGGGAAGCCTTCCCGTGGTCAACAGACGAGACACGCGACGCGGTGCAGCGATGGAAGCAGGGGCGCACCGGCATGGGCTTTGTCGATGCGGCGATGCGGGAGATGTATGTCACCGGAAAGACGCACAATCGCGGGCGGATGATCGTGGCCTCCTACCTTACCAAGCACCTGATGGCCGATTGGCGGATCGGACAGCGGTGGTTTGCGGAGTGCCTGATTGACTGGGATCCGGCATCGAACGCGATGGGATGGCAGTGGGCTGCGGGTTGTGGGCCGGATGCGGCGCCTTATTTCCGCGTGTTCAATCCCGAAACGCAGCTGAAAAAGTTCGATCCGGACGGAGCCTATAGCCGCGCGTGGATCGCGGAAGGGACGCGCACTCCGGCGGCGACGGCGCTTGCCTATTTCGACGCGGTCCCGAAATCATGGGGGCTGACAGCCACGCAAGGCTACCCTTTGCGGCCTATCGTGAGCGCCGAGGACGGGCGACGGATTGCACTTTCTGCCTATGAAAACCGTCACTTCTAAGCCACGGCTGAAGCGAAGTGATATGAAATTGGTGACTTCTCGGAGCGGCGTATTAGAATGTTGCCGACATTCGGGGCCAACTCGAAGATGAACAAGGATGTAGGGGGGACCATGATCCTGACGACGACCAAAGGGCAATCGAATTTGCCGCGTTACTTTGCGCCGGTTTTCGACGTGATCCGCACGCTCAAGCGGGGGCGGGTCGATATCATTTTGCCCGATGGCCGCCATTTCCGCGCCGAGGGGCAGGAACCGGGCTATGTGGCCGAATTGCATGTGCATAATGCGGATTTGTTCGCGCGGACGGTGCGCGAGGGCGATCTGGGCTTTTGCGAAGCCTATATGGATGGCTGGTGGTCAACCCCCGACCTGATGGCTTTCATGGACCTGATCCATGACGATGCCGACCAGATCTATGACGGCTTCCCGGGCAAGGCGCTGGTGCAGGCCTATGAGCGCCTGCGGTTCTGGCTGCAATCGAACACCAAGCGGCAGGCGAAGAAGAACATCTCTTATCATTATGATCTGGGGAATGATTTCTACGGGCTGTGGCTCGACGAGACGATGACCTACTCCAGCGCCAAGTTTGAAACGGGGCAAGAGAGCCTCGAAAAGGCGCAGACGCAGAAATATGCCAGCATGATCGATCAGATGGGGGCGCAACCGGGCGATCATATCTTGGAGATTGGCTGCGGTTGGGGCGGGTTTGCGGAATATGCCGCCAAGGAGCGCGGTATGCAGGTGACATGCCTGACGATCTCGGAGGAACAGTATAAATACGCAGTGGAGCGCATTGAAAAGGCGGGGCTTTCGGATCGCGTCACCTTCAAGTTGCAGGATTATCGCGACGAAACGGGGATGTATGACGGGATTGCTTCGATCGAGATGTTTGAAGCTGTGGGCGAGAAATACTGGCCCGTCTATTTCGAAACTTTGCGCGAGCGGTTGAAGCCGGGGAAATGCGCGACTTTGCAGATTATTACCGTATCTGATGCCCGCTGGGAGATTTATCGCAGGGGCGTGGACTTCATTCAGAAATACATTTTCCCCGGTGGGATGTTGCCCGCGCCGAAGGTGCTGCGCGCCGAGATCGAGAAGGCGGGGCTGGAATATGTAAAGTCCATCGAGTTTGGCGAGAGCTACAGCCAGACCCTGCGCCGCTGGTACGATACTTTTAACGACAAATGGGACGAGGTTGCGCAGCAGGGGTTTGACGAACGGTTCAAGCGGATGTGGAACTTTTACCTCACCTCCTGCGCGGGCACGTTCCATGCGGGCAATTGTGGTGTCACCCAAGTCACCGTGGCGCGCCCTGCACAATAAGCGCGCAGCTTCAAACCGCGCGGCCAAGGGCTTGCGCGGTGCGGCGGCTTGGACCATCCTGTGACAAAGCCGCGAAAGGCGGCGATTGAGGGAGGGCGGACCATGCCAACCGCAGGACGGCTTGCAGGAGCGATCACTTTTGGCGCATTGGCGCTGTACCTATCCGAACTGTTGCGGCCCGTCTTTGAAGAAGAAGGGCTGACATTGACCTTCACTTTGGCGAATGGCGTGATCGGCATTCTCGTCGGTTGGGTCATTGCGGGGAGCCGCGCGGGGCGGGGCTATCCGGCCGCGATAGGCTACGGGATCACCGCAGGGGTGGCGCTGGTGTTCTGGATCGCGTTCGTCTGGAGCTTTCTGGAAATGCTCGAACGCTCGCTGGCCAAGCGCTATCGCGGGGCGCTGGAGGCGGTGACGGATATTTTCCAGTTGAGTATGGATTCGGTTGTTGAAGGGGCCACGCCGCAAGTGCTGGTGACTTTGGCCGTTGGGGCGCTGATCGCGGCTTTGGTGACGGATTTCGTAGGGCAGCGCCTTCCGTGAACCATCTTTTCGTTTATGGAACATTGTGCCATCCGCCATTGATGGCCCTGATCGCGGGCGGCCCGCATGGGCGCGCCGCGCCTGCGCGGCTGCGGGATCATGCGGTCTATCGGCAGGCGGACGGGGTTCTGCCCGTTTTGGCCCGCGCGGAGGGGCATCTGGCGCAGGGAACGCTGTGGCGCAATGTGGGGGAGCGGGCGCTCAAGCGGATCACCGATTACGAGGTGCCGTTTGGCTATGTGCCGGTGATGGTATCGGTCGAGACGGATCTGGGCAGGGAAGCGGCTGTGTGTTTCTTCCCGCCGGCCGAGCTGCGCCGCAGTGCGACGTTTTGGGATCTGGACGCATGGCGGGAGGCTGACGGCGCGGTGACGCTGCACATGGCTGCTGAGCTGGCCGCGCACGACCCAATGCCCGACGCAGACGCGCTGCGGCGTGAATGGCGGATGATGCGGCATCGGGCGGAGGCGCATCACCGCGCTGAAACCGAACCGGCACCGACCACGCTCCGCCGCGCAATGGAAGCGGGGGATGCGGAGATTATCGAAGAGGCACCAATTGCAGGGGCGTTCTTCAAGTACCGGACGGTACAACTACGCCATAAGCGGTTTGACGGTGGTGATAGCGGCCCGTTGAGCCGTGAAGGGTTTCACGGGGCCGAGGCGGCGCTGTTGCTGCCCTATGACCCGAAAACCGACAAGGTTCTGCTTGTTGAACAATTTCGCGTTGGGCCGTTCCTGCGCGGAGATGCCGAGCCGTGGACGCTGGAGCCGGTGGCGGGCATGATCGACCCCGGCGAAAGCCCAGAGGCCTGCGCCGTGCGGGAATGCCGCGAGGAAGCGGGGCTGGAAGTCTTGCAGACGGTATTCATTGCTGGTTTCTACCCCTCACCGGGAGCCAGCACCGAATACCATCATGCGTATCTCGGGATCGTGTCGTTGGAGGGGGAGATCGCCACCAGCGGCGGCCTTGATGAGGAGGCAGAAGACCTGCGCTTGCATGTCCTACCGTTTGACGCCGCGATGCGGCTGGTAGAGACTGGGGAAATCAATGCAGGACCGTTGATAACGATGATGTTTTGGCTGGCGGGCGCACGCGCGCGGTTGCGTGCTTGAGTTCCCTGACGGGGACACATAGAGAAGGCACGAAAGCAGAGAAGGCGACACGCGATGATGATAAAAGCTGACCTCCCCGATGCGATCGGAAACACGCCGTTGATCAAGCTGCGGCGGGCATCGGAAGAGACTGGATGTACGATCCTTGGCAAGGCCGAATTCATGAATCCCGGTCAGTCGGTGAAAGATCGCGCGGCCTATTTCATCATCAAGGATGCGTTGGCCTCTGGCGCGTTGAAACCGGGCGGAACGATCGTTGAAGGCACGGCGGGCAACACCGGCATCGGGTTGGCGCTGGTGGGTGCGGCGATGGGCTTCAAGACGGTCATCGTGATCCCTGAGACGCAGAGCCAAGAAAAGAAAGATATGCTGCGGTTGGCGGGTGCGGAACTGGTGCAAGTGCCGGCAGCGCCGTATCGCAACCCGAACAACTATGTCCGCTATTCGGGCCGCTTGGCCGAGGAACTGGCGAAGACGACGCCTGAAGGCGTGATCTGGGCGAACCAGTTCGACAACGTGGCGAACCGTCAGGCGCATGTGGAAACCACCGGACCGGAGATCTGGACCCAGACCGGCGGCAAAGTTGATGGATTTATCTGTGCTGTCGGTTCCGGCGGGACGCTGGCGGGTGTGGCCCAAGCGCTCCAGCCCAAGGGCGTGAAGATGGGCTTGGCCGATCCCGAGGGCGCGGCGCTTTACAGCTATTTCACCACTGGCGAATTGAAATCGCAGGGTGGGTCGATCACCGAGGGGATCGGGCAGGGGCGGATCACCGCGAACCTTGAAGGGTTCACGCCTGATTTCAGCTACCAGATCCCTGACAGCGAGGCGCTGCCCATCGTTTTTGACCTGTTGGCGGAAGAAGGCCTTTGCCTTGGTGGGTCGTCGGGTATCAACGTGGCCGGCGCGATGCGCATGGCCAAGGAAATGGGTCCGGGTCACACGATCGTAACGATCCTGTGCGACTACGGCACGCGCTATCAATCCAAACTGTTCAACCCCGAATTCCTGAAGGATAAGGGCCTGCCGGTCCCAAGCTGGCTGGACGCTGCGCCTTCATCGATCCCGGGTGTATTCGAGGACGCATGACCGCTCCACGCCGTTGGCTGACAGGCATTCTTGCCGCGTTGTGCGTGGCAGGGTTGGGTGTTGGCGCGGCACAGGCGCAGGATGCATCGGGCGCGGCGGAGGCCGAGGCGCCGCCTGTTGAGGTAACTGTCGACGCGGCTGCCCAGAACTTCACCGATGTGGATACCGGCGAGACAGGCATTGATTATGTGCTGTGGGACCGGCTGGCGACGCGGGTTGAGCAATCGGTGACGCAGGACGCCAGCTCGACATTTTCGTTGGAGCGGCTGCGCAATGAGTTGGTCACATGGCGGGATCGCTTTCTGGCCGCGCAATCGCTCAATGACGGGCGCATCGCGACGGTGCGGGCACAGCTGGACGCCTTGGGCGCGGCGCCCGACGACGGCAGCACCGAAGATCCGAGTATCGCCGGACGGCGCAGCACGCTGGAAAGCCAGTTGGCGCGGCTGCGCGCGCCTGTGGTTTTGGCGAACGAGGCATATGCGCGCGCTGACGGGCTTATCAGCGAGATCGACCGGATTCTGCGCGCTCGCGAGGCAAGCCGCCTGACGACGCGCGGACCATCGCCGCTGAACCCCGAACATTGGCCTTCGGGGCTATCGGCACTTGGTTCAGGATTTGCCGGGGTCTGGAGTGAAATCTCGGCCGCATTCGTCAGCCGCGCGCGCAACGGCACGCTCACTGAAAACGCCCCGCAAGCAGTGCTGTGGCTACTGGTGGCAATCGGGCTTTGGGCGCGGGGACGCACGATATGGGACGGTTTGCGCGGCCAGGTGGTGCGCCGCGATGGACGCGGTGCGCGGGCGTGGAATGCATTCTTTTCGCTCGGCGTGGTGATTGTGCCTTATCTGGGGCTGGTGGCCTTTGCCAAGGCATTGACCGCGCTTGATATTCTGGGGTTTCGTGGAAACGCGCTGCTGGACCTGTTGCCGGATGCGGGGCTGTATGTGCTGGTGGGGCGCTGGCTCAGCGGGCGGTTCTTTGACCGTGGCGCACATGGGGAGAACCTGCTGAAACTGCCGCCGGAGGTGCTTGAGCGCGGGCGACGGATCGTGGCGGGGCTTGGCTGGGTGCTGGCCTTTGGTGCGCTGTTCATTCCGCTGGTGCGGATGGGCGATGCCTCGACCGTTTCTGCGGCGGTCATGACGTTGCCGGTCGAGATCGTGATGGCGGTATTCTTGTTCAGACTGGGGCGGCTCTTCGTTAAAAACGTAGACGACGCGCCGGACACGCAAGAGAAAGGCGATGACTGGATCGCTCCACCGCCAAGCTACCGTAGCCGGTTCATGGGGCTGCTGGGCCGAGCAAGCATGCTCGTGGCGGTGGTGGCGCCGGTGCTCTCGTCTGCGGGCTATGCGGCGGCCTCGGAGGCGATCCTCTATCCGGCGGTGACGACGCTGGCGCTGCTGGCAATGTTGTTGCTGTTGCAGCGCTTTGTTTCCGACGTTACCGAAGCCTTCTCAGGGCCGCGCGAGGACGGCCAAGACGCCCTGTTGGCGGTGCTGCTGGGGCTATTCCTGTTCGTGCTGGCGCTGCCGGTATTTGCGGTGATCTGGGGCGCGCGGGTCGAAGACCTGCTGGAGATCTGGACCCGTTTCCGCGAGGGGTTCGAACTGGGTGAGACACGCATTTCGCCAAGTGACTTCCTGACATTCGCGATGGTGTTCGTGATCGGCTATATGGCGACGCGGCTGGTGCAAGGCACGTTGCGGGCGTCCGTCCTGCCGAAAACCAAGCTGGATATCGGCGGGCAGAATGCGATTGTCAGCGGGCTGGGCTATGTGGGTATTTCGCTAGCGGCAGTGGCGGCGGTCACGGCGGCGGGGATTGATCTGTCGTCGCTGGCGATTGTCGCTGGTGCGCTTTCAGTCGGTATCGGCTTTGGCTTGCAGAATGTGGTGTCGAACTTCATCTCCGGCATTATCCTGCTGATCGAGCGGCCGATCTCGGAAGGGGATTGGATCGAGGTGTCGGGGCAGATGGGCTATGTGCGGGATATTTCGGTGCGCTCGACGCGGATCGAAACTTTTGACCGCACGGATGTGATCATCCCCAATGCCGACCTGATCAGCGGGCAGGTGATCAACTGGACGCGGGGCAACTCGGTCGGGCGGGTGATCGTGCCGGTGGGTGTGGCCTATGGCACCGATACGGACCGCGTGGCAGAAATCCTGCAAGAGATCGCGGAGGCGCATCCGATGGTGGTGATGTCGACGCCGCCGGCTGTGGTGTTCCAAGGCTTTGGCGCGGATAGTCTGGACTTCGAGATCCGCGCGATCTTGCGGGATGTGAACTGGGTGCTGAGCGTGAAATCGGACCTTAACCACGCGATTGCCAAGCGCTTTGCGGAAGAAGGCATCGAGATCCCGTTCGCGCAGCGGGATATTTGGTTGCGGAACCCCGAGGTACTGCGCGGGGCAGACGGACAGAAAACAAAAAACGACGGAGGAACAGAAGCGTGAGCTACATGCTGTTTCGCAACAATGCCTATCAACGCGATGCCAAGGGCATGGTTCTGGCGCTGACGGGGGAAGGTGGGATCATCCTCGACCAGACGATTTTTTACCCCACCAGCGGCGGACAGCCGGGTGATAGCGGGCGGCTGGAATGGGACGGCGGCGCGATAGAGATTGCCACGACGGTGAAGGGCGACGGCGCGGACATCATTCTGGTGCCTGCGGAGCCTGCACCGTTGCCGCCAGTTGGCACGGAAGTCAGCCAAGAGCTGGATTGGGAGCGGCGGCACCGGCACATGCGGGTGCATACAGCGCTACATCTGCTCTCGGTCGTGATCCCGCTGCCGGTGACGGGTGGGTCTATTGGGGCGGACAAAGGGCGGCTCGATTTCGACATGCCGGAAGCGCCAGAGGACAAGGACGCGCTGACGGAAACCCTCAACAAGATCATCGGGCGCGATTTGTCTATCACCGAGGAATGGATCACCGACGAGGAGTTGGACGCCAATCCGGGGTTGGTGAAAACCATGTCGGTGCAGCCGCCGCGCGGCAGCGGGCGCATTCGGTTGGTACGGATCGGGACCGAGAGCGAAACGGTGGACCTACAGCCCTGTGGTGGCACACATGTGGCGCGCACGAGCGAGATCGGGCGGGTGCGGATCGGCAAGGTCGAGAAGAAGGGCAAACAGAACCGGCGGGTCTATCTGCACCTCGAGTGAGGGTCAGGCGCTGGCGGCGTCGCGCGCTTGGGCCAATGCATCCAGCGTGGCGTCGAAAGCCAGCAGAATCGAAGCGTGGCGGTTCTTGTAATCGCGGGCCGGTTCGAGCACTTCCAGCCCGTCAAAGGGCGCGGCGGGCGCGGGGCCGTTTTCCTTCAGCATGGCGAAAAGTTCATCGCGGCCTTTTTGGACCTCGGCCTCGGTGCGGCCAATGATATTGGAACCAATGACGGACGCGGCGGCCTGACCGAGCGCGCAGGCTTTGACGTCCTGACCGAAATCGATGATCACGCCGTCGTTGACCTGAATATCAACGGTGACGTTCGACCCGCAGAGCGGCGCGCGCTTTTTGGCGCTGGCGGTTGGCGCGGTCAGACGCGCGGTATGCGGGATCTCGGTGGTGAGTGCGAGGATCCGTGCGGAATAAAGCTTGATCAGGTCGGTATCTGACATGTTGGCCTCTTGCCTGTGACCTGACATAGATAGGCAGGAATGCCGGTAATTCAAAAGGAAAATCTGATGACCTTCGCCCCCGATACCCTGCGCTACAATGACGCCGGACTGATCCCCGCAATCGCGCAGGATGCCGAAAGCGGAGAGGTATTGATGATGGCGTGGATGAATGCCGAGGCCGTGGCAAAGACGCTGGAGACAGGCCGCGTGACCTATTGGTCCCGCTCACGGCAGGCATTTTGGGTGAAGGGGGAAAGCTCGGGCCATGTGCAGGAGCTGATTGACTTCCGCGTGGATTGCGACAGGGACTGCCTACTGGTGATGGTGCGCCAGACCGGCCCCGCCTGCCACACCAACCGGCGCAGCTGCTTCTATACCGCCGTGCGCGAGGGCGCAGAGGTGGAGCTGATGGCGCCGGAGGGGTGACGAGACTGAAGCATAATAAAAAAGCCGGCCACTGGGGCCGGCTTTTGTGATTTTGGGCGGAGGATTATTCCGCCGCAATTTTGATAACGGGTTCCATAGAGTCGAGTTCCTCCTGCGAGAGGTGGCATTTGACCTGATGGCCGTCTGCCAATGTGCGCATGGGCGGCACTTCCTTTTCACAAAGGCCACCGCCGACCTTATCCTTCCAGCGGCAGCGCGTTTGGAAGGGGCAGCCCGGGGGCGGGTTCATCGCGGAGGGGATGTCGCCTTCGAGGACGATGTGCTTCTTTTGGACCTTGGTATCAGCGATGGGAACTGCCGATAGCAGCGCCTCGGTATAGGGGTGGTAGGGAGGCGAGAAGACCTGATCGGTCGTACCAAGTTCCACCACATGGCCGAGATACATCACCATCACGCGATCGGAGAGGTAACGGACGATGGAAAGATCGTGGCTGATGAAGAGGAGAGTTGTCTTCTCTTCGCGCTGGATCTCCATCAGGAGGTCTGTCACCGCTGCCTGAACGGAAACGTCGAGCGCGGAGACGGGCTCGTCCGCGACCACGATCTTGGCGCCGCCGGCGAAGGCGCGGGCGATGCCGACGCGCTGTTTCTGCCCGCCCGAAAGCTGGCGCGGCATACGATCCGCGAAGGCGCGGGGCAGCTTGACCAGATCGAGTAGGGTGAGCATTTTTTCGCGGCGCTCGGCGTCGTTCTTGCCGATGCCGAAGATCTCCAACGCGCGGATGATCTGGCGGCCAACGGTCATGGACGGATTGAGCGTATCGAACGGGTTCTGGAAGACCATCTGCACATCGGCGACCGTGCGGGTGTCGCGCCGTTCGATGGGGATATCCTGAATTTCGCGGTTATCAAGGATGATCTTTCCGTCGGTCGCGGTTTCGAGGCCCATCAGCACCTTCGCGAAGGTGGATTTGCCGCAGCCCGATTCCCCCACGATGGCGAGGGTTTCAGATTCACGAGCCTCGAAAGAGAGCGTTTCGTTGGCTTTGACGACCTTTTTGTTGCCGCCACCGAAGAGGGCATTGGCGGCGACCTCGTAGTATTTCTTGAGGTTGTCCATCTTCAGGACCACGTCGCCAATCTCGCCTTTGGTTTTTTGCTCCATCAGCTCAAGCGGGGCTTGCCAGTCGATTTCCTTGAACTTCAGACAGCGGGTTTGGTGGCGGTCATCACCTTCGACCTCGACCATAGCGATATCGCCCGCATCGCAGCGGCCCGCTTCGAAATAATCGCAGCGGGGGCCGAAGTTACAGCCGCGTGGGCGTTCATGCGGTAGCGGGAAGTTGCCCGGAATGGCCTTGAGCGGGCGGGCGTTTTTGTCGGCGCCCGGAAGCGGGATCGAGCGGAACAGCGCCTGCGTGTAGGGGTGCTGCATCTTGTCGAACACGTCTTCGATGGAGCCGCGCTCGACGGCCTCGCCGGAATACATCACGCAGATACGGTCGCAGGTTTCGAGCACCAAACCGAGGTTGTGCGATATGAACAGCATGGAAGTGCCGTATTTCTTGCCCAAGTCCTTGACCAGTTCGACCACGGCGGCCTCGACCGTTACGTCGAGCGCGGTGGTCGGCTCGTCGAGGATCAGGAGCGATGGCTTGGACATCAGCGCCATAGCTATGACGATACGCTGCTGTTGACCGCCCGATAGCTGGTGCGGGTAGCTTTTCAGCATCCGTTCAGGGTCCGGCAGCTTCACGTCGCCAACCACTTCGAGGGCGCGTTTGTAGGCCTCCTCTTCGGAGATGCCTTCGTGGATCATCGGCACTTCCATCAACTGGCGACCGATTTTCATCGCCGGATTGAGGGAGGCCATCGGCTCCTGATAGATCATGGCGATTTCGGAGCCGCGAATATCGCGCAGCTCTTCTTGCGTCATGGTATTCAGGTCGCGGCCCTTGAACTTGATCGAACCGCCGACGATGCGGCCGTTGACGCCCAAATCCTGCATCACGCCGAGCGCGACGGTGGATTTACCGCAGCCGGATTCGCCCACGAGGCCCAAGGCCTCGCCGGGCATGATCTTGGCGGAGAAATCCATCACCGCCGGAATTTCCCTCAAACGTGTGAAGAAGGAGATGGACAGCTGGTCGATGTCGAGGATCGGGCCGTCATAATCCGATTTCTGCATGTCTCTCTCCTTAGTCCTTCAGGCTTTCTTCGCGCAGGCCGTCGGCCAGCAGGTTCAGACCGAGCACGAGGCTGAGAAGCGCAAGCGCGGGCGGCAGAACGGGATGGATGTAGATCTGGAGCAGGCGGCGACCTTCGTTGATGGTCGACCCCCAGTCGGGGCTTTCGGGCGGGAGGCCCAGACCGAAGAAGCCCAAAGTCCCCAGAAGGATGGTGGTGTAGCCGATGCGCAGACAGAAATCGACGATCAGCGGGCCGCGCGCGTTGGGAAGGATTTCCCACAGCATGATATACCACGGGCCTTCGCCACGGGTTTGGGCAGCGGCAACGTAATCGCGGGTCTTGATGTCCATCGCGAGGCCACGGACGATCCTGAACACGGTGGGCGAGTTCACGAACACCACCGAGACGAACACCACGAGGATACCGCCCGGAACGTTGAAGAGATCAAGCCCTGCGGGCAGGAAGTTCATCACCGTGGCGGGTTGCGAGATCAGTGACAGGTAGAGCCAGACCATGACCACGAGCGCTATGCCAAGCATGATGTTGCGTTTCTGTGGCTGAGTGTGGAAGCGGCTGTTGATCAAAACCGTCACGAAGATGATCGGGAACAGGAACAGGGCAGCGGCCATGAAGCTGGGCAGACCTGTCTGGGTCATCTCCGGCGTGACGAGCAGGTAGAACAGCAAGATCACGGGGAAGGCGAGGATCAGGTTGGCGAGGAAGGACAGGAAAGTGTCCAGCTTGCCGCCGTAGTAGCCAGCGGGCAGGCCCAGCGTGATGCCAACCATGAAGGCGAACATCGTTGCCAGCGGCGCGATCCGCACCACCACCCACGAGCCGTGGATCATCCGGCTGAAGTTATCCCTCGCGAGGTTATCGCCGCCGAGCAGGTAATGCGGCCAGAGGCCTTCGTCCTCAGCGCCGCGAATGTAGGTGCCGGGGACTTTGTTCTTCATCACCGCTTCTTGTGCCAGCGGATCATGCGTGGCGATCAGGTCGAACACGCCGGCAAAGACGGCGGTGAACACCCAGAACATGACAAGCGCGAAGCCGATCATGCCGACGGTGCTGTCAAACAGCTTACCATAGAGGCCGAGGCGGCGCTTGTAGGTGATCGACAGGGCGAAGGTCACGACCAATGCGACCCAAACCGGCAGGAATTGTTTTGCCATCGCACCGATGATGCCTGCCGCGCCGTAGGGCATGACGACACCGCCGATGATATAGGCGGAGAGGACTGCGACCGTGCCGAGAAATGACCAGTTGGTCACTTTCGACACAAGGCCATAGGCGCCGCCACGGGCGATGAGGCTGCCGTCGGGGTTGGATTGCAGGGTCGGTGCCTCGATGAACAGCGACATGATGATTTGCACCACGATGCTGATGGCGAGGATGGTGACCAGAACGAAGAGGATCGGGTCAAGTATGGTTCCAAGGGAACCGGTCCAAGTCAGATTATCCATAATCTCGGCTCCTTAGGAAATGCGAATGCGCGGGTTGAGGAAAACGTAGCCGATATCGGAGATCAGCTGCGTAAACAGAACCACGAAGACCGACACCACCGAGACGCCGAGCAAGAGCTCGATGTCGTTATTGCCGGCAGCCTGCACTAGCGTCCAGCCGAAGCCCTTGTAGTTGAAGAGCGTCTCGACGATGACGACGCCGTTCAGGAGCCACGGGAACTGCAACATGATGACGGTGAACGGGGCGATCAGCGCGTTGCGCAACGCGTGGCGCATCACGATATTGCGGAAGCTCACGCCCTTGAGGCGCGCGGTGCGGATGTATTGCGCGGTCATCACCTCGGTCATCGACGCGCGTGTCATACGGGCGATGTAGCCCATGCCGTAGAGCGCGATCGTCATCACCGGCAGGGTGAAGTTGACGAACGTAATGTCATCGGTGGCGCTGGTAGCGGAGCCGTTGAACCATTTGAGGCCAACAGCAGAAGAGGTGAAAATCGCGATGAATACAACGCCGGAGACATATTCTGGCGTGGCGGTGGTGAGGATCGACACGGTGGAGAGGGAGCGGTCAAGCTTGGACCCTTCGCGCATACCCGCCAGAACGCCGATGATCAGCGCACCGGGCACCATGACGAGCATCACATAGAGCATCAGCCATGCGGTGAGGCCAAGGCGCTGGGTCACAATCTCCCACACACCGTCCTTGAACACGGTGGAGAAGCCCCAATAGCCCTGCAAGACACCGCAGAAGCGGTCTGAATCTTCGGCAGTTCCGTCGCTTGGGATACAGCGGCCGCGGACTTTGCCTTCTTCATCTTCGATCACATAGCCGGGGAGAACGCCGAGCCATTCGCCGTATTTAACAAATACATTGCGATTGTAGCCACGATTCTCGAGCCACGAGACAACCTGCTCGTCGCTCATCCGCATGCTTGCTTCGGTTTTTGCGAGTTTTTCGAGGTTCGGTTGGAGGTTCGTGAGAAAGAACACCACGAATGTGAGGCAAAGCGCCGTGAGGAGCATAACCCCTAACCGGCGAATGATGAAAAGTCCCATGGACGCCCCTGTCAGTTCTGTTTGCAGTGGCGCTGGCCGCCACTTTTTCATTTGCAAGTTGAGTGCGCGACTCAAAAAAGGCCGCCCCCGAGGGGACGGCCCATGTTCACTGAGAGATTAGGCCGAATAGCCGATCTTGTGTACGTGAATTTCGAATGCCGGATGCATATCGGCGCCGAACATACCCGGACGATAGTGACGATAGAGCGAACGCCAGTAGGACTGGATGATCACTGCATCGTTCTGGAAGATCGTCTCGATCTCGCGCATCACTTCGCGGCGTGTATCCGCATCCGCGATGGAGAATGCCTTGTCCAGAAGGGCATCGAACTCGGGGTTCGCGTAGCCAGCTTCGTTCCACGGCACGCCGGACTTATAAGCCAGAGCGAGAACCTGAACGCCGAGTGGGCGGTGGTTCCACTCCGTCGCGGAGAACGGGTACTTGGCCCAGTCGTTCCAGAAGGTGGAGCCGGGCAGAACTGTCCGCTTGATGTTGATGCCAGCATCACGCACCTGCGCTGCAACTGCATCGCCGGTGTTCTTGTTGAAGCCGTCATCGAGCGTGATCAGTTCGAACTCGTAATCCGCCATGCCCGCTTCGGCCATCAGGGCCGCAGCGCCATCGGGGTCATACTTCGGACGACCGATATCGGCATATTCGGGGTGAACAGGGGCGACGTGGTGGTTGTCGGCCTGAACGCCGCGGCCGTTGTAGCCCAGTTCGAGAACGACGCTGTTATCAACCGACTGGCTGATTGCCTGACGGACGCGGTGATCTGCGTAGATCGCCTTGCCGTCAACTTCGGTCTGCTGGTTGAAGCGAACAACGACGGTCGCGCCGGTGACAACTTCGGACTTTTCCCAGCCGATGGCGTCTGCGATGTCGATGAACTCGTTGACGTTCTGGTAGAGCAGATCAACTTCATCGGATTCGATGGCTGCGAGCCAGGAAGACGGGTCGGTGCCGTAGTCGATGAACTCGATGCTATCGACATAAGCGCCGTTGTAGCCGTCTACGCTGTTGCCCCAGTACTCGTGATCAGCATTTTTGACCAACGTGCCTTTGACGCCCACTTCCATCTCGGTCGGAAGATAGGCACCCGTGCCAACCGGCGTCGACATAATGTCGTCGAGGTTGGTGCTGGGGTGGATAACGGCCGCCGGATAGTCAGCCATGCCGGGGATGATGGTGATGTCTGGGTTGGGCAGGTTCAGCGTAACGCTGTGGCTGCCGGTGACTTCGATCGCGCCGTCGCGGGCAACGCCGGTATCGGGGTCGATCAGCGAGCCCATGCGGGTGGCCATCGAGTTACCTTCAACGCCGCTGTCACACCAGTAGTTGATCAGCCATGCGATGTGCTCGGCGTTCAGTTCTTCGCCGTTGTTCCACATCACGCCCTGACGGACGTTGAGAACATACTGGGTGGCGTCGTCGTTAACATCCCAGCTTTCGAGAAGCATCGGGCGGACGGAACCGTCGGTCTGTGTTTCGACGAGATATTCAAGCCAGCCGCGGCAGAAGTTGGAGATCTGGGTCCAGTCCCAAGTGCGCGGATCTTTCAGCGGGCGCACTTCCTGCTGGATGCGCAGAACGCCGCCCATCTGGGCGTGTGCCGCCGCCTGCACCGGCGCTTCGAGGCCGAGCAGACCATATGCAGCGGCCGTCGTCACACCGAGTGCGGTGGTACGGGTGAGGAATTCACGGCGGCTGAGTTCTCCGCGCTTGACCTCGTCTGCATACATATAAGCCGCGTGGTGCAGCTTCTTGGTTTCGTGCGTCATATTTATCTCCCTGTGACACATCATTCGTTTAGGGCCGGAAATCCAGTTCGCAATCCTCAAGAGAAACCGCGCAGAACTCCCCACTCGTGCCCATTGCGCATCTTTTTTAAACTGGCGTCAATGATTGCTTTCGTCATATTGCGCACCAAAAGCGACGGCACCCTAGCAAAATAACGACATTCTGCATCTTAAAATTTCTGTGTTCCTACAGATTATCCGCAGCACTTTCAGCGGAATTGAAATAATATACGGCAGGATTGAATTTTTTACCCGCGAGAGGCTAGCCGCGCCGGAAAGCCGAGGGCGTTTGCCCTGTCGCGGCTTGGAAGCTGCGGGTGAAATAGGCCGGAGAGGTGAAGCCAAGCGATTTCGCGATATCCTGAATCGGCGTGCGGGTTTCCCGCAGGAGAACACGGGCCTCGAACAGCACACGATCATTCAGCAAACTGAGCGCGGAACGGCCGCAGGTTTGTTTGCAGCAGCGGGTCAGGTGGGTGGGGGTGACGCCGAGGGCGGCAGCATAGTCGGCAACGCCATAAGACTTGCGGAAATCCCGCTCGATAAGATCGGAATAGGCCGCGACAAGGCGGGCGGAGGCGCTGCGGGCGCGCTCGAGTTCGCTACTGTTATCAGGCTGAAGCGCGAGCTGACGTTCAAAATAAACACTGAGGATGCCAAGGTAATGATGTGCCGCGCGGCTGTGGCCAGAGCGATCAGACTTCAATTCGCGCTCGAGATTATCGAAATGGCCGACCAGCTCTTTTTGGGTAATCACATCCCGCAGACGCAGGTGAACAGGCTCCTCAGGCCAGTCAGCGGCCATAGCAGAGGGGATCGTGAGCATCTGGCCGTAGACAGTGGGGCCAGCCTCGTAGCCGTACATGGTGCCGGCCGGAATGAAGATCAGGTTATTCGGGCCGTAGCCTGACGTGAGGCCCGCGATGGTGATCCGGCCTTGGCCTTTACCGATATACATCAGGCGGGGTGAGGTGTGGCTCCGCATGGCTTCGGTGCGCCATTTACCCGCCTGAGCGTTGTGCGAAATCGGCGTCAAAGACAGGCGCGCTGCGGCAGAATGCGATGTTTCAGGGCGATCAAGGGCCATTTTTCCCCTCCGCGTAGGTTCGATAAGTGAAATTGTTGCGCGGAATATGGCCTCAGACAATGGCAGAAATGTGGAAATAGAGAAATAACTGGGGGTTAACCTGTGGATAAGTCGGGGATAACCCGCCAATTGCGCATGCGCGCCTTGAACCATGTGCGCTGTCGCTTGGCGAATTGGCGCGTGGCGATGACCGCCGCTTGACGGGCCTCGTCGAGGGTCATTTCGCCGCGCAGATGGGCGATCAACTCCGGTGCGCCGATGGCTTTGGAGGAGAGGAGCGCGGGATTCCAGCGGGGCAGCATGGCGCGGGCCTCCTCCAACGCGCCGCCCGCGAGCATCAGATCGAAGCGCCGTTCGATGCGGGGATCGAGCCAGTCTTTGGGCGCGTCGAATAGGAACGGTTCGGCCTGTGACAGCGGCAAAAGCGGCGGTGGTGTCTCGTCCTGCCATGTGGCGAGCGGGCGGCCTGTGGCGTGGAGCACTTCCCATGCGCGCTGGACACGCGCGCGGTTCTTGAGGTCGATCCGGCTAGCAGTTTCGCTATCGAGCGCGGCAATCAGAGCGGGGAGGGGGAGCGCGTCTGCCTCTTGCCTGATGGCGGGAGGGGTGGGGGGTATCTCTGCCAGACCCTCGGTCAATGCGGTGAGATAAAGGCCGGTGCCGCCGACGATAATGGGGCGCGTATCGCCCGACAGATAGGGCGCCACTTCGCGGAGCCAGTGACCGACAGAGTAATCGCCATCGTACGGAATATGGCCATAAAGGGCGTGTGGCGCACGGGCGAGATCAGCGGCCTCGGGGCGGGCGGTGAGCACTTGCCAGCCGTCAAACACCTGCAACGCATCGGCATTGAGGATCACACCGCCTGCGGCTTCGGCAATTTCCAGCGCCAGAGCGGATTTGCCGCTGGCGGTCGGCCCTGCGACGAGGACCGGACGGTCGGGCGGCAGGTGCTCCAGACCGAGACGGGAAATTAGGGATGCATTTGCGGCCATTTCAGTTTCATACGCCATTGAACCTCACAGCCTTTTGGGACATTTTGCACGGCAGTAAAAGACTCCCCAGCGAAAAGAGGTCCGCGATGAGCCAAGAACCCAAGACAACGTTCAAGAGGGTGATGCTCAAAATCTCGGGGGAGGCTTTGATGGGGGATCAGGGATTTGGCCTGCATCCGCCGACCGTTCAACGCATCGCCGAAGAAGTGAAATCCGTCCATGATATGGGCGTTGAGATTTGCATGGTGATCGGTGGCGGCAATATCTTTCGCGGGTTGCAGGGCAGCGCGCAGGGTATGGAACGCACCACGGCGGATTACATGGGTATGCTTGCCACGGTGATGAATGCGCTGGGGATGCAAGCCGCGCTGGAAGGCTTGGGTGTATACACCCGCGTGATCAGCGCGATTCCGATGGATCAGGTGTGCGAGCCTTACATCCGCCGCCGCGCGGTGCGCCACCTAGAGAAAAAGCGGGTTTGTATTTTTGCGGCTGGGACCGGCAACCCGTACTTCACCACCGATACGGCCTCGGCGCTGCGGGCGAGTGAAATGGCCTGTGAAGCGATCTTCATGGGCAAGCAGGTGGATGGCATTTATGACAGCGACCCGAAAACCAACCCCGAAGCAAAGCGCTTTGACCGGATCAGCTATGACGAGGTTTTGCGGCAGAACCTGAAGGTGATGGATGCCAGTGCAATTGCCCTTTGCCGTGACAATAAGATGCCGCTGATCGTGTTCTCGCTGGACGAACCGGGCGGGTTCAAGGGCATTCTGGCAGGGGAAGGCACCTATACAACGGTACATGCCTGAGGCTATAGCGGGGCGGAGCGGCCGCGCGGCCAGAGATGAAAGACCCGAGAAGAAGGGGAAGAGCGGATGAGCGACGATTTCGAACTCGATACTGATGACCTGACACGCCGGATGGACGGGGCGCTTGCGGCGCTGCGTACGGAATTCGCCTCGCTGCGGACGGGGCGGGCATCTGGCTCGATGCTGGAGCCGATCATGGTCGATGCCTATGGGAGCATGACCCCGATCAACCAAGTGGGCACCGTTAACGTGCCGGAGCCGCGCATGGTGACGGTCAACGTGTGGGACAAGAGCCTTGTGGGTAAGGTCGAAAAAGCGATCCGCGAGAGCGGCTTGGGCATTAACCCGCAGCTCAATGGCACGATCATCATGTTGCCGATCCCCGAGTTGAACGAGGAGCGCCGCCGCGAACTGACCAAGGTTGCCGCGCAATATGCAGAACATGCCCGCGTTGCGATCCGAAACCTGCGTCGCGACGGGATGGACCAGATTAAGAAGGCCAAGGCCGACGGTCTGTCCGAGGACGATCAGAAGTTCTGGGAATCCGAAGTGCAGGAATTGACCGACACTTATGTCAAGAAGGTCGATGACGCGCTGAACACCAAACAAGAAGAGATCATGCAGGTGTGACCTGCGTGATCGTTCGCGAGGAATACGAATATGGCTGCCGCTGAGGGTGCTTGGTCCGATCTGAGGACGCGGCTGCTCTCGGCGGCAGTTCTGCTTTTGGTGGCGGGTTTTGCCGTGGCGCTTGGCGGTGTGTGGTTCACGCTCTTGGTGCTGGTGGCTGTCGCGCTGATGGTGTGGGAATTGGTGCCGCTCTTTGGCACGGCACAGATGCCCGTGCGCGGCGGTTTGGCGGCCTTGGGCGCGGGGAGCGTGGTTTATCTTGCCTTCAGCCAGACGGAAATGGCGTTTCTCCTCCTTCTGACCGCGCCGGTTTTGCTGGCAGTGCGGGCAGCGCGCGACCGGATTGCTGGGTTTTGCTACGCATTGGCGGTGCTGGCGGCGGGGGCGGGGTTGATCTTCCTCCGGCAAGAGGGATTGGCCGCGGTTTTGTGGCTGATCGCGGTGGTTATAGCCTCTGACGTTATGGGATATTTCGCAGGGCGGATGCTGGGAGGGCCAAGGTTCTGGCCCGCAGTCAGCCCGAAAAAGACATGGAGCGGCACGATTGCCGGATGGATCGGCGCGGCGCTGGTTGGCGCGGGGTTCGTGATCTGGGCCGATGCGGGCTGGGGGCTGGTGCTTTTGTCGGCGGTGACGGCGCTGGCGGGGCAGATGGGCGACATTGCCGAAAGCGCGCTAAAACGGCGGGCAGGGGTGAAGGACAGTTCCAACCTGATCCCAGGGCATGGCGGTGTATTGGACAGGTTTGATGCGATCCTTGGCGCCGCTTTGGTGTGGCTGGTGATTGCGGGCACGCCCCTCGCGGGAGTGCTGCCGTGAGGCGGGTGTCAATCTTCGGTGCGACGGGGAGTATCGGGCAAAACACCATCGACCTGATAGCGCGAGACAAAGACGCCTATCAGGTGGTCGCCTTGACGGGCGGCAAGAATATCCACCGCTTGGCGAAAGATGCGATCCGACTGGGGGCTGAGGTCGCTGTGACGGCTGACGAAAGCTTGCTGACGCCGTTACGAGATTTGCTGGCTGGATCGGGCGTTGAGGCTGCGGCGGGCAGGGCGGCGCTTATTGAAGCTGCTACGCGACCGGCGGATTGGGTGATGTCGGCCATCGTTGGTGCGGCAGGGCTGGCACCGGGGCTGACGGCGCTGGAGCAGGGCGGGACATTGGCCCTCGCCAACAAGGAATCGCTGGTGACAGCAGGCCGTTTGATCATGAACACCGCCGAGCAAAACGGCGCGACGATCCTGCCGGTGGACAGCGAGCATTCGGCTGTGTTTCAGGCGCTGGTCGGTGAGGCGATCGACGCGGTGGAGCGGGTCATCATTACCGCATCGGGCGGGGCGTTCCGCGACTGGCCGTTGGAAAAACTCGTGGAAGCCACGCCGGAGCAGGCCGCCACGCACCCGAACTGGGATATGGGGCAGCGGATCACGATTGATTCCGCCTCGATGTTCAACAAGGCGCTGGAGCTGATAGAGACGCGCGAATTTTTTGGCATTGATCCGAAAAAGATCGAAACCATCGTGCATCCGGAAAGTCTGATCCATGCGCTGGTTGGCTTTAATGACGGGGCGATGATGGCGCATGTCGGTGCGCCGGATATGCGCCATGCGATCGGTTATGCGCTGCATTGGCCGGAGCGCAGGGAACTGCCCGTCGCGCGGCTCGACCTTGCCACAATTGGGACTCTGAACTTCCGCCCTGCGGATACCGCGCGGTATCCGGCGCTCGATATTGCGGCAAATGTGATGGAAATCGGGGGGTTAGCTGGCGCGGCCTTTAATGCCGCCAAGGAGCAGGCGCTCGATGCGTTTATCGCGCGGGAAATTGGATTTACCCAAATGGCCGAGATTGTTGGCCGTGTTATTGACAAATTGTCGTCCCGCGAGGGGCTGCAAAATGTCGAGATGACGTTAGATATAGTGGAAGAAGTAGATCGCGCGGCCCGCAGAATGGCCGTGGCGGAAATCAACAATATTTAGGTTTGTATCAGTGGATCTTTCGACTTTCTTGCCCAGCTTTGGAAACCTGAGCCTGACGCTTCTGGCTTTTATCGTGGCACTTTCAATCATCGTCGCCGTGCATGAGTACGGTCATTACATCGTTGGCCGGTGGAGCGGCATTGATGCTGATGTGTTCTCGCTCGGTTTCGGGCCGGTGTTGTTCAGCGTAACAGACAAGCGCGGCACCCGTTGGCAATTGGCGGCGATCCCCTTGGGCGGCTTTGTGAAGTTTCGCGGCGATTCTGACGCGGCGAGCGCATCGGGAAAGAATTTAGGCCGCAATACCATGCTGGGCGCACCGCTGTGGGCGCGTTCATCGACTGTGGCGGCGGGGCCGATCTTCAACTTTATCCTGAGTATCGTGGTTTTCACCGGCATCGTGATGAATACCGGCATCGCCACCGACCCGATGGTGCTGCGCGGCACGCCGGATTTACCGCCGCATTACCAGAATGAATTGCAGGCAGGCGACGAAATACTGGCGATCGACGGGATTGCGATCAACAGTGTGAGCGAGGTTGAACGGATCGTTGACGAGATATCGGAACAGCCGGTGCTGGAATACGACATCCGCCGTAATGGCAACCGGATGACCGTAACCGGCCCGTATCCGGTGACCACAATGGCGCTCAATGTGAGCCCCACCGGCGCGGCGCAAGTTGCGGGCATCCGGCGCGGGGATGTTGTCACCGCGATTGACGACCAGCCTGTCTGGAAGTTTGACCAGATGGTGGAGATAGTCTCTGCCTCTGAAGGCCGTGTGCTGGATGTGGATGTCTGGCGGAATAGTGAGACGCTGCGATTCGAATTGGAGCCTGCGTTGCTCGACCTGCCGCGCGCGGATGGGAGCTTTGAGCGGCGCTACCTGATCGGTATTACCGGTAATGTCTTTTACGATGTGGAGACGGTATCGCCGGGGTTCTTTACCTCGATCCAGCTGGGTGCAGAGCAGTTGTGGTATATCCTGCGCATTTCGCTTTCGGGCATGTGGAAGATGGTGGCGGGAGAGCTTTCGACCTGTAACCTTTCCAGCCCTGTACAGATCGCCCAGACATCGGGTGCAATGGCGCAGGCGGGGTTGGTGGATTTCATCAGCTTTATCGGGTTCTTATCCGCTGCTGTCGGTTTGCTGAACCTGCTGCCGATACCGGTGTTGGATGGCGGGCATCTGGTGTTTCATGCCTATGAAGCCGTGACACGACGCAAGCCAAGCGATACAGCGCTGCGGGTGCTGATTGCCGGAGGGCTGGGCCTGATCTTTACGATCATGGCAGTGGCGCTGGCGAATGACCTCGGGATCAATGCTTGCCCCTGATTTGACGACAGACTGCCATTTTTGCGCCATATTCCGGCGTGACTATCAGCTTACAAGCTGAATGGAGAGGTCTTATGCAAACCCTATCGAGCGGCGTTCGTAGTCTATCTTTCCTCATTGGTCTGAATGTGGATCGGCTGATTTATGCGGCCCTGATCCTCGGTGCTCTGTTTTTGGGCGCTGCCTTGGGGGGCATCTAGACCGTTTGCATATCTTCTTTGACAGGTGCGCGCTCCCTCAAAAGGGGGCGCGTTCTTGTATGGGCGGCACGCTTCCGCTTTTGCGCGCACCGGAACGAATGAGCGCCGCCAGCTAACACCTTGCAAGAAAACGCTCGGATGCGTGGCGGCGGGTTACTTGCTTTTGACAAGCGGGCTGGGAGCCGATACTCATTTGGATACCTGGGATGTCTGAAGTTGGCGGTATCAATGAACGCTCAAGAAAGAGGCGTGACTGCGCGCCTATCGTCGTATGCACGCGGTCTGATTGTTGTTTCTTTTGTTGGGCTTAGTGGCCTGACCTCCAGCGCTGCTCTGGCGCAGGATTTTGCCTTTGGGTCGATCCGCGTTGAGGGAAATACGCAGATCGAGTCGGCCAATATCCTCGGGATCGGGGGAATCGCCGCAGGGCGGAGCTATTCGGCGGCAGAGCTGAACGCGGCGGCGCAGGCGATCCGTGAAAGCGGGCTGTTCGAGTCGGTGGATGCGATCCCTTCGGGCGGGACGCTGATCATTCGCGTGGTAGAATACCCGATCATCAACCGCATTAATTTTGAAGGGAACCGCGTTCTCAGCGACGCGGAACTTTTCAGACTGATCGCTTCGCAGCAGCGCCGTGTGTACAGCCCGTCGCAGGCCGAGGCGGACGTGCAGGCATTGGTTGACGCCTATGCCGCCAAGGGCCGCATCAATGCGATGGTCACGCCAAAAATCATCCGGCGCTCGGAGAGCCGCGTTGATCTTGTGTTCGAGATTGACGAAAGCACTGAAACCGAAGTGGAGCGGATCAGCTTTATCGGCAACCGCAGCTATTCTGACCGCCGTTTGCGCAGGGTATTGGAAACGAAGCAGGCGGGTTTCCTACGGGCTTTGATCGGGAGCGATACCTTTGTTGAGGACCGGCTGGAATTTGACAAACAGGTGCTGACCGATTTCTACCAGTCGCGTGGCTTTGCGGATTTCGAAATTCTGAGCGTCGATGCGACCCTGACCAATGAGCGCGACGGTTTCCTGATGACCTTTGCGGTGCAGGAAGGGCGGCAGTTCCGTTTCGGGGATGTGAGTGTCGTCAGTGAGATCGAAGGGGTCGACGCTGCGGCCTATGAAGCGGCGCTGCGGTTCCGCGAAGGCGCGGCATATACGCCGGTGATGATCGACACGAACATCGCGCGGCTGGAGCAACTGGCGCTGCGCGAGGGTGTGAGCTTCTTGCAAGTTGAGCCGCGAGTCACCCGCAATGACCGCGCATTGACGCTGGATGTCGAGTTTGCGCTGGTGCGCGGGCCGCGTGTGTTTGTTGAGCGGATCGACATTTCGGGCAACACCTCGACGCTGGACCGCGTGGTGCGCAGCCAGTTCCGCGTCGTGGAAGGTGATCCGTTCAATCCGCGCCTGATCCGGCAGAGCGCGGAGCGTATTCGGGCGCTTGGCTTCTTCTCCGACTCATCGGTGCAAACGCGCGCTGGCTCGGCCAGTGATCAGGTGATCATTGATGTGGATGTGGCCGAGGCGCCGACAGGCTCGTTCACCTTTGGGGGCAGCTATAACACCGATGTGGGCTTTGGCCTGCTGGCAGAGTTCAGCGAGCGCAACTTCCTTGGACGCGGGCAGCAGCTTGATTTCCGGATCTCGACGGCGCTGACCAACCGCCGGTTCAACCTGAGCTTCACCGAGCCGTACCTGCTGGGCCGCGACTTGGGCTTTGGGCTAGATACGTCTTATACGACAACGGACAACGAGAACGCGGATTTCGACACGACCGAGTTCCGGTTCAGCCCGTCGATCAGCTTCCCCGTGAGCGAAGATGCGCGGCTGAAGCTGTATTACGGCCTGAACTACGGCAACATCACTGATGTGTCGGCCTCGGCATCTGACTTCCTCAAGGCGGATCGTGATCTGGGCGGCATCTGGACCAATTCGCTGGGCTACAACTTCAACTGGGACAACCGCTTGACCGGCCTGAACCCCAGCGGCGGCGTTGTGCTGCGCTTTGGGCAAGAGCTGGGTGTGGGTAGCACGTCCTTCCTCAAGACAACGGCGCTGGCCGGTATCGAGCAAAGCGTGTTGAGCGAGGAAGTGACCCTGCGTGCCAGCGTTGAGGGCGGGCATCTGGCCTACTTCACCGGCCGCAGCCGGATCATCGACCGTTTCAGCCTGAACTCGAACACGATGCGCGGCTTTGAGCCGGGTGGAATCGGGCCGCGTGATACGGCGACGGGTGACGCGCTTGGCGGCGAGACCTATGCGGTTGCCAGCGCGGAGGCGGAGTTCCCGCTCGGACTGCCGGAGGAGTTTGGCATCAAGGGCGGTGCGTTCGTGGATTACGGCGCGTTGTGGAACACAGGGCTGGGTGCTGGTGTTGAATATGACGCCTTCACGCCGCGCTCGGTCGCGGGTGTCTCGGTGTTCTGGGATACACCGATCGGGCCGCTGCGGTTCAACTGGACGCAGCCGTTGCAGACGGAAGCCAATGACCAGACGCGGAACTTCGACATCACTATCTCGACGAGCTTCTGATATGCGTCTCGCGGTGCTGTTGCGCCATTGCTTAGCGGGCGTCGCGCTGGCCATCGCGGTGGCGAATGGCACGGCAGCGCAGCAGGCGGACGCGGGGCAGGAAGCGTCTGCGCTGCGCAGTCCGGTTCTGCTTATTGATCCGGAGCGGTTGTTTCAGGAATCGCTTTTCGGGCAGAGAGTGCTGGACGAACTGCGGGCCGAGAGCGAGGCACTGGCCGCCGAGAACCGCCGCATCGAAGCTGACCTGACCGAAGAGGAACGCAGCCTGACCGAGCGCCGCCCCACGATGGAGGCGGAGGCTTTCCGGCAGGCGGCAGACGCTTTCGACGCCAAGGTGCAGGACATCCGCCGCGCGCAGGATGCCAAAGAAAAAGCCCTGCAAAACGCGGTCACCGAGGGGCGCGAAGCGTTCTTTGCCGCCGCGCAAAACATCATCGGGCAGTTGATGGTCGATGCGGGCAGCGTTGTGGTGCTGGACAGGCGCAGCGTGTTTCTGTCTGTCGGGGCGATCGACATCACCGACAGCGCATTGGAGACGGTGAACGCGACGCTCGGAAGTGGTGAGGAGACTGCCGCGCAGTGAGTGGGCAATCTTGCTCCGTCGCGCGGGGGCTGCTACGCAAGCGGTAACAAAGAATGCGCCCGATGCGCACCGCAACGAGAGGACACCCAATGCCCGAGGCACCCACATCCGCAGATATCCAGCTGATCCAGCAAATCCTGCCGCATCGTTATCCGTTTTTGTTGGTGGACCGCGTGCGTGACATCAACGGCACAAGCTCTGCCGTGGGAATCAAGAACGTGACGATGAACGAGCCGCATTTTCAGGGGCATTTCCCCGGATCGCCGATCATGCCGGGCGTTACCATCGTTGAGGCGATGGCGCAGACAGCTGGCGTGATGGTCGGCGCGACGATGGGGCTGATCAATGGCGATCTGCTGATCTATTTCATGGCAATCGACAAGTGCAAGTTCCGCCGCAAGGTCGTGCCGGGTGACGTGCTGGAGATGCATGTGGAAACCACGCGCGGCAAGCCGGGCGGTAAGGTTTGGAAGTTCAAAGGCGTGGCCACGGTCGAAGGCGAAATGGCGGCGGAGGCCGAATTTACCGCCATGCTCGACCTCTGACGCTGATGGGGGCGATCCATCCTTCTGCCGTCATCGAGGACGGGGCCGTGTTGGGGCAGGGCTGTCGCATAGGCGCGTTTGCCTATGTGGGTCCGCAGGTCGTCTTGGGCGACAATGTGGAGCTGAAACCCTACGCGATGGTCACAGGGCGCACGGAGATCGGTGCCGAGAGCACGGTGTTCTCTTTCGCCGTGGTGGGGGAGATCCCGCAAGACCTTAAATTCAGCGGCGAAGACACGCGGCTGGAGATCGGCGCGCGGGCACGTATCCGCGAGCATGTGACCGTCAATACCGGCACCGAGGGCGGTGGTGGCCTGACGAAGATTGGCGATGATGTGCTGCTGATGGCGGGGTGCCATGTAGCGCATGACGCGCATCTGGGCGACCGCGTGATCATCGTCAATAATTCCGCCGTGGCGGGGCATTGCATCATCGAGGATGACGTGATCGTGGGGGGCTTGTGTGGCATTCACCAGTTTGTCCGCATCGGGCGCGGCGCTATCATTGGTGCGCTGAGCATGGTGACGAAGGATGTGATCCCTTATGGGCTGGTGCAGGCGCCAAGGGCGGAGCTGGACGGGCTGAACCTTGTGGGCCTGAAGCGGCGCGGCGCGGATCGCGCCGAAATCGCGGCGCTGCGGGCGGCGCTTGAAGAATTGCGCAGCGGCGAAGGCACCTTCATGGAGCGGGCTGCGCGGTTGGAAACGGGCGCGGATGCAGAAAAGGTCAAGGAAATCATGGCCTTTATCCTTGGGGACAGCGACCGCAGCTTCCTGACGCCGAGGTGACGCGATGCTGGCTCTGATCGCCGGACGCGGGCAACTGCCGGTAAATGTGTACCATCAAGCCACGGGGGCGGGCGAAGAGGTGATCGTTTGTGCCTTGGATGGTATCGACACCGATTTGCCCGTCGATATCCGGTTCAGGATCGAGAAACTTGGCGGATTGCTGAAAACTCTGCGCAAGCGCGGTGTGACGCGCGTGTGCCTTGCCGGTGGCATTGACCGGCCGAAGGTGTCGCTTGCCGCGCTGGATGCGGCGACCTTGCCGCTGCTGCCAAGGGTAAGAGCGGCGCTAAGCAAGGGAGATGATGGGGCGCTGCGCGAGGTGATCGCAATCCTTAAGGACAAAGGGTTTGAGGTGGTCGCGGCGCATGATCTGGTGCCGGATGCGCTGCCGGCGGCAGGTGTGCTGGCTGGTGCCGCGCCGACACCCGACATCGAAAGCGATGCCGCGAAAGGGGCGGTGGTGGCGGCGGGGCTTTCGGCGCTGGATATCGGGCAGGCATGTGTGATCCGTGGCGGGCAGGTCGTGGCCGTTGAAGCGCAACCCGGGACGGACTGGATGTTGCGCAGCCTTGCGGGGGGCGAGGCTGTGGGGGGTATCCTTTATAAAGCGCCCAAGAGCGGGCAGGACCGGCGCGCCGATCTGCCGGTGATCGGGCCGGAAACCGTGCGCAATGCTATTGCCGCGCAGCTTGCGGCGATTGTGATCGAGGCGGGCGGGGTGATGATCCTCGATCTTGCCACATGCCGCGCGGAGGCCGATTCTGCGGGTCTGACGATCTGGGTGCGCGGCTGATGCGGGTTTTCCTGATTGCCGGTGAACCGTCCGGCGACGCGCTCGGCGCGGCACTGATGGCGGGGCTGAGGCAACTGGTTCCAGATGTGCGGTTTGACGGGGTGGGCGGCCCTGCGATGCAGGGCGCGGGACTCACGAGCCGTTTCCCGATGGAGGAGCTGTCGGTGATGGGGATTGCCGAGGTGCTCCCCAAATACAGGGCGCTGAAACGGCGGATTGCACAGATGGCGGATTTAATCTGTGCCACGTCGCCGGATGTGGTGGTGACAATCGACAGCCCTGACTTCTGCCTGCGGGTGGCGAAGATGGTGAAGGCAACGCGGCCAGATATCCGCATCGTGCATTATGTGGCACCGTCGGTCTGGGCTTGGCGGCCCAAACGGGCGGACAAGATGGCGGCGCGGGTGGATCAGGTGCTCGCGCTGTTGCCCTTCGAGCCACCCTACATGGAGGCGGCGGGCGTGGCGTGTGATTTCGTCGGGCATCCGGTGGCGACGATGCAAGTGGCGACGGAGGGCGAGATCGCGGCATTCCGATCGCGCTACAGCTTGGGCGACGGGCCGGTGCTGCTGGTGCTGCCCGGATCGCGGCGCGGCGAGGTGCAGCGATTGACCGAACGATTTGGCGCGGCGCTGGCGGAGTTTTGTGCGCGGCACCCTCAGATGCGGGTTGTGCTGCCCTGCGCGGCGCCTGTGGCTGGCCTTGTGCGGCAGCTGACTGCTGAATGGCCAGTGAAGCCCGTATTGATTGATCCGGCGGAGGACCGTGACGGCGCAATGAAGCGCGCGGCATTCGCGGTGGCTGATCTGGCGCTGGCGGCTTCAGGCACGGTGTCGCTGGAACTGGCCGCCAATGATGTGCCAATGGTAATCGCCTATGACATGAGCCCGGTCAGCCGCGCGATCATCAGCCGGATGGTGAAGATCGACACGGTGACGTTGGTTAACCTTGTCTCGGATACACGGGGGGTGCCGGAGTTCATTGGCAAAGCCTGCACGCCAGAGAAAATCGCGGCGGGGCTTGAGGCGGTTTGGTGCGCGCCGGAGGCCCAGAAAGACGCGATGCGGCTGACGATGGACCGGCTGGGGCGGGGTGGCGAGGCACCGGGGCTGCGCGCGGCCCGCGCGTTGTTGGCAGGGCTGAAATAACAGGCAAAATGAAAACGCCAGACATGCGGACTATGCACGAGGCGCAAGGCGGACATTCCGTTTTGTCTGTTTTTTCTGCGCTGCGGCGAGACTATCTCTCCTTTAACATAAAGGAGCAAAAAAGATGACTGTCGATCACATTGCAATTCTCAATCAGGCACAAGCTATGCGCGCCGCTTACATCCGCACTCTTTTCGTGCGGTTCTTCCAGCGCAACACGGGCAAGGTTGTGGCTGCACAACACGCCTAAGCTGCGGCTTGGAGAGACGAAAAGGCCTCTGCGTTCTGCCGGACGCGGGGCCTTTTGCTTTGGTGCGGTGTTAAAGGGTAGGGGCGCGGGCAGGTTGTCTGCCAAAGGGCAGGAGCAGCACCGCGAGGAATGCCGCATTGCCGAGGATATTGAGCGGCGCACCGGCGGCGAGTGACCCTGCGCCATCCACCAAAAACCAGACCCAATAGGCGCGGATGACGATCAGGCGCAGCGCGTCGGGCTGGGTCGCGCCGAAACTGCGGGCGAGGCCGATTTGCAGCACGCCCCATGCGCAGGCAATACCGCCGGTGACAGCAACGACGAGGCGTGCCTCGGTCACGGTGAGGTAGCTGCCATGGTCTTTTTGCCAGATCACCAGATCGAGCATCCGATCCATGTAGGGATTGAGGCCCGGCAGGTTGCCGATAGAGAGGATCAGGCCGAAGCCGAGGATCAACCAGCCGCCGATCAGCGTGGCAGAGCGTGTGTCATACATGGGATGTCCTTTCGCATTTGTCCTGTACAGTGAGCCGGAGCGGGCGCGGCAAAACAATTACGTCGGAGGTAAGTGTTTTGCGATGGCAAGTGGCGTAAGCTGGGGGCATGACAGATTTCGCGACCCTTTTGCGCCAGTGGCGGCGCAGCCAACGCCACAGCCAGTTGAGCCTTGCCCATGAGGCGGGGATTTCGGCGCGGCATCTTTCGTTTCTGGAATCGGCGCGCGCGCGGCCCAGCCGGAACATGGTCATGCAACTGGCACAGGCGCTGGACCTGCCGCGCGTGCGGGTCAATGAGTTCCTCACCGCCGCCGGATTTGCGGCCGCTTACAGCCAAACGCCGCTCGATGCCGAGGCGCTTGCCCCAGTGCGGGCGGCATTGGAACGGGTGATGGAGAACCATGCGCCGTATCCGGCGGTTCTGATGGACCGTGACTGGGGGATTCTGGGTATGAACGGTGCGGCGGAGCGGCTGTTTGGCATGGCGGGGATCGGCATGGGCGGCAGTGGGCTGGCGCTCCTCGATCTCCCGGAGGGGCCGGCGGCTTGGATCGAGAACTGGCCGGAGGTTGGGCATCATTTGCTAACGCGGCTGGAGGTAGAAAGCCGCGCGCTGGGTGGGCGCAGGGTGTTGGATCGGGCCGCGGATCGGCTGCGCAGCGATCCGGCGGTCGCGGAGTTTGCGCCGGAAGGCCCGCTGCCGCCGCTGATCCCGACGATCTATCGCGCGGGTGAGATGCGGTTGTCGCTGTTCTCGACCTTCATGCAGCTTGGCGGAACCGAGGACATCACGCTCAGCGAATTGCGTGTCGAATTGATGTTCCCTGCTGATGAGGCCAGCAAAGCTGTGTTGGCGGCGATGGGTTAGGCACCCTTCCAGATCCAGCCGCCGCCGAGGATGCGGCTGCTGTCAGGGTCGTAGAACACGCAAGCCTGACCGGGGCTGACGCCTTCTTCGGCGACGGCAAGTTCTACCTCGGCCTCGGTCGCGGAAATGGGGCGGATGATCGCCTCGGTCGGCGGGCGGGTCGAGCGGACCTTGACCGCGACGTGGTGTTCGGCGGCATCAGTGAAGGGGGCATCGCCCAGCCAGTTGATCTCCCGCACGGGAACGCGGCGGGTGGCGAGCATGTCTTTCGGGCCGACGATGACGCGGCGGTTTTCCACATCGAGCTTCACCACATAGAGCGGGTCAGCCAAGCCGCCGATGCCGAGGCCACGACGCTGGCCGATGGTGTAGTGGATCACCCCGCGATGGGCGCCGAGGACGTTGCCCTCATGATCGACGATCTCACCCGGCTCAGCGGCGCCAGGGCGGAGTTTTTCGATCACGCTGGCGTAATTGCCGTTGGGGACGAAACAGATGTCCTGACTATCGGGTTTGTCGGCCACGGAGAGGCCATAGCGGGCGGCAAGCGCGCGGGTGGCGTCCTTGGAGGGCAGGTGGCCCAGCGGGAAGCGCAGGTAATCAAGCTGCTCCGGTGTGGTGGAGAAGAGGAAATAGGATTGATCGCGGTTGGCGTCGGCGGCGCAGTGCAGCTCCGGCCCGTCGGAGCCCATCTTGCGCTGGATGTAATGGCCGGTCGCCATGCAATCGGCATCTAGATCGCGGGCGGTTTCCAACAGATCCTTGAACTTGACCCGCTCGTTACAGCGGATGCAGGGAACGGGGGTCGCTCCGGCGAGGTAGCTATCGGCGAATTCGTCAATGACGGCGTCGCGGAAGATATTCTCGTAATCGAGGACGTAATGCGGGAAGCCCATTTCCTCGGCCACGCGGCGGGCATCGTGGATATCGCGCCCCGCACAGCAGGCGCCTTTTTTGGCCAGAGCCGCGCCGTGATCGTACAGCTGGAGGGTCACGCCCACCACATCGTAGCCTTCCTCGGCCAGTTGCGCGGCGACGACCGAGCTGTCCACGCCGCCGGACATGGCAACGACCACGCGGGTTTCGCTGGGCGGTTTGGCAAAGCCAAGTGAGTTAAGTGCCGGATCAAGGGGCATGACATATCCGTTCGCGGACAGGAGGAGATGTCGCGCAATATATGAAAATGCTGCCTATTCTCAAGGGGCGGTTTGGTTTGTTGTTTACCCCTTTGGCGCAGGCTGTTGCCATCAACACAAGGGGTGAGTGATGTATCTAAAGAGAGTGGACGGGCCGCGCACGGTGCGGCTGAAGGACGGGCGCAGCCTGACCATGGCAGATTTGCCACCGGCGGATGTGCGCCGCTGGGTGGCCTCGCGCAAGCGGGTGGTGGTGGAGGCCATTGGCGCGGGGCTGATCTCGCGCAAGACCGCCTGCAGCCGCTATGCGCTGACGGATGAGGAATTACAGTCGTGGGAGGCGGATTTTGCCGCGCATGGGCCGGACGGCTTAAAGGTCACATTGCAACAAAGAATGAAACAACCCGGAGTTGATTTGCGCCGTTCGTCAGTGGTAACCAGAGATTAACCTTGTTGCCTTTACACTTGCGGTGAACAAGTGATGACGGAGCAAAAAGCATGCGAATTCTGTTGGTTGAGGATGATCCGACAACGGCGAAAAGCATCGAAATGATGCTGACCCACGCCAATCTCAATATCTACGTCACGGATATGGGGGAGGAAGGTCTCGATCTTGCGAAGCTTTATGATTACGATTTGATCCTTCTTGATCTGGATTTGCCGGATATGAGCGGGCTGGAGGTGCTGCGTCATGTGCGGATGGCACGGGTTGAAACGCCGATCCTGATCCTCTCTGGCGATGACGGCACGGAGGCGAAGCTCAAGGGCTTTGGCCTTGGCGCGGATGACTACCTGACGAAGCCGTTCCACCGCGATGAATTGATCGCGCGTATTCATGCAATTATTCGCCGCTCGAAAGGGCATTCCCATTCGCAAATCCAGATTGGCAAGGTTGCGGTCAACCTCGATGCCAAAACGGTCGAGGTGGCAGGCGATCCGGTGCATCTGACCGGCAAGGAATACCAGATGTTCGAACTGCTGGCGCTGCGCAAGGGGACGACGCTGACTAAGGAGATGTTCCTCAACCATCTTTATGGCGGGATGGATGAACCGGAGTTGAAGATCATCGACGTGTTCATCTGCAAACTGCGCAAGAAGATCAGCGTGGCGACAGGCGGCGACAACTACATCGAAACGGTCTGGGGCCGTGGCTATGTGCTGCGCGATCCGAACCCGAAAACACAAGACCCTGCGCCGCTTGCCGTCAGCGCCTGACGACACCCGAGGCGCCGCGCAAACGTATCAACGGACTGGACGCGGGGCAGGTGCCCGCCTAGAACCTCACCAAAGAGGCGGTGAAACCGCCGGAAGTGGGGAGGCCGGATACGGTGGCGCAAACAGGCGAGGATCACGAAAAAGCCGTTGAAACGCTGACGGAGGCAGAGGCCGCGCAGGAACTTGCGGAACTGGCCGAAAAGCTCGGCGCCGCCAACCTTGCCTATCACCGCGATGATGCGCCGGAAATCAGCGATGCCGCCTATGACGCGCTGAAGGCCAGAAACGCGGCGTTGGAAGCCCGCTTCCCCAAGCTTAAACGCGCCGACAGCCCCAGCGAGCAGGTGGGTGCCCCACTGGCGGAGGGATTTGGCAAGGTGCGCCATGCGGTGCGGATGCTGTCGCTCGCCAATGCGTTTGACGATGAGGATATCACCGATTTCGATGCCCGCATCCGCCGCTACCTCAACCTCGCTGATGACGCGCCGCTCACCTATACCGCCGAGCCAAAAATTGACGGGCTGTCGCTGTCGTTGCGCTATGAGAACGGCACATTGGTGCAAGCCGCCACGCGCGGCGACGGCAGCGAGGGCGAAAACGTCACCGAGAATGCCCGCACCATCGCGGATATCCCTCAAAAGATCGAAGGCGCGCCGGAACTGCTGGAGGTGCGCGGCGAGGTGTTCATGAGCCACGCCGATTTCGAGGCGCTCAACACCCGCCATGCCGCCCAAGGCGGCAAGACCTTTGCGAACCCGCGCAACGCCGCTGCCGGATCTTTGCGCCAACTTGACCCTGAGATCACCCGTGCGCGGCCCTTAAGCTTCTTCGCTTATGCGTGGGGGGCGCTTTCCGCACCGCTCGCCGATACACAATCAGGCGCGATTGCGCGGCTGGCGGCGATGGGCTTGCGCACCAATCCGCTGACAAAGCGCTGCGAAGGGCCGATGGAACTCCTCGCGCATTACGGAGAGATCGAACAACAGCGCGCAACGCTCGGCTACGATATCGACGGGGTGGTCTACAAGGTCGATGTTCTGGCGTTGCAGGGGCGGCTCGGCTTCCGTTCAACAACGCCGCGCTGGGCGATTGCGCATAAATTCCCCGCCGAACTGGCGTGGACGCGGCTTGATGCGATTGACATTCAGGTGGGCAGAACCGGCGCGCTATCGCCCGTGGCGCGGCTGTCACCCGTGACCGTTGGCGGGGTCGTGGTCAGCAATGCGACGCTACACAACGAGGATTACATCGCAGGGATGGACAGTACCGGCGCACCGATCCGCGACGGGCGCGACATACGCATAGGCGACTGGGTGCAGGTCTACCGTGCGGGGGACGTGATCCCGAAAATCAAGGATGTGGACCTAAGCCAAAGGCCAGCAGATGCCGCGCCGTACAGCTTCCCCGAAACCTGCCCTGAATGCGGATCAGAGGCGATCCGCGAGCCGGGAGATTCGGTGCGCCGCTGTACGGGCGGGATGGCATGTCCTGCGCAAGCCATTGAAAAACTGAAGCATTTCGTGGGACGAACGGCTTTTGATATTGATGGCCTCGGCGCGCGGCAGATCGAGATGTTCTTTCATGACGAGAGCCTGCCGATCCGCGAACCGGCGGATATTTTCACGCTGGAGGCCCGTGACGCAAAGAACCTCGCCAAGCTGCGCAACCGCGACCGATTTGGCGAAAAAAGCACGGCCAATCTCTTTGCGGCGATTGACGAAAAGCGCCGCATCCCACTGGCGCGGGTGATCTTTGCGCTTGGCATCCGCCATGTGGGGGAAAATGCCGCGAACTTATTGGCCAATCACTACAGCTCGTGGACAGCTTTTGCCGCGGCGCTGGACCAAATCGAGATCGGGGCAGGGGCCGAGTGGGAGGAGCTGATCAGCATCGACGGGGTTGGCGCGGTGATGGCGACATCGCTGGTGACGGCTTTCCGGCAAGAGGCGGAACGCGCGGTCATTGATCGGCTGGTTGCGGAACTGGACATCCAAGACGCGGAAGCGCGGAACACGGACGGTAGCCCCGTCGCGGGGCTGACAGTGGTGTTCACCGGCACGCTCGAAAAGATGACCCGCGCCGAAGCGAAGGCCCGCGCCGAGGCGCTCGGTGCAAAGGTCGCAGGTTCGGTCAGCGCGAAGACCGATCTGGTGATCGCGGGGCCAGGCGCGGGGTCAAAAGCGAAAAAGGCCGAGGATCTGGGTGTCGAACTGATCGACGAGGATGCGTGGCTGGCCTTGATCGACGGCCAATGAGCGGGCGGCCGGAAGCCCTTTTCCCGCTTTTCGGGGCGGTGGAGACGCTGGACGGGATCGGCCCGAAGACGGCGCAAATCCTTGAAAAAGCAGGCGTCACCAAGCCGCGCGACATCCTGATGACTCTGCCGCATAACGCGATTGACCGCAGCAAGCGCCAGAGCGTTGCCGATGTCACGCCGCCCGTCACGGTGACGGTGGTTGTCACGGTCGAGGCGCATTACCCACCGCGCGCCAAGGGGCGGCCCTATCGGGTGGCGGTGCGCGATGCGGCGACGCAGTTCCAATTGGTGTTCTTTCATGCACGCGGCGACTACCTCAAAAAGCAACTGCCGGAAGGTGGGCGGCGGGTTGTTTCGGGTAAGGTCGAGAGCTTCGACGGGGTGTTCCAGATGGTGCATCCGGATTACATGCTGCTCGAGGAGAAGATCGACACGATCCCGACATTCGAGCCGGTCTACCCGCTGCATGCGGGCATCACCCAAAAAGCGATGTGGAAAGCGACGCGGTCAGCGCTGGCGATGGCGCCGGAACTGGCGGAGTGGGCGGACCCGACGCTGCTGGCGCGGCAAGGCTGGCCTGCATGGCGCGAGGCATTGGCGCAGTTACATGCGCCGGAAGATGCGGGCGGGCTGTCGCTCACGCATCCGGCGCGGCAACGGCTGGCTTATGACGAGTTGCTGGCGCATCAAATGACGCTGGCGCTGGCGCGACGAAAGGCGCGACGGCGGGCAGGGCGCGCCTCCCAGGGAACGGGGCGGTTGACGCAAGCCGTGATCAAGGCGCTGCCCTATGCGCCGACAGGTGCGCAGACGCGGGCATTTGCCGAGATCGCCGCCGATCTGGCGGATGAATTTCGCATGAACCGCCTGCTGCAAGGCGATGTGGGCGCGGGGAAAACACTGGTGGCGCTGGTGGCGCTGCTGACGGTGGTAGAGGCCGGCGGGCAGGGCGTGATGATGGCGCCGACGGAGATTTTGGCGCGGCAGCACTATGACGGGCTGGCGCCTTTGGCGGCAGAGGCCGGTGTGCGGATCGAATTGCTGACGGGCCGCGACAAGGGCCGTGAGCGGGCCGAGAAACTCGCGGCGCTGGCGGCGGGTGACATTCACATTCTGGTCGGTACGCATGCGGTGTTTCAGGATGATGTGCATTTTGCCGACCTGAGGCTCGCGATCATTGACGAGCAGCACCGCTTTGGCGTGGCGCAGCGCATGGCGCTGGGGGCCAAGGGGCAGGCGGTGGATGTGCTGGTGATGACAGCGACGCCGATCCCGCGGAGCCTCGCGCTGGCGCAATATGGCGATATGGATGTGACGGTGCTGGACGAAAAACCACCCGGACGAACGCCAGTGAAAACCGCGCTGGTATCAAAAGGACGGATGGAAGAGGTCGTCTCGCACCTGCAAAAGGCGATTGCAGATGGGCGGCAAGCCTATTGGGTTTGCCCGCTAGTGGAGGAAAGCGAGGTCGTCGAAATGACCGCCGCCGAGGAGCGCTTCAAACGGTTGCGGGCGGCATTGGGCGAAGGCGTTGTGGGGCTGGTTCATGGGCAAATGCCTCCGGCGGAGAAAGACGCCGCAATGGCAAGGTTTGTTGCTGGTGAGACGAAGGTGCTGGTCGCGACGACGGTGATTGAGGTTGGTGTGAACGTGCCAAATGCGTCGATCATGGTGATCGAACATGCGGAAAATTTCGGGCTGGCGCAGCTACACCAGTTGCGCGGGCGCGTCGGGCGCGGATCGGACGCCTCGACCTGCCTGCTGATGTATGAAGCGCCGCTGAGCGAGACGGAGCAACGGCGACTGGAAATTCTGCGGGAAACCGAGGACGGCTTCAAAATCGCGGAAGAAGATCTGAGCATGCGCGGTGCGGGTGATATGATTGGCACCGCGCAATCGGGTCTGCCGCGTTTCAGGATCGCGGATATCGAGCGGCAACCGGACTTAATGCGGATCGCGCAAACGGATGCGCGCGCGTTCTTGGAAAAAGATCCGGACCTTGCGAGCCCGCGCGGGCAGGCGATGCGCCTTCTTTTATGGCTTATGGAGCAGGACAAGGCCATTCAGCTGATTGGAGTTGGTTAGGGTTTACTTCTTTTGTTCTCATTTGTTCTTTACTTGTTCTCAAATTTGTGGAACATAATGAGAACAGATGAGGAGGTAGACCCATGGCTAAAGACATCAAACGAGCGATTTTCCGTTCGAAATCAACGCTGCTGGGTGATTTCGCTGGTGCGGCCTCATTGATGGGTCTGCTTTACGCGGCACTGTGGATCCCGGGGATCGGTTGATCTAGGGCGCTGCGTGAGAAATCCACTGTAAGCTTATGATTTAGAATGCAATTTAATGAAATGCTATCGCCTATATAGGCGGTACCGCTTGGCTGAATGCATATCCACGGCAATACAATATTTAACATAATACATATTATGCGAATTACGGATATGGGGATTTAGGGTACCCTGCCTATGGTTTGCACAGCTCTGGCATCTCGGCGCTGGCATCGATTGACAACCCGCTGGGCACAGATACCGGTATCCCGAACCGCCCTGAGAGCGCGTCGCAATCTGTCAGCGCATCGAGGAACGCGACGATCTCGCCCACTTGTGCATCCGAAAGCGCGACCGGCACGATATCTTGCGCAGCGCGTTGACGTGGCATTTCGCGGCTGTCTTCCCAGATCACGAAATCGACGAACTCCAGCTCCGGCGCGGGTGTGAGGACCACCTGCCCCCGATCCCATTCATCGAAGCTCTTTTGTGGATCAAGATGATGGCGGACGATGCCCTCAAGCGTTGCGAAAGTGCCGTTGTGCCCCCAAGGCCCCGTCATCGCGACGTTGCGCAAGGATGGCGTGCGGAAACGGTATGCGTCCTCAAGGAGATCAGATTCAGACATGCGCCCGACATCGCGCGCAATATGCTCAAAACGCCGATTGCGGCCCGGGCCAAGTGGCGGCAGCGTCAGGGCGTGGAAATCCTGATCGGTCAGCAATGGGCCGCTGTGACAGTCGGCGCAGCCAGCATCACCGTAGAACAGCGCCATCCCTGCCCGCGCATCGTCGCTCAAAGCGCTCTCATCGCCTGCGAGATAGGCATCAAACGGGCTTGAGAAGCTGCGCCATTCGGCGTTTTGGAAATCGTCGAGGGCATTTGCGATGTGAACTGGCGAGATGTCGCGGGCGTCAGACAGCTCGGAATAGGCTTCCATGAACAGATCGACATACTCCGGCACCGCCAGAATGCGGGCCACGATCGCGGGCCACGCCTGATCAATGCGGCGGTTGATGGCGGCGGCGAGCTCGTTTTCATCGGTTTGGCCGGCCATTTCGACCTTGGAAATCACAGGCATGAGCGCTTGCGCCGCGACGACGCTTTGCAAGCCTTCGGGCAGCCATTCCTCGACCGGAGAATTGAAACCAACGCCGTAGCTGTCATCGGCCGATACGCGCCCGTCATGGAACATGATATCAATCGAACGGTGGCCGAGATTGAACAGTGATGTGGCGTTGCGCGGGACGCGCTTGAACGGGTGATCTGGGCCGGACACCACGCGCCGTTCGGGGCCGAGGCCGACGCCCCCTTCCCCGATTCCGAGCGACAGGCCATCAGATGTGCCATGCGCCACGGCATGACAGGTCGAACAGGCGATATTGCGGTTGCCTGACAATATCTTATCATAAAACAATAGCTGGCCGAGGGCTGCGCGCTTTTCATCGAACGGACGAAAATCCGAGGCGGAAATCGGCGCAGGAAGTTCAAGGCCAGAGGGCTGATCCGCGTGGGAAACAGACGCGCCAAGGAGGACACCGCAAGCGATGAACGTGCAAGTTTTGAAACGGGCAGCCTGTATCATGGCGCTGAGTATTGCGCCTAATTTTGCGTTTTCCAATAGTGCTTTAGAAGAGGCGCGTGATTTAATGGAGAGCGATCAATACGAGGCGGCGATGGAGGCGATGCTGCCCCTCGCCCGCGCTGGGAATGCCGATGCGGAAGAGCTGATCGGCGTGATGTATGCGCTTGGTTTGGGCGTTGAAAAGGATCAGGAACGGGCGTTTGAATGGTACTTACGTTCAGCCATGAAGGGCCATCCCGGGGCGCAATCGGGCGTGGGCTGGTATTATGAGGTTGGCCTCGGCATGCCGTCGCCCGATTTGGTGCGGGCATATATGTGGTATGTGCTGTCGGCGATGGGCGGGGACGTGGATGCGGCGATCAGTCAGGAAGAAGTCATTAAGAAAATGACGAAAGAAGAGATCGACCGCGCGCATGTGTTGGTGAAGGACTATCAGGGCTGGATGTACCCGTTCCGCTGACCCCTACCCGACGGGCTTGGCATAGCGCTTTGGGGCGCCGGTGGCCGGGTCAATGATGACCTCTGGCGAGTATTGCGCGATGAAGGCGCGGCGGGGTGCATCGGTGGTGTTTTCGCCGGAGCGGTGTAAGGTCAGACTGGAAAAGGCCACGACCGAACCGGCGGGACATTCAACAGGAATGCCCGGTTCATCGCCGAAATAGCCGTTCAGTTCGTTCGTCTCATCCTGCCATTTATGCGGATCGAGGTGCCCTTCGGTACGCAGATCACGCGGGAGGATTAAAACGCAGCCATTGGCGACGGTGGCTTCGTCGAGCGCAATCCAGATGGTGACATAGGGTTTGTGATCGAAGCCGACATAGGCGCCATCCTGATGCCATGCGAAACTGGCCCCCTTGCGCGCGCCCTTGACGACGAATTGTTCGTTGAAGAGATAGGCACTGCCGCCCAGAAGCTCCGCCGCGATGCGGGCGGGCGTTCCGCGCAGGAGGCATTCTTCGAGTTCGGGGAACTCTTCGTGGCGGTGGGCCAGAAAGCGGCGGCGCTGCCCCAGCCCGATGGTGTGTTTGCCCTCGCCACCATCCTCGGCAGGCTCGGCAAGCAGGGTTTCACACACATGACGCATGAGATCCAGCTCGGCCATTGTGAGCGAAACAGGGCTGACGGTGTAGCCGGTTGCGGTGAAGTCGTCCCGTGTCTGGTGCATGGTGGTTGGTCCTTGCGAAGTATCCTTTGGATTACATTAATGGCGGTTAAGGCTAATAATCCTTGCGTTTTTCGCGCAGAACTTCTCATAATTTGATATGGGAACTGACCATCCCCTTCTCGAAGGACATCCGCTGAAGCACTGGCGGCGGAGCACGCGACGCCGTTTTGCCGCGCGGCCCGAAAGCCATGACCTGCTGGTGGTTCTGTTGGGGATTCGGGGACGGATGAACTACCTGATTGATGGGCAAGTGGTGGGCGTTGAACGGGGCTCGCTGCTCTTCGCTCATGCCGGACAGGCGCATGTGTTGCTGTCGGAAACGCGAAACTTTGACATGTGGGTTGTCCTCGCATCCGAGCCGGCGTTGGCGGCGGAGGGGCTTCCGCCTTTCGCGGTGCCGGAAGGGTTTGGGCAAGGGCCGCGCCGTATTGGCGAGGCTGGCTGTGCAGAGTTGGAACAAATGGCACAAGGCTTGACCGAAACGGCGGGAGACGCGGTACGGTGTGACGGGCTGCGCTATTGGTTGGCGCGGGCCTGGGCGCTTTGGTGCAAGGCAGATACAGAGAGCGGGGCGCATCTTCACCCCGCCGTAGAAAGTGCCGTGCTGGCACTGAAAGCGGACCTGACTTTGGGCGCCGCGGCGCTGGCTGAAAGATCAGGCATACGCGCCGAGACACTTGGGCGGCTGTTTCGCGCGCAGATGGGGGAAAGCCTTGTTAAGTTCCGTAATCGCGCCCGATTGGAGGCCGTTGACCGGATTGCAGAAGGCAAAACCGCACGAAACTTGACCGATGCGGCGCTGGAAGCGGGGTTTGGCTCCTACGCGCAGTTCTTTCGTGTGTTCCAGGCATTGCGGGGAATGGCGCCACATGCCTACTATCAGGAAAAAAGGGGGCCATTCGATGAGCAACGCGCGAAACGCCACGATGTATCAGGATCTTGACCCGACCACCCGCGCGGCGCTGCAGTTGTCGCGGGCGGATCTCTCTGTTCGTCTGCGGGAACGGGCGCGGATTTATCAGAGCAATGAGGACATGATCGCCAATATGGCCGAAAAAATCCTAGAGGATTATCTGGCGGCATTGGCGACGGGCCGCGAACAGGTGGCGATGATCGTCCCTGTCGGACCTGTTGGACAATATGGGCAACTGGCCGCGCTCTGCGTTGAACGTGATGTGTCGCTCGACCGGCTGACGCTATTCGTAATGGATGAATATCTGACCGATAGCGGCGCGTGGATCTCTGAGGATGATCCGTTGAGCTTCCGTGCGCATATGTGGCGAAATTTGCTGGATAAGCTGCCTGATGATATGCGCCCTGCCCTTGTCGTCCCCGATCCGCATGACCTTGGCGCTGTGGGGCGGTTGATCGCGGATGTGGGGGGGATCGATGTCTGCTATGCAGGGGTCGGGATCACGGGGCATCTGGCATTTAACGAACCGATGACCGGCGCCGTTGATGCGGCCTATTTTGCTGATTTGCCGACGCGGATCGTACCGCTTTTGCCGGAAACACGGCTGATCAATGCGGTGACGGCAGCGAGGGGCAATGTGGCGCGGATTCCGCGAATGGCGGTGACGATCGGTATGCGGGAAATCCTCGGCGCGCGAAAGCTGCGCCTGTTCATGAACCGTGAATGGCAGTCGGCGGCGATCAGGCGTTTGGCGGCGGGGCCAATTACGGCAGATTTTCCGGCATCGTTGGTGCAGACCCATGCTGACTGGAGCTTACATGTGGTGGAGCATGTTCTGGACGCGCCCGAACCGAGGCTGGCATGAAACTTCTCGCGCATCTTGATGACGTTGGATGCACGCATGGATCGGTGGTCGCGTGGCAAGCACTGCGGGCGGCAGGAACGGTGCGTTCGGCATCGGTCATGGTCCCCTGCCCTTGGTATCCGCTGGCGCGGGACGATTGGCGCGAAAATCCGACGCAGGACATGGGCGTGCATATCACGCTGACATCGGAATGGAGTGCTTATCGCTGGAGGCCGATGCTCGGGGCGCGTGGCGGCTTGGCCGATGCGGACGGGTTCATGCACCACAGGCCAGAGCAAGTGGTGGCCGAGGCCGACCCGATTGCGGTGGCAGACGAGATGTTGGCACAGGTGGAACGGACACTGGCAGATGGGTTCCGCCCTACGCATCTGGATGCGCATATGGGAACGGCTTTGCTGCCGGAATTCGTCTGGTCGCTGATGGATGCCGGATCGCGCTATAACATTCCAGTGCTGGCTTGTGCCGATCTCGGCCCGCTCTCAAATGCGGTGCGTATGCAAGGTGTGGATGCGGGCTTCCTTTCGGAAGTTGCGGCAGAGGCGAAGCGGCGCGGTTGGCCGGTATTTGATCGGTTCATGATCGGTTTCTGCCCCGAAGACATGCCGTTTGAAGCGCATCTGGAAGGGCTGCTTTCGGAAAGCGGCGACGGGATGGTCTATTACGGGATGCATGCCGATACTGCCGAGGGCATGGATGCTTTCGCGCCGCACCACACCCGACCACGGCGCAAGGAATATGATTTTTTCAGTGCGGCCGCCTCCGCCAGCTTTCTTGAAAAACGCGGCGTTGAGGTCATCACTTGGGGCGAGGCAAACGCCCAATAAAAAAGCCCCGGTCACTGCCGGGGCTTTCTCTTTTCAACGCGACCGCGCTTAGTTGGCGGAGAGATCGTTCAGAGCGTCGATCTCGGCTTCGGCTGCGGCTGCGGCTGCAACCATTGCGTCAAACACTTCTTCGCCACCGTCAACATTGGCTTTGAACCAGTCATAAACAGGAGCCGCAGCGTCACGGAACATCTGCTTTTCTTCAGGTGTCGGGACGTAGAGGCTACCGCCGCCAGCGACAAAGTCCTGATAGGCTTGGATGGACTTACGCTTCGGCGAGGCGAAAGTTGCCTGCTGGAGTGCATAGAAGCCATCGGCCACGACACGGCGCAGACCTTCCGGCAGGCCCATGTAGGATTCGTTGTTCATCCACCACAGGGCGCCCATGTAGGCGTGACCGTCGAGGGTGACGTACTGGAGGCCCGCATCGGGGAACTTCATGCCCATGATGTCAGTGATGCCGTTCTTGGAACCCTCAACAACGCCGGTCTGGAGCGAGGTGAACAGTTCGGGCCACGGGATCGGGGTCGGCGATGCGCCGAGGGCGCGAACCAGTTCCTGCGGCAGGTCAGCCACAACGGTGCGGATCTTCATGCCAGCTAGATCGTCTGGGGTTTGCACAACACGCTGGGTGTTGGCGAAGTTGCGCCAGCCGCCGGTGTTGCCGATGGTCATCAGGCGGATGGTGCCGCCGGAATCCTCAAGCGCCTTCTGGCGGAGGAGGTTGACGAATTCGCCGCGCAGAACTTCCTCGGCCACGCGGTCGTCACGCAGCAGGTACGGAAGATCGAAGATCTGCACATAGGGGAAGATGCCCGCAGCACCGCCGGAGGTGGAGATATACACATCAAGCGAGCCGTCAGCGATACCTTGCAGACACTCAGCACCGTTGGCGCAGAGCGAGGTGCCAGCGAAGATTTCAACCTCGATCGCGCCGTTGGACGCGGCTTCGACGAAATCTTTGAACACCACGATGCCGTCGTAGTCTTCGTCGTTGACGTTCGAGCCGACGACGGCGCGCAGGTTATAGTCCGCTGCGAATGCCGGAAGGGCAATCGCTGTCGCGGCCAGTGTTGTCATAAGTTTTTTAATCATATTTTCCTCCCTTTGGATTCTTCAGTAGGTGTTTTCGGGCTATTTCAGGAACCCGAAGAACTCGGGCACTGCCAAGGACAATGCCGGAATGTAGGTGATCATAAAGATCACGACGATTTCGATGGCCAAGAACGGTAGAATGGTCTTGGCGATGGTTTCCACCTTTTCGCCGCTGACCGCACTGGCCACGAATAAGATCAGCCCCATTGGTGGGGTTGCCAGTCCCACCGTAAGGTTGACGCTCATGATGATCGCGAAATGGACGGGATGAACGCCCAGCTCGATAAAGATCGGCGCGAGGATCGGTCCGAGGATGATGATCGCAGGCCCAGCATCAAGGAACATGCCGATGATGAACAACAGGATGTTAATCAGGAACAGCAAGATCAACGGGTTGTCAGTGAGCGAGATCACCCATTCCGCCAGCGTCTCAGGCAGGTGCGACAGGCCTACGACCGCCTTGAACGCCATCGCGGCGCCCACGAGCAGCAGCACAACCGCGCTTGTCATCGCCGCGCGAGACAGTACGGCGGGGAAGTCTTTGAGCTTCATCGTGCGCAGAACGAAGAGCGAGATGACGAACGCGTAGCCGACGGCAACGGCGGAAGCCTCGGTCGGGGTGAATACGCCGCCCAAGATGCCGCCGAGGATCAGAACCGGCGTTTGCAGCGGCAGGACCGCCCGCTTGCCGGTGAGACGGAACGCAGGCGAGACAACACGGCGCAAGGCGATCAGGGCGAAATGGGCCACGATCAGAGCGCCGAGGAACACGGCCCAACGGCTCGTGGTGCTTGCTTCCTCTGCCAGCGGCCAGACCAGATAAACAAAACCGCCGAGGTTGAGCCGCGCGAGCACGAAGCTTAGCCAGTATTCCGGCGCCTTGAGCGGGGTATCATCCAGCTCGACCTTTTTCGCGGCGGGCAGTTCATATTTATCGGCCAGCAGCCGCACCATGACCATGAGGCCGATGCCAACCATCAAGCCGGGGATGATGCCGCCGAGGAACAGGGCCGCGACGCTCTCGCCCATCACATAGGCGTAGATGATCATAATGCCCGAAGGCGGAATGATCGGTCCGATGACGGAAGATGCAGCGGTGATCGCGGCGGCGAAGCGGCGGGTGTAGCCTTCCTTCTCCATCGCGGGGATAAGCATCGAGCCGAGCGCAGAGGTATCCGCCACGGCAGAACCGGAAAGGCCCGCGAAAAGAATGGATGACAGGATGTTCACCTGCGCCAAACCGCCACGCAGATGGCCCATCAGCGCTTGAGAGAATTGGACAAGGCGGGTGGTGATGCCACCGCGGTTCATCAGCTCGCCCGCGAGCATGAAGAACGGAATCGCCATCAGGGGAAAGCTGTCCATCCCGTTGTAAACATTGCGATAAAGCAAGTTCCAGTCGCGGGTGGAATCGGTGATCAGCAACAAGATACCGGGTGACGCCAGCATCGCGAAGAATACCGGCATACCGATCAGTAGTAAGACGAGGAAAAGCGGAAGAAACCAAACGAGCATAGCGTTACTCCGCCGACATGACACGTTGGTCAGGGACATCGCCGTAATCGACATCGCTGAACAGCATGTGAAGGTTTTTGAGGATCATTTCTACGTTCACGATGATCATGCCAATGAAACCGACGTAAACGGACATATACATCCAAGCGAGTTTCAGGCGGATCGGATCGCCGCCGATCAGGTTCAACGGAACTTTAAGCGAGCTGGAATTGAACAGCCAGCCGGAATTGATGTGCTTGAGGCCGAGTTGCATGGCGATCATCAGCACACCAAAGGAAATGACAAGGATCACGAGGTTAAGGATCAACCCTGCCCTGCGGCCGAGCATATCACGGAACATATCAATCGAGACGAAACCGCCCCAGCGATAGGCAGACGGCGCCATGAAACCTGTCATCCACAGCATGCAAAAGCGCGCGGCTTCATCGGGCCATGCTTGGGCGTTGTTCAACACATACCGGAAAAAGACCTGAATCAGGATCACGATCACCATCACGGCAATCGCACCCGTTGCGATCCATCTCCCGAGCCGCAACCCATAAGTGATCACGAGCTCTAGTGGGCTGATAATCACATGCATCGGCGTAGCCTCATGCTTCCCTCCCAAAAAGCGCGCCCTTTTTCGGCGTCTGGGATGATCCTGTGAGACTTTTCCCGTTCGCGCAAGCCGCACGTTCACTCTTGCCATTCGAAAAGCGAGATTCGATAGCGCAATCGGCGCGTTCCTTTCTTTACAAAGGGTAAAATTTTTCGTTTTAATCGAAAAACGAAAAGGATGCCCCATGTCAAACGCGAAGCGACACGAGCAAATTCTGACATTATTGACTCATCAGGGCCGCGCATCCGTTGAGGAAATCGCAACCGCAATCGGACGGACACCGCAGACGATACGCCGTGACCTGACGGAACTGGCCGGTCAGAACAAGATCGTTCGTTATCATGGCGGCGCATCCCTTCTGGCGGGGATCGAATATACCGGCTATGAGGCCCGCCAGAAGATCGCCGCCGAACAGAAGGCTCGGATCGGGGCGGCTTGTGCGGCGCTGATCCCCAATAACGTGGCGCTGATGATAAATTCAGGCACCACGACCGCTGCCGTGGCGCGGGCGCTTTCCGGCCATACTGGCCTGCGGGTTGTGACGGATTCAGTCAAAATATCCCATGAGATATGCGGTTATTCCGGTGTCGAGGTTATGGTACCCGGGGGGCGGGTGCGCCCCTCGGATGGCGCTATTGTCGGCCACCATGCGATTGAGTTCCTCTCCCAGTTCCGGCCCGATTTTGCAATCATCGGGGCCTCGGCGATTGCGCGAGACGGGGCATTGTTGGATTACGACATCGCGGAAGTCGCAGTGGCACGCGCCATGATCGCGCATGCGCGCAATGTGATCTTGTGCGTGGACAGCGCGAAGTTCAATAAGATGGCACCCGTTCGGGTGGCGGGACTGGCCGAGGTCGATGTGATGGTGACAGACACGCGCTGCTCGGAAGTCTTGCGACAAATGTGTCAGGCAGAGCGCGTAAAAGTGATTGAAGCATAGTTTCGATAATATTTTCGTTTCGAAAAATTACTGAAAATAACGATCACAGTAGCGGTTCGGACGCTTGGAACTGCTCGGGCGCTCGCGTTTAATGCGTGGTGACATGGCCCAGAACACCGAGACACCAGTGCGCGACGCGAAACATCCAATTTTGGCTTCATCAGCTGGCCGGAGGCAGGAATGACCTGCGTTTATGTGGTGGGTGTTGCGGTGGTGGATTATGTGTTCACGGTGGCCGATTTCCCAAGCGGGGCAGAGAAATACCGTGCCGAGCATGCAACTGTCGTTGGCGGCGGATGCGGCGCAAATGCTGCGGTAGCGATTGCGCGACTAGGCGGGACGGCGCTGCTCGCCGCGCGGTTGGGCGGCGACTCGGTTGGTGAGGCGATTCTCTCCGATTTGCGGCGGGAAGGCGTCAATGTGAGCCATTGCGACCGGACGGGGGAGATTTCTTCGTTTTCATCCGTTTTGGTGAATGGCGAAGGCGAACGGCAGATTGTGAATTTTCGCGGCGCGGGGCTGGTGGAAAGCACCGGACATCTGGCCCCTCCCCCCGAAACGCACGCGATATTGGCTGACACTCGTTGGAGCGCTGGCGCGCTTGCAGCGATGGAAACAGCGCGAGAGCGCGGCATTCCGGGCGTTCTCGATATTGAGGCACCAGCAGAGCGCGCGCCGTTTGATGCGGCGAGCCATCTGGCCTTTTCCGAGCAGGGATTGGCGCATTTTCATCCCGACCTGTCACCAGAGGAAGCGATCACGCAGATCGCCGCGACACATGGCGGCTGGGTGTGCGTAACGCGCGGTGCGGATGGGGTGAATTACTGTGGCCCAGATGGCGCCGGGCATATCCCGGCCTACAAGGTAGAGACAGTCGATACGCTTGGCGCAGGGGACGTGTGGCACGGAGCTTTTGCCATGCGGCTCGGCGAAGGCGCGGACGAGATTTCAGCGGTACGATTCGCCAACGCGGTATCGGCCATCAAATGTACACGGCGCGGCGGGCGCAGCGGCACACCGACACGCGCCGAAACCGACGCATTCATCAAGGAGACAGGGCCATTCAACTGACATCAGGAAAGCTATGGGGCCTGCGCAGAATGGCTGATGCGCGGGGAATTTTCAAAATGACGGCAGTGGATCAGCGCCCGCCGATCAAGGGGCCGATTGCCAAGCACCTTGGCGTGGAGCAGGCACCTTGGGATCAGGTGGCGCGGTTCAAACGGCTGTTGGTAGAGACGTTGCAGGACCAATCCACGGCGATGCTCTTGGACCCGCATTACGCGATCCCGCACGGGATCGATGCGCTCTCCCCCACCAAGGGGCTGATCGTGACGTTGGAGGATTCGCTGTTTGAAGAGCAGGACGGCGGGCGACTTTCGGCAAATATCGACGATTGGTCGGTGGAAAAGATCAAGCGGATGGGCGGCGACGCGGTGAAGGTGCTGGCGTGGTATCGCCCTGATGCCGATGCCAGTGTCTGCCAAGCGCAGCAGGATTATGTGAAGCGGATTGGCGAGGCTTGTGCAAAGTTCGACATCCCTTTCCTGTTTGAATTGCTGGTCTATCCGCTGGCGAAGGACGCGCATCAAACCAAAGATTACATCGAGATGCAGGGCAAAAAGGCGGATGACGTGCTTGGCTCTGTAGAAGAATTTGCGAAGCCCGATTACGGGGTGGATGTGTTCAAGCTCGAAAGCCCCGTGAATGCGGCGGATGCGGATGGTTCAGCGGCGGTGCAGGCAGTGTTTGACGAAATGGGCCGTTTGGCGGGCAGACCGTGGGTGATGCTCTCCGCAGGGGCAGGCAAGCCGGAATTCAAAGCGGTGCTGGAGCATGCTTTTGCGGCGGGTGCTTCGGGCTTTTTGGCGGGGCGCGCGATCTGGCTGGATGCGTTCAACCATTACCCCGATTGGGACGCGATCGAACGTGACCTGCGGGATGGGGCGAGCAGCTACATGCAGGAGATCTCTGACCTTGCGGACCAGCAAGCGGCAGCGTGGCAAAGCCATGCCTGTTATGGCGCGGGTGGTGCGCGGTTCTTGCCGGATGATGCAAGCTTCCGGCATCAGTATTCGGGGTTTTAGCCATGAAAATCGGCATTCTTCCTTTGGGACGCCCGACCTTTGACGTCCCCTTTGCGGAGGAGAACCTTGCCGCAATGCTCGCCGCACTGGATGGCAGCGGGCATGAGATCATCGGCCCGCGGGGGCTGTTGTTTGACGGCACGGCGACGCGGGCGGCGATTGCAGAGCTGAAGGCCGCGGAGATTGACTTCCTGTTGCTCCTGCAAGTGACCTTTACCGATGCCTCAATGACAGTTGAGGCGGCGGCGGCGCTCGATATGGATATGGGGATTTGGGCAATACCAGAGCCGCGTATCGGCGGCAGGTTGCGGTTGAACTCCTTCTGCGGGCTTAATCTGGCAAGCCATGCGCTAGGGCTGAACGGGCGGCGGTTTTCGTGGCTCTATGCCGACCCGAAGAGCGATATTGCCGCTGACTTGTCGGCGCTGCTGGCTGGTGAGCGGGAAGCGGGCCGGTTGGAAGGCAAAGCAGCTGGTGACGGTTCCGCGGAGGCGGCGGCGCTGGTCGCGCGGATTTCGGGGCGGCGGATCGCGCGGCTGGGGGCGCATCCGGACGGGTTTGATACCTGCGCGTATGATGCGGAGAATCTGAAGGCGCTGGCAGGCGTGGAGGTGGATGCGCTGGAATTGGAGGCGCTCTTTGACGAAGGGCGCGCGGCGAATGCGGCTGATGTTGCAGTTCTGCGCGAAACCGTTGCCGCGCAGGGACTGGAAGAGGTTGACCAAACCGAGCTGGACCGCTCGCTGCGGCTGAAGCTGGCGTTGGATGCGATCCGTGCGCGGGGGGCTTATGATGCCTTCGCAATCCGGTGCTGGCCCGAAACCTTTACCGAATATGGCGGCGCGGTGTGTGGGCCTGTCTCCTTGATGGGAGAAGCGCGGGTGCCTTGCGCCTGTGAGGCGGATGTCTATGGCGCGCTGACGCAGATGATCTTGCAGGAAGCCTGCGGAAGTGCAGTTTTCCTTACCGATCTGGTGGATATGGACAGCGCGGATAACACGGGCGTGGTGTGGCATTGCGGGCAAGCGCCGCTTTCCATGCTGGCGGAAGGGGATGCGGCGGAGGCCACGATCCATACCAACCGGAAGATGCCTTTGCTTTTCGAATTCCCGCTGAAACCGGGGCGGGTGACGTTCATGCGGATCAGTCAGGCTTTTGGCACGCCGAAGATGGTGCTGTCGGGTGGCGAAATGCTGGACAGGCCGAAATCCTTTACCGGAACATCGGGTGTTGTGCGGTTCGACCGTGCCGCATCTGCGGTGCTGGACGATCTGATCGACAGCGGATTGGAGCATCATATGGCGCTGGCTTACGGCGAGCACCGCCCTACCCTTTGCGCAGTGGCGGCCGAGATGGGCCTGCCCGTTCTGGAGCTTTAACAAAATGATAAGATACGGATTTGTCGGCGCGGGAATGATGGCGCAGGAGCATATGCGTAATATTGCTTTGATCGACGGTGCATGTGTGACTGCCTATGCCGATCCCAACGAGGGGATGCGGGGTTTGTCGGCACAATTGGTGCCGGAGGCGCAGGGCTTTGCCGATTATAAGGACATGCTGTCAGCCGATCTGTGCGATGTGTACATGGTGGCAAGCCCGAACGATCACCATCACGCCGCGATGCTGGACCTTTTGCCGACGGGCAAACCTATCTTGTGTGAGAAGCCTGTTTGCACAACCGGCGAAAATGCGCGCGATTTGCTGCAGCGGGCTGAGGGGCGCGCCGCGCCTGTTTGGGTGGCGATGGAATACCGCTACATGCCGCCCGCGCAGCGCCTTTTGGCGGAGATAAAGGCAGGGCGCATCGGCACGCCGCAGATGTTTGCGATCCGTGAGCATCGCTTCCCGTTCCTTGATAAGGTGGATGCATGGAACCGTTTCTCGGCCCGCACGGGCGGAACGATGGTCGAGAAATGCTGCCATTTCTGGGACTTGATGCGCCTCGTGTTAGAGTGCGATCCGGTACGGATTTACTGCTCCGGCGCGATGAATGTGAACCATCAAGGAGAACTTTACGAAGGGCGCAAGCCGGACATCATCGACAATGCCTATGCTGTCGTGGATTTCGAGAGCGGCGCGCGGGGGATGTTGGACCTGTGCATGTTTGCCGAGGGCTCATATTGGCAAGAATTGTTGACCGTGACCGGCGAGAAGGCGCGAATCGAGGCGCGGGTACCCGGCCCTGCCCGTTTCTCTGCCGATAAGAAGGAACGCCATTCGGAGATCTGTATTTCGGACCGCGCGACCTTGCGGGAGAAAACGTTTGAGGTTGAAGTGGATGCGTCGATCCTGCAAGCAGGCGATCATCATGGTTCGACCTTCTTCCAGCATCAGAAATTTGTCGAACTGGTACGCAGCGGCAAGGGAACGCCGGAGGTGAGCCTGAAAGACGGATTATGGGCCGTGATCATCGGTGAAGCGGCAGAAGAGAGCGCCCGCACCGGACATGCCATCGACCTGAAGGGGCGTATTTAATGACCGAAGTGTTCGGAAAAACCACCAGCGGCGAAGATGTTCATCGCGTGGTGCTGGAGGCCGGCGGCCTGCAAGCGAGTGTGATTACATGGGGTGCCGTTTTGCAGGACTTGCGGCTGGCAGGGCATGCGCCCGCCTTGGTCTTGGGGCTGCCACGGTTCGACGATTATCCAGTACATTCGCCCTATTTCGGTGCCTTAGCGGGGCGTTGCGCGAACCGTATTGGCGGCGCGGCGTTCGAGCTGGATGGAAAGCACTATGAGCTGGACGCCAACTTCCTTGGCAAACATCAGTTGCATGGCGGCAGCGTGGGGTGCGGCAAGCGCAACTGGACGCTCGGAGGTTATGACAAACGCAGCGCCCAGCTGACGCTTGAAATGGCCGATGGCGATATGGGCTTCCCCGGCGATCTGTCGGTGCAGCTGACCTATACGCTGCTTGACGGTGGGGTGCTGGATATTGACATCAAGGCGACCACCAACGCGCCGACCTTGTGTAATTTCGCGCATCACAGCTATTTCAACCTTGATGGCAGTGCCTCGATCCTCGATCACAAATTGCAGATGGCGGCTGAAGGCTTTTTGCCGGTGGATGGGGAGCTGATCCCGACCGGCGAAGTGACGCCCGTTGCGGGAACACCGTTTGATTTCCGTTCCGGCCAATCGGTGCGCGTTGCCAGCGAGAGCGGGCTGTTGGATCATAACTTTTGCCTTTCCGAGCGCGCAGGAGCGATACGCCCTGTAGCGACGCTTTCGAGCGCGGCATCGGGCGTGGAGATGGAAATTCGCACGACCGAGGCGGGGCTTCAGGTTTACGACGGGGCGAAGCTGGATGTGCAGCCCTTGGGGCTGGACGGGCAGGCAATGGGCAAGCATGGAGGAATCGCGCTTGAGCCGCAGTGCTGGCCGGATGCCATTCATCATCCGCACTTCCCGCAGGCGGTGTTGCGACCGGGTAAGCAATATCACCAGCACTCGCAATTTGCGTTTTCCAAATAGGGTTGGGGCGCGGAATGAAAATCATCATCAGTGAATTCATGGATGAGGCAGCGGTTGCGGAGCTGTCCGCGCGGTTTGATGTGACCTATGACCCGAGCCTTGCCGATGCGCAGGAGACGATCCCTGCCCTGTTGGCCGATGCATCCGCGCTGATTGTGCGGAACCGGACGCAGGTAACGGACGCCTTGCTCGCTGCCGCGCCGCAGCTGCGCTGCGTCGGGCGCTTGGGTGTCGGGCTCGACAATATCGACCAAGAGGCCTGTGCCGCGCGGGACGTCACCGTTTATCCGGCATTTGGGGCGAACAACCTTTCGGTGGCGGAATATGTGATCACCACTGGCGCGATGCTCTTGCGCGGGGCCTATGACCGGCGTGCGGAGATGTGCGCCGGTGCTTGGCCGCGGCAGGCCGCAAGTGGGCGCGAGATTTCCGGCAAGGTGCTCGGGCTGGTGGGCTATGGCGCGATTGCGCGTGACACCGCGCGGATCGGTCGTGCGCTGAGCATGAAGATTATCGGTTATGACCCGTTCCTGCCCGCCGATCATGCGGCGTGGGAAGGTGCAGAATGCGCGCCCCTTGGCGAGGTACTGAAAGCGGCGGATGTGATCAGCTTGCATGTGCCACTGACCGACTCAACGCGGCATATGATAGATGCGGTCGCGCTTGCGGGGATGAAAGAGCGCGCGGTTTTGATCAATGCGGCGCGGGGCGGCGTGGTGGATGAACTGGCCTTGGCAGCCGCGCTGAAAGCCGGAAAACTGGCCGGTGCGGCGCTGGACGTTTTTGAAAACGAGCCGTTGGATGCCGAAACCGCAGCACGCTTTGCCGATGTGCCGAACCTGATCCTGACACCGCATATCGCTGGGGTAACCGAGGAAAGCAACGAACGCGTGAGCGCGATGATTGCCGAACAGGTCAGCGCACATCTGACGCAAACCTAAAAAAAGGGAGCGCCGGAGCGCTCCCTTGCAGGATCAGATCCCGCCGATACAGACGTATTTGGTATCGAGATAGTCGGCAATGCCTTGGCTGCCGCCCTCTTTGCCCAAGCCACTTTCTTTCATGCCGCCGAAAGGGGCCTCGACGGTGGTGATCAGGCCCTCATTGATACCGATAAGGCCGTATTGCAGGCCGGTATTCATCCGGAAAGCGCGGGCGAGATCGGTGGTGTAGACATAGGCAGCCAGACCGAAATCGGTGTCGTTGGCAGCGGAGACAACTTCCTCTTCTGTCTCGAACTTGAAGATCGCGGAAACGGGTCCGAAGATCTCCTCGCTGGCGATCTTCATATCGGTGGTGACGCCGGTGAGAACGGTTGGCTGGAACCACGTTCCGCCGAGGGCGTGACCCCCGCCGCCAGCGGTGCAGGTTGCGCCGTGGGCCATCGCGTCGTCCACCAGTTCTTTCACCTTATCGAAGGCGCCCTGATCGACGAGCGGGCCCTGCTCGACGCCCGCCTCATTGCCGGGACCGACTTTCAGCGCGTCGGTCGCCTCGCTCAGGCGCTTCACGAAGGCATCGTAGATGCCGGACTGAACGTAGATGCGGTTGGCGCAGACGCAGGTCTGGCCGGAGTTGCGGTATTTGGCGATCATCGCGCCGGCAACGGCACGGTCGAGATCGGCATCATCAAAGACGATGAACGGCGCGTTGCCGCCCAGCTCCATCGATACTTTCTTCACCGTGTCGGCGGACTGGCGGATGAGTTCCTTTCCGACCTCAGTAGAGCCGGTGAAGGTGACTTTGCGGACGCGGCTGTCTTCCATGATCGTGCCGCCGATGGCGCGGGCGGAGCCGGTGACAACGTTCACGACGCCTGCGGGATAGCCGACATCCTCGGCCAGTTTACCCCATGCGAGGGCGGAATAAGGCGTGAGCGACGCGGGCTTGACCACAGTGGTACAGCCAACCGCCAGCGCAGGCCCGAGTTTGCGCGCGAGCATGGAGGACGGGAAGTTCCACGGTGTGATTGCGCCGACGACACCAACGGGGTGGTGCGTGACCAGCAGGCGGCGGCCATTGACCGGAGAGGGAACGATTTCGCCCTTGGTGCGGCGCACCTCTTCGGCAAACCACATGACATAGGCGGCACCGATGGCGATTTCGCCACGGGATTCGGCCAGCGGCTTGCCTTGTTCGGCGGTAAGAAGCGCGGCGAGCGCTTCCTGATTATCCATCAAGGCATCATGCAATTTGCGCAGGAGGCCGACGCGGGTGTTGAGATCGCTGGCGGCGAAATCAGGAAAAGCAGCATGTGCCGCATCAATCGCCTCGCGCGTTTCGGCAGAGCCGAAATTCGGGACCGTGCCGAGCACCTCGCCGGAAGCCGGATTGGTGACCGTGATCGCGCTGTCAGCAGCAGGCGAACGCCACTCTCCGCCGATCAGGTTTACGTCGATCTTGAATGCTGAAAAGTCCGTCATTCGACTGTGTCCTTCTGCTTTTGAGGCATGGCGATTTGCGCGAAGTTTACGGGGGATTTCCAAAGAGGCAATGGGCGGAGCGACCCTATTGCCGATTTTTGATCAAATTCCGTATTTTTGCGCCAAATAATCTATTTCATCAGCTTTTAAGGGGGATCGCACCGGATCAAATGACCAGTTACGAGCGGCAGATAACGCCAGTTCGCGCCGGATATTCGCGGCGCATAAAACCAGCCCCAAATGAAAAAGGGAGCGGAATGTCCGCTCCCTTTATTACTGTGCAAATTTCTAGCGCTTTTTATTGACCGATGGTCTTTCCGGCCTCAAACGCGGCGCGGGTTTCTGCCAATTTTGGATCGGCAACCAAGCCAAGTGGCTGGAGCGTGCCGCCGGCACCGGCGACCGCATCAGAGATGAAGAAATTCACCCAATCACGCAGGCTTGGGACCACATCCAGATGCGCCGCCTTCACATAGAAGTACAGCGGGCGACCAAGGTGGTAGGAGCCGTCTGCGATTGTTTCAGCGGAGGGATAGACACCCATCACCGTGGAGGGCAGCAGCTGGGTAAAGTTATCGAGGAACATGCTCAGGGAGAACGCACCGATGCCGTTCACATCTGCTTGGAGCATGGTCACAGTGGTCGCAAGAGTGGGCGTGTTATTCTCCATCACGACGCCGTCCGTCCGGAGTGCGAGGCAGGCATCATCAGCGCGCGCAACGCCGAGGATCTTGACGAACTCGTCGCGAGCGCCGCTTTCGACGCAGCCTTCTTCCATCATCTTTTCGTCAAGAAGTTCACGCGTGGCATGGATGGTGCCCGGAACGTGAATGCTGAGCGGCAGCGGTGAGAATGCTGGGTTTACATCCGACCACATGCTGTTGGGGTTGGGAACCAGCTGCCCGTCGACTGGTAGCTGTTCGACGGTTGCCGCGAAGTAGTCAGATGGGGTCAAATCAAGCGCCGAACCGCCGAAACCGGAGGCAAAGACAACGCCATCATAACCGAAGCGAATTTCGATGATGTCGGTCACGCCGTTTGCTGCGCAAGTGGCGATTTCACTTGCCTTGATCGGGCGGGATGCATGGGCAATGTCTGACGTTTCGACGCCAACGCCCGCACAAAAGAGCCGCAGACCACCCGAGGATCCACCAGAGGAGATCTCGGGGGCGGGGCCGGAGAAATTCGCGGCAACTGCATCTGCAAACGGGCGCACAGTTGACGAACCGGCAGCGACGACATTGTCGCGGGCCACGGCGGAGCCAGCGGCGGCGACTAACGCAGCGGCGATAATTGGGAAGGCATAACGCATTTTCTGTCCTCTCGATAAACTCGAATAGAACAACGGTGCTTTGCGCCAGAAAGTTAGCGGAGTTTCTGCATCATACGATTAGAGCGCTAGACCAAAGGGAGTAGTACCTTGATTGTGGTCCCCTGCCCTAATGTGCTTTCGATCCGCATGCGGCCACGATGGCGGTTCACGATGTGCTTGACGATCGCGAGGCCAAGACCTGTTCCGCCGGCCTCGCGCGCGCGGTGACTGTCAACACGGTAGAACCGCTCCGTCAGGCGGGGAAGGTGATGCGACGCGATTCCCGGACCTTGATCGGCAACCCGAAGGCACACGCCCTGCCCGCTGAGAAGACTCTCCACTTGGGGGCCTTCGAGCGACACGGTGACAGGTGTACCGCCACCGTATTTCAGGGCGTTTTCAATAAGATTCGAGACGACCTGTTCAAGTTGCTGCGCCGAACCGCGCACTTGCTGGAAATCTTTCGATACGGACACTTCAACGCGGGAGGCGCTCTGCGCAATCATTGGTTCAAGTCGCGCCACGACATTCTCGATCACCTTGGGCAAGTCCACTGGATCGGACGGGCGCTGGCGCTCGGTGGCCTCAACACGGCTGAGAGACATGAGATCTTCGACCAGCATGATCATCCGCCTGCTCTCACGTTCCATGATCGCCAGCAGGCGCTGCTGGCCCTCGGGATCGTTCCGCGCAGGCCCGCGCAGGGTTTCAACAAAGCCGATCAGCGAGGTTAAAGGAGAGCGCAATTCATGGCTGAGATTGGCGATGAAATCGCTGCGCATGCGGTCTGCTTCCTCGACGGCGCTGGTATCTTCGAAGGAGACGAGAAGTGCTTCGTTTCGGCCCTCGATCGCCAAAGGCGCGATGGTGACACGAAACGCAATTTCCTGACTGCCGGATCGCCCGAGGTAGCGTGCATCACGTCGCGTACCGCTTTGCAATGCCACTTCGATTTCATCGAGAACAGCAGGCTGGCGCACGGCGCGGATGTAATGGCGGCCGATCATATCCGGCCCGAATAGCGCCTCGGCGGCGGCGTTAATCGCAACGATACGCTCATCGCCCCCAATTGCGATTTGGGGCAAGGGAGAAGCGGCAAGCAGATCGTTCAAATCAACTTTCATGCGCGAGCCATAGCGGAGAACCGCACCGCTTTGAACACAAATATCAAAAAAGCATGCGGCGTACTTTGCAGGGCGCAAACATGCGGATATGCTCGGATTCGGGGAAGAAAGCTGAAACCGCATCAGGGTTTTTGCACAAAAGGGTTTGGCTTTGTTTTGGGGGAGTGTGCCGTGTTGGGGATGACCAGCGCCGCTGCGAAACCGAGTGAATTGCCGTCGATGCTCATCGTCGGCAGGTATCGGTTTGGAGATGTTTATAAGCTGCCTGCTGTGCGCAGCGACGGGTATCACTTTGTTGATATTGCAGATTTGAGTGTTGAGACGGTGCGAAAAATCACACCGGATGTGGTGTTATCCGCGCTGATCGGCAATGGGTTTGACGCGACGGAGATCGCGCAGGTGCTTGAGGCGGCAGGTTTTCCGGGACGGTATCGGGTGATTTCTGATCCGGTCGAAAGCAGCGGCTTGATCGTGCAAGAGGTGACACGGCTCGCACCGAGCGTCGATTTTGAAATCCTAGAACTGACGCCGGAACTGCTGCAGACGATGGCGCTCTAGCGGGAAAGAACTGTCAGCCCACTGCGGAAGCGGCGGGCATTGCTCTGATAACCGAGCGCAGATTTACGCAAGCCCTCTATGGCGGCCTCGTCCAGCGTGCGGATCACTTTGCCGGGCGCGCCGACGACGAGGCTGTTATCGGGGATTTCCTTGCCTTCTGTCACCAAAGCCCCTGCCCCGATCAGGCAATTGCGCCCGATCTTGGCGCCGTTGAGCACCGTTGCGCCCATACCGATCAGCGAATTCTCACCGATGATGCAGCCGTGCAGCATCGCTTTATGCCCGATGGTACAGCCCGCGCCAATCACCAACGGGAATCCCATATCGGTATGAAGTACGGCGTTTTCTTGCACGTTGCTCCCCTGCCCGACAGTGATGTCTTCGTTGTCGCCGCGCAGCGTTGCGCCGAACCAGACGGAGCTGTCAGCCTCTAGAATGACCCCACCGATGATATTGGCATCTGGCGCGACCCAAGCAGTGGGGTCAATTTGGGGTGTACGGCCATCGAGCGCGTAGATCATTACTGTGCCTCATATTCTGCGTTCAGTTTACGCACGAACTCGTTGAGCCAAGGCTGGCGGTCGCGGCGCAGACGCTCGGCTGTGAGAATTGTTTTCAGCTCTTCGGTGCATTGATCGACATCTTCGTTAACCAGCACATAGTCATATTCGGCCCAATGGCTGACCTCGGCCAAGCTCTTTTGCATGCGGCCATCGATGACCTCGGCGCTGTCTTGCCCACGGTCGCGGAGGCGGCGCTCCAGCTCGACCATTGAAGGCGGCAGGATGAAGATTGATACGACATCCTTCCCAAGGCTGGAATTTCGGATCTGTTGGCCGCCCTGCCAATCGATATCGAAGAGCGTATCGCAACCTTCGTGCATCGCGTCCTCAACGGGGCCGCGGGGACTACCGTAGAGATTGCCAAAGACCTCGGCATGTTCGAGCATATCACCGTTGCGGACCATTTCCTGGAAAGTGTCGCGGCTGCGGAAGTAGTATTCGCGGCCATCTTCCTCGCCCGAGCGCGGGGCGCGGGTTGTGGCGGAGACGGAAAAGCGGATGGAGGGATCCCATTCCCGCAACCGGCGGGAGAGCGTCGACTTTCCGGCGCCGGAGGGTGATGAAACAATGATCAGCAGGCCACGGCGGGCGCCGGTATCGGTCATGGTTACTCCAAGTTTTGTATTTGCTCGCGCATTTGTTCGATCGCGGCTTTCAAATCAAGCCCTATGGAGGTGAGCTCCTTGGACTGGGATTTTGAACAGAGGGTATTGGCCTCGCGGTTAAATTCCTGCGCGAGAAAATCCAGCTTGCGCCCGACAGCGCCACCTTTCTCCATCAGCGCACGCGCGGCGGCGATATGGGCGCGGAGACGGTCGATCTCTTCGGTGACATCGGCCTTGATGGCGATCAGGGCAAGTTCTTGATGGAGGCGTTCGGGATCAACCTCTGCGCCGGTATCGAGCACGCGGGCAAGCGCATCGGTGACGGCTTGTTTTTGGACGTCGCGGCGGCTCTCGGCGGCGGTTTGGGCTTGAGCGACGAGGCTTTCAATTTCGGTCAGTTGACCGATGAGCACATCGGCGATCAATGCCCCTTCGCGGGCGCGCATTGCGAGGAAATCTTTGAGGAGGCTCTCAAGGTCGGCTTGCAAAGTGGGAAGCAGGCTCTCGGTAGTGCTGTCATCCTCACGGGCGGTCATCACGCCGCGCTGGGATAGGATTTCGGCGGGCGACGGGGCAGAAAGATTGACCCCGATGCGGCCTGCGCGCTCTTGCACAAGGCGAAGCGCTTCAAGTGTGCGGTCGAGTTGCGCGGGATCGAGGGTCAGTGGGACGTCGCTGGCTTCGCGCGCCATCTTCAAGCTGAGCGAGATACTGCCGCGCTTCATCGCCGCGCTGATCGCGCCGCGCACAGCTTGTTCGAGCCCTTCAATGCCTTCGGGCAAGCGCAGCCGTATATCGAGGCCGCGTGCGTTGACGCTGCGCAGATCCCACACCCAAGCAAGGCCCTGCTCGGTGCTGCGTTTGGAGGCGAATGCCGTCATTGAATGGATCATGGCTGGCCCTCCGATAAATCGAAAAGCGGCCCGCGGCGATCTTGCAGCGGGCCGTTTGCTGTGTTTTCCGCGCCTAAACTGCCGCGGCGTCGGCCAGCTTGGTGCGCCGGTTGGAAAGCTCCTCGGCGACAAGGAAGGCCAGTTCAAGCGATTGCGAGGCATTCAAACGCGGGTCGCAAGCGGTGTGGTAGCGATCGGAGAGGTCTTCATCCGTTACCGCACGGACACCGCCGGTGCATTCGGTCACGTCCTTGCCGGTCATCTCGAAGTGGACACCGCCGGGGATCGTGCCTTCGGCATTGTGCACTTGGAAGAACTCGCGGACTTCGCGCAGAACGCTGTCGAACGGGCGGGTTTTGTAGCCGGAAGTGGATTTGATCGTGTTGCCGTGCATCGGGTCACAGGACCACACAACATTTGCGCCCTCTTCCTGGACTGCCTTCACGAGGCGCGGCAGGTGCTCGCCTACCGAACCCGCGCCGAAGCGTGCAATCAGGGTCAGGCGACCCGGCTCGTTTTCGGGGTTCAGCGCGCTCATCAGCGCCTTGAGGTGACCGGAAGTCATCGAGGGGCCGCATTTTAGGCCGATCGGGTTTTGCACGCCCTTGCAGAACTCGACATGCGCGCCGTCAGGCTGGCGGGTACGATCCCCGATCCAGATCATGTGGCCGGAACCGGCGAGCCATTTGCCGGAGGTGGAATCGAGACGGCAAAGCGCTTCTTCGTATTCCAGCAAGAGCGCTTCGTGGCTGGTGTAGAAGTCAACGGTGCTCAGCTCGTGGTTCGTCTCGCCGGTCAGGCCAGCGGCAGTCATGAAATCCAGCGAGTCAGAAATGCGCTGGGCCATCTCGCGGTACTTCTCGGCCTCGGGCGCATCGGTGAAGCCAAGGGTCCACTGGTAGACGCGGTGGATATCGGCAAAGCCACCCGTGGAGAAGGCACGCAGAAGGTTCAGCGTGGCGGCCGCTTGGGTGTAGGCTTGCAGCATGCGGTCCGGATCAGGGATGCGGGCATCGGTGTTGAAATCGAAGCCATTGATGATGTCGCCGCGGTAGCTGGGCAGTTCGACGCCGTCGATCGTCTCGGTGGGAGCCGAGCGCGGTTTGGCGAACTGGCCGGCCATGCGGCCAACTTTGACTACCGGAACTTTCGCACCGTAGGTCAGGACCATCGCCATCTGCAGCATCACCTTGAAGGTGTCGCGAATTTGGTCGGCAGAAAATTCAGCAAAGCTTTCGGCGCAGTCACCGCCCTGAAGCAAAAACGCTTCGCCACGGCTCACGGCACCAAGATGGGCTTTCAGGCGACGTGCCTCCCCTGCAAACACCAACGGCGGATACCCTGCCAGCTTGCCTTCAACGGCTTTCAGGCTGGCTTCGTCGGTATACTCGGGCATCTGAACGCGAGGCTTGTTGCGCCAGTCAGATTTTTGCCACTCACTCATTGGTGTCTCCATTGTTCACTTTAACAGGTGCTTTCGCTGGTTAGCGGTATCAGGACGCGCTTATAGACCGGCTGGCGTGGAGGGCCAATCGAAAAAGGCGGTCCGGCGATGCCGCAGGGGAGCGAAACGACACGGTTTGACGCTTTCAATACCCCTTGAACCGCGCGTGTAAAACTGGTCATGGTGAATTCATTGCCATTTGTAGAAGTAAAAGTTGCATGGAAATCCAGCCACAGATCGTTGAAGTGGATGCGCCAAGTAAGCCAAAACGTTACGTTTTTGTGCTTCTCGACAATTTCACAATGCTTTGTTTCGCCTCGGCTGTCGAGAGCCTGCGAATCGCTAACCGCATGGCGAACAAGAAACTCTACGATTGGGTGCTTGCAGGCGAAGATGGCGATACCGTGATCTGCTCGAACGGAACCGAGTTCAAACTCCAGATGGAGTTGGGCGAGTTGTCGCGTGACGACGTGGTTATGGTTTGCGGCGGTGTGGATGTGCAAAAGGCCACCACCAAGCGGATCGTCAGCTGGCTCCGCCGCGAAGCGCGGCGCGGGGTACGGATGGCGGGCCTTTGTACCGCTGGCTACACATTGGCAAAGGCGGGCCTGCTGGATGGGAAGAAAGCAACGATCCACTGGGAAAATCAGGACAGTTTTGCTGAAGAATTCGAAGAAGTGACGCTGACGAAGTCGGTCTTTGTGGTGGATGGCAACCGCATGACAACCGCGGGCGGCACGGCCTCCATCGACCTGATGCTGAAGATCATTGCGGACGATCACGGCGAAGAACTGGCCAATGCCGTGGCGGACCAGTTGATTTACTCGTCCATCCGCACTGACCAAGATACGCAGCGCCTTTCGATCCCGACGCGGATCGGGGTCCGGCATCCGAAACTGAGCCGGGTTATCCAGATTATGGAACAAAACATCGAAGAGCCGATCAGCCCTGCTGTACTGGCAAAGGATGTGGGCATGTCGACGCGGCAGCTTGAACGCTTGTTCCGTCGCTATCTGAACCGCAGCCCGAAGCGCTACTACATGGAACTGCGCCTGCAAAAGGCGCGCAACCTGTTGATGCAGACGGATATGAGCGTGATCAACGTGGCCTTGGCTTGTGGTTTTGCCTCGCCGTCGCATTTTTCGAAGTGCTACCGGTCCCACTATGACACGACACCCTATCGCGAGCGGGGCAGCCACGCGACGCGGCTCTCGATCTGATCACCTGCGATTGCGCAGTGACGCGGCGTCAATTTCCCGCAACTTACCAAAAAACAGGCCGATTTCCTGCGCGGGAACGCTTCCATTTTGTATTTGGGCTGCGTAATCTGGCGAACGGACAATGATCCGATAGGGAGAAAATGATGAAAAAGATTCTGACTGCCACCGCGACGATGGCACTGCTTGCCGGAGCCGCGCAGGCCGACGAAATCAAACTCGGTGTGCTTTTGGGCTTCACCGGCCCCGCTGAATCGCTCGCCGTTGGTATGGCTGGCGGAGCTGAAGCAGCGATTGCCGAAGTTTCCGAAAGCGGCCTGCTGCTGGGTGGCACGACTGTTTCAGCCGTTCGCGGCGACAGCACGTGTATTGACGCCAGCCTTGCAACCGCCGCTGCTGAACGCTTGATCACCACTGAGGGTGTATCCGGTATCGTTGGTGCGCTGTGCTCCGGCGCGACCACCGCAGCCTTCCAGAACGTTGCACGGGCAAACGGTATGGTGATGATTTCGCCGTCCGCGACCTCGCCTGCGCTTTCGACGATCGAAGATGACGGCCTGTTCTTCCGTACCGCTCCATCAGATGCGCGTCAGGGCGTTGTGATGGCTGAAGTGCTGCTTGAGCAGGGCATCAACTCGGTCGCTGTGACCTATACCAACAACGACTATGGTAAGGGCTTGGCCGACAGCTTCCAATCTGCTTATGAAGAGCGTGGCGGCACTGTCACCATCAACGCCGCACACGAAGACGGCAAGGCCGACTACTCGGCTGAAGTGGCGTCTTTGGCTGCTGCTGGCGGTGATCGCCTCGTTGTTGCCGGTTACATCGACCAAGGTGGCCCGGGCATCATCCGCGCCGCGCTCGACACCGGTGCATTCGACACGTTCCACCTGCCTGACGGCATGATCGGTGACTCCCTGCAGGAGCGTTTCGGTGATGAGATCGAAGGATCGACCGGTCAGGTTCCGGGCACAGACAGCCCGGGCGCTGCGATGATGGAAGAGGTTGGTGCGAAGTACGATTTCCAGGGTACGGCACCGTTTGCACCTGAGAGCTATGACGCAGCTGCGCTGATCATGCTCGCCATGCAGGCAACCGGCTCCACCGACCCGATGGTCTACAAGGATGCGGTGATGGATGTTGCCAACGCTCCGGGTGAAGTGATCTATCCGGGTGAACTGGCCAAGGCACTGCAAATCCTCGCCGATGGCGGCGAAGTGGATTATCAGGGCGGCTCGGCTGTTGAGCTGATCGGTGGCGGCGAGAGCGCCGGTAACTACCGCCAGATCGAAGTGATCGACGGCGTTATCACAACTGTTCAGTTCCGCTGATCGTGCACCATTAACGACAGAACGGCGCGGGGGGCCCCCCGCGCCGTTTGCATAACCGATGACTGCCTATTGGGGCAAAACTGGGGGCAAACGCGATGATCGTCGTCGAGGATCTTCACAAGCATTTTGGCGGCTTTCATGCCGTGGACGGGGCGACCCTGAAGATCAATCCAGGCTCCATTACCGGCCTGATCGGACCAAACGGTGCCGGAAAAACAACTCTTTTCAATGTGATCGCTGGCGTTCTTAAACCAACGAGCGGGCGTGTCACGATGGCAGGTGAGGATATCACCGGCCTGCCGCCCCATGAGCTGTTTCATAAAGGATTGCTGCGGACCTTCCAGATCGCGCATGAGTTCCATTCGATGAGCTGCCGCGAAAATCTGATGATGGTGCCGAGCGGCCAATCGGGCGAACAGCTCTGGAATACTTGGTTTGGCCGCAAGCGCATCGCCGATGAAGAGCGCGCGTTGCGGGCGAAAGCCGATGAAGTGCTGGAATTCCTGACCATCGAGCACCTTGCCGATCACAAGGCGGGGCAAGTCTCTGGCGGGCAAAAGAAGCTCCTCGAATTGGGACGCACGATGATGGTGGATGCCAAGATCGTGTTCCTTGACGAAGTGGGTGCGGGCGTGAACCGGACGCTGTTGAACACAATCGGCGATGCGATTGTGCGCCTGAACAAAGAACGCGATTACACCTTCGTCGTGATTGAACACGACATGGATTTCATCGGGCGGATTTGTGATCCGGTGATTTGTATGGCCGAGGGCAAGGTGCTCGCAGAAGGAACGCTCGATGAGATCAAAGCCAACGAGCATGTGATCGAGGCCTATTTGGGCACAGGGCTCAAGAACAAGGATAAGGTGGGGGCATGAGCGAACCGTTTCTCATCGGCGACAGCATGACCGGCGGCTATGGAAAAGGGCCGGACATTCTGCATGACTGTACGATTGCCGTGAACCCCGGCGAGATTGCCGTGATCGTTGGCCCGAACGGCGCCGGAAAATCGACCGCGATGAAGGCGGTTTTCGGGATGCTGGATGTGCGTTCCGGCGCAGTTCGGCTCGGTGGTGAGGACATCACCAAGCTGACGCCGCAGGAGCGCGTGGTGAAGGGGATGGGCTTTGTGCCGCAGACCTCGAATATCTTCACCTCGATGACGGTGGAAGAGAACCTCGAGATGGGTGCGTTCATCCGGCGGGATGACTTCCGCGACACGATGGAGCAGGTCTATTCGCTCTTTCCCATCCTCAAGGAAAAGCGCAACCAAGCGGCGGGCGAACTTTCAGGCGGGCAGCGCCAACAGGTCGCCGTTGGCCGCGCCTTGATGACCCAACCGAAGGTGCTGATGCTGGACGAACCGACCGCGGGTGTGAGCCCGATTGTCATGGACGAGTTGTTCGACCGGATCATCGAAGTGGCCCGCACGGGCATTCCGATCCTGATGGTCGAACAGAATGCACGGCAGGCGCTGGAAATCGCGGATCGCGGCTATGTTCTGGTGCAAGGTCGCAATGCACATACGGGCACTGGCAAGGAGCTTCTTGCCGATCCCGAAGTGCGCCAGAGCTTTTTGGGAGGATAAGGGATGATCGACTTCCTGAACGGGCTGGTGGCCCTGACCAATTTTGTGATCATTCCGGCCACGGCCTATGGCGCGCAGCTGGCGATCGGCGCGTTGGGCGTGACGATGATCTACGGCATCCTGCGGTTTTCGAACTTTGCGCATGGCGACACGATGGCCTTTGGAACGATGGCGACGATCCTCGTGACGTGGTGGTTTCAATCGATGGGGCTTAGCTTGGGGTTCTTGCCGACAGCCTTGCTCGCCCTGCCCTTTGGGATCGCGGCGACCGCGGCGCTGGTGCTTTTTACGGATAAGACTGTTTATCAGTTTTACCGACGCCAGAAGGCCAAGCCGGTGATCCTCGTGATCGTGTCAATGGGTGTGATGTTTGTGCTCAACGGGGTGGTACGCTTCATCATTGGTGTGGACGATCAAAACTTCAATGATGGCGAACGCTTCATTATTACCGCGCGTGAGTTCAAGCAGATGACGGGGCTGAGTGAGGGTTTGGCCTTTAAGACCTCGCAAGGGTTGACCATCGTAACGGCGGTGATCGTTGTGGCGGTGCTGTTTTGGTTCCTCAACAAGACCCGCACCGGCAAATCAATGCGCGCGTTTTCGGATAACGAGGATTTGGCGCTGCTTTCGGGGATCAATCCAGATCGCGTTGTAATGGTGACTTGGCTGATCGTTGCAGCACTGGCGACCGTGGCAGGGACGCTCTACGGGCTTGATAAATCCTTCAAGCCGTTCACCTATCTGCAATTGCTTCTGCCAATTTTTGCTTCGGCCATCGTAGGCGGCTTGGGAAGCCCGCTTGGCGCGATTGCCGGCGGTTTCGTGATCGCGTTTTCGGAAGTGACGATCACATATGCATGGAAAAAGGTGCTGACCTACTGGGCGCCGGAATCGTTGGAGCCTTCGGGCCTGATGCAACTTCTTTCCACCGATTACAAATTTGCGGTGTCATTCGCGATCCTTGTGGTCGTTCTTCTGTTTAAGCCCACAGGCCTGTTCAAGGGGAAATCGGTATGACCAACAACATGCGAACTGTTGCGCTTTTCGCCGGTATGGCGGTTTTGCTGATTGGCACCGGAATGGTGCAAGGCTGGAACACGGCGCTCCTCGTCCTGAACATGGGGCTGATCTCGGCGATCATGTCGCTGGGGGTGAACCTGCAATGGGGTTTTGCGGGGCTGTTTAACGTCGGTGTGATGGGCTTTGTCGCGCTGGGTGGCTTGGCCACTGTGCTGGTCGCAATGGCGCCCGTAGGCGAGGCTTGGGCTGCTGGCGGGTTGCGGGTGCTGGCGGGGCTGGCGCTTGGTGCCGCGACGATTGTCGGCATGGTGCTTATTGCAAAGCGGATGGCCGCGGGGCGGACCCGCACCATCGCGATGATCGCGTGGCTGATTGTGGGCTTTTTCCTCTACCGTGCGGTGTTTGACGGTGGCGTCGGCGCTGTTGAGGCGATTGACCCCGCAGCGACGGGCTATCTCGGCGGGCTGGGGTTGCCAGTACTGCTCGCGTGGCCGGTTGGCGGGGTGCTGGCGGCAGGTGCAGCGTGGATCATTGGCAAAACGGCCTTGGGCCTACGGTCGGATTATCTGGCGATTGCCACGCTGGGGATTGCAGAAATCGTCATTGCCGTCATGAAGAACGAGGACTGGCTGGCGCGTGGCGTGAAAAACGTCATCGGTATACCGCGGCCGGTGCCTTATGAAGTTGACCTCCAGCAAAGCGAGAGCTTTGTCGAGCGTGCAGCCGGATTGGGGATGGACCCGACCTATGCCTCCACGATCTTTGTGAAGCTGTCTTACGGCGTTTTGTTCACCATCGTTCTCGTCATCCTGTTGTGGATGGCGCAATCGGCGCTCCACAGCCCTTGGGGCCGGATGATGCGGGCGATCCGTGACAACGAAACCGCCGCTGAAGCAATGGGCAAGGATGTCACGCGGCGGCATTTACAGATCTTTATTCTGGGGTCCGCTGTCTGTGGTATCGCTGGCGCGATGATGACGACGCTGGACGGGCAGTTGACACCGGGCACCTACCAGCCACTGCGCTTTACCTTCCTGATCTGGGTGATGATGATTGTCGGCGGTTCGGGGAACAACTTTGGCGCGGTGCTGGGCGGTATGTTGATCTGGTGGCTGTGGGTGATGGTGGAGCCGATGGGCCTGAGCTTTATCCAGTTCATCACTTCGGGCATGGCCGAGGATAGCGGCCTGCGGGCGCATCTGCTGGACTCGGCTGCGCATATGCGCCTGATGACGATGGGCTTGATCCTGATTTTGGTTCTGAGATTTTCGCCGCGCGGGTTGATCCCCGAGAAATAAGCATTGCATAAGCACGAAAAAGGGCTGCGAAATAGCTTCGCGGCCCTTACTATTTGGAGGGATTACTCAGCTGTCGAGCTTGCGCAGGCGGGCAAAGAGCGAGGAGGTATCCCATCGGCCACCGCCCATCTTTTGCACTTCTTTGTAGAACTGATCGACAAGCGCTGTGACCGGAAGGCTGGCGCCGTTTTCCTCTGCTGTATCGAGGCAGATGCCCAGATCCTTGCGCATCCAATCAACTGCAAAGCCGTGCTCGAAATGACCGTCAAGCATCGTTTCGTGACGGTTGACCATTTGCCAGCTACCAGCGGCACCACCGCCGATTACCTCGATCACGGCGCGACCATCCAGACCGGCCTTTTCGGCGAAATGCAGCCCCTCAGACAGACCCTGAACGAGGCCCGCGATGCAGATCTGGTTTACCATCTTGGCAAGCTGACCTGAACCGCTCTCACCAAGGCGCTTGCACAGCTTGGCATAGGCATCAATCACCGGCTCGGCGCGGGCATATTCGGCCTCATCGCCACCGCACATGACCACAAGCTGGCCGTTCTCCGCACCCGCTTGGCCACCGGAAACAGGGGCATCAACGAACGCAATCTGCGCATCGGCCGCAGCGGCGAACATTTCGCGGGTGACAGCGGCGGAAACGGTGGTGTGGTCCACGAAGACAGTCCCAGCCGCCATCGCGGAGAATGCGCCATCTGCCCCAGTGCAGACAGAGCGGAGATCATCGTCATTGCCGACGCATGCCATGACAAACTCTGCGTCCTTGGCCGCCTCGGCAGGTGTTTTGCCGAAGTTGCCACCAAATTCGGCAACCCATTTTTCGGCCTTGGAAGTGGTGCGGTTATAAACTGTGACCTCGTGTCCGGCCTTTGCCAAATGACCGGCCATTGGGTAGCCCATCACCCCTAAGCCAAGAAACGCTACTTTCGCCATAACTTCTCCACTCCCTCTTTCCCGTTGATGTTGTTCCAGATAGGTAACGACAAGCAAGGCAGGGTCAATAGCAGACAAGTAGACGCGGGATGGGCACAGTCATCAAATGGCTTTTCAGAGTGACGGCAGGGCTGTTTGGCCTGCTGGTCGTGGCTCTGTGGATCGCCTATCTTTTTGCCGCGCGTTCGTTACCCGATTATGACGAGGATTTCACGGTGCGGGGGATCATGGCCCCTGTCGAGATCGTGCGGGACAATTCCAACGTGCCGCATATCTTTGGGGCGAGCGATCCGGATGTCTATTATGCTTTGGGGTTTGCCCATGCGCAGGACAGGTTCTGGCAGATGACAATGCTGCGGCGCACCGTACAGGGCCGCTTGTCTGAACTGTTCGGGCCGCGCACGCTGGAAATCGACAAACTGTTGCGGCGGCTTGATCTGCACAGTCTGGCGCGGGAATCGGTCGCGGCGCAAGATGACTACACGACCGCCGCGCTGGAGGCCTATGCGGCCGGTGTGAATGCGTGGCTGGAGCAGATCAACAACGGCGCGCGTGGGCGCGGAGCGCCGGAGATGTGGGTGTTCAATCACCCTGTCGCGCCGTGGCAACCCGCGGATTCTATCGCGATCTCGAATCTGATGGCGGTTCAACTATCAGGCAACATCCAAGACGAGGTTTTGCGGGCGCGGCTATCGCTGATGGCGGGCGCGGAGAGCGTACCGGACCTGATGCCCGACGCACCGGGGGACGCGATCACGGCCCTGCCCCGCTATGCGGAACTCGTGCCAAATACGCCGCTCTACACGCCTAACATGCGGATGGCAGAAAACGCGCTGTCACCTGTTTCGACGCGGGAGCTTGCAGGTGCATCGAACGCATTCGCGGCCGCGCCATCGCGCTCAACAACCGGATCGACCCTGCTGGCAAACGATCCGCACTTAGAGCTGACAGCGCCCGCGATCTGGTATCTTGCGCGCCTTGAGCTGCAAAGCGGTGGGGTCATCGGCGCGACGATCCCCGGGATACCTGTGATCCTGAGCGGAAGGAACACGAACCTCGCTTGGGGGGTGACATCGGCCTATCTCGACGATCAGGATGTGTTCATCGAGGAGGTCAATCCGCGTAACCCCGATGAATACCGCACAAGCGAGGGCTGGGCGCCGTTCCGCACGCGGGACAGTATTATTCCGGTTGCTGGTGAGCCTGCGGTCACGATCAAACTGCAATGGACGGAAAACGGGCCGGTTCTACCGCCCGATCAATATGACCTCGGGACGATCCGGCCCCCCGGCCATGTGACGACCGTTGGCTGGACCGTCTTTGACCCTGCAAACACGAACCTGACCGCCGCAATGCGGTTGATGCGGGCCGATAGCGTTGAGGCGGGCATCGCCGCGATGGAGGGTTATACTGCGCCCGCGCAAAACCTGATGCTGGCAGATCGCAACAGCATCGGTTTCAAGCTTGTTGGGCGCATGCCAGCGCGTGACCCGAACCATCAGAGCCTCGGACGCCTGCCCACCTTCGGCTACCTGCCTGAGAACCAGTGGAAAGGCACCCTGCCCTATGCCGCCAATCCCGAGTTCATCGACCCTGATGGCGGCATTTTAGGAAATACCAATAACAAGACGGTTGATCGCCCCTTCCCCGAGCATGTGTCGTTCAATTGGGGAGATACGCAACGGATCAACCGCTGGCGGCGATTGATGCAGGTGCGCGAAGTGCATACGCGCGAAAGCTTTATCGAAGCGCAACTTGATACGGTAAGTTTCACCGCGCGCGCGCTGTTGCCGTTGGTCGGCAAAGATCTGTGGTTCACTGGCGAAGCCGCGCCAGAGGGTACGATCGAACGCAAGCGGCAGATCGCGCTGGAAATGCTCGCTGAATGGAATGGCGAAATGAACGAACACCTGCCGGAGCCGCTGATATACGCGACGTGGATGCGGCATTTGCAGGATCGCTTGATCCGCGACGAGCTAGGCCCGTTGGCGGATGAGTTTACGCATGTCGAGCCGCTGTTTATCGAGCGGGTGTTCCGCGACACCGATGGCGCAGCGCGCTGGTGTGATGTGCTCCAGTCGGCGCCGGAGGAAAGCTGTACCGATCTGGCGCGGATTGCGCTGGATGAGGCGATCATCTGGCTGGACGAACGCTACGGCACCACGCTGGAATCCCTGCGCTGGGGAGATGCGCATGAGGCGACACATGATCACCCTGTACTGGGCGAAGCGCCGCTCCTGAACTGGTTCGTGAATATCCGACAATCGACATCGGGCGGCGACAACACCCTGATGCGCGGCAAAACTGCCGGTGAAGGGCCAGATCCGTATCAGAATGTGCACGCGGCGGCCTATCGCGGTGTTTATGATCTGGCGGACCCTGATAGCTCTGTCTTCGTGATCTCTACAGGACAATCGGGACACCCACTGAGCCGCCATTATGACGATCTGGGTCAGCTTTGGAGGCGGGGCGAATATGTGCCGATGGCGCTTGATCCCGCGTTGGCGCGGGCGGCGGCGGTGGGGATTTCTGTCCTCACGCCGGAAAGTAGCGCCCGCTAGAGGCGCGAAAAGCGGGTTGCCTGTAGGCCGCTCCAGAGCACGTTCAAGCGGTAGCCTTCATCGGTCATTTCTTCGCTTTGCACGACGCCTTGATCATAGAGCCAAGCGCGCTTGCGGCCCTCGTTGAAGCCGAGTGTGAACTCGGCCTCGGTCCGCGCGGGTTTGAGACGCTCGGCAATCGTGGCAACGAGGTCGTCGATCCCTTCGCCCGTCCACGCTGACAGCGCAAGGATGTCATCGCGGCGCGCGGCAACCTCGCGGGTGGCGGCGCGCTCTTCGTCTGGCAACAGGTCGATCTTGTTCCAAATCTCCAACTGCGGCGTTTCGTTTGTTACGCCGAGACTGCCAAGGATGGCGAGCACGTCCTCGGATTGCTCATCGGATTGTTCGTGACTGATATCGCGGACGTGCAGGATGAGATCGGCCTCGAGCACCTCTTCCAGCGTGGCGCGGAAAGCGGCGACAAGCTCTGTTGGAAGATCGGAGATAAAGCCCACGGTATCTGACAGGATGACCTCGCTGCCATCTGGCATTTCCACGCGTCGCATCGTTGGGTCCAATGTGGCGAAGAGCATATCTTTCGCCATCACATCGGCACCCGTCATACGATTGAAAAGCGTGGACTTTCCGGCGTTGGTGTAGCCGACCAGCGCGACAATCGGGAAAGGTACCTTAGCGCGGGATTTGCGGTGCAGTTCGCGGGTTTTGACGACGCGGTCCAGCTGCCGCCGCAGCCTGACAAGTTGTTCGTCAATGGCGCGCCTGTCGGCCTCGATCTGGGTTTCGCCGGGACCACCGACGAAGCCAAGGCCGCCGCGCTGACGTTCGAGGTGGGTCCATGCCCTGACGAGGCGCGTACGCTGATAGCTGAGCGCCGCCATTTCGACCTGAAGCACGCCCTCGCGGGTCCGTGCGCGGTCGCTGAAAATTTCGAGAATGAGGCCTGTCCGGTCGAGAATTTTGACCTTCCACGCCTTTTCGAGATTGCGCTGTTGGACGGGCGTCACCGGACCGTCAATCAACACCAGCTCCACCTCATTATCGCTGAGCAGCGTTGCAAGCTCCTCGACTTTGCCGGAGCCAAACAACATGCCGGGCTGCGCCTTTGGCAAGGGCACGACGGTCGCGCCGACGACATCGAGATCGGGCAAAGCGGCAGCAAGCGCCACGGCTTCTTCGAGCGCAGGCCCGCTATCACGCCGCGACCTGTCGTTCTTCAGCTCGGGATGCAGAACCCAGGCCCGTGTGACGGGCCTATCATGCTCCATTCCGGTTACTCTTCCCCATCATAGAGATTGATTGGCTGTGCCGGCATGATCGTGGAAATCGCGCTTTTATAGACCAATTGCGACTGCCCATCGCGGCGCAGCAACACGCAAAAGCTGTCAAACCAAGTGATGACGCCTTGCAACTTCACGCCATTGATCAAGAAAATTGTGACTGGAACTTTTATCTTCCGGACGTGATTCAAGAACGCATCCTGAAGGTTTTGTTTATCGGCAGCCATCGATTATCCCTTTATTCTTGTCGTCGTGGACCGGTCGCCCTCGTGCTGTAAGTATGTAGAAGCTATGGCGGAGTTTCCAGAGCAAAATTCAACCGATCAGCGACGCCAGAATTCCGGATTCAGCATCGCAATAATGGCAAGCGCTTCGAGACGCCCCAAGATCATTGCCAAGGAAAGCACAACCAATGCGGGATCAGGCAAGCCAGAGAATGCAATCGGCGCTTCGCCTGCGATCTCTGCCAGCGGGCCTGTATTGGACAGTACAGCAACGGTGAGCACCATGCCTGTCTCGAATTGGACACCGAAGAGCGAGAGCAGCACGATGGTGGCGGCGATGGAAAAGGCAAACAGCATGAAGAAGATCCACGCGACATATGCCCCCTCGCGCCGAATCCGGCGTGCGGTCTGCCCTGCGCCACCGATGGAATGGGGATGGACGAGGCGCTCCAACTCGCGCTGGCCATGTTTCATCAAAGCGTAAACCCGGAGGAGTTTGACCCCGCCTGCCGTGGTCGCGATACCGCCGCCGATGAGGGACAAGCCGACAAGAAGTAGCCCCGGTGTCGAGAGGCCGGACCAATCGGTCGCCCCGAGCCAATGGGCAGATTCGAAGCCGGTCGTCGTCAGAAACGAGGTGACGGTGAATAACCCGCCCCAGAACGCGAGAAAAATATTCGTGGCTTCTCCAGATGCCTCGGCATCGTAAGCGCCAAGGAAATGCCGCGCAAAAAGAGCGACCGAGACAAACCCTGCAAGAGAAAGCCCGAGCCGCAATTCGGAATCACGCCAAAAAGGGATGCGTTCCTCCGCAATAAGGCCACGGCTGTAAGTCAGGCGCGATAAGGCGAAGACAAAAAAAGCAAAGACCAGAACTTCACCTACCAGCCCTGACTCCGCGCGATAAAACCCGCCAACGGCAGAAATGCCAGAGGTGGATAAGGTCGACATCGCATGCACCAGTGCGGCTGTTGGGGCCTCACCGGCGATGAGAAGCGCGATCCAGAGCACGACCGTTAACGTTGCATAGAGCGGTGCGAGAGCAACACTTATCCGGCGCAAGCGGTCGGCGGGCGCGACGCGCTGCACGCCGCCAATTTCCGACCAATCTGACATCTCGGAAAACCGGTCACGAATTTCGAACCCACCGATCGACATTGGTGCAAAAATCGCCAGCGCGCAGATCCAGAACAGTAAACCACCCAGCCATGCGACAATGCCACGCCAGAGATGGATCGTGGAGGGCAAGAGCCAATAGGCATCGAAAACCGTTGCGCCTGTTGTCGTCAGGGCGGACACCATTTCGAACCACGCATCAAGGAAGGAGGCGTATTGCACCACCTCGTTCACTGGCACAGCCAAGACAGCGGGCAATACCACGAAGGCAGCCAGAAGCCCGACAAGCAAAGACGGCGCCTCCCGCGCGGGGCGGTAGTTTAAGGTGCTGATGACGAGAAGCCCTGTGAAGATGACGACCAAGAGGCCGGAGTAAAAGAACACCCGGCTTGTTTCGATGTCACCGATCGCAGCGCCATGAGCCGCGGGAACGAACATCGCCAGACCGCCGATGCCGATCAACACGACGAGGAATGGAAGCTCTGCAATCCGCGCGAACATTAGAAGTAGTCAATCGACACTTGCAGGAGGCGCTCAACCTCGGGAACATCACTTGCCATTGCGAAGATCGCGATGGAGTCGCCTTCGTCGATGCGCAGAGAGCCGGTTGGCTTCACGACCTTTCCGTCCTTCAGCACACCACCCAAGAGCACGCCTTCGGGAAAGGCGATATCGCGCAGTTTTTGCCCCGCGATGGGGCTGGTGCCGAGAACTTGCGCTTCGATCATTTCAGCCTCGGCATCACCGATGGAATAGACACCACGAACGCGCCCATGACGGATGTGGCGGAGGATGGAGCTGACGGTGGTGGCGCGCGGGTTGATGTAGGCGTCGATATCCAGCGGGCCCATTAATGGAACCAGAGTGGGATCGTTCGTGAGACAGATCGCCATCGGGCAGCCTTGCGACTTCGCCCGCACTGACGCCAGCATGTTGGTCTTATCGTCATCCGTAACCGCCAGAACCGCATCTGCGGACGAAACGTTCGCTTCCTCCAGAAGGGCGGCATCCAGACCATCGCCGTGGAGCACGATTGTCCGCTCAAGCGCGTCGGCGGCGCGTTCGGCTTGTGCGCGGTCACGCTCGACCATCTTTACGCGCACGCGGTCGGCGCGGCGCTCAAGGCGCTTGGCAACGGCGAGGCCCACATTGCCGCCACCGATAATCACCACACGCTCCTGTTTGGCTTGACGTTTACCAAAAATTTCCAATGTGCGGTTCAGGTCTTCGCGGTCGGTAAAGACATAACAGCTATCACCGGCAAATATCTGATCGCCCGCCTCGGGCGCGAAGAGCGTACCATCGCGGCGGATTCCGACGACGATTGCTTTCAGCGTCGAAAAGAGATCGGTCAACTGGCGCAGCGGTGTGTTGATTACAGGGCAGGTTTCATCAATGGTGATGCCGATAAGCTGGCCCTTGCCATCGAAGAAGTTCTCCGTATCGAACGCCGCAGGTGCTGCGAGGCGCTGCAAAGCGGCTTCGGCGACCTCTTTCTCAGGAGAGATCACCACGTCAATCGGCATGTGATCGCGGCGGTACAGATCGGAATAGATCGCGTCCAGATAGCCCTGCGCCCGCAGGCGGGCAATCTTGCGCTGGATCGAAAACACCGAATGCGCGACCTGACAGGTCACCATGTTCACTTCGTCGGAATGGGTGGCGGCGATGATCATATCCGCATCGCGGGCGCCGGCGCGGTCGAGCACGTTGGGGTAGCTGGCATGGCCCACGATGCCGTTCACATCCAATGTCTCGGATGCGCGGCGCACCAATTCGGGATTGTTGTCTACCACGGTGACGTCGTTACGCTCACCGGCAAGGTGACGCGCGATTTGCCAACCGACCTGCCCTGCGCCGCAGATGATGACCTTCATGATCCAAGACCCCGTCTGTCAGAGCAAAAGGCATGGCAGATGGCTGTTGTTGGGTCAATTCCAATGTGCATTTTAGCTGTCGTTACTATCGACGTGGGCCACGCGCGCGCCGGATTTGTTGGAGGTGACGACGCCAAGCGACTTCAGTTTGCGATGCAAGGCGGAGCGCTCCATTCCAACGAATGCGGCGGTACGGCTGATATTGCCGCCGAACCGATTGATCTGGGTAAGCAGATACTCCCGCTCGAACAGTTCTCGGGCCTCCCGCAACGGCAAAGTTGCCAGTGCGCCACCGAGAACGATCGGGCCTTCAGCATGATCGCCTGAAGGATCGTTTTGCGGCAATTCACGGGCCGAAATGGGGGACTCGCCATCGCCGAGGATCAGCACCCGTTCCATAAGGTTCTTCAATTGGCGCACGTTACCGGGCCAGTGCATCGTCTGCAAAAGGGCGCGGGCATCATCAGCCAGTTCGCGGATGGGGAGCCCTTGAGTCTCTGATAGCTCCTTTATGAAATGCTCCGAGAGAAGCGGGATGTCCTCTCTGCGTTCTTCAAGTGAAGGCACCGAAATGGGCACCACATTCAGCCGATGAAACAGTTCCTCGCGGAAGCGGCCCGATTGAATTTCGGCTGTTAAGTCCTTGTTTGTGCTTGAAACAAAGCGGATATCAACCTGAATTTTGTCACTGCTGCCAACCCGCTGGAAACGCTGGTCTACAAGAACGCGCAAAATTTTGGACTGCGTTCCGAGGGGCATATCCGCCACTTCATCTAGGTAGACGACTCCACCATTCGCCTGCTCAAGCATGCCCAACTCGACGGCGCCCTCCTCGCCCTCACGCCCGAAGAGAATGACCTCCATCTGCTCCGGTTCTATGCTGGCGCAATTGATCGTCACGAAGGGCGCAGAGGCGCGCGAGGAATTCTGGTGGATATAGCGGGCCGCAACCTCCTTGCCCGACCCTGCCCCGCCGGAGAGCATCACACGGCCGTTCGACTTGGTGACCTTGTCGAGCTGGATACGCATGGCCTTGAAAGCGGCGCTCTCACCGATCATCTGCGCGACAGGCTTATCTGCTTGCTTCAATTCCTTGTTTTCGCGCCGCAAACGCGAAGTTTCCATCGCGCGGCGGATGACGACGAGGAGCTGGTCGATATTGAAGGGCTTTTCGATGAAATCGTATGCGCCCTGCTTGATCGCTGCGACGGCAATTTCGATATTGCCGTGGCCTGAGATGATCACCACTGGCACCTCGGGGTGATCGCGTTTGACGCTTTTGAGGATGTCGATGCCGTCCATCCCGCTGTCCTTGAGCCAGATGTCGAGGATCATCAAAGCAGGCTTGCTCTTTTCAATCTCTGCCATGCATTCATCGGACGTCCCCGCAAGGCGTGTTGTGTAGCCCTCATCCTTGAGAATGTCCGAGATCAGTTCGCGAATATCACGTTCGTCATCAGTAATCAGAATATCGCCCATATCATCCTCATCCTTTTTCTTCACTGCCCGTGACGCTATTGGCTGCGGCTTCGAGTACTGGCAAAATCACAACGACCCGCGCGCCTGCGTGGCCGGTTCCATCGAAGGCCTCGGCGGTTTCCAGAACCAGAGTTCCGCCATGTTCCTCGATGATCTTCTTCACGATTGGCAAGCCGAGGCCGGTTCCCTTGTCGCGGGTGGTCACATAAGGCTCGAAAAGCTTTGCACGGTCCTCCGGCAGACCAATTCCGTTATCTTCGATCTGGATCCGTGCCGTGGCGCCATCGACCGTCAGGGAAACACGGATTTGCGGATCTACAGGAAGAGTAACAGACTTTTCTACCCTTGTTTCAATAGCTTCACCGGCATTCTTCAATAGATTTGTGAAGGCTTGAGTGATCATCGTCGCATCGATATCCGCCTCTATTTCTGCATCAGGCAGCGCGACAGTAAAGGCAACGTCGGGTTGCCCTGCCTCCTGTAGCGAGAGAACATCGGCGAGAACCGCGCGTAAATTATTGCGGATCCGATCGGGTTCCGGCATCCGCGCAAATTTTGAAAATTCATCAACAATGCGCCGCAAGTCATTGGTTTGCCTTACAATAACGTCGGTCATCTGAGCTAGATCAGCGCCATCATCGCCGAGCGCGGGCGTGAATTTGCGTTTGATCCGCTCGGCTGAAAGCTGGATCGGGGTGAGCGGGTTCTTGATCTCATGCGCAATCCTGCGCGCGACATCGCCCCAAGCGGCCAAGCGCTGTGCTGACACAAGGTTCGTGATGTCGTCAAAGGCGACGACATAGCCTTCCAGTTTGGCGTCGTCCCCGCGCCGCGTCGATAGCCGGACCAGAAGCGATTCCTGCTGACCGTTGCGGACCAAATTGATTTGATCTTGCACCACTTCGCGCCCTTCGGCGCGGAGACGGTCGAAGAGCGGGCCGAATTCAGGAACGGCAACAGAAAGCGCGTGTGTGCCATGATCATCTTTAGCGATATCAAGCAGACGCGTGGCGCTCTTGTTGACGAAAGCAATATCACCGGATGCATCAAGCCCAACCACACCGGAGGTGATGGAACTGAGAACAGAGTCGAACAAGCGCCCGCGCCGTTCGATCTGGCGGCTGTTTTCGACGAGACGGTCACGCTGCTCCCGCAATTGGGCCGTCATATCATTGAAGTTTTTGCCAAGAAGCGAAATCTCATCATCGCCGTCGTCTTCGATCACGCGGACGTTGAGATCCCCTGCACCGACCTGCTGCGAAGCCGTGACAAGGCGCCCAACGGGGCGCGAGAGACGCTCGGCAAACCACAGCCCAAGCCAAATGGCGGCGAGAATGAGGATCGCGGCAAAGCCAAGGTACAAGAGGCCAAACTCGAAGAGGAGACGCCCGCGATCCGCTTCAAGCTGCTCGTAGAGGCCAACTGTTTCGCGGGTATCGTCCAGAAGCGAGAGAATCTCGCCATCCACCTCGCGGCTAACGAAGAGGAAACGATCCACGAAGGTTTCCAGCGGGATCAGGGCGCGGAACTCGTTATTTTCCCAATCTTCGATAATTAGGATGCCCTCGCGCAGGGCAGTGTCGATCTCGGCGGACGTGACGGGTTCATAGTCAAAAAGATATGAGCGCGTGCCGCGGGCGGTTATCTCGCCTGCGCCATCCAGGACAAAGACTTCGCTCAAACCGCGTTCGATTTGCGCCTGTACTCTTCCGAGCGCTTGGCGTACCTCGCCGTCGCTCATGAAGAAGGTCGCCTGCCGCTCAGTGTTCAGATAGGCAGCAAGGGCCAGACCATCGCGCTGCAATTCGCTGCGGTGCTCTTCCTCATAGGCTTGTGCAGCACGAAGGGAGGTCGCGAGCACATTGCGCACGCGATCGGAAAACCAGCCTTCAAGACCGATATTGATGGAAAGGGTGGCGAAGACAGCGACGAGGATAGTTGGGATCAGCGCCAATAGCGCGAAAACACCTGTCAGGCGCAAGTGCAGCCGCGAGCCAGCAGATTTGGCGCGGCGGGCGGCAATCATGCGCGCAACCCGCTGCATGACCAGCGCTGCGATCAGCAAGACGTAGACCAAATCCGCAAGGAGCGTCAGCCTTAGCCCCAACGCACTGGCGCCTTGGTCAAGCGGCCCGAGCACGATAAATGTCAGCCCTGCGAGCACGGGACCGAGCACCACCAAGCTCAGCGTCAAGGCGTTTTGAACACCTTTACGCCGCCGCAAATGTGCGACACGAGATAAACTCAGACCAGTTCCCGCTCGTAGCAACAAATCCGCCTGTTCCGCGGGTGAACCCCGCTTTTTCATCACCGCGACTCATGGATGCGGCATGATGGACACATTGTGTTGCGGTTTTACATCAATTTGCGGCGGCGTGTCACCTCAATATCGAGGTCGGTGATCTTCTTTCGCAATGTATTGCGGTTAATCCCAAGAAGATCAGCGCATTTGGCCTGATTTCCGCCGGTTGCATCCAATGCGATTTCGAGCAGCGGGCCCTCAACTTCGCGCAAGATACGCTGATAAAGACCGGGTGGAGGCAATGCGCCGCCGTGCAGATCGAAATATCGGCGGAGGTGCCGCCCAACGGAGGCAGAAAGACGGTCGCCCTCGCTCTCCCCACGCAGCGGTTCCATTGCGGGCTGGTTGGAAAGCATCAGTTCCATTTCGGCGCGTGTGATCTCTTCTTCCGCGGCGGTCACAACGAGCCTGCGCATGGCGTTTTCCAGTTGCCGGACGTTACCCGGCCAGCTGTAGGCGCGGGTCAGATCGACAGCTTCCCGCCCTAGACGGCGTAGCGGGAAGCCATCTTTCTCGGCCTTCAACAGGAAGTGTTCAGCGAGGAGTGGAATGTCATCGACCCGCTCACGCAAGGCAGGAACAGCGAGGGTTACGCCGCTCAAACGGTAATAGAGATCTTCGCGGAAGGTGCCATTTTGAATACGGGTGGTCAGATCATCCTGACTGGTGGCCATAATCCGCGGAGAGGTATCATCAAGCACGTCCAACATACGAACGATCCGGCCTTGGGTCGCGTCATCGAGATCGCCCACTTCGTCAAACAGGATCGACCCGCTGCGAGCACGCGCAAGAACGCTGGCAGGGCCATCCATGCCTTGGAGATCAGAAGCGCTGACCACAACGAATGGCGCGTTACGACGATCCGAGAAATCATGGATTGCGCGCGCGATGAGGGATTTTCCGGTGCCGCTCTCGCCGGTAATCAGAACCGGCAACGGTGCGTTCATCACCCGCGCAACGACACGGTAGAGCGCCTGCATCGCTGGGGTCCGTCCGACCAGCGGTAGGTCTGTCGAGCGGTCATCAGGGATACTTTCGCGCTGGCTTGGCGCACGGCGCTTGACCTCTAACGCACGGGCCGCACGCTTCATCAGATCGGGGAGGTCGAACGGTTTAGGCAGGTAGTCATATGCCTCGGCCTCGGCGGCCTGAATGGCGGTCATGATCGTGTTCTGAGCGGAGATGATGATCACCGGCAGACCTGGCCGCGCTTCGGCGATCTTTGGCAACTGCTCAAGACCGTTGCCATCGGGCATGACGACATCCGAGATGACCAGATCGCCTTTTCCCTCTTCGACCCAGCGCATCAGGGTCATCATGGAGGAGGTGGCGTGTACCTTGCATCCAGCGCGGGTCAGCGCTTGGGTGAGCACAGTACGAATGGTGCGGTCATCATCAGCGACCAAGACGGTCCCGTCCATCAGCTGTCTCCTTTATCGGAAGTGTGGGAAAGGTCGCGGGGCACAAGGGGCAAGGAAATGCGGAACACCGTTTTGCCCGGAGAAGAATCGACAGATATCCAACCTCCGATATCGCCAATGAGTTTTGACACCAGCGCAAGGCCAAGGCCGGTGCCGTTCTCGCGCCCTGAGACGAAAGGCTCGAATACATCGCCCGCGATCTCGGGCGGCAAACCGGGGCCATCGTCGACCACCTCGACCTGAAGCGGCAATCTTGCGTGGTTGCCATCCGCCCGACGGATGCGCAGCGACGGATCGTAGAATGTACGCAAGCGGATGGAGCCGCCGTCCCCGCCTGCCTCGGAGGCGTTCTTCAGCAAGTTGAGAAAGACCTGAAGCAGTTGATCGCCGTCCGCGAAGGTTGGAGGCAGGGATGGGTCGTAATCCTCGATGAACATCATATGCGCCCCGAAGCCCACGGACGCGGACTGACGTGCGCGGTCGAGCACATCGTGGATGTTGACGGGTCTGCGCTCAGCCGGACGGAGATTGCCAAACTGTTCGACCTGCTCGAGCAGCTTCACGATGCGGCGGCTTTCTTCGACGATGAGATCGGTCAATTCCTGATCCTCGGGCGGCAGGTTCATTGACAAAAGCTGCGCGGCGCCGGTGATACCTGCGAGCGGGTTCTTGATCTCGTGCGCGAGCATTTCGGCCATGCCGATGGCGGATTTCGCGGCTCTGCCGGAATGGGCATTCGTCGTCATTCGGCTCGCGATTTCGCGGGGGCTGATCATCATGATCATGATGTTGTCGCTGCCGGTCAGAGGGGCGAACTGGATGTTGCATTGCATAGGCGGGCGCTCGCCGGAGCCGACATCCACATCATTAACGAAGAGCGAGGAGAGATTGGCGCGCGCGCGGACGAAGGCCTCCTCGAGCGGACTGTCGATCATCACCTTGTCCCAAACCGGCGCACCGATCAGGGATTTGGCGGAGAGGTTGAGAAAGCTTTCAGCGGCGGGGTTGGTGTCGAGAATGCGATCATCCGCACCAAGCAGCAAAGCGGGGACAGGAAGAGACACCCAGAGAGGTTTATCGACAATCATACTGGCTCACTTTCCGGACAGAGCAGCGCGTCTTCAAGGTTCAAAAACACCTCTTTGGGGGAGGCCGTAAGGATTTTGCGACGCAGCGAAGCGGGTGTGCCCGCGTCGTCCATGTACCAACCCAGATGTTTGCGGGCGACGCGGGAACCGAGATCAGTGCCGTAGAAGGAGAGCATCGCTTCATAATGGCCTTTCACCATCTCGACGAGCGCCGCGCCGCGCGGGATCACCGGAGCGGGTGTGCCAAAAAGCCGAAACGCGATCAGAGCCGGCATCCAAGGGCGCCCCTGCGCCCCACGACCGACCATCACACCAGATGCACCAGACGCCGACATCGCTTGCAACGCTGCTGCTGCATCGGTGATGTCGCCATTGGCGATGACGGGAATTTTCACCGCCGTGACGACCGCACGGATCGCAGCCCAATCGGCCCTGCCCTTGTAAAATTGACAGCGGGTGCGGCCATGAATCGTGAGCATCTTAACTCCGGCGGCCTCTGCCCGCGCGGCCAGTTCAGGGGCGTTGAGCAGCGTATCATCCCAACCAAGGCGCGTTTTGAGCGTTACGGGGATGGAAACGGCGCTGACGACCGCTTCGATCAAAGACACCGCGTGATCGAGATCCTTGAGAAGGGCCGAGCCGGAGTAGCCGTTCGTGACCTTCTTTGCGGGGCATCCCATGTTGATGTCGATCAGACGGGCGCCCTGCCCTTCGAGCTGGCGCGCGGCTTCGGCCATCCAATAGGCTTCGCGGCCCGCGATCTGCACGGCGGTACGCGCTTGATCTGCGCCGATCTCGGCGCGTTCGCGAACGCCGGGCCTGGCCTGCACCATTTCCTGGCTGGCGACCATCTCCGAGACGACCCAGCCAACTCCAAACCGCGCGACAAGCTGACGGAAAGGCAGATCAGTGATCCCGGCAAGCGGCGCAAGCGCCACTGGCGGCTCAAGAATGAGATCTCCTATTGAAAGCGGGGCGGGTTGCACAATTCTTCACCGGTTGACGCGACTACAGATCATGTAGACGCCCAATCGACGGGCTACAATCAAAACAGTGCATTTTTTGTGCATAAATATTACTTTGCCTATTTTTTAACCACAAACATTTCTGAACAATCTATTTCATCGCCAGCATCCGGAAAGTATGAGAACGCAATGAGAGTGGAGTTGGCATGACGACAGATGCGGTCATCGTTGCGGCGGGACGCGGCATCCGCGCAGGCGGCGGGATACCGAAGCAATGGCGGATGCTCGCCGGACGACCCGTGCTCACGCATGCCTTCGAGGCGCTTGCAAATTTGGCTGAGATCCGCCGCATCGCCATCGTGGTCCACAAAGACGACATGCAGCAAGCTACAGAAATATTGGGGCATTCTGGCGCCCTGCTCGTGGCTGGCGGGGCCAATCGAGACGACTCCGTACGCGCTGGCTTGGCGGCGCTCGCGGCATATGACGACCGACCCAAAAATGTACTCATACATGACGGCGCCCGCCCCAACCTGCGGCCGGAAGTCACCCGCCGCGTACTGGCAGCGCTCGAAACCGCCGCCGCCGCCGCGCCGGCGATTCCGGTAAGTGACGCGCTGTGGAAGGGCGAGTTCGGCCATGTGCGTGGCGTTGTCCCGCGTAACGCTCTGTTTCGGGCGCAAACACCGCAGGGATTTCACTTCGAGGCAATCTATGCAGCACATCAAGAGCAGGACACGCCTGCTGCTGACGATGTGGAAGTGGCGCGGCGTGCGGGGATGGACGTGGTCATCGTGGAAGGCGACGAGGCCAACATTAAAATCACGCGGCCCGAGGATTTTGCACTTGTGGCGCCCTTTCTGAAAGCGACGGTTGATATGGATATACGCACGGGCAATGGCTACGATGTTCACCGCTTCGGGGAAGGCGATCATGTTTGGCTTTGTGGGGTAAAGGTGCCGCACATCAAGAGCCTAATCGGTCATTCGGATGCGGATGTGGGCATGCACGCAATTACTGATGCGATTTATGGCGCGCTTGGCAAAGGCGACATTGGACAGCATTTCCCACCGTCCGACCCGCAATGGAAAGGCGCGGAAAGCCATATCTTCCTCCGGCATGCTTGCGCTTTGGCCACGGAAATGGGCTACCGTATTTCAAACGTTGATTGCACTTTGGTCTGCGAGCAGCCCAAGATCGGCCCGCATCAGGCGGCCATGCGCGGAGCCCTCGCCGAGATCATGCAGCTTGATGAGAGCCGGATCGGGGTGAAGGCGACCACTTCCGAAAAACTGGGCTTCACCGGACGTGAAGAAGGCATTGCGGCACTGGCCACCGCCACATTGATCGGGAAGAGCGAATGAACAAACTGATCGCGACAGTCTGCTACACTGGATACCTCAGGCCGGCGCCGGGGACATGGGGATCACTGGCGGCATTGCCTCTCGCGTGGCTGATCTATGAAGCGGGCGGTTATTGGCTGCTCATTGTTTTGGGTGTTGTGGTGTTCTTCGCAGGGGTGAAGGCAACAGAACATATGGCCGCAGAAACCGGCGATCACGATCCTTCATGCGTGGTGGTTGATGAAGTTGTCGGCCAGTGGGTGGCGCTGTTGCCAGTCGTAATTGGTGCCAGCAATGCGCAGGTGGAGATCACGGCCCTCTGGCCCGGCTGGGTCGCGGCCTTTATCCTGTTCCGGCTGTTTGACATCTGGAAGCCCGGGCCGATCGGCTGGGCCGACCGGAAGGAAACCGCGGTGGGCGTGATGCTCGACGATGTTTTCGCAGGTATTTTCGCGTCGATTGGAGTGGTGGTCTTGGCAGGTGTTGCGCATCTATGGCTGATGTAGCGCCCCTCGGACAGCGCCTCTTGGAAAAGGCTCGGATGGCAGGTGTGCAGATCGCCACTGCCGAGAGCTGCACCGGCGGCATGGTGGCAGCGGCGATAACTGATTGGGCCGGCAGCTCTGCCATTTTCGACCGCGGCTTCGTCACCTACACCAATGAAGCGAAACAGGAGATGCTTGGTGTATCCGCAACGACGCTCGATGCGCATGGCGCCGTCTCGGAGCCGGTTGCGCGGGAAATGGCGCACGGCGCCCTGAAGAATTCCAACGCGACAGTCGTTGTCTCAATCACCGGCATCGCAGGGCCAGGTGGATCTGAGTTCAAGCCCGAGGGACGGGTCTGTTTCGGCCTCGCCTCAGATGGTCGCTGCCAGACCGAAACGATAGAATTCGGCGCGTTGGGGCGTGCGGAGGTACGGACGAAAGCCCGCGATCATGCGCTGGAACTCCTCCTCACAGCCTGCGAACACGTTTTGGCTAAATAACGCGCACCTGCCCTAAATTACGCCTTCTTTTTAGGCTTTTTCAGAATTGCGTATGTTTTTGGCACTTAATCTAAACATTGCTTCTTTTCTCCGCTGTTGGTTCGGGCTTTCTGCCCCAAAATCAAGATAACCTCGGAAGGAAAGATCCATGAACGGAGCAGATACCGCCTGGATTATTGTGGCAACGGCACTTGTCCTCTTCATGACATTGCCGGGCCTTGCGCTCTTTTACGGCGGGCTTGTGCGTGCACGAAATGTGCTCAGCGTATTTATGCACTGCTACGCGATTGCCTGTTTGATGAGCATTTTGTGGTTGGTTGCCGGCTACTCTATCGCCTTTGGCGACGGTAACGCGATCTGGGGCGGGCTTGGTAAGATGTTCTTGAACGGCATCACGGCCGACAGTCTGTCAGGCACTTTGCCAGAGGTGCTCTTCTTTGCCTTCCAGATGACTTTTGCGATTATCACGCCCGCGCTGATTGTCGGCGCTTATGTGGAACGGATCGGTTTCGGTTTTGTGTTGCTGTTCTCTGCTTTGTGGATGCTGTTCGTTTATGCGCCAGTGACACACTGGATCTGGGGCGGTGGGTTCCTCGCCGATGGCGGGATCTTCGGTGAAACCGGCGTGAAGGACTTTGCCGGTGGCATCGTCGTTCACGAAACGGCGGGTATCGCCGCGCTCTTGCTGGCTGTCTTCCTTGGACCGCGCAAAAACCGCACCACACCACCGCATAACCCTGGGATTGTGATGATCGGTGCCGCGATGCTTTGGGTTGGTTGGTTCGGCTTCAATGGCGGGTCGCAATTGGCGGCTGATGGTGGAGCGGCGATGGCACTGACCGTGACGCATATCTCTGCCGCGACTGCGTCTCTTTCTTGGGCGCTGTGGGAAAAGATCAAGTTTGGCCGCGCATCGCTTGTTGGCATCGTGACAGGAACGATTGCCGGTCTGGCCTCGATCACGCCTGCATCCGGCTTTGTTGGCCCCGTTGAGGCGCTGGTCATTGGCGCGATTGCTGGTGTGCTGTGTCAGGAAGCGGTCAATGTGATCCGGAACTGGCTCAAGATCGACGATACGCTAGACGTTTTTGCAGTACATGGCGTTGGTGGCATTTTTGGAACGATCATGATTGCGGCCTTCGGCGCTGGCAGCTGGGCGGCGCAGCTGGGCAGCTTGATTATCGTCGGTGTGTTTACCATTGTTGCGACGTCGGTTCTGATCATGATCGTGAAAGCGATCACGCCGCTGCGGGTTGATCAGGAGACAGAGACAAACGGTCTGGACCTGAGCGTCCACGGAGAACGGGCCTACGAATTCAATTCGTAATCCGCCAAAACTTTTCGAAGCCGGCTCCGTTTCGACGTGGGGCCGGCTTTTTTGTGCCTTAGCCGTAAAGCTCTTTGGCGCGCGCCTCGAAGGCAGAAACGATGCGGTGCATAGCCTCGTTGAAGAACATGCCTGCCGCGCCCTGTAGAAGGCGGTTCTTGAACTCGAAATCGACCGAGAAGAACACCTCGCAACCGCCTGCGCATTCCGTGAACTGCCAAGTGCTTTCAAGGTGGTGGAACGGGCCATCAATGTATGACGTGTCGATTTTCTTCACGTCACGCCAAAGTACCACGCGACTGCCAAACGACTCGCGGAACACTTTGAAACTCACCACTAGATCCGCGAGCATAATCTCATAATCTTCGTGTTGGGTTCGTGAGCGGATGCGGGCGGCCGCGGTCCAGGGGAGGAACTTCGGGTAGCTGGCGACATCCGCGACGAGATCGTACATTTGCTGCGCGCTGTACGGTAGTTTTCTCGTTTCGGAATGCTTGGGCATGCGGCTCGGTCTTCGTCTGGATTGCGTTACCGTGATGTCGTAGAGATGGGTGTGGAAATCAACCCATGAATCGAAAGACAAAGGAAGACTGTCCATGTCCAAGCCAGCATATGTCATCGACGAGATGATCTCGGCAAAATCCATTGCCGCACGGATCGAAGAGTTGGCGCGAGACATTAGCAGCGAGTTTGAAGATACCGACAAGCTTGTAGTCGTCGGACTTTTGCGAGGGTCTTTCGTCTTTATCGCCGATCTCGTGCGGGAGTTGGACTTGCCCATCGAGGTCGATTTCATCGAGGCGTCATCATATGGCGACGGAATGGAATCGACACGAGAGGTGCGAATTCTTAAAGACTTACGCGGGCAGATCGAGGGGCGTGATGTGCTTGTTGTCGAGGATATCGTCGATACAGGGCATACGCTTTCGCATATCACGGAATATCTCGGAACGCGCCACCCTGCCCGCCTCCGCACCATTGCGCTCTTGGATAAGCCAGCGCGGCGGGAGGTGGATTTCAAAGCGGATTGGACCGGTTTTGAGATCCCTGATGAGTTCGTTGTCGGTTACGGGATCGACTACGCCCAGCGGAACCGCAACTTGGGCTTTATTGGCAAGGTGCGTTTCGTCGGCGAGGATGGATGAACCAGATCCGGCTGCTCCTTCGCGCCAAACGGTTAGCGCAGAACCCGCCGCCGGCGCGGAAGGCGGCTTTTGTATTGGCGGTCATTTTGATCTTTGTGGGCATGGCTATGGCTGAAAAGGCGGGTTGGTTGCCAGAATGGTTCGCCACAAAACCACTCATGCTGATCGTCTGACGGAGGCAGTGCTGCCGATGCGCATCGCAAGGATGGGGGAATTGGGGGCACGCAATTCTGGTGTAGAGCCAGCGACGAAACACCTGCCGATCATTGCGTCCGAACTCACGCAGAGCTGACCGTAACACGGCATCAAATTTCTCAGGGTTTGCACCGCGGATGATCGTAGGACTGGTACTTGAGTGCTTATATGGGGCGCATTTCGCCCTACCATGAAGCACCGCCTTACCCTGCCCACCTCGAGCTAAGTTTCTCTAATTGGAGCCGATGTAGGCGTTGCCGTCTGATCAGATCCCTCGCCGATTTGATCCGATAGAACCCCTATTGACGAAGCGGCCAAGTGTTCATCGCCTCAATCGTATCCTCAAAGGAGGAAAGCTGGCCCATTGAACCCAAACCCATCGCAACTTTCGCGGCTACAGCGTTTGCAAAACGGGCAGCTTCTCGGATTGACCACCCCTTGGACAGACCAACGATGATTCCGGCGGTGAAGCTGTCACCGCAGCCAGTGGTATCGACCACATCTATTTCGTGTGCGGGGAGATGAAATGGCGCGCCCTCTTCCGGATCGACCCAAACGCCATCACCTTCTAGGGTTAGAATGGCGTTCCTGACACCTTGCGACTTGAACCATCGCGCCACGGTTGCAGGATCCGTTTCGCCCGCCATCGCCGCCGCCTCAACGATCGAGGGGACAAAATAGTCGATGTAGGGCAGCAAAGGCTTCACACAGGCAATCGTTTCTGGCGTGGCTTGGATCAGGTCAAAGACGGTGGTGCGGCCCAGTTCCCGCGCGCGCTTAAGAAGCGCCAGCGAGGGTGCCCCATCAAGTGCCGTCAGCAAACCACTGCCGCCAAGGTGGATAATCTCGGCGTCTAGAACATCGTCAAATTGCTCTGGTGTAATTGTAAGCGTCTCGGTCGTACCTGGAACGAAGAAACCCGAACGCGATCCGTCTGGCCGGATTGGTAACATGCTGGCAGAAGTCTGAATGGTGTCGTCAATTTGAATCAAGTCAGTATTGACGCCGTATGCTGCGATCTTCCGGCGAAGGAACTCACCCATGTCATCATTTCCGACGCGCGCGACCAGTTGTCCGTTCAATCCCAGAATTGCGCAATCGACCGCTGTTGCTCCCGCCGTTCCAGCGACCGTCATCGTGATTTGCTCAACAAAGGTCGCGCCACCTGGTGGCGGCATTTCTTCAGCGTAGCGACAAAGAACGTCGAGGACCACGAATCCGACGGCGGAAAAATCATGGCTTGGCATCTGCGGGCTCCTTCTTGGCAGTGTCGCTGAGGCCGTAGCCTGCAATCTTGTCGATAACGTCCTGAATTTGCTGATCCGATAACAGTGGAGGCTCGCCGATTTGCAAGGCTCCGTGATATTGCCGCGCCAGCGTCTCTAGCTCGGTCGCCATCCAAAATGCTTGCTCCATGGAGGAGCCGACGGCGATCATCCCATGGTGCTCAAGCAGACAAGCGGTGCGATCTTTCAATGCAGATACCGCAAAATCCGAAAGCTCCTGACTGCCGTAAATCGCGTATGGGGCCACGCGGATGTTTGGCCCGCCGAAGATGGCCATCATGTAGTGAATTGCAGGAATTTCGCGGCCGTGGATTGATAGAACCGTGCAATAAGTCGGATGCGCATGCACAACCGCCATCACATCCGGTCGCGCAGCCAAAATATCGTGATGGAACCGCCACTCGCTCGACGGGTTCCAGCGGCCTGTCGCCTCTCCGCCGAATGCAACATAAACAATATCTTCCGGGGTCATGCTGTCGTAGGGGCGCGAAGCGGGCGAGATCAACATTCCATCCCCGTGCCGAATGGAAATGTTCCCAGAGGTGCCCTGATTTAGCCCGCTGCTGTTCAACTTGCGGCAATGCTCGATGATTGACGCGCGTTTCTTGAGTTCTTCTGGATCAGTCGTCATCGATGATGGATCCTTCCATTGATAGAGCGGCTCCCTCGGTATTCAGCGTGAAAACGGGCGCGCCCGCGATCACCCGCCGATATGGCCATCCAAGGGACAGCATCAAACGCATCTTTTGCCCCCGTCAACGCGACGCTTGGTTCATCAGCGCCAAGCTGCACGATCGTTGTCACGCCACCTCCATCGGATGGGTTCAAAACATTGATGGCGTCGGCACTTTCACCTTTTTCCGCGCTTGTGCGGAGGGTTTGTCCGGCGGGGCTAAAGACCGCACTTTTCGGGAAGAGTGCATGGTTAGACATGAGACATCATCCGTGCCTGTTCCCTTTCGCGCAGGGCGCGCCGGCTGATCTTGCCAGAAGATGTCAACTCGAAAGCATCGACGAACTCGACCTCTCGCGGAGCCTTATAGCCAGCCAATCGGGTCTTTACATGGTCCTTCAGCGACTGGGCCAGAGCGTCATCGCCTGTCACACCTGCCCGCGTTTTGACGATTGCTTTGACGATGGACCCTCGGTCGAGATCAGGCTTTGCGATCACCGCTACCTCTGCGACGCTCCCGTGCGAAAGAAGACATTCCTCAATCTCAGCCGGGCCGATGCGGTATCCAGACGACTTGATGAGATCGTCTGACCGCCCCTTGTACCAAAAATACCCGTCTTCATCCCGTATCGCGAGATCATGCGTGCGCCAGTAGTCGCCCAGCTTCATCTCGTCGGTCTTTTCCGAATTGTTGTAATAGCCAAGGAATTGGGTTGGCGAGCTTAGTGGCGTCACCACTTCACCAGGTTCACCATCGGCAACTTCCTGACCGTCCGCGTCAACCAGAAGAACCTTGTGGCCGGGATAAGCGCGCCCCATCGACCCCGGCTTGCGCGGGTAGAGCGCGGCGCAGTTTCCAATCAGGTGATTGACCTCGGTCATGCCGTAGAACTCGTTGCACACGACACCCAGTTTGGTTTCGGCCCAGTTGAGCGTTTCGGAGGCCAGTGCCTCGCCGCCGGTGCAGATGACCCGCAGTGACAGATCATACTGCTCGCGAGGGTTGGCTATTTGAGCCAACCGTTTGATTGCCGTGGGGGCGAGAAATGTATGCGTAACACGGTGCCGGCTCATGAAATCGTAGGCATATTCAGCGTTGAACCGCTCGAGCGAGGTCACAACAGGTCGCCCTGCCATCCACGCAGGAAACAGCATATCAAGCAGGCCACCGACCCAAGCCCAATCAGACGGTGACCAGAATACAGCGTCCTCATCCTCAATCGAAAGGTCAAAGAACAAATTTATCGAGGGCGTATAGGCAGCAAGAATACGATGCGCATGAATGATGCCCTTTGGCTTGCCGGTGGAACCCGAGGTATACATCAACAGGGCTGGGTCATTGGCCCCGCCAAACGCTGGCTCAAAGTCATCTGGAACCGTGTTCATTGCCGCTTCAAGGTCAAAATCGTCCGCGCCGGGATCACGCATAAGGACGTGAGTCAGATGCGGAAAGGTTTCTGACCTCAGGGGCTCCCATGCAGTGCGACACGTCAGGATAACGGCTGCCTCACAATCGTTAAGCGCATGTGCCAATGTATCGGGGCCATAAAGCTGCGATAGAGTCACTGCGATACCGCCGATTTTGCAGATTGCCATATGGCCAATCGCCGTATCGGGATGCTGCCCAGTATGAAGCGCGACCGGATCACCTTTGCCATACCCCAGATCCCGAAGTTTCGCAGCAAGCCCAGTGGCGGCGGCATCCACTTCCGCGAATGTCATTCGAATGACGTTGCCTTCGCTGTCTTCAAAGATCATCGCGGGGCGGTCACGATGCTCCGGATCAAGATATCGCCCAACGGTGGCGCCGTAGAGGTTGTAGTCCGCTGGCCATGTAATATCGAAATACCCCTCTGAGTTTTTCATCAGATTGAGTTCGGCCAAGCGGTCTTGGCCGAGGGTTTCGAGCGCATTGGTCATCTGGTGTCATCCGATTCCAGCTGTAGAGAGGGGGGGCCGTCGATACTGGCGCGCAATCTGCCAAGTTCCGCGCCGAATGGCAGGTGGTCGGCGCGTAGCACCGTGGAGCCTTCAGCCCCTTCGAACTGGGCGAGCACAAAATCACCATCGGCCCCGGACGTGCGAAAGAGGACTTCTGCACGTCCCGAAAGGGAGATCCAGCTATCCGATTGCGCGCGACAGTTGGGACATGTTCGAAGAGGCGGGAAACGAGATGAGTGGCACGCCGAGCAATGTGATGCCACGGCCTGACCCTTGCGAAGGCCATCGATCCAAGGGCTCAACCAGCCTTCAGCCAGTTCATAGTCAAGCGTAAGTCGGTGTTTCATGCATTCGCCCCCGCGCCCAGAACCGTGACAGCACAGGTTGTGGCAAGGCCACCGTGGGACTCGGCCAGAGCATAACCAAGGGGGGACTTTGGCTGTAAATCCGGATGGTAGCGCCCCTCTAGGAGTAGAGCACAGGTTGCCGCTTGGCCCACTCCGGTTGCGCCCACCGGCGCGCCCTGCCCCATAAGACCGCCGGACAGGTTGATGGGACACGCCCCGTCTGCGTCAAATACCCCGTCACGCAGGGCCGCGAGGGGATCATCGACAAGGCCAAGCGCGGCAATCGCCTGCAATTCGGCACCTGCATAGGCGTCGTAGACTTCGGCCAGAGCAATGTCGGAAGCGCTGATGCCTGCCATTGCCAGCCCGCGCGCAGCGGCGTTGGACTTGGCCCTAAAGAAACCCGGAGCGGACCGGTGCCCCAGCCCCGGTAGGTCCGATCCAGCGCCAAGCCCCATGATCAGCGGCGCGACGTCCTTACGGGCCTCAGGCGCTGCATCCTCGGAGCAAAGGATGAGGGCGGCAGCGCCATCACTTAGCGGCGAACAATGCAGGCGCCGATACGGTGAAGCAATCAGCGGTGAGGCGTTGATTTCAGCGAAACTATGATCTCTTGGAAGATGTGCGCCAGGATTGTGCTGCGCATTCCTGCGGTTTTTGGCGGTAATGAGGGCAAGATCCTCTTCGGACCCTCCGGTCACCGCCGCGAAAGCCTGCCATGACAGTGCATATAACGCGGTCGATGTGGCGCCCGACAAGCCATCGGTCCAAAAATCAAAAGAGTAGCCATATAATTCTCGGATACTGTAGCCGCCGAGCGCACTCGCCGAAGGATCGACCCCCACGACCGCCACCCGCTTGGACCGCCCCGACAGGATCCGCTCAACCCCAGCATGGACCGCGAATTGTCCAGACCCGCCACCGCCCTCAACACGAAGTGTCGCGGCACCTACCAGGCCAAGATCTTGCGCGAGCACGGATGCAGGGTTGAGCTGCAAGGTGAAAAAGTCGCTCTCAGAAGATACGATCAGGGCGTCGATGTCACCGGGACCAAGACCCGACATCTGCAGCGCGTTGGTGAACGCCTGAAGCGACCAATCGCGAAAGCTCGATCCATCGCGTCGCCGGTTGAATGGCGTCAATGCTGCTCCGATCACGAGAACCAAGGTCTGTTCCTCCTGACTTTTATATTGACTCATAAAATTTGTTCATACAAGTCTGTATACGCAAATCGCTTTGGAGACCCAAGGCTTGACGGGTTCTAACCAATCTTGGATGAACGCCACCCTGCCGATCTTGGGCTGCTTCGGTGGCGGCAGCCTCTATGGTTGGTCCGGCTTATCACCGACCGTACAGATCGCGTTCAACGTCGGCAGCGGGCTGGCATCGATGGTTTTTTCGTTTGCGCTCGCGAGCTTCACAATCGGTGTATTGCTCAGCCCAATGCTGTTAGGCCGCATTCCGAGCCGTTACCGCCTTTCCTTCGCAACGGCGCTCGCAGCGGCGAGCCTTGCCGCCTCATGCGTGGCGCCAAGTTTTGGCATATTTGTAGTGACCTACGGCATTGGGTTCGGGTTTTCGTCGGGCGCCATTTACAGCCTTGCGATTGCACATGCCTCTGCATCGCGCCGCCCAAATCTCTTCGTGCCGATTAGCGTGGCGGCTTTCGGATTAGGTGGTGCGGTTTTTGGCCCGATGGGCATCTGGCTCGCCGCGCTGGGCTGGTCAGTTTGGTCGACGCTCCCAGCACTATGTTGCCTCGCATTTGTTGCGACCGCCAACTTGCTAACCACGCAAAAACCACACGAATACAGTTTAGTAGCTGATAATAAACATATTTTTGTCAATCCAGGCAGGACAATCCTGATACTCTGGATGGTTTTCGCGACTGGATCATGCGCCGGCTTGATCGTCCTAGGGCTGGCATCGAACTTCTTAGTAACGAACCCCGCAAGCCAAGCCGCCGCGATCTTTGCAGCTGCCGCTGGCAACACAGCAGGCAGACTTTCGGCCTCGGCAGTTGCCTCTTGGTGCGGCCCAAAGCCGGGCATCCTGGGCGCCCTCTCGGCCTCGATACTATCTTTGACCGCTCTCGGCTTTGCCACGGCTCCGGTCATGATCGTGGCGTGGCTGTTCTTAATAGCTTTTTCCTACGGTCAAGTCGCATCTCAAACGCCTTTGCTCGTATCGAGGCACTTCTCTGGTTCAGCGTTTCCAAGTGCTTTTGGCTGGGTATTCACGGGCTGGGGCGTCGCAGGATTGCTCGGCCCGTGGGGCGCCGGCTGGGTGCTGGAGATGACGGGCGACCTGCGTTTTGCGCTCCTTGGATGCATCTTGATTTGCCTTCTTGGCCTTTGGCTCACCATCCGCCTTCCCGAACCCAAAGCGAAGATTGCGGAAGGATAATTCATATTGACAGGTTTAATTTGTTAATACTAATGTGAATCGACAACGATAGCTGGGGAACCCGCCTTCGACTTTACGCAGAACCGAGAACGTCATCCGTGACCTGGGAGGAAGCTCTATGGAAAATGCAAAGTACAAACAGGTTCAGGATGAAATTCTAAGCCGGTTGCAGTCCGGTCAGTATGTCATTGGAATGCGCCTTCCCACCGAAAGCGAAATGTCCAAGTCCTTCGGGGTCAGCCGTGTCACCGTGAGAAAAGCGCTAGAGCTGTTGGTGCGCGATGGGTATCTGACCTCTCGTCAAGGCAGCGGCTACAATGTTGCGGCAGTATCTCCGCCCACGACGACCTGCCTTGCGTCTTACACGGATCAGATCCTTCGCGAGGGTCGCGTGCCGGGCGCGAAACTCCTGCGTTTGGAGGCGCATGCGGAACAAGTGCCCGCGTCGGTAAAGAGCTTCTTTGATGAGCCATTGTCGATGGTCGAGCGATTGCGAACCGTGGATGGGCAGCCGACGATGCTCACCCAGACCTGGATCCCACGGCGCCGCGCACCGAGAATTCTCGAGAGCGACTTTCCGGAGTCGGGTCAAAACCAATCGATTTTGCGCATCTTGCGACAGGTCTTTGAGTTGGCGTGGACCAGCGCCTGCGAGTCTATGGACAGCATAATCCCAGACCCTGAGATGGCGCGGCTGTTAAAGCTCGAACCTGGCACACCGATCCTGTCCCAAGCATGTACCGCCTTCGATTCAGATGGGCGTCCGGTTTTCTTCGATCAGGTCTATCGCAAAGGACCAATAACATTTGATCTGGCTGGGCCTGCCCCTCGCCAGACTTCCTGAGTGATCAGCTTATGTCACTAACGATCGGCCTCATAAATGCATCGCTTCCGAGCTACTTCCCGCAGAAGCACGGAGTATTTCACGCATGTGGCGATTGGCTTGAGGCACTTGCAACGGCGCAAGGCGCCTCCGTAGTCACGGCCGGCGCCATCCCGATGAACGCAGCAGAAGCACGCGCCGCGGCGCAGGAAATGAGCGAAAAGGGTGCGGATTTCATCTTACTTCTGCACGGCGGCTTCACGATGGGCGACGTGATCCGAGAATTGGCCCGGATTGATCTGCCGCTTGGGGTATGGGCAACGCCCGAACCAACATTGGTGGATGACATTCAGCTGAATAACTTCGTCTCACTCAATATGTCCATGTCCATTGCGCGGGGTGTACGCGACCTGAAGGCCTACCCTGTACAATGGTATTTGGGCGCTCCCGGTGACGATGCACTTGCCGAGCGTTTGGGACAGACCATCCAAGCCCTGACAGCGCGAAAGGCGCTGAACGGGGCGCGCATCGGCGTCATCGGTGGTCTGGCGATGACGTTCTACAACATGGAAGTATCGTCAGACAGTTTGTTCCGGCAGCTGGGTGTCTGGTCAGAACACATTGATATCCACCACATGACCGACCTGATGGAAGCGCAGTCCGATGCGGATGTTGCCACCGAACTTGCGCGCATGACCCAGGCAGCGTCGGTTAAGGGGGTTTCGGACGACCAAATGAACCTTACGGCCAGGGCTGCGCTTTCGCTGCGGCGAATTGCGGCCGAAGGTGGTTACGATGCTCTGGCCGTCTCGGACTGGCCAGCACTGCAGAAGAGCCCAGGAATGCACCCTGGCGCGGCTTTCAGTTGGCTGGAAGAGGCTGACCGTCTGCCCATTGCCTCCGAAGGCGACATCCTCGGCGCCGTTACGCAGCTTGTTGCAAAATCCCTGACCGGAAAGGTCGGCTGTCTGCACGACATGACATCCCCGGACCTTGAGAATGACCAGATTTTGATGTGGCATGGCGGCGGTGGGCCGCTGTACATGGCGCGTGATAACGCGAGTTGGATCAATCACCCGATGATCGGGCGCGGGACGGATGCCGGCCCGATCTATGGCGCCATTGCCGACTTCGAATTTGCCTATGGGGCTTGCACGGTCCTGAGAGTGGCCCGCAACGGTACTGCATACTTTGCAATTGAAGGCGAAGTCGCCGAAGGACCGGCCTCTGGCTTTACCGGGTGTCGGGGATGGGTTGGGCGCTTTTCTGATGAGGTTGGCCCACGCAGCGCGCGCGACGTGGTCACGACTGTGCTGGAGCACGGGCTTGAGCATCACTTCATCCTTTTGCCGGGGCGCCATCGCGCTGTTTTTGACGAATTTTGCGGGTGGTGCGGGCTTTCGGCTTTGCCAGTCCTTCCAGCTCACAACTCTCTGCCACGAGGGAGCGCAATATGACCACAGTTCTGCTGAAGGGCGTTCGCAAGGACTTTGGATCTTTTACCGCCATCTCTAACATCGACCTCGACATTGCGTCGGGCGAGCTTGTGGCCTTGCTTGGCCCGTCGGGATGCGGCAAGACCACAACACTTCGCATGATTGCCGGATTAGAGATCCCTTCGGCAGGTCAGATTTGCTTCGATGGGAAGGACGTATCCGAAGTCCCTGTGCAAGATCGCAACGTCGGCATGGTATTCCAGCGGTATGCCCTATTTCCGCATATGACAGTCGAGAAGAACGTCCTTTTTGGCCTAAAGGTACGCGGGGTGGGCAAGACCGAAGCGGCTGAGCGGCTCGAAGAGATCCTCGATGTCGTGCAACTTCAGCAGTTTCGTCACAGGTTCCCAGCTCAGCTATCGGGCGGACAGATGCAGCGTGTGGCGATCGCTCGTACCTTGATTACAAACCCGTCCGTTCTGATGATGGACGAACCACTGGCGAACCTTGACACGAAGCTACGCGGCGAGATGCGGCGGTTCATCCGAGATCTGCAACAGCGCCTTGGCATTACAACGATATTCGTCACCCATGACCAGATCGAGGCGATGGAACTGGCTGACCGCGTTGCGGTAATCTTTGACGGCAAACTGGCGCAATTCGATACGCCGGACACACTCTACAAGCACCCCAACAGCATTGAGATCGCGGACTTCATGGGAGCTACCAATGTGTTTCCCGCGCAGATCAGCGGAAACTCTGCTGTGCTGGAATTCGGTACGCTTACGCTCAACGGAAATCCTCCAGAGGGAAGCCAATCCGTCATGCTGCGAAGCGAGGCAATTGACCTGCATTTGGAGCAACCGGAAGGAGCCCAGAACGTCGTTGAGGGAACAATAGCTACCCGAGATTTCTTTGGCGCCAACATCACCTACGGCGTGACGTGTGGCGGCAATACGGTGAACGTCACAGAACAATCTCGGCGGATCGTCGACGTCGGTCGTCCGGTCTGGCTGTCAATTTCGCCCGAACGCATCTGGGCCATCAAAGGGACTGCCTGAACGTATCGAAACCTAGGAGGAGAAGACCATGAAGAAGCTAAGCTATACGGTCGCGCTGATTGGGGGGCTGATGAGCAGCACCGCAATGGCGCAGGATCTTGAGGCGTTCCGCGACGCTGTCACGTCCGGTAATGCCACATGGGAGGACATCGAAGCCCGCGCCAAGGAAGAGGGTGTCGTCAACCTCTACTATTGGGGCGGAAGCGATCAGATCAACATCTGGATGGATCGTTTTGCGACGCCGGGCCTTGCAGAGTCGGGTGTCACACTGAACCCGGTGCGTATCACCGGCACCAAGGATGCCGTCGACCTCGTTCTGGCAGAGCTTGGCGCTGGCAAGGGCCTCGGGGAAGGCAGCGTAGACGCGATTTGGGTCAATGGTGAAAACTTTGCCACCCTAAAACGGCAGAACGCCCTGTTTGGCGCCTTCGCAGACAAGCTGCCAAACAGCGCGAATATCGAGTGGAACGCTGAAGATCCGCGTGCACTCTTGAACCTGCGTGACTTTGGCATCGAAACCAACGCATCCGAAATGCCCTGGTCTGGCGAACAGTATGTTTGCGCGGTGAATACCGCCCGGGTGGCCGAGGACGACATCCCGAACACGTTTGCCGAACTGAAGGACTACCTGACCGCCAATCCCGGCAAGTTTTCCTATGTCAAACCGCCCCATTATATCGGGAATACCTTTGTCCAGGCGGCTGTCTACGCTCACAACCCAGATGGAAACGGCGCGGTGCCGTTCCAAAGCTCGGTTGACGAGCTTGGCGCGGCCGAGCTGGCCCGATTGATCACCCCTGGCCTTGAGTATCTGAAGGAACTGGATGGCTTGGTTTTGGGCGGGGCGAGCGGAAACGCACGGTACCCTGAAGACCCCTCGGCGCAGGATGGTCTGTTCTTAAATGGTGAGATCGATTTCTCTTGTGGCTTCGGCCTTTATCGTGTGGCCGTCGGCTTGCGTGACGGCACCTATCCTGAAGGCGCTGAACAGTTCGTCTTTCCAGAAGGCAACATGATCAAGAACAAGAACTATCTCGTTATCCCGGCAAATGCCCCCAATCCTGCCGCGGCATTGGTCATGACGAACTACATGGCGTCGGTTGCGGCACAGGCCTCTAAGCTGGAGATCGCTGGCATGCCTCCGGGAATCGATCCGTGGCTTCTTGCGGATAATGCGGTTGCCGCACTGACCGAGGCGTCACCTGGGTTTGTTGGCATCACTCAGGCGGAACTGGACGCAAACACAGCGCCAGACACGAACGCGACGCTGGTTGATGTCATCGAAGCCACTTGGCTGGAGTACATCGAGCGCGACAGCTCCGATCCGATCGACGTGATCGTAGAACGCGCGGTGGCAAACCTGAAGTAGTAACGCAAACGCGTGGCCCCTGCCCTGCGCAGGGGCCTCCTTCAAGGGGAGATCACCGGATGAGCAACACCCATGAATTGGCGCGTCTGCGTCGAGAAAAACGATTGATGTGGCTTCAGCTGATGCCGGTCATGATCGTGCTCGTCGTCCTGTTTGGGGGCGCTTTGGTTCTTGGCGTTGCGCAATCACTGGGTTTTGCGCCGTGGTTCGGCGTCAACACATTTCCTGATTTCACCTACTTTGGCGCCCTTTGGGGCGACGCTTCATTTTGGACATCGCTTTGGCTGACGCTCTATTACGCGATTGTCTCAACCGTTCTCTCACTCATATTCGGGATTCTTTTGGCGCTTGCACTGGTGCGCAAGTTCCCGTCCAAAACGCTGTATAAGTATCTCTACAAACTCCCACTCATGATCCCCTACACCGTTGGGATTGCGCTGGCTGTTATCATGCTGGGCAATGGTGGCATGCTGTCACGGCTGATGGCTTTTGTCGGGATGATCGACGACCCTTCGCAATTTCCGCAGATTTTGAAAACCCATATGGGCTGGGGAATTATTGCGGTCTACGTCTGGAAACAGACACCGTTCGTTGCACTGACGATCTATGCAGTTCTTCTCGGGGTTGGACGAGAAACTGAAGAGGCCGCAGCAATCCTTGGCGCAAATAAACGGCAGATCTTTTTTCAGGTTACGTTGCCGCAGATCCTACCCGGCGTGATCTCGTCGACCCTCATCATTTTTGCTTTTAACATCGGCGCATTTGAAGCACCGTTCATCCTCGGTGGCGGCTTCCCTGACACGTTGCCGGTCGTCGCATGGCGGTATTTCAACGATGCCGATTACACGCTTCAACTGCAGGGCATGGCGACGGTCGTTTCCATTGCGCTTATCGCCGGCGGCATTCTCTATTCGTACCTGGCGATCTATCGCCGCTACGAACGACGGATCGGGAGGCAATGATCATGGCCAATAAACGCGCGTCGGTCATCGCGCTCAGCGACCGCTTATCACCATTTCAGAAGATCTATCTTTGGCTTGTTGCCGGTTTCATCCTCGGGCCATTCATCCCGCTGATCATTCAGAGCTTCGCGTTCCGCTGGGCTTGGCCTGACCTATTGCCCAGCACCTGGTGGCTCACCCAACGTGAAAAATCACCGCTTCCACTTGCTTGGGACTACGTCTTTTCACCTTACAGTCTGGTCGTGGAAGCAACGCTCAACACGGTCTTCATCGGATGTGTTGTAACGGTGATCTGCTTGATGATTTGCCTCCCTGCCGCCCGCGTCCTTGCACGCGAGAAATTCCGTGGAAAATCATCTTTCGAATTCTTCCTATCAATGCCCTTGATCGTACCCGAGGCAGCCATCGGCATCGCCTTATTGATGATCTTTATCTATATCGGTCTGGCAGGCACCTACCTCGGCATCATCATCGTTCATCTTATCCCGACGATCCCTTACATGATCCGGATGCTGACAGCCGTATATCAGGGGCTTGGCCGCGATTTCGAGGAACAGGCGATGATCCTTGGCGCGAACCGCTGGCAAATCCTCCGCATGGTCACTTTGCCGATGCTGCTTCCTGGTGTTGTCGCGGGCGCACTCTTCACGTTTCTGGTGTCGACCAACATCTTCCTGCTGACGTTCTTCATGGGGCAAGGAAAGATCATCACGCTTCCCACCCTTTTGTTCTCGAAGATTTCTGGCGGGACATTGGATGCGTCGGCGGCAGGCATCACGCTGGTGGTGACCGTGCCTGGCATCATCCTGCTACTCATCACCGAACGTTTCATCAAGGAAGAAGCCTTTGGAAAAGGTTTCGGAAACTAGGAAGGTTTTCACATGACCACATTGGAAGAGGCCGTCAGGCTGTTCAAACCGCTTGATCCCAGCTTGATGAAGCAACGCCTTGCGCGTCCCGGGGCGATGCCAAGGGTCATTATCGATACCGACACCGCGAATGAAATCGACGATCAATACGCGGTGGCATGGGCACTTTTGTCACAAGATCGCATGCGGCTCGAAGGTGTGACCGCAGCTCCATTTTCTTTCACGCATCATCGCGAGGGCCTTTACCAGGCCGTCGCCGCTCTACAGTCCGGCGCTGAGAGCAACCATGATAGCAAGTTCGTTGGCCCATTCGCAGGCTGGGCAAAGCGGCTTCTAGCGGATGGAAGAACCGCAGATGACATAGAATTTGTTACCGCTGACGTGGGTGAACAGCGTTCATACGAGGAAATCTTGCGCGTCTTTGATGCGTGCGGAGAAGACGCAACCGGCAAGGTCTTTCGCGGCTCCCCCCGCCACCTCCCGTCCTACGACGAACCCGTTGAATCTGATGCCGCGCGATTCATTATTGATCAGGCACGCAAACGTGACGACGGTCCGGTCTATATCCTCGCAATGGGTGCGTTGCCGACTATCGGCTCGGCCTTGCTGATGGCACCCGATATAATTGACAATATCGTCGTGGTTTGGACGTCAGGCTTTCCCAGCTATGCGCCGTTTTCGAACGAACCGTCATTGAATCTGGTGCAAGACCGCTTGTCGTCCCGTCTGCTTTTTGAATGCGGGGTGCCGCATGTCTATTTGCCGGGTTATCATGTGGGCGCCCAACTTACCATTTCACATCCCGAGATGGAAAAATTCGTCAATGGGCGCGGCGATATTGGAGACTACCTCTGGGATCTTTACACCAACAATCCCTTGCACAAGAAATACGCAATATCTGATCACGAGACGAAGACATGGGTGATTTGGGACATCATAAATGTGGCGTGGCTCCTCAACGACGCCTATGTGCCCACATATTTGACGACGTCACCGCATCTGAACGAGGACCTCTACTGGCAAGGTGATGCGTCGCGGCACATGATGCTGGAAGCCTACGATGTCGCGCGGGATGCCATTTTTGAGGACTTTTACGATACCCTGAAGCGCGCGCCACGGAAATAATGCTCGCCGGCCGTTGGTTGGCGTTCGGCGTTGACATGTTCTTGGACGCAGGAATTCACGGCGACAATCTTCTGAAGAGTTCACATTCGATGGAACCGCAGCATCGCGTGCTCCCTTCGTCGGAAAGTCAGATGGCATTGGTAGACCCCATTTAACCCAAGAATGGCCCGCGCTTAGACCTCATCGAACGTAAGTGAATGGATTATGGCGGAGCGACAGGGATTCGAACCCTGGAGACGGTCTCCCGCCTACACACTTTCCAGGCGTGCGCCTTCGACCACTCGGCCACCGCTCCGTTGGCGCCGTTTACCCAGAAACCCGCACCCTTTGCAAGGGCTTCTGACGTTAAATTCTAGTGCATTGTCAATCGCGACAACTCGGCCATATGATGAGGTAATGAACGAGACGCCGACACAGAACAAACGCAGGAACCGGCCGCCCCTTTCCAACGAGGAATGGTCGCAGCATCGGCGCATCCAAACGGCGGCGCTGATCATAATCGCTTTTGCTGTTGTCCTTTTTCTACTGGTGCAGGCGCGGTTCCTTCTGATCTCGTTGGCGACCGCGATTATCCTGTTTTCGCTGACCTCGGATGTTATCAATTTCATCGCAAGGCAACGTATCGGTGTGCTGCGAATACCCAATTGGCTGGCCAGCCTGTTTGCCCTCGCTCTTATCACGACGGCGCTCTTGACGCTGAGTTCGATTCTTCTTGCGCAGGTGAACACGGTTCTGATGACGACGCTCTCCTATGCCGAACGGGCTCCGAGTGCGATCGCTTCGCTGTTTAGGTGGATGGGAGAGGATGTCGAGGTTGCTGTGCTGAACTCGCTCCGCTCGATTGAAGTTTCCGGCTATGTACGCACAGTCGCCGGACAGGCAGGCAACCTGACATCGGCGACGGTTTTGGTGATCCTTTTTGTGGGCTTTCTTTTTGCTGAACGCATTTGGTTTGGCACCAAGCTCAACAACTTCTTTCAAGACGAGGCGCAGGCCGAACGTGTCAGCCTAATCATCGCCTCGATCATACATCGGGTTAACTATTACCTCCTCGTCAAAGGATTTGTCAGCCTCGTCACGGGTGTGATGGTCTATGTTGTTGCCACCCTGTTTGAATTGGAACTCGCTGTGGCGCTGGGTGTGCTGACCTTTGTGCTGAATTTCATTCCGAATGTCGGCTCCATCGTTGCGACCGGCATGGTGGCGCTGGTGGCCTATGTACAGACCGCCGATGCAACCGTGACGACTGCGATCTTCATCATCACTGGGGTGATCCAGTTCGTGAACGGCAATGTTATCGACCCAATGCTCATGGGGCGGGCGCTGAGATTGTCGTCTTTCGGTATCATCATCAGCCTTGCCTTCTGGGGCGCGGTGTGGGGCATACCCGGGATGTTCCTTTCGGTGCCAATCATGGTGATGATGATGGTCGTTTGCAGCCAAGTGCCGACGCTGCGGCCGGTGGCTGTGCTATTGTCCCGCGAAGGGTTGCCGGAAGAAGAGCAGGATTTGCGGCAACCAGTCAAAACGATGGGACGCCAAAATTCAAAGTTGCGGGAAACCGGATAGATGGACAAAAAGGTCGCTGATCGGGGTCTGCACCCCTGTGAGGGGAGTATGCCCAAGCACAGGAACCGGCCCGCGAAGGATCTGGCGGTGCTGCTCAACAGCTATGCCGAGGCAGAAAGCATCGAAGAGTTGTGGTCGTTGCATACTGGAGAGATGGCTTCATTCGGCCTCCCTCTTCTGCTTTATGGCTTCACATATGAGTTTTCAGATCCTTCGTTCGGACGGCCAGACGACCTGATCATCCTGTCCAATCACAGCCGACAGTATCTTGAACCCTACATCGCAAAACAGATGTATCTGCATGCGCCAATGATGCGCTGGGTCAAGCAGGACGCCGGCGCTTACAGTTGGCGCCTCGTTCAGGAAATGTATCGAAACGGCGAATTGAGCCATCAGGAACAGCGCGTCGTGGCCTTTAACCGCTCGATGGATGTTACGGCAGGTTATACCTTGAGCTTTCGCTCCGCCAACAAGCGAAACAAAGGTGGCATCGCCCTTTCCCCTCCGCCGGGTACGTCACAAGACGGGGTTGAAGCGATCTGGCGGCGCAACGGTCGCGAGATCACTGCCATCAACAACTTCTTTCACCTGAAGCTCCATACAATGCCCCGCAAGGCGGGACAGACGCTCACAGTGCGGCAGCGTGAGGTGTTGGAATGGGTTGGCGACGGAAAGACAATTCAGGACATCGCAACATTGATGGACCTGAACCCCAGTACAGTTGAGAAACACCTCAGGCTCGCCCGCGAAGCGCTGGACGTGGAAACAACAGCGCAGGCAGTCGTCAAGGCGACTTTCTTCAATCAGATCCATATCCTCGAACCGAAAGAAGATGGCTCGAGGTAAGGTTTCCCTTACTTTTGTAAAAACGAGGTCAGTGGCAAACTTAGGCTGTTCCGTGAGTGATAGCCTAAGGCTATGGAACTGGTGAAAAAGAGGTCACGATATTTCAAGTGATTTCTAATTCGCTTTCCGGGCGACCGGTTTGTTAGCGGGTGATGTATTCCCAATCGCTTGCCAACAATTGTTCGGACGGTGCTTCTTCCCATCGCATTGTTCGCGCAGATTAAGCGGTGCCGAGGTTCGCCTTGGTGCCGCTTTTTAATTGAAAAGAAACAAAAAAGGCCCGCAGAGGACTGCGGGCCTTTCGTGTATTTAGTCTGGAAGGCAATTAGCCCTGAACGGCTTTCGCCACTTCAGCAGCGAAATCTTCCTGCTCTTTTTCGATGCCTTCACCGACTTCGAGGCGCACGAAACCAGTGATCTCAACACCGGCTTCTTTTGCTGCTGCGCCGACAGTCAGATCGGGGTTGATGACGAATGCCTGATTCACCAGCGTGATCTCTGCCATGAACTTTTTCATGCGGCCTTCGATCATCTTCTCGATCACGGCTTCCGGCTTGCCGGATTCGCGAGCGATGTCGATCTGGACCTGCTTTTCCTTCTCAACGACAGCGCCATCCAGCGATGCCTCGTCGAGCGCGGCAGGATTCGTTGCGGCGATGTGCATCGCGACCTGACGGCCGAAAGCAGCGTTATCGCCATTCATGGCAACGAGAACACCGATCTTGCCCATGCCGTCAGCGGCAGCGTTGTGGACATAGGAAACAACGGTCGCGCCTTCGACAGAAGCCATGCGGCGCAGCGTCATGTTTTCGCCGATCTTGGCAATGGCGTCGGTCACAACGGTTTCGACCGGCTTGCCACCCATATCGGTAGCTTTGAGCGCATCGATGTCGGAAGCGCCGAGTGCAGTCTGGGCGATGCCAGCAACCATTGCTTGGAATTCGCTGTTCTTAGCGACGAAGTCAGTCTCGGAGTTCACCTCGACAGCAACGCCCTTGCCGCCTTCAACAGCGACAGCGACAAGGCCTTCGGCGGCAGTACGGCCGGACTTTTTCGCGGCCTTTGCGAGGCCTTTGGTGCGGAGCCAATCGACTGCGGCTTCCATGTCGCCATCAGTTTCGGTCAGGGCTTTCTTCGCATCCATCATGCCTGCGCCGGTGGATTCACGCAGTTCTTTCACCATTGCTGCGGTGATTGCCATTGTTCTTCTCCTTAGAAAGGTTCTACCGGGCGCGTAGCAGCGCACCCGGCTCACACTCTTCGATTTACGCGATTATTCAGCGGTCGCTTCTTCTGCGACAACTTCCTCGACGAGATCTTCAACCGCGCCAAGGTCAACACCAGCGGCGCCGAGCTGTGCGGACATACCGTCAAGAGCGGCACGAGCGACGAGATCACAGTAAAGGGCGATCGCGCGCGCTGCGTCGTCGTTGCCCGGGATGACGTAATCAACACCAGCAGGCGAGCAGTTGGTATCGACAACGGCAACAACCGGAATGCCGAGCTTCTTGGCTTCGAGGATCGCGAGGTCTTCTTTGTTGACGTCGATCACGAAGAGAAGGTCCGGAACGCCACCCATTTCGCGGATGCCGCCGAGGGACGCTTGCAGTTTGCCCTGCTCACGCTCCATACCGAGGCGCTCTTTCTTGGTAAGGCCTTCGAAGCCGCGCTCGGCAGCCTCGTCAATCGCCTTGAGACGGTTGATCGACTGGGAGACGGTCTGCCAGTTGGTCAGCGTGCCGCCGAGCCAACGGTGGTTCATGTAGTATTGTGCGCAACGCTCAGCGGCATCTGCGACGGGCTTCTGAGCCTGACGCTTGGTGCCGACGAAGAGGATGCGACCGCCTTTGGCGACGGTTTCACGCACAACGTTCAGCGCAGCATCGAGCATCGGGACCGTCTGTGTGAGGTCCATGATATGGATGCCGTTACGGCTGCCGTAGATAAATTCTTGCATCTTCGGGTTCCAGCGCTGGGTCTGGTGGCCGAAGTGAACACCAGCTTCAAGCAGCTGGCGCATGGTGAACTCGGGAAGAGCCATGTCCGTTTCCTTTCCGGTTTAGCCTCAGCGGGGTATCAGGGCATTTGCCCAACCGGTGGACGATATGGGATGTCTCCCCATAGCGCCCGACCCCACCTGCGGGTTTCGAGTGCCGCGCGTATAGACAGGGTTTGGGTGCTTGGCAAGAGCTAGAGGAAGGTTCTTTCAATAAACCACCACGACGCGATCAGAGCGATCGCTGCGGACCCGGGAGTGGAAATGACACGCCGGTACCAGCTCTTGTTCCGGAACCACAATCCGACCGCTAAGAAAGCCACCGCGATGACAGCCAATTGGCCAACCTCAACCCCGATGTTGAACCCGATCAATGCCGGAATAAATGCGCCTTCAGGTAAGCCAAACTCGCCCAAGACACTGGCAAAACCGAGCCCGTGCAAAAGGCCGAACCCGAACACAACCAAAGGGCGCCAGCGATTGAGGTGATCTGTCATCATGTTCTCAACCGCGACGAAGACAATAGACGCGGCGATCAAGGGTTCCACGATATTGCCCGATACGTTGACATACCCCAGCGCGGCAAGCGCGAGCGTGATCGTATGCGCAAGCGTGAATGCCGAAATCTGCCAGAGCAGCGGACGCATCCGCGCGGCGAGGAAATAGAGGCCGAGGACAAAGAGGATATGATCCAACCCGAGCGGTACGATATGTTCAAAACCGACGGGAATATATCGAAAGAAAGTTTCCCATCCGCTTGCCTGATCACCACCCGCGAGCTGGATTGGCCCCGACATTGAACCCGCATCGAGATAGCCGTCATAGGGCGCCGCTACGCCCTGCTGCCGGAGGATCAGGGTGCCAAATTCCTTGGCCCAACCGACGTCCACAGATGTTGCATCGGCCGGAAGAGTCGCCGAGAAACGCAGCTCAGAGGTGCGGACGAATTCAGGATCGCCAACCTCCGGCACCGCGAGAGAATCGAGGCTGAGCGGCAGCGCTGACCCATTGACGATCACAGAAATACCTTGCTGCATTTCCGGCCAAAATCGTGAGAAGCGCGCGGAAATATCGTTGCTCTCCAAAGCCCTCAGTTCATCGTAATCATTTGCTTCAGGGGCCGCATTGGTATCTTCCACCTCGCTAAGGTCGATGCCAGCCAAAAGCCCCTCGATGTTCAGACGCACATTGAATTCAAGACGCCCATCGACCTGTGTCATGTCAGCGATGGCCGGCAAGACCTCATGCGCACGCAACGGGCTGGAAAGAAGTACCAAGATGAGAGTGATGCTTGACAACACCTTGCCAAGGGTCACCCTTGGGCCATCAAGAAAGGACTGTTCCATGCGCCTCATCCCCACGTTATTTGCCTGTTTGTCCGCGTTACCGGCGACAGCCCATGAATTATGGATCGAACCACTGGCATTTCAAATTCAGCCGGACAGTAAGTTCGAAGCGCATATTGTCAACGGCCAAGAGTTCAACGGTATGCGACTTGCCTACATTCCGCGCCGGTTCGAAAACTTTGTTGTTGTAAATGACGCAGGGATACAGGCTATCGATGGCCGCATTGGCGACGTACCTGCCGTACAAGCTGACGCCCTGCCCGAGGGGCTGAACGTCTTGGCCTATAAGTCGCGGGTGGCAACGGTCGAATACGAAACCTATGATAAGTTCCAATCGTTCGTCGATCACAAAGCACTTGGGATCACGCAGGAAGACCACGAAGCGCGCGGTCTGCCGGTGGAAAACTTTTTTGAGGCCTATTGGCGCTATTCCAAATCACTCGTGGCGGTCGGTGACGGCGCAGGGGCGGATCGAAGATTGGGGCTGGAGACGGAAATCGTCGCTTTGGAAAATCCGTATGCCGACGAGATAGGCGATACGCTTGATGTCCAGCTTTTCTATCTCGAACAACCCGTCGCGGATTATCAAATCGAAATCTTTGAGCGGGATATGGAAGGCGCGGTCACAATCCAGACAGTGCAGACCAACGACGAAGGTATCGCATCGATCCCGGTCCGTGCTGCACATGACTACATGCTGGATGCGGTCATTCTGCGCGAGCCGTCGGCGGAACTGGCCGAAAAAACCCAAACGGTTTGGGAAACACTTTGGGCAAACATGACTTTCACGGTGCCTGAGTAACGATATGCAGGAGGACATTCTCTGTATCGGTTCGGTGCTATGGGATGTCATAGGCCGATCAGCCTCGCACATGCGGGCAGGCTCTGACGTCCCCGGACGTATCACCCGCGTACCAGGTGGCGTGGCAATGAACATCGCCATGACGCTGCGCCGTTTCGGGATGAAGCCGGTACTGCTGACCGCAATCGGGCGGGATGCCGAAGGTGACGGGCTTGTAGCGGAGGCGAAGCGGATGGGGCTAGACACCGCATTTGCCTATCGCTCGGAGGATTTACCAACAGACGTATATATGGCGATCGAAGGCGCTAACGGCCTGATTGCAGCAATTGCCGATGCACATTCTCTAGAGGCGGCGGATGACAAAATCCTCAAGCCGCTGTTCGACGGACGGCTTGCCACTGAGATGACCCCATATGGCGGCGTGGTCGCGCTGGATGGCAATTTGACCACAGACCTCCTCAGCCGGATTTCGCAAAGCGCTGTTTTTTCAGCGGCAGACCTGCGTATTGCACCGGCCAGCCCCGGAAAGGCCAACCGCCTGCTGGCGCTTTCAACACATCCGCGCGCGACCTTTTACGTCAATAAGGAAGAGGCCGGACTGCTCTGCCAAACTGAGTTTGAGGATGCGGCAACCGCTGCGGGACGGCTGGTCAGCTCAGGTGTCCGGCGCGCACTGGTGACCGACGGCGGAAAAACGGCTGCCGAAATGACCGCTGGTCAGGAGATAATCACCGCAGAACCGCCAGAGGTTATGGTGACGCGGGTCACCGGCGCGGGCGACACCTTCATGGCGGCGCATATCGCCCATGAGATGGCTGGCGCCGACCGGCAAACGGCGCTACGACAGGCGCTGCAAGCTGCCGCCAACTACGTCGCCGGAGAGACCCCTTTATGAATACGCTCAAAGTGGAAATGAAATTTTCCGAGGACGTTGCCAAGGCTAAAGAAACCGGCGGCCCAATTGTTGCGCTTGAAAGCACCATCATTACCCACGGGATGCCCTACCCGCAGAACGTAGAGACGGCGCGCTTGGTCGAAGATACGGTCCGTGCAGCTGGCGCGACACCAGCGACAATCGCCGTGATCGGTGGCTGCCTTCACATCGGGCTGGACGACAACGAATTAACCGAACTGGCCCTTAGAGACGATGTTGCCAAGCTGTCACGCGCAGATATTGCCGCGTGCATGGCACGCAAAGGAACAGGTGCCACAACCGTCGCTGCGACGATGATTGCGGCACATTATGCAGGCATCGCGGTCTTTGCCACCGGCGGGATCGGCGGGGTCCATCGCGGGGCGGAGAGCAGCTTCGACATTTCAGCCGATCTGCAAGAGCTGGCGCAAACGCCCGTGAATGTTGTTTGTGCAGGCGCAAAAGCGATTTTGGACCTTCCCAAGACCTTTGAAGTTCTCGAAACACTTGGTGTCCCGGTCATTGCATACGGACAGGACGAATTGCCTGCCTTCTGGTCCCGCCAATCGGGTTTACCAGCCCCGCTTAGGTTCGACACTGCGGATGAAATTGCTGCCGCTTTTGTCATGCGCCGAAATTTCGGGGTTCCAGGCGGGCATCTGATTGCCAATCCGATTCCCCAAAAAGCGGAAATTCCCGCCGAGACTGTCGCGCCGTGGATCGAAACCGCGCTTGCAGAAGCTGCAGAGAAAGGCATTTCCGCAAAAGCAGTCACGCCATTCCTTTTGCAACGATTGTTCGAACTGTCCGAGGGTGCCAGTCTTGCGGCAAATATTTCACTTGTCTTGAACAACGCGCGGCTTGCGAGTGAGATTGCAATTGCATTGTCGCGCTTGCCGGAAGACGCCGTGGCGACCATATAAGGCGCGACAACGCGAAGAGCTTTTCCCGCAGGAGAAAATGACGTGCCCAACGAGCCACAAATCGAGCTGCATCGCCGCAGGCATGGTATTTTTACCGGCCTGCGCAATAATTTCCTCGCTGGGCTCGTCGTCATCGCGCCGATTGGACTGACCCTCTGGGTGATCTGGAGCGTAGTCGGCTGGATCGACGGGTTCGTCCTGCCATTCGTTCCCTCGGCCTATCGACCTGATACGTTCATCCAACATTGGTTCGGCGTCGAGGTGCCAACTGATGTGCGCGGTGTCGGCGCGATCATCTTCATAGTTTTCACGGTTTTTGTCGGATGGATCGCCAAGGGTTTGATCGGGCGCTCATTTCTGCGTTGGGGTGAAGAGCTCGTGGGGCGGATGCCGATCGTGCGTTCGATCTACAACGGTGTCAAACAGATTGCCGAAACAGTCTTTGCGCAGTCGGAATCTAACTTTGATAAAGCCTGTCTGATTGAGTATCCGCGAAAAGGCATTTGGGCCGTCGCGTTCATATCGACGAAAACCAAAGGGGAAGTGGCCGAGAAACTTCCAGGTGACGAGTTGGTTACGGTGTTTCTGCCTACGACTCCAAATCCTACATCGGGCTTCCTTCTGTTCCTCCCCAAAGAAGATGTCAGGGAACTTGATATGACGGTTGAGGATGCTGCAAAGCTCGTCATATCTGCGGGGCTTGTATACCCTGACGGGAAGTCGAAGCGCCCATCACGAAAGCGCGGCGAGGAGTAGGCTATAACGCCGTCCAGCCGCCATCTACGCTGATCGTCGTGCCAGTGATTTGCGCCGCCGCTTCGGAGCAGAGGAACGCGGTGGTGCCGCCAATTTGCTCAACCGTCGCGAACTCTTTCGATGGCTGTCGCGCGAGCATGACGTCCCTGACCACCTGCTCACGGTCCATGCCGTGCGTCTTCATCTGATCAGGAATTTGCGCCTCGACCAGTGGCGTCAGAACGTAACCTGGGCAGATCGCGTTACAGGTGATCTTTTCCTCGGCCGTCTCAAGCGCGGTAGTTTTGGTGAAACCAACGACACCATGCTTTGCTGCGATATATGCGGATTTGAATGGTGAGGCCGTGAGGCCATGAGCCGACGCCACATTCACGATGCGCCCCCACCCGCGCGAACGCATCAATGGCAGCGCTGCAGCGGTTGTATGAAAAACCGAGGACAGATTGATCGCGATGATCCGGTCCCATTGCTCCACCGGAAAATCCTCGATGGGCGCAACATGTTGAATACCTGCATTATTGACGAGGATATCGCATGCGCCAGCGTTTTCGATCAGCTGCCGCGCCGCGTAGCCATCGCTGAGATCGGCCTGAATATAGCGTGCTTTGACGCCAAATTCAGCAGCGATTCCCTCTGCGAGGGCGTGATCTTCGTCTCGATCAGTGAAAGAGTTCAGGACCAGTTTCGCGCCTGCCTCGGCGAGGCATCTTGCGACCCCCAAGCCAATTCCAGAATTCGATCCGGTAACAACAGCGGTTTTTCCAGCAAGGCTCATCTGCTTCTCCTGTCAGCGACCAGGCGAAGCATCGCATGCTGCAGGTGCAAAGAAAATGATTCCGCGAACCCAATTAACCAAAAAAACGCCGGCACGAAGCCGGCGCTAAGTTATTGAGGCAGGTTTCATACAGGCAAGAAACCTATCGAGCAGTGAGTCCGTTATAAGGGGTTCTTTAAGTTGATCCAAGTGCTAATTGCGGGGCCCACGAATTTAATCGCATGAGCCTTCGCCTGTAACCCGCTGTTTTTCATAAGATTGTATTAAAACAGGAACCAATCTTCGCACTCTCGATCCGATTGCCGTTTTTCGACTTCGATGCGACCGCCACGGGAAGAATAAAGTGCTCTCTTGGGGCGGGATGGCGAACAGATACTGGATATTGTGCCTTGGGCCTGAATTGCCATTCCCACTCTTCCAGCCACGCGAATCATCTACGAGAGGGAAGTGACCCAGAGAATCGTTGCGTCCTCTGCACTGGTTGAGATGACATTGTGCCCCATAGCGGCATCGTAATAGACGCTATCGCCCCGCTTCAGATCCATCGGTTCGTAGAATTCTGTGAAAAGCCGAATCGTTCCTGTCAAAACGTAAAGGAACTCTTCACCCTCGTGCCTCACCCAGCCGTCAAATTCCTCAAACCGGCGGGCACGGACCCGCGCGCGGTAGGGCAACATCTGCTTTTTCGTCAATTGATCAGCCAGAAGGACGTGCTCATAGGTGGTGGTATTGTGAGTGGCACCCTCGCCCAAGCGGTTCACAGCCAGCCGACCGTTTACCTGATTGGAAGCAGTCGGGGTGAAAAGTTGGGGAACGGTAATCCCCAGCCCAACCGCAAGCTTTTTCAGCGCGTCAAAGGTTGGTGACATCTGGCCGTTTTCAACTTTGGACAAGGTTGAGCGCGCAAGCCCTGCGCGTTTGGCAGCTTCTTCAAGCGTCCATCCTTTCGCCCGCCTCAGCTCACGCACCCGCACTGCGAGGTCAACCGGCGCGGCGGTTTCTGCCTCGCCGCCTGCGCGCGCGACATGAATGAGTTGGCTGGGGCTGCGATCCGTCATTGGCTTCTTTTCATCCTCTCGGGTGCTTGCAACAGTCCGGCACCGGATATAGCGACATAACATGATCTCGGAACAAGACACTAGCCCAGCACCCGCTTGCCCGTCGCCTTTCAACATGGCGGCTGCGATCTTGGCCCATGCAAACGAAACCCCTGATAAGATTGCGCTTTCAGTGGTTTCGCTGTCAAAATCCCAGCGCTGGAGCTACGCTCGCCTCAAATCGGCGGTACTGGCAGCAGGAACCGGTTTCTTGCAGGCGGGGCTTTCGGCAGACGACCGGATCATGCTCAGGCTCGACAATACGCCCGATTTCCCCATCGCATTTCTTGGTGCGATTGCGATAGGCATGATACCGATCCCGACCTCGCCGCAGCTTACCGCGCCCGAAATCACAAAACTCGCCGCGAAAACCAACCCCAAATTGATCATTGTTGGCTCGGCGCAGATTGCGCTCCCGAATGGCGATTGGCCGGTGATTGATGTCACGACGTTCCGCACATGGGAAGACTTGCCCGAGGCGGACATCGTTCTGGGTGATCCTAACCGCCCTGCATATATCATTTTTACCTCCGGCACTGGCGGCACGCCGCGCGCCGTTGTCCATGCGCATCGAGCGATCTGGGCGCGGCGCATGATGTGGCGCGGGTGGTACGACCTCAAACAATCCGATCGGATATTGCACGCGGGTGCCTTTAACTGGACCTTCACATTGGGCACTGGCCTGATGGACCCTTGGAGCATCGGTGCAACCGCCTTAATCCCCGCGCCGGGTATTACACCGCAGGAGTTGCCGCTCCTCCTCAAGCGCCATGATGCAACGTTATTTGCCGCTGCACCGGGTGTTTACCGTCAAATGTTGAGGGGCACCTTCCCTACCCTCCCGAAGCTGCGGCACGGGCTTTCAGCCGGTGAAAAAATGCACGAAAAGACGCGACAAGCGTGGATCAACGCAACCGGCACGGCTGTCCACGAAGCTTACGGAATGTCCGAATGCTCGACTTTTATCTCAGGCTCACCTGACCGCCCCGCACCAAGCGCCAGCCTCGGTTACGCGCAGGACGGGCGACGGATTTCGATCAGGGAGTCTGGAAAAGCGGTTCCCTTGAATGAGCACGGCATGATTGCTGTCCACCGCAGCGACCTTGGCTTGATGATTGGCTACCTTGATGATGAGGAAGCAATGAATGACAAGTTTGAGGGTGAATGGTTCCTGACCGGGGATCTCGGCGTGATGGGCGAGGATGGCGCAATCACATATGCTGGCCGCGCTGATGATATGATGAATGCAGGCGGGTTTCGTGTATCGCCACTCGAGGTTGAAAACGCGATGCTCGAACATGCCGCAATCAGCGAGGTGGCGGCGTGTGAACTCACCGTGAACGAAGGGGTCGGGATTATTGGCCTTTTTTATAAGGCGCATAAAGCAATCGACTCCGCTGAACTCGAAGAATTTGCACGCACTCGATTGGCCCGCTACAAGGTGCCGCGCGCCTATATCGCGGTTGATCAGCTGCCCCGAGGCACAAACAACAAACTTCTGCGTCGTAAGCTGCGTCAGGATTGGGAGTCCCAAAATGGTCAAACTTGATATTCTTTCCGATCCGATTTGCCCGTGGTGCTATATCGGCAAAGCCTATCTTGATCGCGCGTTGGAAAAGGCAGGAGATCACCCATTTGCAATCGAATGGCACCCGTACCAGCTGAACCCAGAAATGCCTGCCGAAGGGATGGATCGCCGCGAGTATCTCGAAACAAAATTCGGAGGGAAGAAAGCAGCTGTCGATGCTTACGCACCGATCGCGGAGCATGCGGAAAAGGCCGGTATCAAGCTCAATCTTGATCAGATCCAGAAAACGCCAAACACAATTGATGCACATCGCCTGATCCATTGGGCAGGGATCGAACAAAAGCAGACTTTTATCGTTTCGGCACTGTTCAAGGCCTATTTCGAGGACGGCCGCGACATCGGAGATCGAGACGTACTTGCGGATATTGCTGACAGCTCGGGCATGGATGCGGCGCTTGTGCGGCGCTTGCTCGGATCGGACTCAGATATCGAGGATATCCGCGCGCGCGACGCACATTCGCGCAAGATGGGCATTACTGGTGTGCCAATGTTTATTGTGGGTCAGCAACATGCTGTACCCGGCGCCCAACCGACCCATCTTTGGGAAACCGTGATTTCCGAGATCATGGAGCAAGAAAAAGCGGAGACTGACTAGGACGCTGCTTTTGCTTTCTTGGCGGCAACAGCCTTTTCAGCCAGATCGCGCGCGATGGCGAAAGCGCCTTTGATCTTGTCGCTGTCCTTCTTCCAGTCGCGGCGCACCACGATCTTGTTGTCTTTTACCTTCGCCAAGCCGCGTTGATCATTGATGAATTCAACAAGCCCTTGGGGTGAGACGTATTTATCATTGTGGAAGCGGATCGTCGCGCCTTTTGGCCCGCCATCAAGATGAGAGATTCCAGCACGCTTGCACATTGCCTTTATCCTGACGATCAGCATGAGGGTGTTCACCTCTTTGGGTAATTTGCCAAAACGGTCAATAAGCTCAGCGGCGAAGCCTTCCAGTTCTACTTTTGTCGTTAGATCGGAAAGCCTGCGATACAGGCCGAGACGCACATCAAGGTCGGGAACATATTCCTCGGGGATCAGCACGGGAACGCCGAGATTGATCTGTGGCGCCCATTGGTCGCCGTCGTCGACGATGCCTTCGGCCTCGCCAGACCGGATCTTGGCGATCTGCTCCTCGAGCATGGACTGATAGAGCTCGTAACCCACCTCGCGCACATTGCCGGACTGTTCTTCGCCCAGCAGATTGCCCGCGCCGCGAATGTCGAGATCTTGACTGGCCAGCGTAAAGCCAGCGCCGAGTGTATCGAGGCTCCCAAGAACGCGGAGGCGTTTCTCTGCAGCAGGGGTCAGACGCGCGCGTGGCTTGGTCGTGAGATAAGCATAGGCGCGGGTTTTGGAGCGCCCGACACGGCCACGGATTTGATAAAGCTGCGCCAAGCCGAACATATCGGCGCGATGAATGATCATTGTGTTGGCGGTCGGAATATCGAGCCCGGACTCGACGATGGTTGTTGCCAAAAGAACATCGTACTTACCGTCGTAGAAGGCGTTCATTCGGTCGTCGAGTTCGGTGGGTGTCATTTGCCCGTTTGCCACCACAAAACTCACCTCGGGCACTTCGCGGGTGAGCCAGTCCTCAATCTCTGGCAAGTCAGCGATACGCGGCACGACAAAGAAGCTTTGCCCGCCCCGATAATGCTCGCGCAACAGCGCCTCGCGAACAGTGATCGTGTCAAATTCACTGACGTAGGTGCGGATCGCTAGACGGTCGATCGGTGGCGTACCGATGATCGACAATTCACGCACGCCCGAAAGCGAAAGCTGCAACGTGCGCGGAATTGGCGTAGCCGTCAGAGTGAGGACATGAACATCCGAACGAAGTTGTTTGAGCCGTTCTTTATGTCGAACGCCGAAATGCTGCTCCTCGTCGATGATGAGAAGGCCAAGGTTCTTGAATTTGACGCTTTTTGCCAAAAGAGCGTGCGTGCCGACGACGATGTCCACCTGCCCTGCGGCGAGGTTTTCGCGCGTCTTGTTCGCATCAGAGTTGGTGACAAACCGCGACAGTGGCGCGACATTGATTGGAAAGCCGCGAAAACGCTCGGCAAATTCCTTATAATGCTGGCGGGCAAGCAAGGTCGTTGGAGCAATGAGCGCGACTTGCACGCCTGACATGGCAGCTACAAATGCCGCGCGGATGGCGACTTCAGTCTTACCGAAGCCAACATCGCCACAAACGAGGCGGTCCATGGGACGCCCACTTTCCATGTCGTCCAGAACATCACTGATCGCTTGCAGCTGATCATCGGTTTCCTGATATGGAAAGCGGGATAGGAATTGATCCCACATCCCATCTGGCGGGGTGAGAACCTGCGCAGTGCGCAGTTCGCGCTCGGCTGCAACGCGGATCAGCCGTTCTGCCATCTCGCGGATGCGTTCTTTCAGCCGCGCTTTTTTCGCCTGCCAAGCACCTCCGCCTAAGCGATCCAGCAACCCTTCGTCGTGCCCGAAGCGCGACAAAAGTTCGATGTTCTCGACAGGCAAGTAAAGCTTCGCCCCTTCCGCATACTCAAGCGCAAGGCATTCATGCGCAGCGCCGGCAGCGGTAAGCACTTCCAAACCGATGTAACGCCCAACGCCGTGATCCACATGGACAACCAGATCACCGATATGCAGGCTTTGGGTTTCGGTTAGGAAGTTCTCTGCGCGGCGCTTTTTCTTCGTCTGGCGGATCAGCCGGTCGCCTAGAACATCCTGTTCTGAAATCACCGTGAGTGAGTCTGTTTCAAAACCGTGATCCAGCGACCAGACAGCAAGGTGCAAACCGCGCCCACGGATGCCGTTGAAATTCTGAATCTGGATCGTTTCAGCCAGACCTTCATCTTCGATCAGGCCTGCCAAACGCTCGCGGGCGCCATCCGAATAGGATGCGATGACCACAGGGCCGGTTTGCATTTTTTTGCGCAGATGATCTGCGAGCGCACCGAAAAGACTGATTTTTTCCTGCTGTCGCTCAGGTGCGAAATTGCGCCCGATCCGGCCACCTGCATCAATGACCCCAGGGCCGCTGGCCTTGGGCAGAGGGCTAAACTGAAGGATACGTCGACTTTCTACTGCCTGTTCCCACGCGCCGTCGTCCAGATAAAGACCGGCTGGCGGGGCCGGCTTGTAGACCGTATCCACCCTACCCTTTTGTTCGAGAGCAAACTTTCGCGCCTCGTATTGATCAATTATGCTATCCCAACGGCTCAGACGGGCGGCAGTTACCTGATCATCCATCGTGATAGAGGCGGTCGGTAAATAATCGAAGAGCGTCTCCAGCCCGTCATGAAAGAACGAAAGCCAATGTTCCTGACCAGCGTGCTTGCGCCCTGCGCTGACCGCTTCGTAAAGGGGGTCGTCGGTCCCCGCAGCGCCGAATTCGATGCGGTAATTCTGCCTGAAACGGGTTATCGACGCATCATCGAGAATAACCTCTGACACAGGTGCCAGCTCGACCATTTCCAGCTTCTCGGTCGTTCGTTGCGATACCGGATCAAAGCGGCGGGCTTCGTCCAGAACGTCCCCGAAAAGATCGAGCCGTATCGGACCGGCCTCGCCCGGCGGGAATATATCGATGATCCCGCCGCGCACCGCAAAATCACCCGGTTCCATGACCGTTGAACTTTGGCTGAAACCCATGCGCGCGAGATAGGATCGCAGTGCAGCTTCGTCGATCCGGCTGCCGACGCGGGCAGTAAAGGACGAATTCTTGATGACAGCGCGGGAAGGAATCCTTTGCATTGTCGCATTTATGGTCGTGAGAAGAACGAACTGCTTTGGTGCTCCGTGACAAAGCGTTGCCAGCGTTGCCATCCGCGCCGCAGACAAATCGGGGTTTGGCGACACGCGGTCATAGGGAAGGCAATCCCACGCGGGGAATGTCAGAACAGGCATTTGCGGTTCAAAGAAGCGCAGTGATTCCTGCACAGACTGCAAGCGCTTGTCGTCGCGGCAGATGTGCACAACGGGTGCCGCGCCACGCTGCACCTCTTGCAAGATCAGTTGCGCATCAAGGCCCTCGGGGGCACCGCCGACGGTTATTCTGTTTTTCTCAGCCATAGCGCCTGACCTACGCGCGCGGGGGCCGGAGTCAACATCCGGACAAAGCTTTTATCGCTAGAAACCGGGCATTGAGGCGAGGTTCTGGTACATGCCCCACATAGCAGTCACAAAAATCGCGATCATGCCGATGATTTGCGTTTTTAAACGATGTCGCATGAGGATCTTTTGCAAATCCGCGCCTTCTGGTGCTGACGTTTCAATGAACCGTGCGGTCGACAGGCTCACGGCCCCCACGAGCGACATCGGTACTGCGATGAGCGCAAGCGCCTGCGCAAATTCCACATCATACCACCAGCCAAGCACGATCAGGGCTGTGTGCAAAAAGCTGACAAATCCAAGCAGCCATATCCCCGCGCCACGACCGATATACAGCAGACGGTTCACGTTGATCCTAACGAGATCCTGCAAGTCGCCTTCTGCCTGCCCGCCTTGGCGAGCGGCGCGTTGAATCAAGTCGAAAGGAACGCCAAGCACCCAGTGGCTCGCTGTCGACCAGAAAACAGCAAGCGCAATCCAATACCAAAGGTTGGAAAAGGATCGCATATCGATCACTTCGAAAACTGTTTGCGTCCAGTCCAAGAAACACCGCTCCGTTTATTTGAACCAAAACTAGCCTTCCCGAAAAGGATTGCCCATAGTCAGCAATTGGGAATATCGACCATATTCAGAAAAAGCGACAGAAAGATCATCGGCATGACACCACTGGTTCCCTCTTTTCCAGCAGCGCGCCTGCGGCGGCTGCGGAAATCGCCAGCACTCCGAGCAATGGTAAGCGAGAATCATCTTTCGCCAGCTGACTTTATCTGGCCGGTCTTTGTGATGGCAGGGTCGGATGACGAGACTGCCATTCCCTCGATGCCAGGGGTGACACGAAAAACGGTGGATCGCATCGCCGAAGCCGCTCGCGAAGCGGCGGATCTCGGTGTGCAGGCAATGTGCATTTTTCCATATACCGCGATGGAGCACCGGACCGAAGACTGCGCCGAAGCATGGAACCCCGACAACCTATCGAACAGAGCAATCCGCACGATCAAAGACGCTGTCCCCGAAATGGCGGTAATGACAGATATCGCTTTGGACCCATATAACATCAACGGGCATGACGGGTTTGTCGAAAACGGTGAGATCGTCAATGACCGCACCGTCGATGCTCTTGTGAAAATGGCTTTGGCACAGGCCGAGGCAGGTGCGGATATTCTTGGCCCGTCAGACATGATGGATGGCCGCATCGGCGCCATCCGCACAGCACTTGAGGAAAACCACAACCCTGACGTCGCGATCCTGAGCTATTCCGCCAAATATGCCTCCGCCTTTTACGGCCCGTTCCGCGATGCCGTTGGTGCCTCTTCCGCCCTCAAAGGGGATAAAAAAACCTACCAAATGCAGCCTGCAAACTCCGATGAAGCGATGCGGTTGATCGCGCGCGATATTTCCGAAGGCGCGGATATGGTGATGGTGAAACCGGGGATGCCGTATCTCGACATCTGCCGCAGGGCAAAAGACACATTTGGCGTGCCGACCTTTGCCTACCAAGTGTCAGGCGAATACGCGATGTTGACCGCCGCCGCGCAGAACGGCTGGCTTGATCGCGAAAAGGTCATGTTAGAGAGCCTTTTGGCATTTAAGCGTGCCGGGTGCGACGGTATCTTAACATATTTTGCCATCGACGCCGCAAAGGCACTGAATGGCTGAACTTCGCCTACCTCTTCGAACCGCGTGACAGGCAACCAAACAACAGCTAATATACTACAAAATCCCGCGTTAGACGGGCAAATTAGTGAGGCAAATCATGAGCATTCTTTCACGACGGAATTTTGCATTGGGCACCGTCGCTGCTGGCGCATTAGCTGCCTGTAGCAATGGTATCGGCGGTTCAGGCCAGCAGACAATCGATGCACGGGTTCAGCGAACCCTCAACTACATGTACCAGACCTATCCCGGCACGCGGGATCTGGCAGAAAAATCGGCCGGTATGATCGTCATGCCGGTGATGACCGAAGCCGGTTTCGGGATTGGCGGCTCCTATGGGCGCGGCGCGCTCCAGATCTCTGGAACCACGGTGGACTATTACTCCGCAGCTAGCGCCAGCGCTGGGCTACAAATTGGTGCGCAGCAGTTCAGCCATGTGCTCTTTTTCATGACGAATGAGGCGCTGATGAACTTCCGCCAATCCAGCGGATGGGCGGCAGGTGCTGACATAGAATACGCCCTCAACGACACCGGCGACGGCATTCGCGCCGACACGACGACGACGCGGTCGCCTGTTATCGCGGTGGTTTTTGCTCAGGCAGGCATCCGCATCGGTGCCTCGCTTGAAGGCATCAAATATTCCCGCATCATACCTTAACCAGCGCAGATTTCGTGCCGTGAAGGCTCCGTCTAGTGACGGAGCCTTTCGCCTTTCGGGTCGAAGGGTGGCTCGGCCAAAACCACACCGCGATGCGGCTGGCCCAGGATCATGACGTCGACCTCTGCCCCTGGGGCAACGCCCTTCAGGTATCCAAGCGCTAGGCTCATGTTGACGGTGTAGCCAAAAGTTCCGCTTGTGACGCGACCGACAGGTGTGCCGTCGGGCAGAAAGATTGGTTCGCCGCCAGTCGCATCCGCATCGCTGACATTCTGCACATGAATGAGCGACAGCTGCTCTCGCGGCGCATTATCCTTTAGCTTGAGGTAGGCGTCCTTGTTCAGGAAATCCTTTTCGAGCTTGATCAAACGATCCAAGCCGACCTCCTGTGGCCAATATTCGGGGCTGTATTCGCGGCTCCACGATCCGTAACCTTTCTCAACCCGCAGGGACATCAGCGCACGACTACCGACAGGGCCAGCGCCGAACTCTTTTCCTGCTTCAAGAAGGGCGTCGTACAGGCGCAGTTGATCTTCGCTCTGGCAATGCAGCTCCCAGCCGAGATCACCCGTGAAAGAGACGCGCAAAGCCACGACTTCCACGCCGGCAATTTCGATGGTCTTCGAACGCATGAAAGGAAAGGCTTCAGTTTCAAGTGATGCGTTCGTCAGGCGTTGCAGCAAGGCCCGAGACTGCGGACCCGCGACGTTGAATCCGCAGTAATCTTCTGTACAGCTTTCGAAAGTCACACCGTCTGGCAAGGGCACTTCTGCCCAGAACCGCTGGTGGTAGCGCTCAGCCATACCTGAACCGATGATCCAGAACTCGTCCTCTGCGAGGCGAGTGACAGTAAAATCACCTGCGATACCGCCGCGAACCCCGATGAGCGGCGTCAAGCAGGAGCGCCCGACCTCCTTAGGCATATTATTGGCAAAAACGGCATTGAGCCAAATATCCGCTTTCGCACCTTTGACGCGGTATTTGGCGAAGTTGGAAATGTCGATAATGCCTGCAGACTCTCGCAGCATACGGCATTCCCGCCCCACTGGCTCAAACCAATTCTGCCGCGTGAAGCCGTTGGTATCTTTCGCACCTGGCGCATCGGCGAACCACAGCGGATGCTCCCAACCGTAATTCAGGCCAAACACAGCGCCCAATTCCTGTTGCCGCTCATAAACAGGGCGAACACGCACTGGACGACCTGCTTCGCGTTCCTCGTTGGGGAAATGGATAGAGAAACGATGCGCGTACTGGTCGCCCACACGCGCCTTGGTGAACGCATGATCAGCCCATTTGCCAAAGCGCGCGACATCCCATGCAAACATATCATACTGGCTTTCGCCTTCGATCATCCATTGCGCGGCCATCAAGCCCATGCCACCGGACTGGCTGAACCCTGGGATAATGCCATTACAGCAGAAGTAATTCCGCAGATCGGGATGTGGACCGTAAAGCACGTTCGAGTCAGGCGACCAGATCATCGGTCCATTTATGACGCGCTTGATCCCCGCCATCCCAACGGCAGGTACACGATCAATCGCGCGCATCATGTTCTCTTCAATCCGCTCAAGATCATCTGGGAACAGATCATGCGCGAAATCGAGCGGCGTGCCGTTTTCGGCCCAGAGGCGGTAGTCACGCTCGTAGGCGCCGACCAACAAGCCCTTTCCTTCCTGCCGCAAATAGTACTCGCCATCGCGGTCAGCCACGGACGGCAAACGGCGATCGAGCGCCTCGATTTCGGCGATGGCCTCGGTCACGAAATATTGGTGCTCGGTGGGCTGGAGCGGCAATTCGATACCTGCCAGCCGTGCCACTTCCCGCCCCCATAGGCCCGCCGCGTTGACAACCCATTGGGTGTGGATGTTTCCCTTTGGCGTTTCAACAATCCAGCTGCCATCCGGTTGCTGCACTGTTGCCGTCACCGGCGTAAAACGATGAATCTCCGCACCGCGTTGCCGCGCACCAACGGCATAAGCATTTGTCACGCCGGAAGGATCAACATTACCGCCATCGGGTTCATACATGATGCAGCGAATCCCGTCGAAATTTACCAATGGATGCAGTCGCTCAGCCTCATCCCGCGAAATTTCATGGAAGTTCATCTTGTAAAACTTGGCCTTAGCCGCCTGCAAGCGCAACTGATGCTCTCTGGCCTCGGTCTGAGCAAGATAAAGCGAACCGGGCTGGAAGACACCACAGCCCTGCCCCGTTTCAGCCTCCAGATCCTTGTACAGGTTCATCGTGTAGTGCTGAATACGGCTGATATTCGTACTGTCGTGCAGACCGTGGATATTCGCCGCGGCGTGCCAGGTGGAGCCGGAGGTGAGTTCATCTCTTTCGAGCAGAACGACGTCACTCCAACCAAGTTTGGTCAGATGATAGAGGATTGAGCAACCAATGACACCACCGCCAATAACAACGGCTTGTGCGTGAGTCTTCATATCGCGGGCCTTTCGGGCACAGTTTGAGTCGATGCCGAGACTGCCCTCTGTCTCCTGCCAGGGTTTGCCTCAAGGCGACACGATTTGTCGTTTCGAGGCAATTCAGCAAAGTGAGTGATGCCATGATGCTGAAAACAATTCGGAGTTATTCCATGAAATCTACCACGCGCGTGGCGATCATCGGCGGCGGGGTCGTCGGCTGTTCTGTTTTATATCACCTGACAAAACTTGGGTGGAGCGATGTCATGCTTATTGAGCGGTCGGAATTGACGTCAGGCTCAACATGGCACGCAGCTGGGGGATTTCACACGCTGAATGGCGATACCAACATGGCGGCGCTTCAGGGCTACACGATCCGACTGTACAAAGAACTGGAAGAAATAACCGGCATGTCTTGCGGCCTGCACCATGTTGGCGGTGTAACGCTTGCCGACAACAGGGACAGGTTCGATATGCTCGTCGCGGAACGTGCGAAGCACCGCTACATGGGGCTCGAGACAGAGATCGTCGGCCCAGATGAGATTGCGAAGATTGCGCCTATCGTCAATCTGGAAGGCGTCATCGGCGCACTCTATGACCCACTCGATGGCCACCTTGATCCATCCGGCACGACGCATGCCTACGCGAAAGCCGCGCGAATGGGCGGTGCAACCATAGAGACGCATTGCAAGGTTATTGCAACAAACCAGCGCGCGGACGGCAGTTGGGACGTGGTGACTGACAAAGGCACAATCCACGCCGAGCATGTGGTCAATGCCGGCGGGCTTTGGGCGCGTGAGGTTGGCCAGATGGCCGGAATATACTTCCCTCTCCATCCTATGGAACATCAGTACCTCGTGACAGACGAAACGCCCGAAATCTATGAGCGGGACACGGAGCATCCGCATGTTATGGATCCTGCCGGTGAAAGCTATCTCCGCCAAGAAGGGCGCGGCCTTTGTATCGGCTTTTATGAACAACCTTGCCGCCCATGGGCGGTTGACGGCACCCCGTGGGACTTTGGCCATGAGCTCCTACCCGATGATTTCGACAAGATCGAAGAGAGCATCAATTTCGCATACAAACGCTTCCCTGTCTTGGAACGGGCTGGAATAAAGTCGGTGATCCACGGTCCGTTCACTTTTGCGCCGGACGGAAATCCGCTCGTCGGGCCGGTACCGGGTGTGCGGAATTATTGGTCTGCTTGCGGTGTCATGGCGGGCTTTAGCCAGGGAGGCGGCGTGGGCCTCACCCTCGCCCAGTGGATGATTGAAGGAGAGCCCGAGCGCGATGTAACGGCGATGGATGTCGGGCGCTTTGGGGATTGGATCACGCCCGGCTATACGCGCCCCAAGGTGATCGAAAACTATCAGCGCCGCTTTTCTGTCTCCTATCCGAATGAAGAGCTTCCAGCGGCACGTCCTCATAGAACGACGCCCATGTATGATATTTTTGACAGCATGGGAGCGGTTTGGGGGCATCAGTTCGGCCTCGAAGTGCCAAACTATTTTGCTAAAGATGGCGAGACGCGCCATGAAACACCTTCGTTCCGGCGCTCCAATGCATGGGATGCCACTGCCCGTGAGGTGGCCGCCGTTCGCGAAAACGTGGGTATCAACGAGGTTCACAACTTTGGGAAGTTCCGAGTCCGCGGCAGCAATGCGCGCGCTTGGCTCGATAAGATCATGGCGGGGCGCGTCCCGCAGCCCGGACGCATGAGCCTTTCACCGATGCTATCGCCCAAGGGAAAGCTGCTGGGTGATTTCACGATCTCCTGCGTTGCAAAGGATGATTTCCGCCTGACGGCGTCTTACGGAGCGCAGGCAATTCATATGCGGTGGTTCTTGAGCCAACAATCGGATGGCGTGATCATTGAAAACACATCCGACAAGCTAACCGGCTTCCAGATTGCCGGGCCTAGGGCGCGGGAAGTGCTGAAACAATGCACGCGCAGTGATGTGGATAGCATGCGCTTCCTCGACGTAATTCAAACAGTTGTCGGTCAAGTTGACTGCATCGTGCAACGTGTGAGTTACACTGGCGATTTAGGTTTTGAGATCTTTTGTGACCCGATGGACCAGCGCCAACTATGGGCAACACTTTGGAACGCCGGAGCACCGTTCGGGATGAGGCCATTCGGGATGCGCGCGATGATGTCCCTGCGGCTTGATCGCTATTTCGGCTCATGGATGCGCGAATTTTCACCCGACTATACGGCTGCCGAAACAGGGATGGATCGGTTCATTTCATGGAAGAAGAACGTTGACTTTGTCGGCCGAGCCGTTGCCGAGGCCAAACGCGCGACGCCACCGGACCGTCAGCTCGCCGTATTCGAAGTGGACGCCAACGATGCAGACGTGGTTGCCTACGAGCCAATCTTCATTGACGGAGAGGTAAAAGGTTTCTGCACATCGGGTGGGTATTCCCACCATACGCAACGCTCAATAGCGTTCGGCCTCGTTCCGAGAGTCGAGATTCGTGATGACTTGGAGGTGGAAATCGAAATTCTCGGAGAGCGGCGTGCGGCAAGGATCCTTCGGGAGCCGATTTTTGACGCTGATGGTATCAAGTTTCAATGACACCGCTTATCCTCATCCCCGGAGCTGGCGCCTCAAGTCGCATGGGAGAGAAAGACAAGCTTCTCGAGCAGGTCGACGGGCTGCCCTTAATTGCACGCCAAGCGCGCGTGGCCTTGGCAACGGGCCTTCCTGTGGTCGTCACGATCCCCGCCGGAAATTTACCGCGCGCAACTGCCCTGACGCTGGTTGCGCATCAGAACCTGAGCGTGCTTGTGATCGAACAGCCGGAAAACGGCCTGTCAGAATCCATAAGACAAGGCGCTCAAGCTGCCGCGCGTTATGACGGGATGATTATCGTCCTTGCTGACCTACCCGAACTAGAACCGGATGACCTCATACATTTCGCGAGCGAGGTCGCGAAGAAGCCTGATACCGTAACTCGCGCAACGGATGAAACGGGGGGCAAGGGCCATCCGGTATTCGTTCCTCATTCTCACTTATCGAAGGCCGAGGGATTATCTGGGGACAGAGGGCTGGCTGAATTACTGGAGAATGATGCGCCGCGGCGAATACTGCTGCGGGCGGCTAAAGCCACGACCGATCTCGACACGCCGGAAGAATGGCAAAACTGGCGGGCTGGTTACACTGGCGGGCGATATTAAAAACGCGGGGCCGTCTCCGACCCCGCGCTGCAAAACAATCAATAGTGGACACATAGATGTTATGGTTGGAACATCGCCTGCGCTTCCTCTTCCCGCAGCGAACGGCGCGCGGTTTCATAGGCTGCAACGCCACGCTTTTCCTCTAGCTCCGGGAACAGCTCAAAGATCTCGTTCCGTTGGGAATTTCCGACACCTTTCAGGCTGAAGTCATCCGGCTGGAAGCTTTCTGTCCATGCCCCGTTCGACAAAACAACTTCATGCCGCTCGAACATGAAATGGATGTATGTCGTCGCAATCACATCGACCTCATGAACACCCGCCGTGCCAAGTAGATGCTTTGAAGCGACCAAGACCTCGCTCTCGTCAAAGAAAAGATGTGTACGATCATTTGCGACGAGTACGCGATGGTTTGGCGAAACGAGCATATCTGTCTCAGGAAGCCCGTTCCCCAGCGAACCTGCCTTGATTAGAATTGGCTTCAGATGCGGATTTGCCTTCAACACCGTTCCAGGCATCTGAATCTGGCCGACCCAGGCAATTTCCTGCAATCCGTTATCGCGGGTGATTACGCGATCACCAGACCGCAGTTCTTCCACTGGACGCTCACCTCGCGGCGTGGCAATCTTTGTCCCGGGCGTAAAGCACGGGATTACTGCCTCAAGATCCTGAAATTGCATCCTCGCGCCACTGTCGAGCAGAACCTCGCCATGTATTGCGCCATCATCCACGAAAGAAACTGAGTTAAAGCCCCCGGTGCGCGTCACCATCAGATCCGAAGTGGCCAAAGTGGAGCTGTTCCCACCTACAGGCTCAACGTGATCAGTCATTTTACTTCCCCCAACACGGTCTATCGTTACTGAATGGGCGCGCCTACTTTCACGCACAAACAATCCCTGCCGTCCAAAACGATGGACAACCAATTCACGCAAAGTGGAAAGACCACGATGCAGACTCGCTTCGGTCCAAGAAGTTTGGTTTTGGACCCGGCCACCCCATTTGGCCGAACGCCCCCCAGCTGGGCTACCTAAATGGATATACCCCTTAGCCTTTCGAATAAAGGAAAAATTGTGTCAAACTGTGCTACCCTTTGCCACATTTCACGTTTAGGTAGAGCGCCTTAGGCGCGTAGCTGATGGGATTGTCAGGCAAGCGCGAACAATAAAGGCCAATATTGCTAAAGCATCAGGCAATTGAGTGCCATAAGCTCCTTTTTTAAGAAATTGTTGTCTCCAAAGAGGGAACAATCCATGTATCGACACAATCTGGACGCAATTCGCATTAGGGGGAACAATAGGCGTCCGATGCACTGATTGTGTCAAAATTGAAGACCAAAAAACACCCTATGCGTGTCAAAAGGCGAATGATCAAAAGTATAGTTCGCCCCGATAACTGCCGCGCTGTTGCCGTTCAGAGCCACAAATCGGCGCTATTTTGACCCCAGTTATGGACAGGCGGCATATTTCCCGCACAGTATGATTCTGCCCCATAGTTAAACGGAGTAACACCGACCATGATTTCGATAACCAAAACCTTTCCGCTCTTGGTAGCTCCGATTCTTCTTTCAGGATGCTCTTTGCTTGCGACTTTGGAAGATGCGCAAGCGATCGAGGAAGTCGTGAATGACCTGCCGAACTACACAGAAGCTACCGCCGATGATATTCGTCCATCGGGCACCGCCAGTTTTTCAGGGCACCTCGCGCTCGGCGACACCGACGCCGAATTCATTCTCACCGACCTAGATGCCAATGTTGATTTTGGCGCTAGCACCTTTGATGGCGACGCCTCTCAAATTCGCCTCATCGACGGCACTGCTGAAAATCCGCTTCAAGCGATTAAAGAAAACTTTAGCGGAACGGTACCGTGGACTGGCACGATCACAGGTACGACTGTCGCCTCAAGAGGTTCCGGCAGCATTTCAGCTAGTGGCACCGACTATACGCTCTCGTTCAACGCTAATGGTGATTTCTATATGAACGGTGACGGCAAGCTTACATTGGCTTCTGAAGATGGGGTGACAGGCTCACTGACGCCAGCAGGTGGTACCGAGACCTCTTACACGACGGGTGCATTTTACGCGGCAGAGCAGTAGCCTGGGATGCTATAAGATAAAAAAGAACGGCGCCCAAGGGCGCCGTTTTCTTGTGGTGCCGGTGGGGAGACTCGAACTCCCACGATGTTGCCATCGGCGGATTTTGAATCCGCTGCGTCTACCATTCCGCCACACCGGCTCGCGACACCCTCTAGCGCTCTCGAACAGCGTCGTCAACGCAGGATCGTGATGCTTGACCTTCTCCCTCAGTCATGGCCTAAGCCGTGGCGATAAAACGAGGTTTCGCATGATCCGCAGGCTCTACGATTGGACAATGTCGCTGGCCGACACACGGTACGCCCTGTGGGCGCTGGCATTCATCGCTTTCATCGAAAGCTCGGTGTTTCCAATCCCGCCGGATGTCTTGATGATCCCGATGATTATCGCCCGCCCCTCGCGCGCATTCCTGATTGCAGCGGTCGCAACGGTGTCCTCGGTTCTCGGCGGACTTCTCGGTTACTACATCGGGTTTGGTCTGCTTGACACGATTGGCAGGCCGGTTTTGGAGTTTTATGGCAAAGCGGCGTATTTTGACGATTTCGCGAGCCGTTATAATGAATATGGCGCTTGGGCGGTGCTGATCGCGGGCGTAACCCCCTTCCCGTTCAAAGTGATCACGATTGCATCCGGCGCAACCCAACTCAGCCTCCCCGTATTTGTGATATCGGCGTTGCTGGCTCGGGCACTGCGGTTCTTTCTCGTCGCTACGTTGTTGTGGAAGTTCGGGACACCGATCCGCACCTTCATTGAACGTTATCTCGGCTACCTGTTCGTGCTGTTCTGTGTTTTGCTGGTAGGTGGCTTCTATCTGGTGAAATATCTATGAATACGCTCTCCCCTCGAAACCTGATCGTCCTTGCGGGTGCTGGATCTCTGGCTCTTTTGATCGGTGCGTTCATTTTTCAGGCGCTTGGCTATGCGCCTTGTGCCATGTGCATCTGGCAGCGATGGCCGCACGGCGTGGCGATAGCGTTGGGGGCGATAGGATTCTTTGTTCCTGTCTTTTTTATCGCGCTTCTGGGCGGCGCCGCTGCGCTGACGACCGCTGTCATCGGAGTCTATCACACCGGCGTTGAGCGGGATTGGTGGGAAGGCCCGACCAGCTGCACGAGCGCCGGTGACGGCATTGGTGGACTAACCGGCGGCGACTTGCTCGCCACGTCAGGGCCGAAGTTGATCCTGTGCGATCAAGTGAGCTGGGAGCTTCTATCCCTCTCCATGCCGAGTTGGAACGCGCTATTCTCGTTCATCCTCGCAGGTATTTGGCTTTACGCCGCTTGGCGCATCCTTCGCGCCTGATTTAGCGCCGAACGGCACGACGGGTGGACAGCAGCAGGTTTGTCTCGCTGCGGGTAATACCGTCGATACGACGTATCGCGAAGAGAACCTTATCCAGCGCTTCGAGGGTGCCGGTCCCAATTTCCGCAATCAAATCCCAAGTGCCATTCGTGGTATGCACCGCTGTCACTTCCGGCATGCCGGTAAGCCGCTGGATGATTTTCTCGGTTCCCCGCCCTTCAATGCCCAGCATCATCAAACCGCGAACGGGGCTTGCCGCGACATCGCTCCGCGTCAAAACGGTGTAGCCTGCAATTTCCCCGTCATGCGAAAGTTTCGCCATGCGCGCACGCACGGTGGTTCTGGTTACACCAAGGTCAGCCGCAAGCTCAGACAATGATGCGCGCCCGTCCCGCTTTAGAAGTGCGATCAGCCTTTGATCCAAATCATCCATTTAAAGTATCCAATTTGATCAGTTAAATAACGTTATGAGCAATTTGACCGCTTCTGTCATCCCCGATTTGAAACCATGATACGCGCATGGCTACGAAAGATATCATACTCATCGGTGCACCGATCGACTCAGGCAAACGGCGGCAGGGATGCCTTATGGGGCCGGATGCCTACCGCACGGCAGGTATCGTCGATGCGCTTTCCTCTCTGGGACACCGCGTCACGGATTCTGGCAATCTTGCCCCTGACAGCGTTGCAGCTGATAGCGTGTCGTCACCGAATTCCTCCATTCACGGGCTTGCCGAAACGATCGGCTGGACGCGCGCACTCAAACGCACAGCTGAAACGCTTCCAGCGGATACACTCCCGGTGTTTATGGGCGGGGATCATGCGCTCTCGCTTGGCTCCGTGGCTGGAATGGCAAATGTCGCGCATGCAGCGGATGCGCCTCAATTCGTGCTGTGGCTGGACGCGCATAGCGACTTTCACACGCCTGCAACGACCGATAGCGGGAATCTGCACGGAACGCCCGTGGCCTACATCACCGGGCAGCGCGGCTTCGAGCACTTCCCAAAGCTTGAGACAACGGTACCGACCGAAAATATCTGTATGATCGGCCTGCGCTCTGTCGACGCCGCAGAGAAAGCCGCACTGGAAGCGCTCGACGTGGACCTCGCCGACATGCGGTTGATCGATGAGTACGGCATCAAGAAACCCTTGGAGGCATTTCTTGAGCGCGTGGCAGCGGCAAACGGACGGCTACATGTGTCGCTCGACGTTGATTTCCTCGATCCAAGCATCGCGCCCGCGGTCGGCACCACTGTTCCTGGGGGTGCGACAGTACGAGAGGCGCATCTAACGATGGAGCTTCTGCACGATAGCGGCCTTGTGACCTCGCTCGACCTTGTTGAGTTGAACCCCTTCCTCGATGACCGCGGGAAGACAGCATCCCTGATGGTCGACCTTACGGCATCACTTTTGGGACGACGTATTTTTGACCGTCCAACACGGAGCTTTGCATGATTCTCCCCTCTCAAAAGGCCATGGTGCCCTTCGTCAGCGTTGAAAACATGATGCGCCTCGTGCATGCGCGCGGGCTTGAAACGATGATTTGCGAATTGGTTGACTTTATCGAGGCCGATTTCCGCAGATGGCCCGACTTTGACAAGACGCCGCGCGTTGCCTCGCATTCTGATATTGGTGTGATCGAGCTGATGCCAACGTCTGACGGCGCGCATTACGGTTTCAAATATGTAAACGGCCACCCGTCAAACACCAAGACAGGTTTGCAGACCGTTACCGCATTTGGGCTCTTCGCGGATGTCCAAACGGGCTATCCGATTTTGTTGACGGAGATGACGTTGCTGACTGCTCTGAGAACAGCAGCAATGTCCGTACTCGCAGGGAAGCTCCTTGCCCCCAAGAACGCGAAGACGATGGCGATGATCGGTAACGGCGCTCAGAGCGAGTTCCAATGCATCGCCTTTAAAGCGGTTTGCGGCATCGAAACTATTCGCCTTTATGATGTCGACAGCGCCGCGACACGGAAATGCGCAGCAAATCTGGCTGCGAGCGGATTAACGGTTGTGATGTGCGACTCTGCCGAAGAGGCCGTCGAAGGCGCACAAATCGTAACCACTTGCACCGCCGACAAGCAGTACGCGACGATATTGACGGACAACATGATCGGCTCCGGCATCCACATCAACGCAATCGGGGGCGACTGCCCCGGCAAAACAGAGCTGCATCGCGATATCCTGCTGCGCTCCGATATCTTTGTCGAATACCCTCCCCAGACGCGTATCGAGGGGGAAATCCAGCAACTTGAGGCCGATCACCCCGTTACCGAGCTTTGGCAGGTGATTTTGGGTCAACAGAATGGCCGCACCGATGACAAACAGATCACACTGTTTGACAGCGTAGGCTTCGCGATCGAAGACTTCAGCGCCTTGCGTTACATTCACCAAGCTGTTCAGGGTACCAACTTCTGCGAGATGCTCGACATGCTCGCAGATCCCGACGACCCGCGTGATCTATTCGGCATGCTGGAACGCGCCCGAAGCGCGCAAGCAGCATGATGCGGGTGACGGGGTGCCAAAATCAATGATAGGTGAATTCACCAACGATTTGGCGCCATTCTCCGGCAGAGATCATCTTTCGATGGACAAACCTGACTGAGTGTAGCGGCCCTTCAATTTCATCGCGCCAGAAATCTATAAATGCCAGCAGTTTTGGGTGGTCCGGTGCAAGATCATACTCCTGCCAGATGAACGAATTCAGGACGCGCGGGTAATCCGGAAGGCAATAAAACAACTCCGCTGTCGTAAGCCCATATCCGCGCAACATCAGCTCTGTTTCGGTCATTGTCTTGACTCCCCCTGTTATGGGATCTGCAATCGCCCTGACACCAGTGTGCCAAGAAATAATTTTAAATCAATAAAAACAGAGTATTAGTCATATTATGGGGTGGCGTTTCCGGCATCAGGGCCTAGCCCATTGCACACTACATCCGGCGTCTGTTATACCTCTGTAGTCAATATCTAGAGCCACCGTGCAGACAGGCAGAAAACGTGAACGATACTCCGGAAGATACTGATAACAATAACGAATCTGAAAAGCGCCCGGTTTATACTGGGCCGCAGATTTCGATTATTGATGAAATGAAGACGTCGTATCTCGATTACGCGATGAGCGTGATCGTCAGCCGCGCCATTCCGGACCTTCGCGACGGGCTTAAGCCGGTCCACCGCCGCATTCTCTATGCGATGCACGAGACAGGCAATACGCACGACAAAGCATACAGAAAATCCGCGCGCCCTGTGGGTGACGTGATGGGTAAATACCACCCCCACGGTGACAGCGCGATTTACGAAGCCCTCGTGCGGATGGCGCAGGACTTCTCGATGTCGCTGCCGCTTCTGGACGGTCAGGGCAACTTCGGCTCGATGGATGGCGATAACCCTGCCGCCATGCGTTACACCGAGGTGCGCATGGATAAGCCCGCAGCCTATCTGCTGGCGGACATCGACAAAGATACCGTCAATTTCCAAGACAACTATGACGGCAAAGACCGTGAACCTACTGTTTTACCTGCCCGTTTCCCCAACATGCTTGTCAACGGCGCGGGGGGCATCGCCGTGGGCATGGCGACTAATATTCCGCCGCATAACCTTGGCGAAATTGTCGATGCAACCCTCGCGCTGATCGACAATCCGGATCTCTCGACCGAAGATTTGATCCAATTCGTACCAGGCCCAGACTTCCCCACCGGCGGCATCATGCTCGGGCGTTCGGGTGCACGAAAAGCGTATTTGGAGGGGCGCGGCTCGGTGGTGATCCGCGCCAAGACGCATGTCGAGGAAATCCGCAAGGATCGGTTCGCCATCGTGATCGACGAGATCCCCTATCAGGTGAACAAAGCGTCGATGATCGACAAGATCGCAGAGGCGGCACGCGACAAACGCATTGAAGGCATCGCACATGTGCAGGACGAAAGCGACCGCGCGGGCGTTCGGGTGGTTGTTGAGCTGAAACGCGATGCAACAGCCGAGGTCGTGCTGAACCAGTTGTTCCGTTTCACGCCGATGCAGACCTCTTTCGGGTGCAATATGCTTGCGCTGAATGGCGGCCGACCAGAACAACTCACACTTCGGAACTTCCTGCATTACTTCATTGATTTCCGCGAAGATGTGGTCGCACGCCGCACGGCCTATGAACTACGCAAGGCCCGCGAGCGCAGCCATATCTTGTGTGGTTTGGCTGTTGCTGTGTCGAATGTAGATGAGGTCGTCGCGACGATCCGCGGCTCCAAAGATGCGGCCGACGCACGCGAAAAATTGATGACTCGGCGCTGGCCCGCTGCATCTATCGCGGAATATATTCGCCTGATCGACGATCCGACCCATACGATCAACGGCGACGGAACCTATAATCTATCCGAGCTTCAGGCGCGCGCCATTCTTGATCTTCGCTTGCAGCGACTGACCCAAATCGGGGTTCAGGAAGTGACTGATGAACTTCAGGAACTGGCCGGAAAGATTAAGGAATATCTTGCGATCCTCGCGAGCCGCGAGCGGATCATGGGGATCATCTCCGACGAGCTGCGTGAGGTGCGCGAACTTTTCGCCGTCGATCGGCGGACTGAAATCGTTGACTGGGCCGGTGACCTTGAGGACGAAGACCTCATCGAGCGCGAAGAAATGGTCGTGACCGTCACGCAAGGCGGCTACATCAAGCGTACAGCCCTCGCTGATTTCCGTTCCCAGCGGCGCGGTGGCAAGGGCCTGTCGTCGATGGCGACGAAGGACGAAGATGTCGTCACCACGCTGTTCGTGGCCAACACGCATACGCAGTTGCTGTTCTTCACAACCGACGGGATGGCCTACAAGCTCAAGACATGGCGGCTTCCGCTTGGCAGCCGCACCTCGCGCGGCAAAGCCATTGTGAACATACTGCCCATTCCGCAAGGTGTCTCGATCGCAGCAATTATGCCGGTAGATCGCCCTGAAGAAGAGTGGAACGATTTGCAAATCGTATTTGCGACCTCGGCAGGTGATGTGCGCCGCAACGCGCTCTCCGATTTCACCAATGTGAAGAGGAACGGCAAGATCGCGATGGAATTGTCTGACGGGGTAAGCCTCGTCAATGCGCGTATCTGCTCGGAAGATGATGACATTATGCTGGTCACGAATTCCGGACGTGCAATTCGCTTTGCCACCACCGATGTTCGCGTTTTCAAGGGGCGCAAATCTACCGGCGTTCGCGGTATCAGGCTTTCGGGCGAGGATCGCGTGGTGTCGATGTCCGTCATACATCATTTCGAAGCAAGCCCCGAGGAGCGCGTTGCCTATCTCAAGATGCGCCGCGCTATGGCTGGCCTACCTGATGAAGCCGAGGGTGAAGAAGACGACGATATCGTCGCAGGCGCAATCAGCCCAGAGCGCTACGCCGAAATGTCCGCAGCCGAAAACCTCTTGTTGACGATCACCGCGAATGGATCAGGCAAGCTGTCATCCAGCCATGATTACCCTGTTCGGGGACGCGGCGGGATGGGCGTTACTGCAATGGATAAGGCCATGCGCGGTGGCGAGATCGTCACCTCCTTCCCTGTCGATTTGCAGGATCAAATCATGCTGGTCACGACCACCGGCCAATCGATCAGGGTTCCGGTTGAAGGCATCTCGTTCCGTTCACGCAGCGCAGGCGGTGTGCGCGTTTTCAATACGGCTCAAGGCGAAGAGGTTGCCTCAGTTGCTTGGATTGCCGATCAAGGCGATGAAGAGGTACCTGAAGGTGAACCTATTGAAGTGTCGAATGACGCCGAAGCATGAGGGAGTGACCTACTGAAGGGCCGTTCGCGGCCCTTTCCATCGCGCGGTAAAAACCCTATGTCCACGCTATGACACAAGAGATACATATCGTTGGCGGCGGCATGGCCGGCTCAGAAGCCGCATGGCAAGCTGCAGAGGCAGGCGCACAGGTCGTCATTCACGAAATGCGCCCAAAAGTTGGGACTTTTGCACATCGGACCGGCAATCTTGCCGAGATGGTTTGCTCAAACTCGTTCCGATCTGATGATGACGAGCAAAACGCGGTTGGCCTGCTCCACTGGGAGATGCGTCAGGCGAACGGTCTAATCATGAGTACTGCCGCGCGCCACAGGCTTCCCGCCGGCGGGGCATTGGCGGTGGACCGCGATCCATTTTCGGAAACGGTCACAAACACCCTCAAGGCGCACCCGAATATCAAGATTTCCTACAAGGAGATCACTGATCTACCCGAGGACGGGCACTGGATCATTGCCACAGGCCCGCTTACATCGGAAGGGCTTGGTGCCGCTATCGCGCGCGAAACCGGACGCGATGCGCTGGCCTTTTTCGATGCGATTGCGCCGATTGTCTATTTCGACAGCTTGAATATGGATGTTGCTTGGCTCCAGTCCCGCTATGACAAAGGGGACACTGAGGAAGAACGCACGGCCTACATTAACTGCCCGATGACAAAGCCCCAATACGAGGCTTTCATTGATGCGCTGCTCGACGCTGACAAGACTGAATTCCACGAAGGCGAAACAGCTGGCTATTTTGACGGTTGCCTTCCTATCGAAGTGATGGCGGAACGGGGGCGCGAGACACTGCGTCACGGGCCAATGAAACCCATCGGCCTAACGAACAAGCATCACCCCGATGAGAAGCCCTATGCAGTCGTGCAGTTGCGACGCGATAATGCATTGGGAACATTATACAACATTGTCGGGTTTCAAACCAAGATGAAGTACGGCGCGCAAACATCTGTTTTCAAGATGATTCCGGGCCTCGAAGATGCGCAATTCGCAAGGCTTGGCGGCATTCATCGGAACACATTTATCAATTCCCCAACGCTATTGGACGCTCAAATGAGGCTGCGTTCCAAACCGAACATCCGGTTTGCCGGTCAGATCACCGGCGTTGAGGGATATGTCGAAAGTGCCGCAATTGGTCTGCTCGCCGGACGCATGGCGGCGGCCGAGATCTGCGGCCAGACGCTTCCGCCTATCCCTGTGACAACCGCGATGGGAGCTCTTGTCTCACACATTACCGGCGGGGCGGATGCCAAGACCTTCCAACCGATGAACGTCAACTTTGGCCTGTTTCCACCGCTGGATGGGGTCAAGGGTGGTCGTCGCGGACGGAAAGAGCGCTACAAGGGATATACTGATCGGGCCAAGGCGGATTGGAGTTCTTGGCTGGCGCAATCCTCACTGGACGCAGCCTAGTTTTTGCTCATAGCTTTGCGTTATGAGCGAAACTCCGCGTTTTGAACCGCATCTTTGGACAGAGCGATCTGTCGAAGAAACACTCTCGGTCTACAAAAATTGGGCTGCGAGCTATGATGAAGATATCGCCGCGCGTGGATACCGTACCCCTGCCCGCATTGCCGATATGCTAACGCGGTTTCTTCCTGCTCAACACGGCCCAGTGCTCGACTACGGCTGCGGGACCGGCGTGTCAGGCGAAGCACTTGCAAATGTTGGAATTGGCCCCTTGCATGGGACTGATATCTCTCAAGAAATGATTACTATCGCGGAAGCGAAGGGTGTATACGAACGCCTTTGGAAATCTAAGCCTGAACACCCCCCCGCGCGCGCTGGTGATTATGCCGCAATCGTTGCGGCCGGTGTCATCAGCGTCGGCGCCGCGCCTCCGGAAACCGTGCCCCTCCTCGCTTCGTGTCTAGCACCTGGAGGACTGTTGGTATTTTCGTTCAACGATCCAACTCTGGCTGATGGCCGATTTGACGCCTGCCTTCAATCGACCATCGATGATGGCACAGTGGCACAGGTGGCGAGAGAAACTGGCCCGCATCTGGAAAACAGCGGCATGAACGCCGACGTGATCTTGCTGCGGCGCCTATGAAGACCCGATTTGCACCCTCACCTACCGGCCCATTGCACCTCGGCCACGCGTTCTCGGCAATCACCGCGTATAACCTCGCGCAGACCGAGAGCGGTGAGTTCCTTCTGCGGATCGAAGATATCGATCAAACGCGAGCCCGCGCGTATTGGGAGGAGCAGATCTATACTGACCTGAAATGGCTGGGCCTGTCATGGCCTGATCCGGTCATGCGGCAGTCAGAGCGTCAAGAAACCTATGAGCAAGTGTTGGACCGCCTTTGGAATGATGGGTTCCTTTTCGCATGCGATTGTTCGCGGCGTGATATCAAGGAAGCTGCATCGGCGCCGCAAGAAGGCGGGGCACCTGTCATCGGTGCTGACGGTATTGTCTATCCCGGTACTTGTCGTGATAAACTCCGCCCTCCAAGGCGCCCTGCCCTCGCCCTCCGCCTCAACATGGCCAAGGCAGTCGCGCGAGTGCCGAAAGTCCTGAAATGGGCAGAGTTTGGCGAAGACGGGGGCGTGATCGAAATCGCAACCGAGACGCTGATCGAGAACATTGGCGATGTGGTGCTGGCGCGACGGGATATGGGGGTTGCCTACCATCTGGCGGTCGTCATCGACGACGCTGAACAAGAGATTTCACGCGTTGTGCGTGGAGCAGACCTTCAACCGGCGACACCAATCCATGTCTTGCTTCAGCACCTTTTGAACCTGCCAGTACCGGATTACCATCACCATCGGCTTATCAGGGACGAGACGGGGAAACGGCTCGCCAAACGGGACGATGCGCGGGCAATTGGCAAGTACCGCGACGAGGGATTCTCACCAAATGAGATTAGAAATTTGATCGGGTTATAGGATATTATCAACAAATTCAGCTTTCATTAACGCTCTCAGAGTGGTGTAACGAGACGAACAAAATCCTAAGATTCGAAATACAGGGGCAAGTGCATGGCCGGTTCTGTCAATAAAGTTATCATCGTTGGAAATCTCGGGCGCGACCCTGAAGTCCGCACATTCCAGAACGGCGGTAAGGTGGTTAACCTTCGCATCGCCACCTCCGAGACGTGGAAGGACAAGAGCACTGGCGAACGCCGCGAACGCACTGAATGGCACTCCGTGGCAATCTTCTCTGAACCTGTTGGCCGGATCGCAGAGCAATATCTGCGTAAGGGATCGAAGGTTTACATCGAAGGCCAGCTTGAAACCCGTAAATGGCAGGACCAGAGCGGGCAAGATCGGTACACAACGGAAGTGGTCTTGCGCCCCTATCGTGGCGAGCTCACTTTGCTTGATGGACGCAACGACAGCGGCGGCGGGGGCGGTGATGGTGATGGTGATGATCGCGGCGGCTATGGCGGCGGTGGAAGCTATGGTGGTGGCGGATTCGACGGTGGATCGTCGCAGCAAGGTGGCGGCCGCAGCGACATGGACGACGAAATCCCCTTCTAAGGTTTCGAAAATTGATGCATCAAAGCCAGCCCACTTCGGCTGGCTTTTTTTATTGTCGAGCGTTTAGAGCATCACTCAGCACAGCAAGCACCGCATCCTTGGGTACATCCGAGGTTACAAATGCAGCGCCCAAACCGCGTGCCATGATGAACCGCAGCTTGCCGTCTTGAACCTTTTTGTCTTGCGCCATCAGCGCCAACAAACCGTCGGCATTAGGAAGCTCACCCGAGATATCGGCAATGTCGGTTTTCATTCCCATTGCCTTGAGGTGCGCGCGCACTCGGCTCGGATCTTCCTGCGAACATAGCCCCAGACGGGCGGAAAGCTCGAAGGCAAGGGCGCAGCCTATTGCCACGCCTTCACCATGTAGAAGGCGGTCAGAGTAGCCCGTAGCGGCTTCCAACGCATGACAGAATGTATGCCCAAGGTTAAGAAGCGCGCGGTCCCCCTGCTCCGTCTCATCGCGCACCACGATGTCGGCCTTCATCTCACAGGAGCGCCGCACCGCGTAGTTGCGCGCATCGTGATCTCCCTTTGCGAGGAGCGGGCCATTCACCTCAAGCCATTCGAAGAAAGCGGCATCACCAAGCAGGCCATATTTGACCACCTCACCGTAGCCGGCGAGAAAATCCCGCTCAGATAACGTGTCGAGGAGCGCGGTATCAGCAAGAACACTAACCGGCTGATGAAAAGCACCAACGAGGTTCTTCCCCTGGCGCGTATTAATGCCTGTTTTACCGCCGACGGAGCTATCGACCTGCGCAAGAA